>CALDOX010000016.1:0-270418 GCA_937912005.1 uncultured Alphaproteobacteria bacterium
GTTTTGCTATTCGCGAAGGCGGTCGTACGGTCGGCGCCGGCGTCGTTGCTAAAATTATTGAGTAATAATTTGAAGATTTTCAAATTTTCTACTTGATTTTTTAGAAAGGGGTGGGTAATTTTGCTCATCCCTTTTGTTTTAGTAAGGGAGCATCTGTTACGGTTTAGGGGTATAGCTCAATTGGTAGAGCACCGGTCTCCAAAACCGGGGGTTGCGGGTTCGATTCCTACTGCCCCTGCCAACCGTCAAGTTGAGGAATTTCTTTTTATGGCAAATGTTCATCCCGTATTGTTTTTACGTCAGGTTCGGCAGGAAGTCGGCAAGGTCGTTTGGCCCACACGCAAAGAAACAATGATGTCCGCTTTAATGGTCGTTTTGTTTACGGTATGTGCGACGCTGTTCTTGTTTGTGGTTGATCAGGTCATCGCTTATGTGATGAAGCTGATTCTGGGATTGGGAGGTTAGGCTATGGCCGCCCGTTGGTATGTTTTGCACGTTTATTCCGGCTTTGAGAAGAAAGTGGCCGAGTCGATTCAGGAATTTGCCGCTCAGAAAGGGATGGCCGATTCGTTTGAGCAGGTATTGGTTCCGACTGAAGAAGTCGTTGAAGTTCGCCGCGGAACGAAAGTCAATTCCGAACGTAAATTTTTCCCCGGTTATGTCCTTGTGAAAATGGAAATGACTGATGAAACGTGGCATTTGGTTAAGAATACGCCAAAAGTGACAGGTTTTTTGGGGGCTCGTGAAAAACCGACTCCGATTACGGAAGCTGAAGCTCAGCGTATCCTGCATCAGGTGACGGAAGGAGTTGAACGTCCTAAAAACTCTATTTCTTATGAGGTTGGCGAACAGGTTCGCGTAACCGACGGTCCGTTTGCTTCTTTTGTCGGATTTGTTGAAGAAACCGATGATGAGAAAGCGCGCTTGAAAGTTTCCGTTTCGATTTTCGGTCGTTCAACTCCGGTCGAATTGGAATACTCTCAGGTCGAAAAAATCTAAATCAATTAAAAGACGCCGAAGCCGGGAAGCGATTCGTTCCGGGCGGTGTCTTTGCGGAAGATAAGCCATTTATCGCACCGCAAGCCTTAAAACGAATCGAACTTTAAAATGTAGAGGTAATACAATGGCAAAAAAAATTGTCGGGTTTATTAAATTACAGATCCCGGCCGGAAAAGCTAATCCGTCTCCTCCAGTTGGGCCTGCTTTGGGTCAGCGCGGATTGAATATTATGGAATTCTGCAAAGCTTTTAATGCCGCAACGCAGAAAATGGAACCGGGGATGCCGATTCCCGTGGTTATTACGGCTTATGCCGACCGCACTTTTTCTTTTGTGACGAAAATGCCGCCGGTCAGTTATTTCATCATTAAGGCTACCGGGCTGCCGAAAGGTTCCAAGGAACCGGGACGTTCCAAGGTCGGAAAGATCACTAAGGCGCAAGTCAAGGAAATCGCCGAAAAGAAGATGCCGGATCTGAACTGTTCCACGGTTGAATCCGCGATGAACATGGTTATGGGACAGGCGCGTTCGATGGGTATTGAAGTCGTGGAGTAACGGGAAATGGCTAAGTTAGGTAAACGCTTAACGGGTGCGTATAAAACCGTTGACTCTTTGAAGACGTATGATTTGGACGAAGCGATTGCCGTTTTGAAGGCTGCTCCGAAGGCGAAATTTGACGAAACCGTCGAAATCGTTATGGGATTGAACGTTGATCCGCGTCAGGCCGATCAAATGATCCGCGGCGTGATCGGTTTGCCGAACGGAACGGGCAAAACCGTCCGTGTGGCTGTTTTCGCCAAAGGGGCTAAAGCTGAAGAAGCCAAGAAAGCCGGTGCGGATGTTGTCGGTGCCGAAGATTTGATGGAAACCGTGTTAGCCGGCAAGATCGAATTTGAACGCTGCATTGCGACGCCTGATATGATGGGAGTTGTCGGTCGTTTGGGTAAAGTTTTGGGACCTCGCGGTCTGATGCCGAATCCGAAGCTGGGAACCGTTACGATGGATGTAGCGGGCGCTGTCAAGGCCGTTAAAGCAGGTCAGGTTGAATACCGTGTCGAAGCTGCCGGACAGATTCATGCCGGTGTTGGCAAGATCAGCTTTACGGAAGCCCAGATCAAAGAAAATATTTTAACGTTTGCGCAGGCTGTTTTGAAAGCAAAACCGGCGAGCGTCAAAGGAACTTATTTAAAGCGCGTCGGCTTGAGCACGACTCAGGGCGTCGGCGTAAAGGTTTCTGTTTCCAATCTGTCATCGTTGGCGAGCGGAAACTGATAAAAGTTACCGGTCGGAAACGATCGGGAAAAGGGAAAACCGGATTTTCCGGCTTTCCCTTCACCTGTCCAAGACTGTAGGTTCGGTATTTTATATCGTTTAATGGACAAGAATCCGCCTGCATAGACAGAGGTACAAGTTTTACCGCTCCGTAGTGGTTTATGGCTTGAGCTTTTGGACAGGAACCGCTTTCGGCATGGGGTCGGAAGCGTGGATAACGGAACTTTTGCTTTTTGCCTTTTGAAAAGTGAAAGGAATGGAGAGGATACAAAAGTGAAACGTGAACAAAAAGCTGAATTGCGTTCCCAAATGAACGAAGACTTCAGCAATGCCGGATTGGTTGTCGTCACTCATTATTCTGGATTGACGGTTGCCGAAATGTCGGCTTTGCGTGATGCCGTTCGTAAGGAAGACGCAAAGTTTCGCGTGACAAAGAACCGTATTACTCGTCTTGCTCTTGCTGGTACACAGTACGAACAATTAGCGGATCTGATGGTCGGTCCGACAGCGATTTCTTATTCTGTCGATCCGGTTGCCGCCGCTAAAGCCGTTGTAGATTTTGCCAAGAAGAATGAAAAATTGATCATTCGCGGCGGTATTATGAACGGAAAAGTTTTGTCCGTAGCCGAAGTGAAGGCTTTGGGCGAACTGCCGTCCATGGACCAGTTGCGCGGAAAATTGGTTGGTTTGCTTCAGGCGCCTGCGGCTCAGATTGCGCGTGTACTCAAGGCTTATGCCGACAAAGAACAGGCGGCGTAATTATTCGCTTGTCATGGGGGATTTTTCCCCGCTTAAAGATTGGTGTCGCAAGACACAATGTTATAACTGATTTAAACGGAGTTTAATAAAATGGCTGATCTCGCCAAAATCGTTGATGAATTGTCTGCTTTGACAGTGTTGGAAGCTGCCGAACTGTCCAAAATGTTGGAAGAAAAATGGGGCGTTTCCGCCGCTGCTCCGGTAGCTGTTGCTGCCGCTGGTGCCGCGGGTGCTGCTCCTGCTGAAGAAAAAACCGAATTTGATGTTGTTCTGGCCGAAGCCGGCGCTAACAAGATCAACGTCATTAAGGAAGTCCGCGCTATTACCGGTCTGGGCTTGAAAGAAGCCAAGGATCTGGTTGAAGGCGCTCCGAAGACAGTTAAAGAAGCTGTTTCTAAAGAAGACGCTGAAAAATTCAAGAAGCAGTTGGAAGCTGCCGGCGCTAAGGTTGAAGTTAAGTAATTGCCTCAATCTGTTTAATTTTAGGGATCGGACGAAAGGCTTTTCAGGCTCTTTCGACCGGTCCTTGAAGCTGTCTTGGATATCTTTCGCGTCTTGGGATATTCATTTGCTTTAAAAAAGACGTTAAAGAATTTTATTTTTTAGGAATGGGGAGCCAAAATGGTCAAATCTTTTACAGGCCGGAAACGCGTACGCAAAAATTTTGGAAGGATTCCTTCCGTAGCACCGATGCCCAATCTGATCGAGGTGCAAAAAAGCTCTTATAGTCAATTCCTTCAATTAGGCGTGCCGGCGGCAAAAAGAACCGAGACCGGTTTGCAGGAAGTTTTAAAATCGATTTTCCCGATTAAGGATTTTTCCGGCCGCGGCGAATTGGAATATGTCAAATATGAATTGGATGAACCGAAATACGATGTTGATGAATGTATTCAACGCGGTATGACTTATTCCGCTCCTTTGCGGGTGACATTGCGCTTGGTCGTTTGGGATATCGATGATGAAACGGGAGCCCGTTCGATTCGTGATATCAAGGAACAGGACGTCTATATGGGCGATATGCCGTTAATGACTGAAACCGGTACGTTCGTTGTCAACGGTACGGAACGTGTGATCGTTTCTCAGATGCACCGTTCTCCGGGCGTGTTCTTTGATCATGATAAAGGCAAAACACATTCTTCCGGTAAATATTTGTTTGCCGCGCGCGTCATTCCTTACCGCGGTTCATGGTTGGATTTTGAATTTGATGCCAAAGATTTGGTTTATGTCCGTATCGACCGTCGCCGCAAACTGCCGGTAACGACGTTGTTGTACGCTTTGGAATCCAAGGAAACGGAAGAATTGCGCAGACAGCGCGAAGCCGAAGGCCGGGAGGTTAATCTGCTTGAAGTTCGCGGCATGAGCCAGGAAGAAATTTTGAGCTACTTCTATGACAAAGTTATTTATACGGCCGATAAAAAGAATTGGAAAACGCCGTTCGTTCCCGAACATTTTAAAGGAATGAAGCTGCGCTATGATCTGGTCAACGCCGAAACCGGCGAAGTGATGATCGAAGCCGGACAAAAGGCGACTGCAGGCAAGCTGAACAAACTGAAAAAAGAAGGTTTGGAAACGATTCGCGTTTCTAAGGAAGAATTGATCGGGGCTTATTTGGCGGAAGATATGATCAATGAAAAAACAGGTGAAATTCTGGTCGAAGCCGGTCAGGAAATCACTGAAGACGTTTTGACGTTGTTCGGCAAAAGCAAGATTAAAGAATTTGCCGTTTTGCATATTGATCATGTCAATGTCGGCCCGTATATTCGCAATACAATGGCGGCAGATAAGAATATGTGCCGTGAAGACGCTTTGGTTGATATTTATAAAGTGATGCGCCCGGGCGAACCGCCGACGGTTGAGTCTGCCGACGCTTTGTTCCGCGGATTGTTCTTCGATCTGGAACGTTACGATTTGTCCGCAGTCGGCCGCGTCAAGATGAACGCCCGTCTGGACTTTGACAAAGACCAGGTTCCCGATACGATTCGCGTTCTGCGCAAGGAAGACATTTTGGAAATCGTCCGCGTCCTGGTTGAATTAAAAGACGGCCGCGGCGAAATCGATGATATTGATAACTTAGGTAACCGTCGTGTCCGTTCTGTCGGCGAATTGATGGAAAACCAGTATCGTATCGGCTTGCTGCGTATGGAAAGAGCTATTCGCGAACGCATGAGTTCTGTCGATATCGACACGGTGATGCCGCATGATCTGATTAACGCAAAACCGGCTGCCGTTGCCGTTCGCGAGTTCTTCGGTTCTTCGCAGCTGTCTCAGTTTATGGATCAGAACAATCCGTTGGCCGAAGTTACGCATAAACGCCGTTTGTCCGCTTTGGGTCCCGGCGGTTTGACGCGCGACCGTGCAGGCTTTGAAGTCCGCGACGTGCATCCGACACACTATGGCCGTATCTGCCCGATTGAAACGCCGGAAGGTCCGAACATCGGTTTGATCAACTCTTTGGCGACGTATGCCCGCGTCAACCGCTACGGCTTTATCGAAAGCCCGTATCGTAAAGTTGTTGACGGCAAAGTGACCAAAGAAGTTGTTTATTTGTCCGCTATGGAAGAAAACAAACATGTGATCGCTCAGGCGAACGCGGAATTGGACAGCAAAGACTGCTTTGTCAAAGACAAATTGGTTGCCTGCCGTAAAAACGGCGAATTCGTTCTCTGCCCGCCGGAAGAAATCACGCTGATCGACGTTTCGCCGAAACAGCTGGTTTCCGTTGCTGCGGCTTTAATTCCGTTCTTGGAAAACGACGACGCGAACCGCGCTTTGATGGGATCGAACATGCAGCGTCAGGCTGTTCCGTTGTTGCAGGCGGACGCGCCGCTGGTCGGTACGGGTATGGAAGGGGCGGTTGCCCGCGACTCCGGAGCTTCCATTATAGCCAGACGCGCCGGCGTCGTTCAGTCCGTTGACGGTATGAGAATCGTTGTCCGCGCGACCGGTAAAGTCAAAGCCGATGAATCCGGCGTTGATATTTATAAATTGCATAAATTCCAACGTTCCAACCAATCAACCTGCATCACGCAGCATCCGTTGGTTAAGGTTGGAGATGTTGTGTCCGTCGGCGATATCATTGCGGACGGTTCTTCGACGCAGTTGGGCGAATTGGCTTTGGGACGCAACGTTTTGGTGGCGTATATGCCGTGGAACGGCTACAACTACGAAGACGCTATTTTGATTTCCGAACGCATTGCCCGCGACGACGTGTTTACCTCCATTCACATTGACGAATTTGAAGTGATGGCGCGCGACACGAAGCTGGGTCAGGAAGAAATCACCCGCGATATTCCGAACGTCGGTGAAGAAGCGTTAAGACAGCTGGACGAAGCCGGTGTCGTTTATATCGGCGCCGAAGTCAAAGCCGGCGATATTCTGGTCGGCAAGGTGACGCCGAAGGGCGAATCTCCGATGACGCCGGAAGAAAAGCTGCTGCGCGCGATTTTCGGTGAAAAAGCGGCCGATGTTCGCGATACGTCTTTGCGTGTTCCGCCCGGTATTTCCGGTACGGTCGTGGAAGTCCGCGTGTTTTCGCGCCGCGGCGTTGACAAAGATCAGCGCGCTATGGCGATTGAACAGTCGGAAATTGAAGCTTTGGCGAAAGACCGCGATGCCGAAAAAGCGATTTTGGAAGGTTCCTTCTATGATCGTTTAAAACAGGCGTTGATTGGTCAGAAAACTACGAACGGAGTGAAACATGTCAGTGCCGGAACGGAATTGACCGAAGAAATTCTGAACGGTATGCCGGCTTCTCAATGGCGTAAAATCGCGGTTGAAGACGACAAGGTCATGTCCGAAATCGAACAGATGACGAAGGTCTTTGATGCCAGTATCGAACAGCTGCAGGAACGCTTTGAAAACAAAGTTGAAAAGTTGCAGCGCGGTGATGAAATGCCTCCGGGCGTATTGAAGATGGTCAAAGTCTTTATCGCGGTGAAGCGCAAGCTGCAGCCGGGTGACAAGATGGCCGGGCGTCACGGAAACAAAGGCGTTGTTTCCCGCATTCTGCCGATTGAAGATATGCCGCATATCGCAGACGGAACGCCGGTCGATATCGTGCTGAACCCGTTGGGTGTGCCGTCTCGTATGAATGTCGGGCAAATTCTGGAATGCCATTTGGGTTGGGCTTGCCGCGAATTAGGCAAACAAGTCCACGACTTGTATGAACAGGTTGCGGCTCAGAAGGCTTCCGTTGACGAACTGCGTACCAAGTTGGAAGACGTTTACGGCAAGAAGGAATACAAAGACAACATTTCCAAACTGACGGATGAGGAAGTGTTGGAATTGGCCGATAACATGAAGTCCGGTCTGCCGATCGCGACGCCTGTTTTTGACGGGGCGCGCGAAAGCGATATCAACGAAATGTTGGATAAAGCCGGTTTGCCCAGATCAGGACAGGTGACTTTGTTTGACGGACGTACGGGCGAACCGTTTGAACGTCCCGTTACGGTCGGCGTTACCTATATGCTGAAACTGCACCACTTGGTTGACGAAAAGATCCACGCTCGTTCGATCGGTCCTTATTCTCTGGTAACGCAGCAGCCGTTGGGCGGTAAAGCTCAATTCGGCGGACAGCGCTTCGGAGAAATGGAAGTTTGGGCTTTGGAAGCTTACGGTTCGGCTTATACGCTGCAGGAAATTCTGACGGTAAAATCCGATGACGTTTCCGGCCGTACAAAGGTTTACGAATCCATTGTTCGCGGCGACGACAAGTTTGAAGCCGGTATTCCCGAATCGTTCAACGTTCTGGTCAAAGAAATGCGTTCTTTGTGCCTGAATGTCGAACTGAACCAGAATGAATATTAGTCTCTTGTAAGGAAAGAGGAAAATAATGAACGAAATTATGAATGTTTTCGGGCCCGTTTCAGGGACTCAGTCTTTTGATCAGATTCAGATTTCTCTGGCATCTCCGGAACGGATCCGTTCCTGGTCCTACGGAGAAGTGAAAAAGCCTGAAACGATTAACTATCGTACTTTTAAGCCGGAAAGAGACGGATTGTTCTGCGCGCGCATTTTCGGACCGGTCAAGGATTATGAATGCTTGTGCGGTAAGTATAAGCGTATGAAATTCCGCGGTATTGTGTGCGAAAAGTGCGGCGTTGAAGTTACGCTGTCCAAAGTCCGCCGCGAACGTATGGGACATATTGAACTGGCGGCTCCGGTTGCGCATATCTGGTTCTTGAAATCTTTGCCCAGCCGTATCGGTTTGTTGGTCGATATTATGCTGAAGGATTTGGAATCCGTTTTGTACTTTGAAAAGTACATTGTGATTGAACCGGGATTGACGCCCCTGAAAGTCAACGAACTGCTGACCGAAGAGCAATATCAGCGCGCGATAGAGGAATACGGCGAAGATTCCTTCCGTGCCGGCATTGGTGCCGAAGCGTTAAAAGAAATCCTGTCCGCCATCGATTTGGAACAGGAATCTGAAACAATTCGCGCCGAACTGCGCTCCACCTCTTCAGAGGCGCGCCGCAAGAAATTGGTCAAACGGCTGAAACTGGTTGACGCTTTCTTGGAATCCGGATCCAAACCGGAATGGATGATTTTGGACGTTATTCCGGTTATTCCGCCCGAACTGCGTCCGTTGGTTCCGTTGGACGGCGGTCGTTTTGCCACGTCCGATCTGAACGATTTGTACCGCCGCGTGATCAACCGCAACAACCGTTTGAAACGTTTGATTGAGCTGCGCGCGCCGGAAATCATCATCCGCAATGAAAAACGTATGCTGCAGGAATCCGTTGACGCATTGTTTGACAACGGCCGCCGCGGCCGCGCGATCACGGGGGCGAACAAGCGTCCTTTGAAATCTTTGGCGGATATGCTGAAAGGAAAACAGGGACGTTTCCGTCAAAACCTGTTGGGTAAACGCGTTGACTATTCCGGTCGTTCCGTGATTGTGGTCGGCCCTGAACTGAAGCTGCATCAGTGCGGTATTCCCAAGAAAATGGCTCTGGAATTGTTCAAGCCGTTTGTTTATTCCAAACTGGAATTGTACGGTATGGCGACGACAATCAAAGCGGCTAAGCGCATGGTTGAAAAAGAACGTCCGGAAGTTTGGGATATTCTGGAAGAGGTTATTCGCGAACATCCTGTTTTGCTGAACCGTGCGCCGACTTTGCACAGACTTGGGATTCAGGCGTTTGAACCGGTGTTGATCGAAGGAAAAGCCATTCAGCTGCATCCGTTGGTCTGCACGGCGTTTAATGCCGACTTCGACGGTGACCAAATGGCCGTTCACGTTCCTTTGTCTTTGGAAGCGCAGTTGGAAGCCCGCGTTTTGATGATGTCCACGAACAACATTTTGTCGCCGGCAAACGGCAAACCGATTATCGTTCCGACACAGGATATGATTTTGGGGCTGTATTATCTGTCCACGATGCGCGAAGGCCAGAAAGGAGAGGGAATGATCTTCTCCGGCATTGACGAAGTCGAAATGGCTTTGTTTGATCATCTGGTTACTTATCAGACCAAGATCAAATGCCGTTTGGAGATAGCCGACAAAGACGGTAATCTGGTGCGCAAGACGATTGAAACGACGCCGGGACGCGTTCTGTTGAGTCAGGTCCTGCCGCAGCCGGATGAAAATGACAGCGAAGAACAAAAACGCTTGATCCGCAAGGAACTGTCTTTTGAAAAGATTCTGAATCGTCAGCTGCGCAAGAAAGACATCGCGAAACTGATCGGATTGGTTTACCGTTACTGCGGTCAGAAGGCGACCTGTATTTTTGCCGACAAGATCAAAAATATGGGTTATAAGTTCGCGGCTGTTTCCGGCACTTCGTTCGGTAAAGACGATATGATCGTGCCGAAGAAGAAATGGACGATTGTAAAGGATACCGAAGCGCAGGTTAAAAAGTTCGAAGAACAGTATCAGGAAGGCTTGATCACGCAAGGTGAAAAATACAACAAAGTCATTGATGCCTGGTCTGCCTGCACGGATAAAGTCGCTGATGAAATGATCAAAGAAATTCAGAAAGACGATCCGACAAAACCGATTAACTCCGTATGGATGATGGCTGATTCCGGCGCTCGTGGTTCCGCGGCTCAGATGCGTCAGTTGGGCGGTATGCGCGGCTTGATGGCAAAACCGAACGGCGCGATCATTGAAACGCCGATTATCGCGAACTTTAAAGAAGGCTTGTCCGTGGCTGAATACTTCAACTCTTCGCACGGCGCGCGCAAAGGTTTGTCGGATACGGCTTTGAAAACGGCTAACTCCGGTTATCTGACCCGTCGTCTGGTTGACGTGGCGCAGGATGCGATCGTAACGCAAGACGATTGCGGCACGAACAGCGGCGTTTGGATGTCGGCGGCTTTGGACGGAACGACGGTTGTTGCGACATTGGGACAGCGTATTCTTGGCCGTACGGCTCAGGAAGACGTGAAAAATCCTTCCAACGGCAAAATTATTGTTCCGCGCGGCACTCTGATCGACGAAGATATGGTCGAAAAAATCGAAAAGGCCGGCGTAGAACGTGTCTATGTCCGTTCCGCTTTGACATGCGAATGCAAAGACGGCGTTTGTGCTAAATGCTACGGGCGCGATCTGGCGCGCGGCACACCGGTGAATATCGGCGAAGCTGTCGGTGTGATTGCGGCTCAGTCCATTGGTGAACCGGGAACTCAGCTGACGATGCGTACTTTCCACATCGGCGGTGCGGCACAGAACGTTGAAGTGTCCGCGATTGAAGCCGGTTTTGAAGGCAAAGTGAAATTCACCGCTTCGAAACCGATTACCAATTCCAAAGGTCAGATGGTCGTAACGGCGCGTGACTGTGAATTGGCGATTGTGGACGATAAGGATATGATGAAAACGCATTATCATATTCCGTTCGGCGCGATTGTCGAAGTCAAAGAAAACGATTCTGTCGTTAAAGGAGCTAAGCTGGCCGAATGGAACGCTTACGTTATTCCGTACTTCATTGATAAGCAAGGAACGATCAAATACGAAAACTTTGTTGACGGCGAAACGGTTCGTGAAGTCAGAGACGAAGGCACCGGTTTGACGCAAATCAAGGTTCTGGAAACGCTGGGCACGACAAGAAAAGCGCGTATCATTATCGAAAAAGACGGTGAAACGGTCAGCGGCTTTAACCTGCCGGCCAACTCTACGGTAATGGTGCACGATGGCCAGGATGTTCAGCCGGGGGATATTTACGCAACGATTGAAATCGAACGTAAATCCCGTGACATCACCGGCGGTCTGCCGCGTGTGGCGGAACTGTTCGAAGCCCGCAAACCTAAGGATTGCGCTATTATCGCGGAAATTGACGGTATTGTTGAGTTCGGTAAAGACTATAAAGCGAAACAGCGTATTGTCATTAAAGGAACTGAAAATACCGAACGCGAATATCTGGTGCCGAAGGGCAAATTGATTCTGGTTCAGGATGGCGATACCGTTCATAAAGGCGATGTTTTGACTGACGGTTCCGAGGATCCGCGCGATATTTTGCGCGTCAAAGGATTGGAAGCGTTCGCGCAGCATATGGTGAATGAAATTCAGGCGGTTTACAGACTGCAAGGTGTGGAAATTAACGATAAACACATTGAAGTAATTGTCCGTCAGATGCTGCAGAAGCTTGAAGTCACCGATGCCGGCGATACGACATTGCTGCAGGGCGAGCAAGTGGATCAGGTCACTTTGGACAAAGAAAACACCAAAGCGATCGCTGCTGGCGGGCGTCCGGCGGAAGCTGCTCCGATTTTGTTAGGTATTACGAAAGCAAGCCTGCAGACAAATTCGTTCATTTCCGCGGCGTCGTTCCAGGAAACAACGCGTGTTCTGACAGAATCCGCCGTTTCAGGCAGAACGGACGATTTGATCGGATTGAAAGAAAACGTGATTGTCGGTCGTTTGATACCGGCCGGAACGGGATCCGTGATCAACCGTCTGCGTTCTTTAGCGGCTCAACGCGATCGGGAAAATCTGGAAACTGCGGCGGAAACGCCGGCGGCATTGCCTGCGGTTCAAGAGATGCCGGAAGCGTAATCTTAATTATTTTTCAAGAAAACCGCCAAAGTCTTTTGGCGGTTTTCTTTTTGGCTGTAGTATATTGCAAAAAAGCAAAATAAAAAAACCTCTGAAATATCAGAGGTTTTTCTATAAAAAAGAGATAAAAGCTTTTATCTTGATTTCTTAGCAGCCAACTGCTTCATCATAACAGGATTAATCTTTTCTTTTGTCTGCTTCTTTGCTTCCAAAGCTTTTTCCTGCGACATAAAACGATAATGCTTGCTTAAATCTTTAAAGCCTTCCAAAACTTCTGTCGGGCGGTTGGTATCGTTCATCTGTTCCAGATGTTCCGCCGTCGTCAGCTTGTAATTCGGATCCTGACAGAAAGTTCTGTAGCAACGGTTTGTCGCATCATCAATGACCGTACCGCCCTTCTGCCATGCATAGTTCATTCCTAATGTGATTGCGGCAGTTCCGTCGGAACGGATATTGTCGCCGACCATAACCGCAGTGGAAGGATCCTTAACACCCATATCGTCCAGGATACGCTGCATGTTTTTAGGATTCGGCTTGTTGGTTTTCGGTTCCAAAATGACCAGCTTATCTCCCAAAGCTTCACGCAATTCTGCGGCTTTGCCTTTAACGGGTTTATGAATAATCTGTCCGTCTTTCAAATCGGGCAGAACATATAATCCGTCAATCATATCCGCCGTAATACCCATTTTGGCCAAACGAGGGACACAAACTGATTCGCGCGAATCCGTATAAAGAACGAATTTGGCGCCGGAAGCCTTGATTTTATTAATTGTAGCGGCGACACCTTCATACAATTCGGCTTTGCTTTTATCCTTATCCCATTCGTGGAAGATTTTTTCCAGATTCTTTTCCATTTCAGGGGAGGTCGGTTTCAAAGACGGCGTCAAAGCAACGTCCGAACGCAGATCTTTGCCGATATAGGGACCGGAAATATGCTTCATACTGTCGGGAACATGAGCCAAAAGATCCTGTTCAATATCGGCGCGGTCACGGCCATATAACGCGGCTAACTTGTCCATAGCGACATCTAAAGCATTTCCCCAAGCGCCGAATTTATCGGCTATTGTATTATCAATATCGCTGACGACCAGACTGATCGGTTTTTTATCTGACATAACAAACTACCCCTTTAATAAATAACGGTTATCTTTCTTATAACAAAATAAGTGAAAAAAGAAAAGACTTTTTTTGTCTATAGACGGAAAAAACGTCATTTTTCATAAAAATGTCGTCTTTTTCTTCTTTTTCATAGGCTTCTTGATTTTTTCGATCGAGAGCTTTCGGAAGAAGAGTAAAGTAGACAAAATGTTATTGTTTGGAAACCGAGTTCTCCAATTTTTCGGAACATGTTGAAAAATCAACGGCATACAGCAGATAAGGCGGTTTAACGTTTGGTTCTGCCTTGAAACCGCATGGAATTTTTTGTTCTTTGACAAGCCGCAAATATAAGGAATTGGGATTATTCGGCAGCAGCAAAAAAGCGTCGCGTTCCTGTATGTTGAAAAAAACATCCGGTTCCGAGGGTATTTTCAAATAAATTAAAACGGCTTTTACCCGATGCTTTTTCAGCAGGGATAAAGAAAAATCAATGTCATCTCCGTACAGCGCCCAAATGCCTTCTGAAATTCCCTGCACATTTCTGTGATAAGGTGAGCCGATCACATATTCATCCAAAGCCCAAACAATTTCAGGGCCTAAGAAGGTATCAGCCAGAATACTGCCTTCGCTGTCAGGCAGATAAGGTTTGACGGTCTGTAATAACGGGCGGCGATGTTCTGACATAAAACGGTTGACAGAGACATAGTTGATTCCCAGATAGGCGGCGGCGCTGATGTAAAGAACCGCAATCAGAATGCCTTTTTTTAAGTCTGAAAGAGAATGCCGTTCCAAACGCAGCGAAAAAGCCAATACTAACGGAAACGGCGTAAATAAAGACGAAAGGCGGGCATATCTGACGGAATCAAAAGAAAGTCCCGTCAAAAAAAGCAGCGGAATAAATGTTAAAATTAAGAAAGAACGCTGAAGCGGACTGCAGAATTTAAAAATAATTATTCCGATCAGCAAACTGAATACGGATGGCCAGGCGCTTAAAAAGAAAAGAACTGTTGTTTTCAGTCCGGACTGTAATTCGATAACGTTATCGGACCAAATTTCTTTGATGGCCGGCGGAAAATAGGGCTGAAAAACGACATTCGGAGGAAAAAGCAAAAATAACAGGCCTATGAATAATGCGGCGGAAAAGAGTATTCCCATACTTTTGCGCCAAAAAGTTTTCAGCAAATTCCGTTCTTCCATCAAGTGAAGCAGAAGCATCGCGGCTGCCGTAAAGCCTATAACGGTAACCAATAACAGCGAAAGTCTGCCGTTATCGGGGAAAAAGAAGCCTTCGTACGGCGGGTTGATCAGCAAAAAAGCAAAAGAGCTGATGAAATAATAAAAATAGTAAACGGCGCAGGTTTTGATGCTTTCTTTATTAAACAAAAACAATAAAGATAAGCCGGCCAACAAAGCATAGGAAATCAATATTCCTTCGATTGAAGACCAGAGACACAGCCCCGCGCTTATTCCCGCAATTCTCAGATATTTGGAATTTTTTTCTTTTAAATAGTTTGTCAGTCCGCCGATCATAATAAAAGCAAATAAAGCCGTTAATACATGGTGATCGGGTTTGATCAGGATATATGTTTCCGTTACGGACGGCTGAATGAAAAAGACACACAAACCGATTAAACGCAGCAGGGGGGCGGCAACAGGCTTTAATGCCCAGATCAAAGCGACGGCGGATAAAACCAAAATCCCCGTTTGATAGATATAACCGCCCCAGTAAACGGCGTCTTTCATCGAAAAAAATAAAAAAGCCGGCAAAGAAAAAAACAGCCAAAAAACATCGGTAATGCGCGTAAAATGCAGAATTTCGCCAAAAGGATAATTTGTATGCATATAAGGCATTTCAGCCCAAGCGCCGGACTGAATTAAATCTAAAACGCGTCTGGCATGCGTGTAGTTGTCCGTGTCCGGATAACGGGTGTTGAGTTCCGGCAGAACGATCAGCTGGGTAATTAAAACAAAAAGAGAGGCAAATAAGTATTCGTGTTTTTTATAAAAAGCATACATAAGCTCTTTATCCTTTTTATTATTTTTTCAAAAGGATATGTAAAAAAAACAAAAACGTCAAGAAAGGTCGTTCAGCCCGCGCCGCCGACCGTGATTTTGGCAATGCGTACCGACGGTTGACCGACACCGACAGGCACCATTTGTCCGCCTTTGCCGCAGGATCCGATTCCGTTGTCCAGACATGAATCTTTGGCGATCATATCGATGTTGTTCATAACTTCAATGCCGCTGCCGATCAAAGTCGCGTCTTTAATGGGTGCTGTCAGTTTTCCGTTTTCGATCAGGTAAGCTTCGGAAGATGTGAAAACAAATTTGCCGGAAGTAATGTCAACTTGTCCGCCATGGAAAGATTTTGCGTAAACGCCTTTTTTTACCGAAGCAATCAATTCCTGCGGTTCTTTATCGCCTGCCGTCATAAACGTGTTCGTCATACGAACTTGCGGGGCACAGGAAAAAGATTCACGACGCCCGTTGCCGGTCGGTTGTTTGTTCATCAGACGAGCGTTCATACGATCCAGCATGTAGTTTTTCAAAATACCGTCTTCAATTAAAACGGTTCGCTGCGATGCCGTTCCCTCATCGTCAATCGTGACAGAGCCGCGACGGTCCGGCAAAGAACCGTCGTCAACGACCGTGATGCCTTTTGCTGCGACCTGTTCTCCGATTTTTCCGGCGAATACGGAAGATCCTTTGCGGTTAAAGTCTCCTTCCAGGCCATGTCCGACAGCTTCGTGAAGCAGAACGCCGCACCAGCCGGAACCTAAAACAACGGGCATTTCTCCGGCAGGAGCGGCAACGGAATCCAGATTGACCAACGCAACGCGCAAAGCTTCATCCGCAGCCGGTTTCCAAACATTTTCCGAAACAATTCGATCATAGGTGTATCGACCGCCTAAACCGAAGGAACCGCTTTCCATTCTGTCACCGTTTTTGACGATAACGCTGATCATAAGCATAACCAAGGGACGGATATCCGCCGCTTCCCGCCCGTCGGCGCCGATTATTTTGACCGCTTGCCATTCTCCGGATAAAGAAGCGGAAACTTGAGCGATTTTGGCTTCCTTTCCGCGCAGGTAAGCGTCAATGCGTTTCATCAGTTCCACTTTTTCTTCAAAAGGAATCAAGGGAAGGGGATTGATGTCCGTATAAAGAGAAACGGGAGCGGCAGCGGCAGGAATAAACAGGCGGGCATTCATATGATTGTTTTTTATCGGACGAACGCTTTCCGCTGCTTTTTTCAAAGCATCGGAAGATAAATCGTTGGAAATGGCATAAGCGTATGTATCATCGCAAACGGCCCGCAGCCCAAATCCGGCAGTTGCATCAAAAGCCGAAGTTTTGATCCGGCCGTCGTCTAAAGTCAATCGTTCCGAAAAACGGTTTTCCATAAACAATTCGCCGTCATCACAGCCCGTCAGCGCGTTTTGAACGGCTTTAACGGTTGAATCCTTGTCAAGATGATTAAAAAATAAATCGTCCGTGTTTTTTTGAGCGGTCATATCAAACCCTTTCATTTTTATTTTCTTATCTTAAAGGTAATTTGCAAAAAAAAGCTTTAAAAAAACATCCTGAATTTTTTATAGAGAATGATTCGTTAAGTGTAAAAAAAAATACAATAAAAATGTAAAACAGTGAAAATTCTATTAAATAATTTTATTTTATATAAAAATAATTTATAATAAAAAAATACTTATGTTAAATTGAAGGAGGCTTGTCTATGATTGAAGGTTATATTCTTATTTCTCCGGATTGCATTGATTCGGATAATTCTAAAAATTATCATATTTTTGAAGCTCGAAAAGATGAAGACAGTGGAAAGATTTATTTGAAATCAAAGACTTCTATTTGTGGAAATGTTTCGGTTAAATATCCTGTGAGAGGGCGGTTTTCAAACGATTTAGAAGGATTAACTAAATTCGCTATTGATAAATACGGTAAACGATTCTGTGGCAATTGCTCGGGAGTTGTTGTTTCTGACAACAGATAGAAAGTTGTTTAGGGCTTAAGTCCCGATCTGTGAAAAAATTACCAAAATAAAACCTCCCCGAAGGGAGGTTTTATTTTGGTAGGTCCAGAGGGACTTGAACCCCCGACCAAGGCGTTATGAGCGCCCCGCTCTAACCAACTGAGCTATGGACCCACTTGTTAAAATAGCAGGCTTTTTAGATTTTTCAACAGTTATATCTGCGTAAATAAAAAATAAGGGAAAGTTTATACTTTCCCTTATTTTTTAACCGTTATCCAAAAACGACCGCAGTTTTCTTGATCTGCTCGGATGTTTCAATTTGCGCAAAGCTTTGGCTTCAATCTGGCGGATGCGTTCGCGCGTAACGGAAAACTGTTGTCCGACTTCTTCCAACGTGTGATCCGTGTTCATTCCGATGCCGAATCGCATTCTTAAAACGCGTTCTTCTCTCGGCGTCAAACTGGATAAAACCGCCGTGCAGGTGGCGCGTAAATTCGTCTGAATGGCAGCGTCCAGAGGCTGAACGACGTTTCTGTCTTCAATGAAATCACCCAAATGGCTGTCTTCTTCATCTCCGACAGGGGTTTCAAGACTGATCGGTTCTTTGGCGATTTTTAAAACTTTGCGCACTTTTTCCAAAGGCATCGTCAGTTTTTCAGCCAATTCTTCCGGTGTCGGTTCGCGTCCGATTTCGTGCAACATCTGGCGGCTGGTGCGTACCAGTTTGTTGATTGTTTCAATCATATGCACGGGGATGCGGATTGTGCGGGCTTGATCGGCAATGGAACGCGTGATTGCCTGACGAATCCACCATGTCGCGTAAGTCGAAAATTTATAACCGCGCCGATATTCGAATTTATCAACGGCTTTCATCAGACCGATGTTGCCTTCCTGAATCAAATCGAGGAATTGCAGGCCGCGGTTTGTGTACTTTTTGGCAATAGAAATGACCAAACGCAAGTTGGCTTCAATCATTTCTTTTTTAGCGCGGCTGGCTTCCTGTTCGCCTTTTTTGACCATAGCGCAGACGCGGCGGTATTCAAAAATCGGCATGCCGATTTCATCCGCCATAGAAGAAACGGCGTTTTGAATTTCGGCGATTTCCGCCGCATATTTTTCCATAAAGGCTTTCCAAGCTTTGCCCGTCGTTTTCTGAAGCCAGTTTGAATCAAATTCGGATTCTTTATAAGCTTCCAAAAAGTCTTCGCGTTTGATGCGGCAGCTGAGAGCCATGCGCAGCATTTTGCCTTCCAAAGTCATTAAACGTTTGTTGTATTCGTTTAATTGGTCAACCAACATTTCAATGCGGGCGGGATTCAGTTGGACGCCTTCCATCAAAGAAACCAATTCCTGCTTGATTTTTTCGAATTTCTTTTCGGTTGCGGCGGGAACGGGCTTGGACGCGCGAATGGCGGCTAAGCGCTGATCCTGCACTTTTTTCAACTTTTGATGCAGAGAGAGAATTTGTTCAAACTGTTCCAATACTTGCGGTGTTAAAGACTGTTCCATTTGAGCCAGAGAAACAGACGGCGCGTCGTCGGCCGCAGCATCTTCATCGTCTTCCTCGGAATCCGTCGGTTCGTCATCTTCCAGCCCGTCATCAAAATCGCTGTCTTCGTCGTCTCCGTCGGCAGAATCGGAATCATCTTCGTATTCCGTTTCGGAGTCTTCATCGTCTTCGTATTCTTCCTCTGTTTCTTCTTCCTGTTCCAAAGAAGGAGACGGCGGGGAAACTTTTTCCGTTATAGCAGCAGAGGGAAGGGATGCGGCTAAAGACAAAGCGGGAGCTTCATCATCGGAACCGAAGGTTGCTTCCAAGTCGATAATGTCGCGCAGCAACATTTTTCCGGAAACCAGGGCGTTGTGCCATCCGCTTAATGCTTTAATTGTCAAAGCGCTTTCGCATAAACCGCCGATCATCAGATCACGTCCGGCTTCGATGCGTTTTGCGATAGCGATTTCGCCTTCGCGGGACAACAACTCGACAGCGCCCATTTCCCGCAGGTACATACGCACGGGATCGTCGGTACGGCTGCTTTCCGTTTCGTCCAATCTGAAACCGTCATCGTCTTCGTTTTCTGTGGTTTCTTCGTCGGTTTCGTCGCTTTCGATCAGGTTGATTCCCATGTCGGAAATCATAGCCATAACGTCTTCAATTTGTTCGGACGATTCTTTTTCCGGCGGCAAAGCATTATTTAACTCGTCAACGGTAATGTAGCCGCGGTTTTTTCCTTTGTTAAGCAGTTTCTTTAAAGAAGCGCTGAGAGAATCCAGCAGAGCGTCTTCGGTATTGTCTGTCGGATTTAATTCTTCTTCGGCGTTGGAAGTATTCATATAAGATAGCCTTTACCCGTTATAGCCAAAAAATCGCATACAAAATCACCGGAAAAATTCCGGTTAATCTTGCACCTTTTAAGTGTTTGCGCCGTTTTTGTCAACAACTAAATCACAGAAAAGAAGTTTTTAATCCGATTCTTGTTCTTCTTTCAGCATGTTTTGATACTGTTCCCACAGGCGGGCGGCTTCATCTTCCCGCGCGTCCGCAATTCTGTCGGCCAGCCGCTGTAATTCTATACGTAAAGCTTTTCTATGCATTCCGTTTATTAAGGCGGTTAAACCGTCTTTTGCTTCGTAAGGCATAATTTTTTTTCTGAGCAGCATTTCCAATTCGGAACTTAATGCGTCGTAAATTTCTTCATGCCCTGTTATGCGCAGATGCTCTTTTAAGCGTTCGGCGGAAATATCCGGATCGGAGCTCAAAGCTTCGGTCAATACCGTTAATTGTTTGCCCAGTTCGGAAGTGGGAGCATTCCAATCGGTCAAATCTTCCAGAAAATTGCCGCCAATGTCGGGATACAGCAACAAATAGGCCAACAGCATACGGGTTTCGTTCAGATCTGCGGATAAAGACGGATGTATAACCGGATCGGACCAAAAACGATTGAATTCTTCCGACCCCCGTTCCGGAAGAAGGGCGTCGCCGGAAGTTCTGTTTTTTCTGCGTTTAAAGAATTTAGCTTGTGTCGGAGCCGACTTGTTTTCGGGCGCGAAGAGTTTTTGCAGAGCTTCTTTAAATTCTTGCCTGTAATAATGCCGGACATCCTGATCGGCGATTTTTATCAGCAATTCGTCGATTTCTTTTTTTAATCCGGCTTTGCGTTCCGGCGTTGACAAATCCCGATCATTCAGCAGCATTTGCCAAAGTTGTTGAAATAAAGGGCGATACTGCGTTTTTAAAAAATCTTCCAAAGCAGTTCTGCCGTGTTCCTTGATAAATTCATCGGGATCAAGGTTGTCGGGCAAAGTGATGAAACGCAAAGAATATCCGGGTTTCAGCAAAGGCAATACACGATCTGCTGCGCGGGCGGCGGCTTTTTGTCCGGCGCCGTCTCCGTCAAAACTGCACAGAGGTTCGGGCGCATACCGCCAAAGCAATTCAATCTGTCTTTCCGTTAAAGCCGTTCCCAGCGGCGCAACGGCCCGGTCGATGCCGGCCTGAGCCATGGCAATAACATCCATATAGCCTTCAACGACTATGATTTCCTGTTTTTTTCGGGCTTGTTCGCCGGATAAGTGTAAAGCATACAGATTCTCTCCTTTGGAAAAAACGGGAGAATCGGGAGAATTGAGATATTTCGGTTCGCCGTTGTCCAAAACGCGCCCGCCGAAAGCGATTACCCGTCCGCGTTTATCCATAATCGGAAACATAACGCGATTGCGGAAATAATCATAAAAAGAATCGGAGTCGGTCGATTTGGAAATCAATCCGGCTTCGCGTAAAACGTCTTCGGAGAAGCCTTCGCGACTCAAAAAGGCTTTCAGCGCATTGCCTGGAACGGCGTATCCCAAGCGGAAGTTCTTGATTGTTTCCGCGGTTAACCCGCGCTGCTGCAAATAATATAATCCCGGTCTTCCGGCCGGTTTTTGCAGCTGTTCTTCAAAAAACTGACAGGCTTTTTCCAACGCTTCGGTCAGTCCTTTTCTTTTGCGTTCGCGTTCATAGTCTTCCGGTGTGGCGCGCGGAATCTCCATACCGGCCTGATGTGCCAGGTATTCGACGGTTTCGGGAAAAGTCATTCCCATTGCTTTTTTGACAAAATCAAATACGTTGCCGTGTTCACCGCAGCCGAAACAATGGTAAAAATCCTTTTCTTCGCTGACGGAAAAGGAGGCTGTCTTTTCATGATGAAACGGACAGCACCCCCAATACTCGTTCCCGCGCCGCTTCAGTTTGACAACTTGGCCGACAATATTGACAATCGAAACGCGCGAGGATAACTCCTGCAAAAACGAAGGCGGAAAAAACATACGGGACTATTTGGCGGCTAAAACAGCTTTCACAATAACGGATGCTTGGCCGAAATCCATCTGGCCGGCAAACCGTTCGCGCAGGACGGCCATTACTTTTCCCATATCCTTCAATCCGGCGGCTTCGGTTGTTTTGACAACGTCGTCAACCGCGGCTTTAATCTCGGCTTCGTCCATTTGTTTGGGCAGGAATGACTGGATAATGTCAATTTCAGCCTGTTCGCTGTCAACCAGATCCTGACGGTCGCCTTTCGCGTACATTGCGATGCTGTCACGGCGCTGTTTGATCATAGACTGCAGCAGCTGCAAAATGTCGTCATTGGAAATTAATCCGTCTTTGCTGGTGCCGCGGGAAGCGATATCCCGATCTTTTACAGCGGCTAAAATCAAGCGGATTGTTGAGATTTTATGAGTGTCTTTTTCCATCATCGCCGTTTTTAAGGCGGCTTTTAATTGTTCGCGCAACATTTTATACTCCTGAATAAGCGGAAAGAAACAAAACCTTTTGACATAAAACACCGTTTTTTGTTTTTTGGCAAGCTGATGTTTTTGATAACGCTTGAAGAAAAGAAACAATCTTTGTATGATAAAAAACAGGAATGTTTCGGACTTTTTCGGCAAGCTCGCCGAAAAGGTTGTTTTTTTGTTGTTAGAATCGAGGAAAAAATGCAGAAAGTGCCTATGACCAAAAAAGGGGCAGAACGCCTGCAACAGGAATTAAAGAATTTGAAAAATGTCGAACGTCCGGCGGTGATCGCGGCTATTGCCGAAGCGCGCGGCCATGGCGATTTATCCGAAAACGCCGAGTATCATGCCGCCCGTGAAAAACAAAGCTTTATCGAAGGGCGGATTCAGGAACTGGAATATGCCGTTTCCTGTGCGGAAGTGATTGATACGGCCGCTTTGTCCGGTGACAGCATTGTTTTCGGAGCGACAGTCGTTTTAATGGATGAAGAAACGGAAGCCGAACAAACTTATCAGATTGTCGGCCAATATGAAGCTGATCTGGAACATGGCTTGATTTCTATTCAGTCGCCGCTGGCCAGAGCTTTGATCGGCAAATCGGTCGGTGACAGCGTGGACGTGAAATCTCCCAAAGGGGCGCGTTCTTATGAAATTTTAAATGTGGAATATGTTTAAGGCAATGAAAACGGAACGAACGGAACTGATTGCCGGCGCCGTGGCTTTTTTTGCGGCGGTGTTTGTTTTTTATCTGGTCGGCGCTTCGTCCTTTTTTCACAGGAAAGCGGATACATATACGCTGTCTGCCCGCTTTAACCAAACCGAGGGGCTGACGGTTGGTAATGAAGTACGTTTGGCCGGAATTAAAGTCGGGCAGGTGATGTCTCAACGGCTGGACGATTATTACGGTGTCATAGTGACGTTTTCTTTGCCGAAAGGCATCCGTTTGCCGGAAGACAGCGGCGCAGCGGTTCAATCCACTGGGCTGATCGGTTCAAAATATATTGAATTGCAGCCCGGCGGGGATGAGGAATTTTTGCCGCCCGGCGGTATGATCGAGTTTACTCAGGATTCGCCGGATCTGATGAAATTGTTGGATAAAGTCATTTCAATAGCAAAAGCGGATCGAAAGAGAGAGAAAAAATGAAAAAAAGTCCGATAGAAACCGTTTTAGGGGTCTTAGTCATTTTAGTGGCATTCTTCTTTGCCCGTTTTGCCGCCAGCAAAATTGATGCAAGGCCGCAGCAGGGATATGAAGTAACCGCCGTTTTCTCACGTTCCGGCGGTTTGGAAAGCGGCAACGATGTTCGAATCAGCGGAATTAAAGTCGGATCGGTGGTCGGTTTGGATTTAACGCCGGATTATACGGCTAAAGTAACTCTGAATATTCACGACGGTGTGAACGTTCCGGTCGATTCGACGGCGGAAGTCGCTTCCGACGGGTTGATGGGCGGCATATTTGTCAGATTGGAGCCCGGAAAATCAAAAGAATTTTTGAAGGCCGGCGATCAATTCGTTAAGGTCAAGGATTTCCGTTCGATGGAAGATATCGTCAGCGAAGTCATTTTTTTAGCTACGGGGAAAGATGATTAACGTATGAAAAAGACTTCTTTAATTTTAGGATTGGCCGGACTTTTTTTATTTCCGGAAGTTTCATCCGCCGAAGATATTTCTTTGGAACAGGTGGTTTTGCGCGGATTGGATAAAATAACCGGCCGTTTAAGCACGATGACCGTCAACGTCGGCGAAAAAACAACTTTTGGCGCATTGGACGTTTATGCACGTGTCTGTTATACGCATCCGCCCGAAGAAACTCCGGAAAACGCGGCTTATCTGGATATCGTTGAAAATAAGGAAGAAGGGCAGCTGAAATTATTCTCGGGCTGGATGTTTTCTTCTTCTCCGGCGTTGTCGGCAATGGAACATCCGGTTTATGATGTTTGGGTATTGAAATGTCAAGGGGAGCAGGTTGCTCCTCCCGCTCCAGAAAAGCTTGTTTTGGAGCATCCGATTGAACAAATTCCCGTTCAGCCTAAATTGAAAATTGTTTTGCAGAATAAGGATGCAGAGACGGATGGCGGGGAAATACGGGAAACGGATGCACAGCAGGAAGAAAAAGATGATTCCGCCGCCGAAGCTTCCGTATCGTCAGAGAAAACGAAAAAAATGGATGACGATACCGCTCTGTCGGAGGAATAAAAAAAGCCGTTCGGTCGTTGCCGACAGCATAAAAGCATATTCCTATTAAAAAAGACTCCCGCAAAATGCGGGAGTCTTTTTTGGCAATTCACTTCTAACAGAAGGGTGAAAAGTTAACGGCCGTTTTTCTGTTTATTCAACATTGCTGCCTGAACTAAACCGCCGCTCGGCTGACCATAACCGGCAGCGAACAGTTTATTGATTTCTTCTTTGCGTTTTGCTTTTTCAGCAGCTTTAATCGGTGCTTCCACTTCTTTCTTCAGCAATTTTAAAGCTAACTGAGCATGTTTCACATTCGCATAGTCCTGTGCCTGTTTTTCTTCGTTCGGCGTCTTTGAAGCGGAAAGTTCCGCTGCTAAAATTTTACCGCCTTTAACCGCTGTATAAGTTGCTGCTGCGGCAAGCATTGTTGCAGACAGTGCGTTCGGGTCGTTTGCGGCAATCGGCGCCAACATAGAAGCGGCTATACCGACCATACCGAACGCAACCGTATCGGATACGTCGGCAATATCCGCGTCAGAAGCATAATTCGTTTTGGTTTTCAATCCATAAGAGGATGCCCGATCTTTTAACTGATCCTTTTCAGCGTTGATCACATTCAGGGCATCAGAAGCTTCCGTCAAAGCTTTTTTATCTGCGTTCTTATAATATTCTTCTATCAACCGTTTGGATTCAGCCTTTGATTTGCCGACGGTTAAAGCGACGGCCCCATCCAAATAAGACAAAAGCAAATCTTTTGTCGTTTTGTTTTTTTCAGGGTGAGATACCTTTGTTTTTTCCACTTCCATAACAGAACTCCCATAAAATAACCTTATTTAATTTATACAGTCGCTTTCTGTTTTTGTCAAATATTTTCAAATTTTTTCAAGTAATTGTTTCTTTAATTATTAAATGTGTAATTTTAAAATTATTGTTCTTTGTCTATATTTTCAAGTTTTTTTCGGAAGTTTTCTTGAATGTTTTTCAAATAAAAAGTGCCGTTTGGAAGCGGCACTTTTTATGCAGATACCGGACGATGTTTGTTCCGGATATAAGCGGATTAATGAAATAAGAGCGTTTTTGCTTTTGAGAGGGCTTTTATTTCCGAACCAGAGGTTTGTATTTCACGCGGTGCGGTTGGTCGGTTTCGGCGCCCAGACGGCGTTTTTTGTCCGCTTCGTATTCTTCGTAATTGCCTTCAAACCATTCAACGTGGCTGTCGCCTTCAAACGCCAGAATGTGCGTCGCGATGCGGTCAAGGAACCAACGGTCGTGGGACGTGACGACGGCGCATCCGGGGAAGGCTTGCAAAGCTTGTTCCAAAGCGCGCAGAGTATCCACATCCAAATCGTTTGTCGGTTCGTCCAGCAAAATCACATTCGCTCCGGATTTAAGCATTTTCGCCATATGGACGCGATTGCGTTCGCCGCCGGACAGCAGGCCGACTTTTTTCTGTTGGTCGGAGCCTTTGAAATTGAATTGGCCGACATAGGCGCGGGACGGAATTTTGCGCTTGCCCAACACGACTTCATCCTGTCCTTGAGAAATTTCCTCCCAAACGGTTTTGTTCGGGTCGAGTGCGTCACGGCTTTGGTCGACATAGCCCAGCTGCACCGTTTCTCCGATTCTGAAGTCGCCGGAATCGGGCGTTTCCTGTCCGGTGATCATCCGCATCAAAGTTGTTTTTCCCGCACCGTTCGGGCCGATAACGCCGATGATGCCGCCGGGGGGGAGTTTGAAGCTTAAATCGTCGATCAGCAAACGGTCGCCGTAGCCTTTGGAAACGTTTTTGGCTTCAATGACCAGATCGCCCAGACGAGGGCAGGGCGGAATGACGATTTGAGCATTCTGAACGGTTTCTTTGTCCGCTTCGTTGACCAAAGCGTCAAACGCCTGAATACGGGCTTTGCTTTTGGCCTGACGGGCGCGCGGGCTTTGACGTATCCATTCCAGTTCCTGTTTGATCGTGCGCTGGCGGGCGGATTCCTCTTTGGCTTCCTGAGCCAGACGCTTTTCCTTCTGTTCCAACCAAGAGGAGTAGTTGCCTTCGTACGGAATGCCTTCGCCGCGGTCAAGTTCCAAAATCCACCCCGTAACGTTGTCCAAGAAATAACGGTCATGCGTAACCATCACCACCGTCCCCGGATAGTCGTGCAGGTGCTGTTGCAACCACGCGACGGATTCCGCATCCAAGTGGTTGGTCGGTTCGTCTAACAACAATAAGTCGGGTTTGGACAGCAACAGACGGCACAAGGCGACACGGCGTTTTTCACCGCCGGACAGCTTCGTTACATCGGCATCCGCCGGCGGACAGCGCAGAGCGTCCATCGCGATTTCGATCGTGCGTTCCAGATCCCAGCCGTTGCATGCGTCGATTTTTTCCTGGAGTTCCGCCTGTTCGGCAATCAGCGCGTTCATTTCGTCGTCGGTCATTTCCTCGGCGAATTTCATCGAGATTTCTTCAAACCGCTTCAGCAGGTCGCGTGTTTCGCCGCATCCGTCCATCACGTTTTCCATCACGTTTTTGGAGGGATCCAACTGCGGTTCCTGCGGCAGATAACCGACGCTTGCGCCTTCGGCCGCCCAGGCTTCGCCGTTAAATTCGGTTTCAATGCCGGCCATAATCTTTAACAGTGTGGATTTCCCCGCGCCGTTCGCGCCCAAAACACCGATCTTCGCTCCCGGAAAGAAAGACAGCCAGATGTTGTTCAACACTTGTTTGCCGCCGGGGTAGGTTTTCGACAGGTTTTTCATCACATAGATATACTGGTAGGAAGCCATAATCGTCCTCTTTAAAATGAATTGAAACTTTGTTTATATCAGAGATATCCTGTGGTTCAAAGCGAAATCAACGACCGCCTCCGCCGCCGCCGCCGAAGCCGCCGCCGGAAAATCCTCCGCCGCCCGATCCCGAACGGGAAGGAGGCGTGCAGGACGTTGATACGACGGAATGGAATGTGTTAAGGCTGTGGGATGAAAAACGGTGTCCGCTGTACCATTCCGGACGGTAGGCCGAGCCGGCGGAAACGATTTTCATTTTTTCCTCCCATTCCTTTTCCAGACCGAACAAGACGGCGTAGGGCAGCAAGGATTCCATTTTGTTAAAATCGACCTCTTTGGGCAAAGTCGGTTCAACGGCTTTTAAAAACATCTTGATGCCGTCCAGATGGGCGATGACCTGCATTCCTTCGTATGTCGGACGGATGATCAAAAAAGAGTACACCATTAACGCCAGACACGATAAAAGATAAAACGGAAGAGTGTGTGCTGCATCGGGCATCTCGCTTGCAGCGCCAAGAGTCATGCCGCAGAAGTGGATGGATACAAAAATCAGACCGAAAAATGCAGAAAAGGAAAACTTTCCGGTTGAAAGCGTTGCAACGATTTTTTTTCCGAAAGAGACGAAAAAAATCAAATAAAACCCCATAATCAGAGCAAGATGAGGTTCATCCGCCAGAAAACATAATCCGGCGGTCAGAGCTGCCGTCAGCAGACATCCCAAAACAAGCCAGAGCGTATTTTGAGTGAAATATTTCTCTCCGGTTTTGTTTTCCAAAAAGGTTTCGAATGTTTTCATAAAGATTTTCATTGAAGGATTGTATTTTTTTGTCAGCGTAATCGGGATGTTCAGGTTATGGTCGATTGTTTTTTCTTCGCCGGTTTGAGCCGTGCGCTGTTTGGAAATCCGGAGCGTGTCCGCTCCCGTGTCTTCCAGTTTCAAAAAACCGGAAATGCCGCTTTGCAGAAAAGCGGCCGATACACAATCTGGCGCGTTATGACCGTAGGCGTATATCCAGCCCGCCTGAGCCGGCGTTAAATCCGGCAAACCGCGATATCTGGGGACAATGGCGTCTTTTTCCGGATCCCGTCCGTACAAATACCATGTGACAAGCATGTACCCCCCTAAAATCAAAGCGGCGTATTCCACGCCTTTTTCGATGGGGAAAGCCGGTGCGCGCGTTACATCGACAAAGCCTTTGTCAAATCCGACGGCGACGGTTAATCCTTCACCTTTATTCAGATATAGGGCGGAGAAAACGCCTGTGTCGAGATTGTAGTTACTGGGTGTTTTAGATCCGGTTGATCCGGTATATCCGGCATGCTGAATTTCTTTTGCCCCCTGCGGCAGGATAACTTTCGCCGAAACGCGTTCTATCGGGAAATTCCATTCGTTTCCCGTGACGTTCCAATAAATTTCATCATAATTTTCAAAACCTAAAACAACGTTGCTTGCCCGGTATGTGATTTCAAAAGTATATAATCCGTTTCGGGGCAGAAAATTATCGTTTCCCGTGTTGATTCTGTAGAATCTGCCGGCGTTTTCCGTGAAAAACGGTTCTTTTTCGCCGTCGCGTTTAACGGAAATGACGGAATAACGCACGCCTTTTGTTTTGAGCAGATCGCGATAAATTCCCCGTCTGATTTGCTTTCCTTCGCGATTGACGGTGATTTTTTCAGTGACAATGACGGAACCGTCCGTTTGTACCCGAATATCCGAATGGAAATCTTTGATCGTTTCCAAAGCGAAGGTCGGCAGGGCAAAAACAGAAAACAGAAGGATGAAAAAAAGCTTTTGCATTAAAAAGTAACCTTAACGTTCTGCTTCTCGGTTTCGTCGATATCGAAAAATTCTCGTTTTTCAAAGCCATATTTGCGCGCAATAATATTTGACGGGAAAGAATCAACGGCCGTATTCAAATTGCGAACGGTCGCGTTGTAATATCTTCTGGCGTTTTGCAGATCGTCTTCCACCGTATTCAAAGAGTGCTGCAATTCAATGAAGGTCGTATTGGCTTTTAAATCGGGATAGTTTTCACTTAAAGCAAATAAGGATTTGATTGTTTGTGATAAAGCGTTTTCCGCAGCCGCTTTTTCCGCAGGCGCTTGAATGCTCATCGCCTGGTTGCGTTTTTCAATGACCTTTTCAAGCGTCGCTTGTTCATGGGCGGCATATCCTTTGACACAGTTGACCAGATTGGGAATCAGATCGTAACGGCGTTTCAGTTGGACGGAAATGCCGCTCCATCCCTCTTCGGCTTGGTTTTTTAAACGAACAAGACGATTGTAAATCGAAATGACATAGAATAAAACGATGACAACGCATGTCAGAACAACGAAAAAGGGACTCATAATTTATATCCTTGCTGAAAATACAACTGCTGAAAGTATAGCAATATATTGATTGAAAATAAAGGAGTTTGGAACGGCAAACTTGCAAAACGGGAGCGTTTATGCAAAAGTGACGCAAAGCATATTACAAAGGAAAAATAATGATAGTCATAGACGATTCTTTATGCGTTTTATCGGGGGCCGCGTTGGGGGTGTTGTCTTGCGCGGCGGATGTGTTCGACAGTTCCGCGGAACAGCTGAAAGAGTTTGACAGTTTGATTTTCAAGTTGGAAAGCCGTTATTCCGATTTGCCTTTGGTCGCGCAAAATCCGCATGTCGCCGCAACCCGCACGGCCTATAAAGTTTTGGGCAAAGACCCGTCCAAATACCGCAATTCCGCCGAAGCGATGCTGCGCCGCATTGCCAAGAAAAACGGGCTGTATCGTGTCAATAACGCGGTGGATGTCAATAATATGATCTCGGTTGAATCAGGGTATTCGTTAGGCTCTTACGATCTGGCGGCCATTCGGGGGAAAATCGTTTGGAAACGGTCTCCGGACGGGGAAAAGTATCAGGGCATCGGCAAAGACGTCTTAAATATCGAACATTTGCCCGCTCTATACGACGATCTGGGAATTTTCGGCAATCCGACCAGCGACAGCCGTCGAACAATGATCGAAAATGGGCAGAGTAAACGGCTGCTGTATGTGATTTACGCTTTTGACGACGCGGACAATCTGCCGTATTGGTTGGATAAAATGGCGGTGTTGCTGGAAAAGTACTGCGCCGCGAAAATCGAAACGACGCAAGTCATCAAAGTTTAAGCTTCACAAGCGCAAACACGGCAGAACCCGCAGCCGTTGCAGATCATACGGCCGCCGCATTCCGCACAGCATGGCTTGTAGCGTTTTTGGTACGGCGGCGTGTCAAACAAAGAAATTTGTCCGCCCGTCAGATTGAATTTTAAAGGTTTTCCCTCGTGCTGCAAGCCGGATTTAAAAGCCTGAACGCTTTGCAGGCGTTTGGAGGGCAGACGGTACGTTTTGCCGTCTTTGACAAAGACCGTTCCCGTTTCCATAAAGCAGAACCGCGTGTTTGTCGCGACGTATTCGTCATACAGATTTTTGACCCATTCATAATGCAGAGGGCGGCTGCCGTCGTAGTTTTCCCCGCCAGTAACGACTTGTTCGATTTGCCCGTTTGACAACCATTTTTTCAAGCTGACGGAACCGATAAACGGCGCGACGAAAACGCCTTTGTGCTTAAAGGGCAACGATAACAGCAACGACATCCTTTCATCGGCTCTTTTTTGGTTTTCGCATGTAACGTTGAAAAACACGTTTTCCCATCCGTCACCCCAATTTTCCGGCAGACAGACGGCAACCCGTTCCGGCCGTTTTGTCAGCAGGAAAAAAATAATATCGGGACGCCGACGGATAATTTCCCATGCTTTCGGACGCCAGATGTCCGCCTGTTCCAAAAAGAAGTCCGATGTCATACAGACACGAACCATCTCGCCCGAACGGATTTTATATTGTCCCGATTTGTCCCGCTGTAAAGGGTAATCAAAATTGTTTTGAACTTTATAAATATCCGCGCCGTTTTTCTGCCGCTGCCGGTCCAGAAAATACATATAACAATTTTCACAGCCTTCGCTTTTTTTAATGCAGCCGTGCCAGGGATTCCAAATGTCGCGCATTATTAAGAAGCGGACGTTTCTTTTTCCACACCTTCAATGACGGTGCAGGATTTCGCTTTATATGTCACGGTTCGACTGATCGGACAGACGGCTTCGTCAATTTCGCCGGTAATCGCCGCGTGCAGTTCGTTTGCGGCGTTCTTGCCCGAAGCGACCGCTTCGACAATCGTCGATCCGCCGTGACTGCAATCGCCGGCATAAAGGACTTTTTCGGCTTCCGTCTTCGGATCGGCGACTGAGCCGACAGCCATGATCACATGAGCAAATCCGGGACGCTGAATCGTTGTGCCGGGGATATCTTCCAATTTTGTGCCGTTAAAGCGCGTTTTGCAGGTGTAAAGTGTGTAAGTACCGTCAATCTCTTCGATTTTTTCAACACGAGTCATGGATGTAATATCGACCATTTTATCCAACAGCCAGGATCGTTCTTCATTCGTCAGTTTCATATCGGGAATGCGGCGGCGAACAAACATTTCAACATATTCCGCGCCGCTGTCCCGCGCCGTGACGGCACAGTCAACCGCTACCGCTCCGCCGCCCAAAACGGCGATGCTTCCATCGGTTTTATATTTTTCGGGGGCGGCCAGATAATCCATAAAGGAAACGGCCAGCCCTTCGCCGGGGATTCCCATTTTTGCCGAATGTGGTTCGCCGACGGCAACAATGACGCCTTCGTAACCGTCTTTCAGTAAATCCACGGGATTGGCGACACGGTGATTCATCTGCCATGTGATATCGCCGAAAGTTTTAATATATTCCCAATCCTTTTCAATGACTTCATAAGGCAAGCGCGCGTCGGGAATCAATTTTGCCGCGCCGCCGGCCTTGTCGGATCCTTCAAACACGGTGACGCTGTATCCTTTGCGCGCCAGAACGGCTGCCGCCGCCAAGCCGGCGGGACCCGCGCCGACAACGGCGATGTTTCTGCCGTTTGGCGTGACTTTTTCAGGTGGTTCCAAAGCGCCTGAAGAACGTGCTTTTTCCAAAATCGTCGCTTGAACGGCGGGAATTTTGATAGGTACATCCAGATGCTGACGGGAACACGCTTTCATACAGAATTGATCCGGACAGGTCAGGCCGCACATCTGTCCCAAAGGGTTGGCTTTTAAAATAATGGAGGCCGCTTTTCGATAAGCTTCCGTTGTGTCCGCTTTGGCCGTCGTGATAAAATCGGCCGGAGAACAATTTGCCGGACATGCTTTCATGCACGGCTTTTCGGCACAATAAAGACAGCGGTCCATTTCAGATTTCAGCTGGGCGGTTGTCAAATAAAGTTTTTTCATAGCTTTCCCCCGTTATGGCCGGATCAAAACCAAACAGGCGGCAGTTTAGCGGATATTGCTCAAAAAGCAAGAATTAATGGGGGAATTTTCATTTTGTCGGCAGATTGGCTTCGTTCGGCGCATACGATGTCAGGCCGGCCCAATACCGGCCTCCGAACGGCTGAAGAATTTTATCCGCCAAAGAGGACAGAGGTTTTGTATTTCCTGAAAAAGCCGATTTGAAAGCGTCTTCATATTCCTCAGCGGTATCGGGAAAAGCTTTTTTAAGCGCTCTGGTCAAAGACTTTGCGCCGCCGGACCAATGACGGTTCGCCCGTAAATAAAAATCCCCCAGTTTTTGATATAAAGCGCACAAAGTTCCGTAAAGTTCGGCAGTGTTTTTAGGACCTTCCATATCGTCCAGCAAGTCGGTCAGCGCATATCTGCGGATGTCAATTCCTTCCGCGTTCAGTTCGGCGGGACCGGCAGCCAGAGTATCTCTGGCTTTATTCTGCAAGGAACGGGCATATTCGTTTCCGGCGGGAATAATGATTCCTTCGGCGATCATGCTGATCAGAGCCGGCATGCCGCAGTCAACGTCCTGTTTCCAAAAATAAGCCAGAGAATTTAAATTCTGGACGAACAATTCAATCGGCCGGTCCTGATAAATCATACTGCAGCGATATGCTTTGGGCAGGTCGTCAGTGTCATATACGACGACGATATCTATATCCGAGGTCGCCGTTTGTTCTCCGCGCACGACGGAACCCGCAATAAAAGCGCATTTCGCCGTTGAAAATTTTTCGTTCAAAAGGGAACGCGCGGTTGTCAGATAATCATTTTCGGGGATAAGCATAGTAAAATTCACAGCAGATTTTTTATAGGAAAAGAACGAACAGGGTAAAAAAATACAGGACGATTAAAAAATAAACGAAAAAAACTTTTTTGTCCAAAGTTTTTATGGTATCTTTTTTTTCAGAGTGTTGTTTTTGTTTTTAGGAGAGCTCTGATGCCGATAATTGCCGGTCCCGGCGGAATTATGTTCACCGGAATGAATACCCCCGTTGATAAAGCCGAAATCGAACGCCGCGAAAAAGAACGCGAAGAACGAGTGAAAAGACTGATTGATCGGGTGGCAAAATCCAGTCCGACAGGGAAAAAAATTATCGAATCCGCGATTGAACGGGGAATTTCCATCGGCATAGACGGGGATAAAGGAAATTCATTGGGGTCTTATATGCCCTCGATGAAGTATGTTTCTCTGAATGAAAAAGCCAGCGATGAGCAATTGTTATCGACAATTGTGCATGAATGCCGTCATTCCGAACAGAATCCGAAGCGTGATATGTCTTATACGATGTATGCTTCAATCGGCGAAACACGGGCGATGGAAGCGGATGCGATGGCGCATGAGTGTGCTGCCGTATATCAGATGCGCAAAGCCGAACCGGAAACGTATAAACTGTTTTGCAATCGCCACGGCGGTATTATGCAGGCATACGAAGCTTCTTTTGAAAAGGATAAAGATGAAACAAAGGCAAAAGCCGAAGCTTTTAAAGCGTGGTATGATCATGCCGAATACGTCGAGCTGTATGATCGCAGCGTGACGGAATATATGTCTATGGGACAAATGCACAGCGGCGCTTATAAACAGGATTTGTCCGTTAAAGTTCTGTCGGACAATGTTCCTTATGTTGATCCCGCTTTCTTTACGTCGCAGCGGGCGACGACCGTTTCAGAACAGACGGCTGAAAATGCCGCTAAAGTCGAACGCGGTCATATTCGCCATGCGCTGAAGCTCTTCGGAAAATCAAAAATGCCGACATCTGCGGATAAATTTTACGTCCGTGAGGCAAACGGACAGGTCAGGCCGCCCGTCGTTTCCGAAAAATCCGCGGAAAAAACAAATGCGGCGGCGGTTGTTCGCGCCGTTTCCGCTCGGAAAGAGCGTTAAGATTCAGGATTTTAAAACAATTTTTCGTTTTTGCCGCGGCGGATTTTTCCGGACCGCGTCAGAAAAGCGTAAAGAAAAAGAAATTCTCTTTAACTATAAAATAAGATTGCAATTCATTCGGATCGCTTTATACTTCTTTAGCTTTAACTTTTTACGAATGGAGATGCATTATGCTGATCAATCCCGCTATTGCACAGGAAGCCGCTGTTACGGCCGCCGCTGCCGTCGATCCGGCTGTGGCAGCGAACCCGATACGCATTTTATTGCAATTTTTAGTTATTTTCGCGGTTTTTTATTTCTTTTTGATTCGTCCTCAGCAGAAAAAATTAAAAGATCATCAAATGATGCAGACGAATATTTGCCGCGGAGATACAATCGTCACGTTTGGCGGAATCGTTGGAAAAGTAATCCGTTCCAATTCGGATGATTTGCTGGTTGAAATCGCGGACGGTGTCCGGGTTGTCGTCGTAAGAGACCGGGTGTTGGATCGTCGGACGCAGCCGTCAGCTTCTTTGACGGAAGATGAATCCGTAAACGATAACGCAAAAAAAGGCAGTGAAGGCCTGAAAGACGTTTTAACAAAAAAATAAAAGGAAATTCAGATGTTTAATTATCCTAAATGGAAAATAGCACTGATTACCGTTATCGCGGCAGCAGGACTGTTTTTCTGCGTTCCCAATTTTTTGCCTAAAGCTCAACAGGAAAAATTGCCTGAATGGTGGCGTCCGATGACGTTGGGACTGGATTTGCAGGGGGGCTCTCAGCTGTTGCTGCAGGTTGATTTGGATCAGGTGGTAACGGATCAGCTGAACGGTATTCTGGATGCGGCACGCAGCAATTTGCGTGAAAAAAGCATCAGATATACGGGGTTGAATGTCTCCGACGGCGCTTTAAATGTGAAAATCGTCAAAGACGATCAGATCGCCCGGGCAAAAGAATTGCTGCGCAAAATCGATAAAGGCAATCTGGAAGTGACTGAAGACGGGAATCTGGTGACTGTTCGCTACACGGAACAGGCTTTGACAAAAATGAAATCCGATGCCGTGGATCAATCAATTGAAATCGTGCGCCGCCGTATTGATCAGTTAGGGACGCGTGAACCGTCAATTATGCGTCAGGGATCCGATCGTATTATGGTGCAGCTGCCCGGTGTGGAAGATCCGAATGAAGTAAAAAAATTGCTGGGAAAAACAGCAAAAATGTCTTTCCATTTTGTGGATGAAAAAACAACGTTGGCGGATGCCCGCCGCGGCAAAATTTCTCCTGAATCAAAAGTCGTTCCGGGGAACGATGATGCCGGCCACTATGTGATTGAACGCAAATCGATAGTCGGAGGGGAACATCTGACGGATGCCCGCGCCGATTTTGCCGAAGGGGAACCGGTTGTCGCCTTCCGTTTTAATTCTTATGGCAGCAAGCGTTTCGGAGCGGCGACCCGTGACGGTGTCGGTCGTCGTCTGGCTATCGTTTTGGACGGTCTGGTACTGACTGCTCCCGAAGTGAAAACGGCTATTACCGGAGGTTCCGGAATTATTACCGGTAACTTTACGGTACAAAGCGCTTCCGAATTAGCTTTGATGCTGCGTTCCGGCGCTTTGCCCGCTCCGTTGGAAGTTGTTGAAGAACGCATTGTCGGACCGGGATTGGGAACGGATTCGATCAACGCCGGAAAGAAATCCTGCGTGATCGGTTTGGTTTTGGTATTGGCGTTTGTTTTGGCGACTTACGGTTTGTTCGGTTTGTTCGCTGATATCGCTTTGGTTCTGAACCTTGTGTTGTTGTGCGGTTTGATGAGCGCTTTAAACTGTACGCTGACTTTGCCGGGAATTGCCGGTATCGCATTGACGCTGGGAATGGCGGTTGACGCAAACGTGTTGATTTATGAACGTATGCGCGAAGAACAAGCATTGGGCCGGTCCGTTTTAAATACGGTTGAGGCCGGATTTGAAAACGCTTCTTCGGCAATCTTCGATTCCAATCTGACCAGCCTGTTTGCCGGAGCCATTCTGATCTGGTTGGGCAACGGCCCTGTGCGCGGGTTTGGCGTGACAACCTGCTTAGGATTGGTGACCTCTGTCTTTACGGCGGTTTATGTGACGAAAGTGCTGATTTTGGTTTGGATTAAAATCTTTAAACCGAAACAGCTGAACGTGTAAGGAGAATTGAAATGCCCAGACTTATTCATTTTTTCATTAAACCGACGCACGTTAATTTTATCGGCGCGCGCAAACCGGCGTTTTTTCTGTCGTTGTTGTTGATTTTGATTTCGATATTTTCCGTTGCTACTAAAGGCATGAATTTCGGAATCGATTTTAAAGGCGGCGTTTTAATGGAAGTGCAGGCTGAAGAAAAAATCGATATGAAAGAAATGCGCTCTAAGCTTGCTGATCTGAATGTCGATCTGCAGCCTGTCGGGGAAAACGGTACGGAAGTGTTGATCACGGCTTTAGGACGCGGCGATAACGAACAGGAACAAATGAAAATCGCAAACGTAATTCGTCAGGAGTTGGGTGAAGACTTTTCTTTCCGCCGGATTGAAATGGTCGGTCCCCGCGTTGGAGCGGAGTTGATTCATAATTGTATTCTGGCTCTGGTTTTGGCCGGAGTTATGATCACGGTTTATGTGTGGACCCGTTTTGAATGGGAGTTCGCATTGGGGACAATGTTGTCTTTGATCCATGACATAATCATAGCTGTCGGATTGTTTTCTATTTTCCAGCTGGATTTTGACATGACCATCATTGCGGGCTTGATGACGTTGGCCGGTTTTTCCGTGAACGATACGATCGTTTCCTATGACCGTATGCGGGAAAATCTGCATAAATATCGCAAGATGCCGATTGATGAAATGATCAATAAGACAACAAACGAGATGTTGCCGCGTACATTGTTGACCGGTATGTCCACGATTATTATGCTGACAATTATGCTGTTTATCGGCGGCCCTGTTTTGCAGGGATTCGCGTTGATGATGTTATGGGGGATTTTGGTCGGAACATATTCTTCCATTTATGTGGCGATGCCGATTCTGATGTATTTGGATGTTCGCAAAACAATGGAGAATAAAAATCAAAATCTTAACCCGTTTGAAGATCAAAAAGATTGAAAAATAAAAAACGTGTTTGAGTAAATCGCGTCCCCCAAAACGGGGAAAATGAAAAAGCTCTCTTGCAGACCGGAAAGGAATGCAGGAGAGCTTTGAATTAGATAAACCATAACGGAGAAGAAAAGAAGGACAGAAAAGGAAAGGCGGAAAAAATACGGAATTTTATAAACAAGGTCACTTTGAAAAAGGAGACTAAAACAGAATAAGAAAATATAGACAAAGAAAGGGTGCTTTTTTATGAAAAATTTATTGGGTGTTCGAAGCATTTTTTTTATAAAGAGTGAAAAATGTTTGACAAAAAGAAAGAATGAGGATATTCCTAGAAAAAATACATTTTAGCAGCAGGAGAGTATTATGGAAATAGTGCATGTTAAGCACAGCTATCATAAAAAAGTGAAAACTGAGGAAAGAGAAGCTCTTGTCGGCAGTTCAGCAACGCGCAAATTGTTGCGCGCGTATTTAGAAAATGCGATCGTCTTAACAAAGGGCAAATCGAAAAGTGAAGCAAAACATGCCCTTGAGGACTATTTTGAAAAGGCGGATAAAAAAGATCTGTTGGAAGCTCCCGACGCTTTAGACGTGGTTAAAGCTAAAGAAAAAAGACTGAAAGATAAAGCCGCAAACGCCAGTTTGAAAACAAAAGTGAATTATGCTTCCGATGCGGATATAGGAAATGTTTCCGATGTTGTCGCCGGAGGAATGGCAGCAGTGGCAACGGTGACTGTAGCGCCGATCGTAGCTAATGATCCCAACACATTAGGGGCGACATTATTTGTGGCAACAACGGCGTATATGGCTGCAAAAGCGGGAAAGCTGATGGCTGCGGAAATGTCGGCTTCTAAAACGCCGGAAGAAAAAAAGTCTGCGCGCGATTATGCTAATGTCAAGCATGCGCAGTTGGCATTGAAAATGTTGAAAAAGGAAATCGAAGCGCCGATTAAAGCAGCTGAAAAGGCTAAACGGAAAGAAGAAGTTGCTCAGCTGTTTGCTGCCGGTTACGGTCAGCCGAGCGGCGGCTTGGTTCAGGCTGCTATGTTGAATAAACAAAAAGCCGGTCGTTAATAATATTTACGGATATTTTTAAACCCCTGTTATTCGTTTTAACAGGGGTTTTTAATATAAAAATCAGGTGCGATAAAAAGTATTAACGAAGAGTTTTGCTTAATTCCCAGAAAACTTCCGTATGATGCAAAGCAGGATTGTTTTTAGCATAATCAAAGGCAGTTGCGCCCGTGTTGTCTGCTACGGCAGGATCCATTCCCATATCCAGCAAGAATCCGGGAACGGCGGGATTGGGATTGCTGCCGGCAGCGGCCATTAAAGCTGTTCTGCCGTTGACTGTTTCATGCAGACTAGCCCCTTCCGCCAGTAAAGCTTCCAAAATACGGGGATTGGGATTTAAAGCTGCAGCCCATAGTAAAGGTGTGGCGGACAAAGACGGATCCCGTTCTTTTATATTTGCGCCATATTTCATAAGTGTATGAATAACGGCCGGAGCCGGATTTTTAATGGCAGCCAGTAATAGGGCGGAAGCTCCTTTGTTGTTTTTGTCTGTTATTTTGGCTCCATGTTTGAGCAGAAGTTCTGCAACGGCCGGATTAATATTAGCTTCTGCCGCGTATAAAAGAGCCGTATAGCCATCTTGATCTTTAGCATTGATGTTTGCTCCGCCGGTAATCAAAGCTTCTGTCACGGCCGGATTGATGTTTTTACCGCAAGCCAGCATCAAAGCCGTTATGCCGTTAGGAGCGGCGCTGTTTACAGTCGCCCCCGCAGCGATTAGTAAAGAGGCAACGGCCGGATTATTGTTTTCTTTTGCGGCAATCATAAGAGCGTTGACGTTGAATTTATTGTCTCGTTCGGTAACATCCGCTCCGCAGTCAAGCAAAAGATTACATACGGCGGGGTTTTCATTTTCTTTTGCTGCCCAAAGCAGAGCCGTCATACCGTTTTCATCTTTATCGGAAAGGCAGGCGCCGCTTTCCAAAAGCAGATCCGTAATCTCGACATTGGGATTCATCATAGAGGCATACATTAAAGGCGTCATCCCATGAGCGTCTTTTAAATTTATATTTGCCCCCGAATCTATCAAAAAAGATAAGATTCCCGCGTTAGGACTTTTAGCTGAAGCAAAAGCCAAAAGCGTCATTCCGTTTTCATCAAATTGATTGATTGTTGTTGTGTTTAAAAAAGCGGTTTTCAGTTGTTCAAGATCGCCGGAATAAATATGTTCAAAAATCGGATTCATTTCTTTTGCCCCGAATTATTTTTTTAACGCAGAGAGATATTTTTCGGCTTCCAAAGCGGCGCGGCATCCGCCGGCGGCGGCTGTAACAGCTTGACGGAAATACAGTTCTTGTACGTCTCCGGCGGCAAAGACACCTTCAACGGAAGTTTGCGGACGACCGTTCTGCGTGACAATAAATCCCGCTTTGTCCAATTCAAGCTGATCTTTGAAAAGTTCCGTGTTCGGCGCATACCCGATCGCGACAAAAGCGCCATCAACGTTTAATTCGGCTTCTTCGCCGGTTTGCACATTTTTCAAACGTAAACCGGTTAAACCGCCTTTGTCTTTTTCGCCGATATATTCTTCAACGATACTGTTCCAGATCGGCTTGATTTTCGGGTGGGAAAGCAGACGTTCCTGCATCACTTTTTCGGCGCGCAGTTCGTCGCGGCGGTGAATGATGTAAACTTCCGAAGCCAGATTAGCCAAATAAAGAGCTTCTTCCACAGCGGTATTGCCTCCGCCGATAACCGCAACGCGCTTGTTTCTGTAAAAGAAGCCGTCACAGGTCGCGCATGCGGAAACGCCGAAGCCGCGCAGTTCTTCTTCGTTAGGCAGGTTCATCCACTTGGCGGAAGCGCCTGTCGCGATAATCAGCGCATCGCAGGTGTAAACGTCATCGGAATCAAGCGTAACCGTAAACGGACGATTTGATAAATCGGCTTTGACCGCTGTTTCGTCAATGATTTTTGCTCCAAGATTTTCCGCTTGTTGGCGCATGCGATCCATCAATTCCATGCCGCTGATTTTTTCGGGGAAGCCGGGGAAGTTTTCAATATCGCCGGTTTGGGTTAATTGTCCTCCCGGCTGCATGCCGGAAATCAGGACGGGATTCTGCATTGCTCTGGCCGCGTAAATTGCTGCCGTGTATCCGGCAGGACCTGAACCTAAAATCAGCAAAGAGGTGTGTGTAGTCGTCATTATTAAATCCTTTACAGCTTGTTCGTTTTAAAAAAGCCTCTTCTCAGAGGCTTTTATTACCTTTTGCTTTTGCAGCCACACAAGCTTGAAGCGTGCGCGCTTTTTTATAAGCTTCAATTTTGGCCGAAGCACTCGGATACATCGGCGGCATATTGACTTGCCCGTATAAAGACGGAGAGTCTTTATAAACGGGAATTGAGGCTATCGAAGATTCCTGAGAAACCCCTTCGTTTTTGCACAAATTGGCATTGATATCCAGCCAATATTTCAGCCGTTCTGAAATACCGGCTCTTTCCGGAGTTTTCAGTTCATCCGCACTTTTTGTAAAATACGGTTCGCCATTGAACGCACATAAACGCACAATGCAGTCTTCCGCCGTCAGCTTTTTGTATTTTCCGGTCGTATTTTCGAAATTCGCTCCGACGCTGACGGGGGCGGCCACAACACGACATTCGTGCTTGAATAAACGGTTCTTGTTTTCATACCATGCCAACGCCGCTTGCGTCAGCGCTTCTTTCGATGAAGTTTCCATTCCTTTTTCAAAAGCGGCAATTTCTTTTTCGTAATGCGTTTGAGCTGCTTCCATCGGTGCTTTGTTGCCTTGTTCGCGCAATTCGTGGCAAACCATTAAGGAAGTCGCTACGGCGTCCGCTTCCATTAAGCGTTTTTCAATCAGCTGATCTTTCAGCGAAACTTCGGAAGTGTAATACGGTTCCGCTCCTTTGGATATCTGTTCGACATGGCGGGTTTCATGTGCCAAAGAGGAAACGAGTTTGTCGTAGGAACAACGGTTTGATAAAACAATTCGTTTATCTTTGGCGCTGCAATGCCCGAAACCGTCGATGCTGTCTGTACAGAGCGTATATCCTAAGGCGGCGGCGTTCTCTAATAATTTTTTTCCGGTAGGGCAGGCCGCCACGTTGTTGATCAAATCTGTCAGCATATCGCGTTCGCAAGAATCGATATTCATGGGAGGAGTTATATTCTGTTTGTTTTCTAACATGAATTTTGCTTTCGGAAAAAATGACAATGGAGCAAGTATAAAAAAAAGAGAGAAAAAAGTCAAAGAGTGTCTGACGAATTAGACAAAAAAACAGCCTCTCAAAAGAGGCTGTTTTTATCAAATAGTCGAAAAGTTATTTTGCGGTTTTGATTGCGGCGATCACTTTTTCCGCATCGGGTTCGACCGCTTTTCCGGCGACCGTGACCATCGGGTCTTCGCCGGTATGACCGAACGTAACGCCGACTTTAACCGTGTTTTGCAAACCGTTTTCACGAATCTTGCCCAACACTTTGCCCATCAGGTCTTCCACGCCGTTGCGCATGTTTTCGCCGGAAAGGTTCAATTCGACCGCCACGGCGTTGTCGTCGGCACGGTTCAGATCCATTTCCATTTGCGCTTTCGGTCTGGCAACGTAAGTCGTATGCAGATTTTCGTGCGCTTCATGCGTGCCGGGGCCGCCTTCAAAGTATTTGCCGTAAATGTCGTACACAGCCGTGTTGTCCTGAGATTTGCGCAAAGCACATTTCTCGTCGGCGTTGTACAGTCCCTGCGCGCGCAGTTTCTTCTTGACGTAGCCTTCGCTGACCGGCTGACCGGCGCCGCCGACGCAGCCCATCGGGCATGCCATGACTTCAATCAGGTCGTATTTGCAGGTGCCGTCAATAACCGATTGCGCCACTTTGCCGGCGTTCGCCAGACCGTGGACAACCGCAAACTTGAACGTTCTGCCGTTCAGTTCGACTTCGGCTTCGCGGATGCCTTCAAAACCGCGGACGTTCTTGAATTCGATCGCGTCTTTGATGCCGCCGACTTTTTCGGCCGCAAAACGCAGAACCGCTTCCATAACACCGCCGGTTACGCCGAAAATGACGCCCGCACCGGTGTACATACCCAACGGCATATCCAGTTCCTGATCTTCGATCTCGGCCAGATTGATGCCGGCGGATTTCAGCATTTCAGCCAATTCCTGCGTTGTCAGGACGTGATCAATTTCCGGTTTGCCGTCATGCTTGAACTGATCGCGGCGGGCTTCAAACTTCTTCGCCGTGCAGGGCATAATGGAAATGGAAACGATGTCCTTGTTGTCTTTGCCGGTGTAATCAGGCATCGCTTTACGAACGACCGCGCCGAACATTCCCTGCGGGGAACGGCAGGAGCTGATGTTTTTCAGCAAGGACGGATAGTACGTTTCGGCGTACTTGATCCAAGCCGGACAGCAGGACGTGAACATCGGGAAAGTGCCGCTGTTCTGTAAACGATGAACGAATTCGGTCGCTTCTTCGACAATCGTCATATCCGCCGTGAAGTTCGTGTCATAGACATAATCAACGCCGATCTTCTTCAGAGCCGCAACGATTTTCTTCGTCGAATCGATGCCGGCGGGCAGCCCGAATTCTTCGGCGATCGCGACGCGAACAGCCGGAGCCATCTGGACAACCGTAATCTTTTCGGGATTGTTGATGTCCTTCATCGTTTCGTCGATTTCAGAGTGGATCTGCAAAGCGCCGGTCGGGCAAACCGCGGCGCACTGTCCGCAGTTCACGCATTCCGTCGTGAACATATCTTTGCCGAAAGCGGTCGTTACGGTGCTGTGAGAACCGCGGTTGGTGAAGTTCACCGCGCCGATTCCCTGAATTTCAGCGCACATACGGACGCAGTTGCCGCACAAAATGCACTTTGCCGGATCGCGAATCAAAGAATAAGAGCTGGCATCAACCGGCAGATCTTTGACAGACATTTTGTAAGGAATATCCTTAACGCCGACTTTGCGGGCGATCGCCTGCAGTTTGCATTTGGTGCTTTTGCCGCACTTCAGGCAGTCTTGCGGATGGGAAGCTAACAGCAATTCCATCGTGACACGACGCAGTTTGCGGATTTCCTCCGTGTTCGTTTTAATCTTCAATCCCGCTTCGGGAGGAGTGGAACACGAAGACTGAATGCCTCTGCCTTCGATTTCAACCAGACACAAACGGCAAGCGCCGTAAATGCTCAGTTCGGGCTGATAGCAAAACGTCGGGATATCAATCCCCGCTTTACGGCACAGCTCTAAAATATTGCGTTCATTTTCGATTTCGACTTCTTTGCCGTCAATGAACAAAACTTTCTTATCAGTCATAAAGCTTCACCTTTCAATTAAGCACGGGGAGCGATGCCCGAAACGGCACCGAACTTGCACGTCGCGGCACAAGCACCGCATTTGATACACTTATTCGGATCGATCGAGTGCGGCTGTTTGACCGTTCCCGAAATGGCTCCGACAGGGCATTTGCGGGCGCAGGCCGTGCAACCGCGGCACTTGGTCGGATCGATGGTCGGCTTGGCCAAAGCTTTGCACTGTCCCGCCGGACAGGTCTTGTCGCGGACGTGGGCCAGATATTCGTCGCGGAAATAGCGCAGGGTGGACAGAACCGGATTCGGCGCCGTCTTGCCCAGACCGCACAAGGAGGCTTTCTGAACGGTTTTGGCCGTTTCTTCCAGCAATTCCAACGTTTCTTCCGTTCCGCGTCCTTCGATGATGTCGTCCAACAAAGCCAGCATCTGCTTCGTTCCTTCACGGCACGGCGTGCATTTGCCGCAGGATTCGTTTTGCGTGAACTGCATAAAGAATCTGGCGACGCTGACCATACAGGTGTCTTTGTTCATCACGACCAGACCGCCGGAACCGACGATCGCGCCGGTCGGCTTCAACGAATCAAAATCCAACGGCATATCAAGATGTTCTTTCGTCAGGCAACCGCCGGAAGGTCCGCCGATCTGAACGGCCTTGAAGCTGTCGTTGTCGACTTCGCCCTTGGAGTTCAGAACGCCGCCGCCGATATCGAAAATGATCTGACGCAGGGTCGTGCCGAAGGGAACTTCGATCAAGCCCGTGTTGGCGACATGGCCGGTCACGGCGAACGTCTTCGTTCCCGGAGAATTCTGCGGGCCGACGGAACGGTAGTTCGCGGCGCCTTTCAGAATAATCATCGGAACGCTGGCCAATGTTTCAACGTTGTTAATGACCGTCGGTTTGCCCCACAAGCCGGATTGAGCCGGGAAGGGCGGCTTCGGACGCGGCATACCGCGCTTGCCTTCGATGGACGCCATCAAAGCGGTTTCTTCACCGCAGACGAACGCGCCCGCGCCTTCCATAATGTGGAGGGTGAAATTTTTGCCCGAACCGAAAATATCCTGTCCCAAAACGCCGATTTTTTCAGCGTCGGCGATCGCCTTGCGCATACGCTTGACGGCCAGAGGATATTCGGCGCGCACATAGATGTAACCTTCGTCGGCGCCAATGCCTTTGGCGGCGATCATCATCCCTTCGATAACGGAATGCGGATTGCCTTCCATCACGGAACGGTCCATAAATGCGCCCGGATCGCCTTCGTCGGCGTTGCAGATGACGTATTTCTTTTCACCGGGGACGACACGGGTCAGTTCCCATTTGCGGCCGGTCGGGAAACCGCCTCCGCCGCGTCCGCGCAGACCGGCGTCCAGAACTTCCTTGCAGACTTCCGCGTCCGTCATTTCCGTATAAGCGCGGCGAGCCGCCTTGTATCCGTCATGAGAAACATATTCGCGAATGTCTTCCGGATCGACGTGACCGCAGGATTTCAGAACCGTACGGCTCTGACGAGTGTAGAACGGAATGTCGGCCTGTCCGCGGCAATGCGAACCATCGGTCGGATTTTTGTACAGCAAACGTTCGATTACTTCGTTGTTTTTTAAAGTCTTTTCAACGATTTCCGCCGCGTCCGCCGCATGTGCGTGACAGTATAAAATGCCGTCCGGTTCAATCGTCAACAGAGGCCCCATCTGGCAGAAGCCCTGACAGCCGCTTTTCGACAGCAGGGATTTTTTGTGGTTTTCTTCGGCTTTCAGTTCGACAACAACGTCAATGCCGGCTTTTTTGATTTCTTCCAGCAATGCGTCATATAATTTCAAAGAGCCGTTCGCAATGCAGCCCGTGCCGGCGCAAATCGTCATGCGGCGGGTCACGTTTTCTTGCATCGCTTTATAATCGGAAGCAATTTTTTCTAAATTTTCAGTCATTTAAGCATTCTCCGCCTGCAAAAGGTCATCAACCGCTTTCAGCGCTTTGTCCGGTGTCATCTGGCCGTGAACTTCGTCATTGATAACGACGACGGGAGCCAGGCCGCACGCACCTAGACAAGACACGGTTTCGATCGTGAACATCAGATCGTCCGATGTCGGATGCTGCGCCGTTAAGCCGAGCTTCTTGCGCAAAGCCGCCAAAATCGGTTCGGAGCCGCGAACGTGGCAAGCCGTTCCGTCGCACAGACGGATCAGGTATTTGCCTTTCGGTTCCAAAGCAAAATGGGCGTAAAATGTCGCGACACCGTAAACACGGCCGGCCGGAATGCCCAGCGCCTGCGCAACATAATTCATAATTTCTTTAGGCAGGTAGCGGTAAACTTCCTGAACTTCCTGCAAAATGGGGATCAGGCGGGAGCTCTGACGGCCGTTGCGGTCCAGAATCTCTTTCACCTTTTCGATTTTATCAAAGGCAGATACTTCTTGCCCTGTCGTTTCACTCATATACTTTCTCCAAGAATGTATGACGGGAAGCCGGCGGAGAATCGTCAAAGAAAGCCCCTTCGGCCTTAAGTAAGATAGTTTTAATCGTTTGATTATCCAAAAGCAAGGGTGAATTGTGAAAAAAATAACGACTGATTTTTGATTCCGTTCCGGATTTTAACACAATTTAAATCCGAACCTTTTAAAATTTTTCCGACTTTGGAGGAAAGATGAACGAGGGAAAAATCATCGTTGTCGGCAACGAAAAGGGCGGTACGGGCAAATCAACGCTTGCCATGCACCTGATCGTCAGCTTTCTGCGCCAAAAAAAACGGGTTGCTTCCATTGATTTGGACGGTCGGCAGGGAACGCTGACCCACTATATTCAGAATAGGGCGGCTTACAGCGCTTTGCGTCATATAGAGCTGGGATTGCCGGAGCATTTGACCGTAACCGTGCGCGAAAGCCCGACCGAACAGCAGCGTAAAGAGGACGAAACCGCGTTTTGCGAACAGCTTGAAATTTTGAAAAAAGAAAACGACTTGATCGTGATTGATACGGCCGGTTCAGACAGCCATTTATTCCGTTTGGCTCATGCGTCGGCAGATGTCTTGATCACGCCGATTAATGACAGTTTGCTTGATATGGACATATTGGCCAAAATCGAACCTGAAACGCTGACGGTTAAAGCTCCCGGCCATTACGCGCAGACGGTGTGGCAGGCCAGGCAAAAAAGAGCTGCCGCCCGCAAACCTCAGATGCGCTGGTTTGTTCTGCGCAATCGCGTGATGCATGTCAGCACCCGCAATGAAAAAATTATTCGGAAACTGTTAAACGCTTTAGGCGAACGAATCAATTTTACGCCGCTGCATGGTTTGGGGGAACGCATCATTTTTCGCGAATTGTTTCTAAAAGGGCTGACCTTGTTGGATATAGGTCAGTCTAAAACCGATGTAAAAATGTCTATGACTCATGTGTCCGCCAGACAGGAGCTGCTTTCGATTTTACAGGCAATCGGCGAAGAACCTTCTTCCGATTTTTAATCGGCAGCCCGCATAAAATAACGTGAAAAAAAGCTTGTCTTGACAGAAAGCGTTTGATTGGTAATCCTGTTAGAAAATCTTTAGTTTTTTTATTATCAATTTAGGGGGACCGAATGATTATTAAAAATATTCCGACTGCGCCTTTCGAAGGGCAAAGACCGGGAACCTCCGGTTTACGGAAAAAAGTGACGGTTTTCGAACAGCCGCGTTATCTGGAAAATTTTGTGCAGTCGATTTTTGACAGTTTGGAAGATTATCAGGGAAAAACGCTTGTGATCGGCGGCGACGGCCGTTATTTCAACCGCAAAGCCATTCAGACCATTATTAAAATGGCGGTGGCAAACGGTTTTGGCGAATTGATGATCGGTAAGGGCGGCTTGTTGTCCACGCCGGCGGCTTCCTGCGTGATCCGCAAATATCAGGCGTTCGGCGGCATTATCCTTTCTGCCAGCCATAACCCCGGCGGTCCGACGGAAGATTTCGGAATTAAATACAATATTTCCAACGGCGGTCCCGCGCCTGAAAAAGTAACTGAGGCCATCTACGCCAATACGCAGAAGATTGAAAGCTACAAGATCGCGGATACTCCTGATGTTGATTTGGATATGATCGGTGAAAAGGTCTTGGGCGAAACAAAAATCAAAATCATTGATCCGGTGACGGATTACGCGCAAATGATGTCGAAGCTGTTTGATTTTGATCTGATTCGCCGTTTGTTCGAAGTCGGTCATTTCAAAATGCGTTATGATGCGATGCATGCCGTGACGGGACCATACGCAAAATATATTTTGGAAGATGTGTTGAAAGCCCCGAAAGGAACGGTTGTCAACGGCGATCCGAAAGAAGATTTCGGCGGCGGTCACCCTGATCCGAACTTGGTGCATGCGCACAAGTTGGTTGAATATATGTTTTCCGATGAAGCTCCGGATTTTGGCGCGGCTTCGGACGGTGACGGCGACCGCAATATGATTTTGGGACGCAAATTCTATGTCAACCCGAGCGACAGCTTGGCTGTTATCGTGGCAAATTTCTGGAATGCTCCCGGTTATGATCGTGGCTTGACGGGCGTCGCGCGCTCTATGCCGACGTCTCAGGCGGTTGACCGTGTCGCGCGCGGCATGGGTATGAGCTGTTATGAAACGCCGACCGGCTGGAAATTCTTCGGCAATCTGTTGGATGCAAATAAAGCGACCATCTGCGGCGAAGAAAGCTTCGGCACGGGGTCCAATCATGTTCGCGAAAAAGACGGATTGTGGGCAGTTTTGTATTGGCTGAATATTATAGCCGCCGCGAATATGTCGGTGGAAGAAATCGTCAGAGCGCACTGGAAAAAGTACGGCCGCAACTTCTATTCCCGTCATGACTATGAAGCCGTTGACAGCAAGATCGCCAATGAAATTATGGACAATATGCGCGCGATGGCCGCCGATGCCAAAGGCAAATTCTTTGGCAATTATGGAGTTGAAACCTTTGACGATTTCAAATATGTCGATCCTGTCGATAAAAGCGAAAGCGCTCATCAGGGAATCCGCGTTCTGTTCAAGGACGGTTCAAGAATAGTCTTTCGTTTGTCCGGAACGGGAACGCAGGGCGCAACCATTCGTATTTATATTGAAAAGTACGAACCCAATGTTGCCCGCCATGATGTCGATCCGCAGGAAGCTTTAGCGGAATTGATCGCAATCGCCGAAGAAATTTCAGGCGTGAAGGCCAAGACGGGACGCAAGGCTCCGGATGTCATTACCTGATTTAAAAAAAATAGATTCATCTGTTCTGCGCGCCGCGGATATCCGCGGCGTTGCCGGTTTAACGCTGGATTCGGATACGGCGGAATGGATCGGAAAAGCATTCGGTTCTGTTTTAATTCGGCAGAAAATAAATAGAGTTGTTGTCGGTGGAGACGGGCGCTTGTCCACGCCTAAGTTGTCTCAGGCATTGATAGCGGGATTGCTGTCGTGCGGATTGGAAGTCGTTGACATCGGCTGCTGTCCGACGCCGATGCTTTATTTTGCTTCATTTGCAACGGATCGCTGCGGCGGAGTTATGGTGACTGCTTCGCACAATCCTAAAGAATACAACGGCTTTAAGATGGTAATTGATAAGCGGTCTTTTTGCGGTGAAGAAATTCAAAATTTAGGGCGCATAATTGAACGGGGCGATTTTGAATCCGGAGAAGGCTCTTTAAAAAGCGATCATTTTTTACCGCGTTATGTTGATCGTTTGATGCAAGATTTCCAAACCGGCGGAAAAGAATTGACGGTTGTTTGGGACTGCGGCAACGGAACGGCTGGCGTGATTGTTCCCGAATTAGTTAAAAATTTGCCGGGACGACATATTTTGCTGAATGAAAAAGTGGACGGAAATTTTCCCGCGCATGCGCCGGATTCTTCAAGAATTGAAAACTTAACGAAATTAAGGGAAACGGTTCTGAAAGAAAAAGCGGATTTAGGATTGGCTTTTGACGGAGATTCGGACAGGCTGGGCGTGATTGATTCTGAAGGGATTTTACTGGAAACAGATCGTTTGCTGCCGATTTTTGCCGAAGAAATTTTAAGGACTCGGCCGGGGGCGGTTTTTATTGCGGATATCAAATCCAGCAAAACATTTTCGGAAGAAATCCTTCGTATGGGCGGAAAGCCGTTGATTTGGAAAACGGGACATTCTTTTATTAAAGAAAAAATGCGAGAAACAAACTCTCCTTTAGGCGGAGAAATGAGCGGTCATATCTGCTTCGCGGATAAATATTACGGTTTTGACGATGCGTTGTATGCGGCGATTCGACTGTTGAATATTGCGTCTTGTCGTCAAACGGAGACGCTGCAGGACAGAATACATCAAATTCCAAAAACATTTGCAACGTCGGAAATCAAGATTCCCTGTCCCGATTCGGAAAAACTTGAAGTGATCGACAAAATTAAGGCAAAAGTAAGAGAATTCGGCTTTTTTTGTGATGAAACGGACGGCATTAAGGTTGTTTATCCGTCTTCCGCTTGGGGACTTTTAAGGGCTTCCAATACTTCTCCGTTTTTGATTATGCGTTGCGAAGCTGATACGCCGGAAGAGCTTGAAAGAATAAAAACACAATTATTTCAACAAATAAGATCTATATATCCGATTGAAATGAAATAATTTTTTTTGTTTTTTCGTTTTTGCCACAATTCGCCACAATTCACATCATAATTTTGCCACAATCTATTTATATTCTGAAAATAGCTTAAAAATTTCTGTTCGAACGAGATTCTTTAAGTGCTGGCTGTAAATAATAAGAGTGGAGCTAATCCATCAGAAACGAAAAGCTTAAATGTTCTTATATCCAATGAAAAATCCTCCGGTAACGGGGGATTTTTTATAAGAGACTCGATTTTCAAGATTTAATTTTCCGTTTTGTTTAATTTTCTTTTTGTCGGCCTTTTATGGTTAAACCTGCGTTTTTGTTTTATGGCAGGTTGAGGTCGAACGGAAGTTTTAAGGTAAAAGTCCTCTATCGGCCGATAGCCCAGTTTTGTCGTCAACTCGTTCCAGTTTTCCAGCAGTTCGATTTTGATCGTCGCCGACTGTCCGCCGGGGACGGTCATGATTTTATTGCGGTTGGCATCACCGGTGACAAGGATATCCGTTTTGCCTTTTTCCATAACGGGAACCGTTTCGATCGTTTGTTTGCCCGTCCATTCCAGCCAAGGGGGTGTGGAGGTTTCCGCCGCGTTTTCCTCCCGTGACAGTTTCCCTCTGATTTTCTGAACCGGCATTTCTTTCGTATCGTATGAACCGCCGGGATTCGCCCAGTATTTGGCGTAGGCGCGTTCGTCCAGAGGGCGGCGGGCGGTTTTGACCAAAGCGTCTTCAAGGCTTTCTTTGCTCGGGTATGTTTGAGCCAGATCGCGCGCGACGGATTCGGTAATCAGAAGGGTCCTGTTCACGAACGGCATTCCGCTGCCCAATCCGAATTGTTCCTTTTCGACCGCGTCCCAAGCCAGCAGTTCCATAATCTTTTCCCCGTCCGAAGTCGCGGGTGTCAGATTGTTTCCCCACGACAGGGACGAAGCGGCGGTCAGCGTGTTGTCGTTGACGGAAAATCCTTTTTGCATCTGATGCGGCAACCATCCGGCTTTCAGAGTGGCTTCCTCGTCTTCCGCCAGACAGAACGAAGACAGGTATCCGAACGTTCCCATCCGGTTTTCTTTGATTTTATAGCCGCCGAGGTTCAGCATCGCCAAATCGATAAAACGTCCGATCATTTTATTGTTCGCCGCGGAAATTTCCCCCTGCGCGCTGTCAAAGCCCAGTTGCCGGCTCAACGGGCCGTTCAGCCAGCAGAAAGGCGTCCAACCGTGCGTGCTGGAAAGGGTGCGTCTGAAATCGCCGTCCGCCATTGCCTTGGTGAAAGCGATCAAAACCGGCATATATTCCGGTTTGGCGCCGGCCATAACGCCCGTAACGGCGACGTCGAAAGCGGTTACCTTGCGGTAGGCGACAGGCAGGACGCCGATGACGTCGTCGGCGTGATAAGGGGTGTAGCGCAAAAATTCATCGATGCGTTCCTTTGTCGGCGGAACAACCGGCAGACCGTCCGACCAACCGCGTTTGATAAAGTAGTCGTTGATGCCGTCTATCGTTCCCGGATAGGCGACTGTGCGCGGCGCGGCGGCATTTTTTTGAGCGACGGCTTTTATTTCCTCTTCCGTGACAGGATCGGTCAACGCTTTGACGATTTGCGGATAAAGGGCTTCCCGCGTGTTTTTGATCAATTCCTCCTGCGTGTGGGAGGAAAACGCCCCGGGGTAGGTCGCCACTCTCTGCACGGGGATCCCGTTGGTGTAGGCGGTGCTTTTCGCTTGTTCGACAAAGCCGGGGGCGGCAATCATCACCGACGGAATGCCCGAATGTTCCGCCGTGATGCAGGATCCCATCTCTTTCGGGGTACAAAGCCCGCAACCGCCGTTTCCGGCGATGACGGCGTCGATTTTAAATTCTTTCAGTTTGCGGGCGAATTCCTCCTGCTTTTCGCGTCTGACGCCTGGGGCGGGATACGGCCCCGCCGAACCGATTTCGTCAAGCAGGACGATTTTAGCGTCCGGATAATCCTTTAGAATCAGCCGCTTCAGTTCAGGATGCGTGATTTCCGCCATAAAACTGCCGCCAACAAGAGCTATCGTCTTGCCGTTCAACGTGTTCAGGCGCGGAGCCTGTTTTATTTTTTGAATGGTTTCCTCCGCGGCGGGGGCGTAAACATCGTACCGCTTTTCAGCCGCGTCCGCTTGTTTTTGCAGTTGCGTTTCCCGAACGACCTCGGCGGGGCATTCCTGCGCGTGAACGGAAAAAGAAAGGGCTAATATCAGGGGGGCAATAAAGACAGAAATATTCATAAAAGCCTCTTGTGAAAAAAACGGGACTGTTTTATCAAACGTACCAAATCAAATTAACTTGCGTTTTTTTTCCTCTTTGAAATATTTGGCGTGGCAGTGTCCGATGCCGAGCAGGCTGCCCGCTAATCCCAACAGACACGCGACGCGCCACAAATCCTGCAGGAAGGAAACGTCGTACAGGAACACTTTGGCGACCACGATATAGATCAGAACGAAAGCCGGTTTCGTCAACAGCTTGATTTTCAAAGACAGCGACAGTTCCGCAATGCCCGTGATCAGCCATACGGCGGAATAAACGAAGATGGCGGCCTGCGTGGCTTTGATGTCGTTCAGATGCAGTGTGCCGAACAGCAGATACGTCGTGATAAACGAAACCAGAACCAGAAACAGGAACGCCGCCAGATTGACCTGAAAGGCGGAGGGGGCTTTCCGTTTCAAAACGGCAAAGCACAAAAGGACGATCGGGAAGCCGTATCCCCACAGCAGTCCGGCAAACGAGATGTTCGCTTTCCAGGACGGCTCCCATAACGGATTGAGCAAAATCAGATCCGCCAGAATGAACCGGAAAACCGTCAGCGCCAGAAAAAGCTTCGCCGGTGTTTCCCGCCCCCGTTTAAGGAAATACAGAGACAAGACGAAGGCGAGGTTTGTAATCAGCGCTTTGTCCGAAAACGACGGCACAAGCGTTTTGTTTTGCAAAATCAGAAGAACGTAAACCAGAGAGAACGCCAGAAAACCGAAGAATGATACGGCGATGTTTTTCAGCTTTTCCATCGTCGTCAGGCGATACAGGGCCGCAAAGCCGCACAGCGGCAGGAACAGGCGGAACAACAGACTTTCCCGCTGTAACAGCCCTTCGGTGTGGAACATCGTGTTGCCGAAAAACTGACCGATGGCGATTTCCGCTCCGGATACGAAAATAAGTTTGTATTCGCACAACGCGAAAAACAGCAAAGCGCCATAGACGGACGACAAAAGACGCGGCACGGGCAGTTTTTCGTACACGGCGGCCAGAACGGCGGCTTCGGCGATGAAAAACAGCGGCATATAATCGTAAAAACCGGTGCAGAACGCCGATGCGGCCAACAGAACGGCGGCGGATAAAATCAGCTTTGAAGCGTCGTTCCTTTCATTTCCGACGGTGAAATCCGTTTTGCTTAACGGCAATAAAGCCAATCCCGCACCGACGACGGCCAAATAAATGATTTGATTTTTATCCTGAAAATTCAGGTAATGCACGGCGGCCAGAACGGGCAGGAGAGCGGCGACATAATCCGTAAAAACGGGATTCTTCCACAGCAGAATGTACGGTACGACCAGAGCCAGAGCCGTAAATGCGCCGAAAACGTAATACTTTTGTGTCAGTGTATCAGGCGTCCAAAGGCTCATCAGCACAAAGACGATCAGCATCATTCCGGCGAACAGGGGAAGAATCTTTTCGGGGGCTTTGACGGCTCTGATCAGCAAAAACGAACAGACCAGTCCCGTCAATCCCCATTCCAACATGCCGTAGTGTGCTCTGACGACCAAAGTCAGCATCATCAAAATGACGGCGCCGCCGGCCAGTTTTTGCAACTGAAGCGTTCTTTTGTCTCCGCCCGTGAACAAAAAACTCGCCGCGAAAAACACCACGCCGCCGACGCAGAAAAACAGAACGGAATCAAAGGGCGTGTATGAACTGCCCATTTGAACGAACACCCAGCCGAATAACAGCGCCAGATCGAAAATCGCCAAAAGGGGGCTTTTCAGATTTTTGGCGATAATCAGGAACAGGACGGAACACAAGATGCTGTAACCCGTAAAAAAATAAATGTCTCCGGCGGCTTCGCGGACCAAAGCGGGCGTTAAAAATCCGCCGATGACGGTCAGCACGGCCAACGGCGTTTTCCGGTGCCGGAAACACAGGAAAACGGCCAGAGCGGTAACGGCGCACATCAACGCGAAAGAAACAAAAACCGTCGTTAAATCATAAACGCGGGACAAGGCGTAAGAGCTGAAGTACAGCGCCGCCAGTCCGATGCCCGAAAGGACTTGCGCGATGCGTTCGTTGTTGGCGATTTTTTCGCGCTTGAACAGGATTTCCGCGCCGATGATGGCCGCCGTACCGGTCAGGGCGGACAGGAACAGGCGGACGGAGGGGCTCAGCAGGCCGTTGTCCACCGAATATTTGACAAAGAAAAACACGCCGAGAAGTCCCGCTCCCGCCGCCAGCCAGACGTTTAAATTCTGTCCTAAAAATTTGAAGACGGCAAATTGCTTTAATTCGAAAGCAGGTGTTTTCTTTTCCGATATATGTTCTTTCTTTTCTTCTTTTACGGCAGGAACAGGATCCTCCCATGGGGAAACGGATGCCGTAACGCTTTTTTCCGTTTTGTGAACGGGCCGGGGGCTCTGAACCGGATTTTCCAATTTTTCGATCCGCTTGGATAAAGAGTGCAATCGAATAAATAAAACAATAAATAAAAGAACAGATAAGCTGGTCATACGCTCTCCCGAAAAAGCCATAAAACCTATGTTTTAAGTTTTGCATAACCGGTTTGAAAAAGAAAGTTTTTTATAGGTCTTAAAAAGCGTATACTGAAATCGTTTTCTGTTCACGATCTCAAGGAAAAAATATGTCCGTTTCAATCCGAAAAGCCGTTTTAGCCGATTTGCCGGCATTGCTGAAATTATCCGTACAGGCCAGAGCCTTTCATAACTGTTTGCTGAACAATTATTTTGCGAATATCGATCCGCAGACGGAATCCGCTTTTTTGGAAAAAGCGATTCAGGAGGAAAATAAGATTTTTCTGGTTGCTCGGAAAGAGGACGAAACGGTCGGCATGCTGTCTGCCGGTTTGAAAAATTTGCCCTATTTAAGCCGGTCTCGGGTCTGCTTGGTGGATACGGTATGCGTTGATGAAAATCACCGACGCGAGGGAATCGGAAAATTATTGATTTCCGAATTGAAAAATTTATGCATGCGCGAAGATATTGATGAGATAGATTTGTCCGTTTATGTCGGAAACGCCAAAGCGTTTTCTTTTTATGAAGCTTTAGGGTTTTCCGCTAAAAAGCATGAGTTGCGTCTGGATATAAAAAAATAAAACTTTAAACCTTTGAAAGCCGCTATTCCGTATCTTCAAATTTATATTTTTTTGTTTTTTTCAGCTTGTAACGGGGCATAAATTCATCAAAAATTCTTTGCCATTGTTTGAAATTCGGACGCTTGGACGTTACCGAAGAATCCGGAGCAAAAAAGGGGACGGTTCTGAAATACAGATTTTCTTTTGACGGAAGAGAGGATATCGATTTTAAGAAAGCCTCTTCCAAAATAACCAACAAATCAAATTGACCGTTATTTTGCGCTTTTAAAAGCGACATCAATGTTTCTATCTTTTCTTCAATGTTTGTTTCCTGGCTGCGAATTTTCACGATATACAGCTTTTTTGTGTTTTCTTGAACGACGGAAACAAATTTGTTTTTTAAAAAAGAAACGCGGGAAATCAATTCTTCTTTGTCCGCCTGATATTTTGCGGGATCGTTTTGAAATTCTTTCCTTTTCATTTTCCCGTGAAAAAGGATTTTTGTCGCATTGCAAGTGTACATAATGGCTTCATCCGGACCGGTAAAACCTTCCGACCCGATCAAATCAATATTTGATAACGTTTCTATTGTTGTTTTCCAAGAAGGTATGTAAGTCCATGCAAACAGATTCGATTCCAAAAAACGGTTGTGCTTGAATAAATGGTAAGCAACTTCACAATTATATCCAAGAGATATGATGTGATCGTAATATTTAATTATAGATTGATGAAACAGCCGATATATTATTCCCATATTTGATACATATTATATTTAAAATACACAGTTAGTATTTTAAAAAAACTCCCCCTGAAGGGGAGCTTTTTTATGGTGGGCACTACAGGGATCGAACCTGTGACCCCTACCGTGTGAAGGTAATGCTCTACCGCTGAGCTAAGTGCCCGATAAAGGATCGCTTTCGTTATAAGAGATTGTGGCGCTCCAGTCAAGAGGATGTTTGCCTTAAATAAAGATTTTCAATAGCTGTGATATATAATGAAAAAACGTTTTTAAAAATCAAAAAGTAAGAGCGACAAAATGCGAATCCGAAACTGTTTGAGCGCATGTCGAATATATCAAATGTTTCCAAACGTTGATTCCTGTTAATCTGTCTTTTCTTCAAAAAACATAAAACCCCGCAAACATAATGTTTCTGCGGGGTTTAAATGGTGAGCGTGCCGGGATTCGAACCCGGGGCCACTTGATTAAAAGTCAAGTGCTCTACCGGCTGAGCTACACGCCCTTGATCAAACGTCAACATATAGACCTATTCGTTGAAGGTCAACAATTTTTTTTCCTTTTTTTAAAATTTTATGCGGTTAATTCGGATAAAACGGATTCCGTCGCTTCATTCCAAGTTTTCAGAACTTGGATATTCGCTTTATATGCAAAAGAAGAAGCCATCATATCAACGCTTGATTCAATAAAAGCAGTATCTGAAGCGACATAAGCTGTTGACTGAGTGCCGATTTCAGGAATAGCGGCGATCGGCTGAATTTCGGCGGCAGCCGGTTCGGGTTCGGAAACGGGAGTGACGGCATTCAATAGATTCTCAGCGCTTTTTTCAAATCTGATGCGTGCCGTATTTATTCCCGTTAAGGCTGTTGACATAATTTTCATGGAGCGCTCCCTTAACCGAAACCCTGTGTTTTCTTTTTTAACGGTTCGTCGGATTGTTCAATTGTACGCTCATAAGATTCAATATGATGGTTGACTTCCTGTAAAGACAGATAAAACGGTTTGTTTTCCTGAAACTGCAATTGAACGGATGAGGAAGTTTCATTGCTTAACGGACTGAAAGGCAGGGGAGAGGGATTTTCCTGAGCGTCTTCCGGTAAATAAGAATTGACATCTTCTTCGCCATTCAACAGATACTGATCCGTTGCAGATCCGATATTAGCCGAGTCGTTGACCGCAGAAATCGAAGACGTCGCAGAAGCAACCGTTGCCGAACGAAAACTGTTCAGCTTTGCTACTGACGTGGAGTGGCCTACTGGCGCACCGGATGTGACCTTTGCAGATGACATTTCTATTCACCTTAAACCAAGACATACTCTCTTACTCTAAGAATTACATAATGTAAATTTTTTGTCAAGAGAGAAGATTTTATTTTGTCAACTTTTTTTACGGTAAGGCTTTGTTAGGACGAATCTTTTGAACTGATGCGGCGATCATTGTTTTCGTGATAAATTTGGGGCGTAGGATAATCGAGAATATCTGTGAAGATGGTATTTATCGCTCCTTGGGCGGAAAGATGGATAGACCGATTCTATGAGACTATCTTTTTGCGATGGCTTGGCTTTGAATCAAAACGGCAGTGACATGCACGGCCTTTTCCGGTAAGGGGCAGGCTTGGACACAGGCGCCGCAGCCGATGCACAATTCAGCGTTTAAAACGGCTTTTTCATCGCCGTCTATATCTGTAATGGAAATGGCGTTTCTGGGGCAAGTGTCGGCACACAGGCCGCAGCCGACGCATTTTTCTGTCGAAAATTGAGCTAAACCGATGCGCCGATTCTGTTTTTCCGCTAAAGTCAACGGTATTAAAGCGCCGGTCGGGCAGACGGAGCTGCATTTATGGCAATCATACAGGCAATAATTTTCTCCGTATTCCAAATGGACTGTTTGATACTGTTTTGATTTCGGACGCAAAACTTTGCCCGCGCAGCCGGCAACACATAACTGGCAGTTTGTGCATTTTGCCGCAAAATCTTCTGCAGTCGTCGTTCCGGGCGGACAGATCGGGCGTGATTTTTCCGATTTTTTATCGGGGGCGGTTGTTCGTCGGGAAAAAACAACGCCGGCGCTTACGGCCGCGGCCGTTGTCAGTGATCCTGTTAAAAATCCGCGTCGGGACAAATCCGTTTTTTCGGGCAGGGCGGGTTGCTTTTCAAAACCGATCGCTTTGACCGGACAAACCGCTGTGCATTTCAAACACCGGACGCAACGCTCATTATCCAAAATTTTGTTGTCGGGATCGACACAGCCGGAGGGGCAAACGGAAACGCATTTGCGGCACTTTACGCATTTATCGGACATGTGCAGTTTAAAAGGGCTGATTTTTGCGCACAGACCCAACAGCGTGCCGACGGGACAGAATGAGGTACAGAACGCTCTTTTTTTCCAAACAGCGAAGACAATTATTATAAAGAGCGTTATGCCGCCGATGCTGTAAGACGGATTTTTAATAAAAGCAGCGATTCGTCCGAAATTGGAATACGGATCCAACCAACCGATAAAGAAAGCGCTGCCCGCAAAAAAAGAAGCAAAAGCCAATCCTGCCGCGGCATAGCGCATTTTAGGGCGGTTAGTATCAATACGGGCTTTGCGGCGGGAGATAAAGGCAATTATATCCTGCAGCAGACCGAATGGGCAGACGACCGAGCAGTAAAATCGGCCGAACAAAACTGTCAGCAGGATAAGGGAGACGACGATACCCCACGCTTTTCTGTCAATCGCCGGAAACAGCTGTGTTTTAACGGCCGGGGAAAAATCTGTAAAACCGGCAAAGGCCAGACAAACGGCAATAAAAAATAAAGCGGCTGAAAACAGGCGCAGGAAAAACGGCAGGCGGTCTTTTTTGTTTTTCATACGAGATATCCCTATAAAATAATTTTATTCAGTTTAAGTCTTGGAGTTGACTTTAAGTCAATATGTTTTTGTTGAAATTTTATTTTTGACGTTACATCTTTTGATGAAATGATAATCCTTTATAAGGAATCCGAATGTCTCTTCTTTTTGAAGCCGTTAAAAACAACGATCTAAAGACGTTAAAGCAAGCTTTGAAAGAATCATGGCCTGCGGAAGATTTGGCCGGGGCGCTGTGCAACGCTTCCGAAAAAGGGCAAATCAAGCAGGTGAAATGTCTGTTGTCTGCGGGAGCGTATGATGAATGGGCAATCGTTGCCGCAGCTTCATTCGCCTCGGTCGAAACGGTGAAATTGCTTTATAAACGGATCGGCGGTGATTTAAATGCCGCTTTGATCGGAGCAGCGGCGCATGGCCGATTGGAAACGATTCGTTTTTTACTGACGACGCCGGCGGATTCTTTGGATGAGGCTTTGGCGGATGCAGTACTGCGGAAATATCCGGAAATCGTCAAATTGCTGCTGAATAAAGGGGCGAATCCTTTTGCAAAAGTTTATGGCGGTCAAACGGCGACGGAACTGGCGCTGCGGAACGGAGATCGGGAAATGATCCGCTTGTTCGGGATATCCGAGCCTGATAACCTTTTGAAAATGTAAACAAAATCTTAATGCGGTGCTTTCCGAAAAAGTTCGTTTGAATGGTTTTTGTCAATATTTTCGGAATTTTTTTTACACGCTCTGCGTTCGCGGAAAAATAAATTTTAATCCTTTTCTTTTGCGAAATATATAAATGACGATTTCTAAAGAGAGATGAAAGTCCGAAAACGCGTAAAAAGGTTTGTCGAAAAAGTTTTTCGAAAAAAATGATTTTTTTCTAAAAAAGTGTGGAAAAAAGAAAAAAAGTGTCTTATCATTCGATAATTAAAAGAGTTTAACTTATTTTTTTAAGAGGTTTCCTATGGCTATTTTGAATGAGTATGAACTGCATCGTTTGGCTGTTATGGCGGGCATAGACAGCCATGCAACGATTGAAAACAAGCAGTCGTTGTTGATCGCTCTTGATGTTTTAAAACCTCAGGGTAATTTATCCGATCAGGAATATGCTCAGGAAATCAGCAAAACACTGAATAAAACGCTGGATGAACAGTATGCTTCTCCGCTCGGGCCCGTTTGCGTTATGCGCAAAGATCGTGAAAAGGAAGTTGAGTTTGTTGTTCCTGTCGGCCACGATCAGGAAGAATTGAAATGGTCCGTCAACGAAGAAAACGGCAATGTTCAGTCCGGAGCCGTGAAACTGTCCGATACGCATTTGAAGTATGATGACGAAGGCAAGCCGATGATTCGGGAAATCAACGGCGTTAAGTATGAAAAACGCGTTTTCACAATGCCGGCGGATTTTGATATCGGCTATCACAAGTTGGAAATGGAAATTCCCGGTCAGCCGAAAGCTTCAACTCGTATGATTTATGCGCCGACCAAATGTTATGATCCGATTGACATCGCCAACGGCGGCAAGGCGTGGGGGGTTCCCGTTCAGTTGTATGAACAGCGTTCCGATGAAAATCAGGGAATCGGAGATTTTTCCGATTTGGCTGAAATTGCCGATACGGTCGGTAAAAGCGGCGCCGGTATTTTAGGGGTCAACCCGCTGCACGCTATGTTCCCCGAAGCCGCGGAGGAAGCTTCTCCGTATGCGCCGGCCAGCCGTACTTATTTTAACCATGTATATGTTGATGTGACGGCTGTTCCCGAATTTGAAAAGAGTAAAGAAGCCGTCGCTTTGTACGATTCGCCCGAATATACGGCGAAACGCCGTAAAGCGCAGGATGCTTCCGATGTCGACTACACGGCTGCGTTTGAATTAAAAACGCCGGTTTTGGAAAAGTGCTACGAAGAATTTGTGAAAAACGGTTCGCCGGAACGTAAAGCGAAATTTGAAGAGTTTAAGGCAAACGGCGGTGAACGGCTGAAAGATTTTGCCGTGTTCCAGACGTTGTGCGAACATTTTGCCAAACAGGAACCGAAACTGACGGATTGGCGTGATTGGCCTCCTGAATATCAGGATTCCAAAACGCCGGAAGTGAAAGCTTTTGCTGAAGCCAATAAAGACCGGGTCGGTTTCTATACATACTTGCAGTTTGAAACGTTGAATCAGATGGAAAACGTTCAAAAGGTTTGTAAAGAAAGCGGCATGAAAGTCGGTTTGTATACGGATATCGCCGTCGGTTCCGCAAAATTCGGTTTCGAAGGTTGGGGATGCAAGGATCTGTATATGAAGGCGTCTGCCGGTGCGCCTGCGGACGTTTTGTCTCCGAACGGTCAGAATTGGGATGTGATGGGCTTTAAGCCGAAAGCGCTGAAAGATACGGCGTATGAACCGTTTATCGAGATGCTGCGCAATAATATGAAAACAGCAGGCTGTACGCGTCTTGACCATGTTCTGCAGCTGGCTCGCTTGTATATGATTCCGGAAGGAAAGTCCGCTAAAGAAGGTGCTTTCGTTTACTATCCGGTGGATGAACTGATGGCCGTAGCCGCTTTGGAATCCCATCGCAACAAATGTATGCTGATCGGTGAAGATTTAGGGCAGTTGCCTCCGGGCTTCCAGGATAAATTGATGGATCACGGGATTTTGTCTTATCGCGTGATGCCGTTTGAGCGTGAATGGGGATATCAGAACGGCGGAAACAATAATGCGTTCCGTCATCCGGAAGAATATCCGCAGTATTCGACGGCGGCTCCTTCCACACATGATACGCCGTCTTTGGCCAGTCAGTGGACAGCCCGCGACGTTCATTTGAAAGACTATCTGGGCTACTATGAAAGCGCGCAGCAGCGTGATTTGGAATTCCGCCAGTATGAGTCCCAGCGCTGTGCGTTGAACTGGGCTTTGACGGAAAAGGGCTGCTGGGACAGAGTCGGCGGCGAACCGGTTAAAGATCCGGCGCATGATACGCGTTCTTGTCCGGAAAAATATGAGCAGGCTGTTGCGGATTATTTGGGGCAATCCCGTTCCGCAATGCTTTTATTCCCGTTCTCCGATATGTTCCGCACAAATTATATGGGCAACATTCCGGGAACACGTCAGCGTTCCGAATCTTCAGTCGGCGGTAAAGACAATAAGGTGTTTGAACAAGGTGGAGCCAGCCGTATTCCGTGGAAGAACTGGCGTCCGAAAATGCATTTGAAAGTCAATGAAATTAAGGAAGTTCCTGTTTTCAGAGATATTGCGAACATTTTGAACGGTTATCGTCAGTCCGGCAACGAACATTCAAAGGAAAAAGATCCGAAAATCGGCGAATTTAAGCGTCCGGGACGTACCGAAACGAAACAGCGTGATTCTAAACGCGTTGTTCAGCTGTATCAGGCTTTGGCTCAGAGCGGATACTTTAAGACGCATGCGTACGATATTATTGCTTCTAAGTTCTCAGAAAAACGCCGTCAGCGTGATTTGCAAAAGACAGAAGAATTTAAGAAGAAATATGAAGAACGTCGTGCCGCAATAGAAGAAAAGAAGCGTCAGTATCAGCACAAGCCGGCGGCTCGGAAGATGGCTGTTCAGAAAAAACTGAAAGACCGGCAATCCAGAAATTGATGTCGGAAAAATAAAGAAAAGCCTCCTTGAAAAGGAGGCTTTTTTTATTTTGTCCTCGCGGAATCTCGTATTAACAGTTCGCAATCAAAATAAAAAGAAACCGCGGGAGGGTTTAGGCAATCTTTCCGCGGTTTCTTCCGAGCTTCATAAAATATGAGGCTCAAAGTTGTTCCTTATGAATCTGCTATGCATTGGCAGGGAAGATTCGGGTTTGAGCAAATGCAGGTATCATATTCCAAGTCAATGATCGTATCGTCAAAGACAAAAGTTTTGCGGGAACAAGTCCCTGAAGCATTTAAGTGATATCCGACACTGCAGTATGCCGTTGACACATAACCGCTGCCGCCGTCTAAAAGTTTTTCCTGATAAACATCCTATAAGGCCGTAGCGCTGTTCGTTTAAAAAAAACGAAAGCAAACAGAATAATTGTAAATGAAAGGTATAGTTTTTTAGGTTCCTCCTCATTTTTTTATATTACAATAATTAGTTTAACATAAAAAAATATTTCTTTAAAAGAATGTTTTATTTTTGTTTATTTTTATTGATAAATATTATTTTTAAATCGATAAAATTTAAATTTTATTTTTTAATATTGCTATAAAAATTTATTTTTTGTTTTTTTTAAGACATTGAATTGTTTTTGAGAGATGTTATTTGAGTTAGCGAATGTGTTGCGGATAATGTATAAAGAAGGGCTTGTAAAAAATAGGTTTTTTTCATTAACCCGCTCTTGACTGATCGCCAAGAATCTAGCAATCTATAAAGAAAACAGATATTTCTGTTTGTTAGAGGAAAGGAATTAATCTTGTCTAATCAATATACGGAAGAAAATTTGATCCGTGCCGCATCTTTTCTTCCTTCTCAGCAGGAGAGGGAACAGCAGCAGGCGGATATTAATGCCGCCGCAGATCCGTTGTCCGCATTGCTTTATTCGGATGACCGTGAAACGGTTTTATATGGGATTTTCGGCGATTTGCCTGATTATGGCAATCCGGAAATGGAAACGCTGTGGGATGAAGTGCTGGATGCCGATCCGGAAGAAGTGTACGAATATTGTTTCCGTAAAGGGATAGATCTGTTTCAGGATGACGGAAAACCTGTCCCCGGCTGGCGCGATATTGCCGTTATGTTAAAAGCCATAGAAAAAGGCATTTTGCAGTTAGCTTAATTTTTTAGGAAAAGAGATGTCCGATTCACCTGAAAGCGAAATTTCAAAAGAAAACGGAAAAAAGACGCTGGTGATGCGTCTGCGCAATTATTTTTTAACCGGATTGCTGGTGACGGCGCCTCCGGCATTAACGATTTATCTGGCGATTTTATTTGTTAATTTCATAGACGGAAAAGTTCGTCATCTGATTCCGGACGAATATAATCCCGAGCAATTTTTGCCTTTCGGCATTCCCGGGTTGGGCGTTGTCGCCGTTATCATCTTTTTAACCATATTAGGCGCTTTTACAACCGGTTATCTGGGACGTTTACTGGTTCGTATTTGGGAACGTATGTGGGAAAAAATTCCCTTTGTTTCCGGAATTTATTCGACTTTTAAGCAGTTGTTTGAAACTGTTTTTTCACAAAAATCAAACGCGTTTCGTCAGGTCGTTATGGTCGAATTTCCCCGCAAAGACGCATGGACGGTGGCTTTTGTGACTTCCGATGTGCCGTATATGCTTTCAAAAGCGTTAGATAACGAAGATATGGTTTCCGTTTATGTGCCGACAACGCCGAATCCGACTTCCGGCTATTGGAGTTTGTATCATAAAAAAGATGTGATTCCTCTGGATATTTCCGTGGAAGACGGATTGAAAATGATTATTTCTTTGGGAATCGTTTCCAAAAGAAAAGAACCGGGGTAGCAAAAGTCTTCAGATTAAATGGCAGGGAAATGATTTTCCCTGCTTTTTGTTTTCTTTCAGACAGGGGTATGGTACAAACAAAATCATTTTTTATCAGAGGCTGAAAAGATGTCTTTAGCAGAACAAACGGCACATCGCAGAACATTTGCGATTATTTCCCACCCTGATGCGGGTAAAACGACTTTAACCGAAAAACTGCTTTTATTCGGGGGAGCCATTCAAATGGCCGGCGCGGTCAAAGCCAGGGGAGAGCAGCGGCGCGCCCGTTCCGACTGGATGAAAGTGGAGAGGGAGCGCGGTATTTCCGTTGCGTCATCCGTGATGACGTACGAATATCGGGGGTGCACGTTTAATTTGCTGGATACGCCGGGGCACGAGGACTTTTCAGAAGATACCTATCGCGTTTTAACGGCGGTTGACTCTGCCGTTATGGTGATTGACGCCGCAAAGGGTATCGAAGCCAGAACGCGCAAACTGTTTGAAATCTGCCGTCTGCGCGATGTGCCGATTATTACTTTTATTAATAAAATGGACCGGGATTCACAGGATCCGTTCGCGTTGTTGTCGGAAATTGAAGACACGCTGGCGTTAGAGGTTGCTCCGGTGACATGGCCGATCGGATCGGGCAGAGATTTTAAAGGGTGTTATGATCTGTTAAATGATCGGTTAGTCTTGATGGAACGCGGGACAACGGCTGAAGCGGAAGTCTGCAACGGCTTGGGCGATCCGAAGCTGGATGCTTTGCTGCCGGCAGATTTAGTTGCAAAATTGCGCGAAGATGTGGAAATGGTGCGCGGTGTTTGTCCCGCTTTTGACCGTCAGGCGTATTTGGAAGGGATTCAGACACCGGTGTTTTTCGGTTCGGCGATCAATAATTTCGGTGTGCGTGAATTGATAAACGGCTTGGTGGAGTATGCTCCGTCGCCTCGGTTTCAGCCGGCTGTCGGACGCAAAATCGATCCGACGGAAGAAAAAGTCACCGGCTTTGTGTTTAAAATTCAAGCCAATATGGATCCGAAACATCGCGACCGAATCGCTTTTGTCCGTTTGTGTTCGGGGCATTTTCAGCGCGGAATGAAACTGCTGCATGTGCGCAGCGGCAAATACTTGCCGATGCATAATCCGATTATGTTTTTGGCGCAGGAACGCGAGCTGGCGGACGAGGCGTTGCCGGGGGATATTATCGGATTGCCGAACCACGGGAATTTAAGGATTGGCGACGCTTTAAGCGAAGGGGAGCAATTAACGTTTACCGGCATACCTTCTTTTGCGCCGGAACTGCTGCAGAAAATCCGTTCGACCGATCCTTTGAAGGCTAAGCATTTAGGAAAAGCGCTGCAGCAGATCGCGGAAGAAGGCGGTGCCAGCGTCTTCAAGCCGACAATGGGAACGGATTGGATTGTCGGTGTCGTCGGGTCTTTGCAGTTTGATGTTTTGGCTGATCGGATCCGAACGGAATATGAAATTCCCGTGATATTTGAGCCGACAGCTCTTTATACGGCGCGTTGGGTCAAAGCGGAAACATCGGCTGATATGGAATCTTTCGTCAAAATGAATAAAGCGGCTTTGGCAACGGATCACGATAACGAATGGGTGTTTTTGGCGCGCAATGCATGGCATTTGAATAAAACTGCCGAAGATTTTCCTAAAATTAAACTATTGGAAACACGTCAAAACGCGTAATTCTTTATTTTACTTCTTTATTCTGTGCGTTTTTTTTAAAGAGGAGTTTTGTTTAAAAAAGTTTTTACGTTGTTTTAGTTTTTTTATGATGCAATGAAAAAGCAACAGCTTGAAAACGAACGGAAAAGCTGTATAATTTGGACAACGTCTCATTGAACAGGAAAATAACATGGATATTAACGAATTACCCTCTCCGCAGTTTGTTATTAATGAAGCCGGAATGATTTCCGTTTTTTTGCCAGCTTTCGAAGGAGAGCCTAAAGCGCCGGTTTTATCTAAAAAGGATGATAAAACTTTGCATTTTCAACGTTCGGCCGACGGGGATATTTTACTGACAAATATCGATGAAGCCGTTATGCAGGCGTTGGCGGAAGTTAAAAAGATATTGGTTGTTGAAACAAATGTTTTGAGAAGTATCGATGTCTTGGATAAGGCGTTGTCCGCTTACATTAAATCAGAAGAACCAAATCCGGACGAAGCGCAAAAAGAAATTATGGATACGATCGAACGCGCATATGAAGTTGCGGTGAATATGTAATTTTTGAAATATTCGAAAAAAAACGGGTGATTCGAAACGTTAAGCGAATTGCCTGTTTTTTTTGTTTTGAAGGGGCGTGTTGACAAAAAAAAATTAGTAACAAAAGGATTTTAAGGCATAAAATCGAAAAATGATCTTTTTTTTGGAAAAATATTTGACAAAAATCAAAATTGTATATACATTAATCTTAAAGCTTGATTTTTATAGAGGAGAGTTAAAATGGGATTCTGGGAAAAAGCGAAAAATTATGTTAAAGACGCTTTTGAAAAATACGGCGATGTAGCCAATCCTGGCGGTTTTGTCGGTCGTCCGGCCGAACCTGCCGAAGCAAAAAAGGCCGAACCGGAAAAAGTTGATCCGGCAAAGGCGGAATTGGCTGAAAAACTGCGCGGCGTTAAGAAAGAAGAAAAGAAATCTTCTTATATGGATGAAGTTAAAGAAATGTATGGTCGCTTTGGCGCCAATCCGGGCGGTATGATTGAAAAGCCGATGGAAAAAGCTGAACCGCCGAAGAAGGTTGAAAAAGCGGTTGCCGCTGCTGTTGCTGCACAGAAACGTCAGGGCCGTTAATTTAAGAGTTTTATACTGAAAAAGACGCCGTAAAAACGGCGTCTTTTTCATAACCAAAAATAATCCCCGTTTAAACGGGGATTATTTTTGGTTATGAAAATCCTATCGGCTGTTGTCTTTTTTCAAAGCGGCCGCCTGCGCTGTTTTGTTTATTCCCAGCCTGCTTAAAAGCGACTGCAACGATTTTTGGTTGTTTGGCTCGGCTGGTCGGAACGCATCGCCCATCCGTTTTTTAGCCGCATTCAACAATTTTTCAGCTCTGGGATTTGTTTTTCCTTTGACCGCGGCTTTATCGATTTTTTCAACGGCGTTTACAGCGGCCGTTATAATCTTTCGCGTTTCTTTTTTCAGAGTTTCTTCTTTACTGACTTTTTCGGGATCGCAATCATAGCAGAAGCCGGCATAATCAATTCCGTTGAAGAATTTGTCTTTAAAATCGCGAACGGGAATGGACACCAGCGACGGATCGTGCGGCAAACCTGATGCCGCAAGCCGTTCATCATTCAATTCGGCAAACGTTTTTGTCAGCAGGTGCATCTGACGTGCTTCTTTGCCGTTCATAAATTCCTCAAACTCGTCAACGCGGTCGCCGCCGCAGCATTTGGCAATATCCTCCAGTTTTAAAGAAACATATTCGATATCGGAAATATCTTTATCAGCATATTCTTTCTGCATAACCCTCATAAGACAATTGGTGCCATAATATTTTTCGTAATAATGGCTCAAACCGACATGCACATAAAAAGCTTTAAACGCGTCGGACGGGGAGTTACTTTTGTTATAAGCATTGACTATTACTGGATTATGTCTTTGATAATGTTTCATCGGGGCTGTGTGACCGATTTGTTCCCATTCTTTGCACGCTTTGATTTGTTGCGTATAAGCGTCCGCTTCCTTCGCGCGATAGATCATCATCCAAGACGCAAAATCCAGATTGTTGTTGGCAATCAATTCATCTGCCCCCAGTTTAGATTGACGCAAGTGACGGGCTTCATGCACCAAAGCTTGTTCCAAAAGCTCAGGAGGGCCGTTTTTACCCAGAACGATTTGGTTTTCTTTAGGGCGATAGCAGGCGCCCATATTATCGCGCAGTGATTCCTGAAAAATATCGACGTCATATTTTTTTATATCCGCAATGGCTTCGCGTCCCGTCGCTTTTTTTATTGTTGTCGGTATTTTTTTAGAACTATACAAAAAAGCCCTCCGTTGCGGAGGGCCTTTAATGTATTTCCAATCATCGCTGTCTTAAAAAAGACGGAATGTCGGATTCTTCGTTTACTGTTGTTTCCGGCTGTTTGTCTTCCGCCGTTCTGCGGCCTGTTACAAACTGGAACAAAGACGGTCTGCTTTTTTCAGCAGGCTTTACGGCCGGCGGAATTACCGGCGGAACCGAAGAAACCGGTGTTGAAAACAAATCTTCTTGCGCGGACGGAACTATTTCCTCTAAGTCGGTGGCGTCCGTTGAAACGGTCGGAGCCTCATACGGTGTAAATACTGCTGGTGACGAAGATTTTTCCATAACGGTTACTTTGGGAGTAAAAGCCTCAAAAGAAGCCGGTTGTCTTGTTTCTCCCGATCCGAACAGTTCATTCGGAGCCGGCATCGCCGGTAAGGTGTTGCTGACAGACGGTTTGGAGGAAAACGACATTGGTTGAGTCGTTAATGTCGGATGTGCAGGTGCGGTCGTCGGCGGAGTTATTTCATCATCAATTGATAAAACGTCGTCTTCAATTTCCTCCGTCGATTCGGAAGCCGTTAAGGCTGATGTTGCCGAAGAAACAGACTTTTCAGCGGCAGCCGTCGTTGTATGACGGGGAGCGGCAAAAGACGGAGAAAAAGACGGTTTAGGCTGCGTCTGCGAGAAAATAGACGGTGAAGAGGTTTGAACCATAAAAGGATTTTGCGCTTCCTGCGGTCTGGAAATGCCGGTCGCAACGACGGACACGCGGATGGAACCTTCCAATGATTCATCGAAAGACGCCCCGAAAATAATATTCGCTTCGGGATCGACTTCGCGGCGGATTCTGTTGGCGGCTTCATCGACTTCGAACAATGTCAGATCCGCGCCGCCGGCGATGTTGATCAGAATGCCTTTGGCTCCGGTCATTGACGCGTCGTCCAACAACGGATTGGCAATCGCTTCTTCCGCGGCTTCCAAAGCGCGGTTTTCGCCGGAAGCCATACCTGTTCCCATCATAGCGCGTCCCATTTCCGCCATAACCGCGCGAACGTCCGAAAAGTCCAAATTGATAATTCCCGGTGTGATGATCAGGTCCGTAATGCTGCGCACACCGCCCTGCAAAACCTGATCGGCACGCTTGAATGCTTCGGCAAAAGTCATTTTTTCATCAGCGACAAGGAATAAGTTCTGATTAGGAATAACGATTAAAGTATCGACATATTGAGCCAGCTCTTCAATGCCTTGTTCCGCAATAGCCATTCTGTGACGGCCTTCGAACGTAAAAGGCTTTGTGACGACGCCAACGGTTAAGATGTCGCGTTCCCTGGCCATTTTTGCAAAAACGGGAGCGGCTCCCGTTCCTGTTCCGCCGCCCATACCGGCTGTAATGAAAACCATATTTGCGCCGTCCAGAACAGCCGCAATATCATCCAGAGCTTCTTCTGCGGATTCACGGCCGACTTCCGGTCTGGCTCCGGCTCCCTGACCTTTTGTCGTTTCAATTCCCAGCTGAATTTTTGTTTCCGCCATTGAAGAATTTAAGGCTTGCGCGTCGGTGTTGGCCACAACAAAATTAACACCGCCCAACTGTGTTTGGATCATATTGTTAATCGCGTTGCCGCCCGCTCCGCCGACTCCGATCACGGTAATTTTAGGGGTTAAAAGAACTATAGGCTGTTGTTCGGGAACACTAATGTCTAAAGTCATGGACTACTCCGTCAGAAAATGAGACAACTTTGATGAATCGGCGGTATTCCTTGCTTTTTTCCGTTTTTCCGATTTTTAATCAAAGCAATACTTCCTCTTTATATCCCGAAAGTCTTTAAGAATTATCTAAAAACCAACGAAAAAATCGCACAAATTTATTTCCGGGCGCGGATAGATCGCGCTGATGTGTCGGCGTATTTAATAAAACTTTGGTCGTATAATGCAATAATCCGATACAGCACATATAGCTTTGATAAGCATGCGCCGGAATAATTTCCTGTTTGTCAAACAAACGGACGGGTTGTCCGGTGCGAACATTGCGCTGCAGGACAGAAGCCGCTTTTTCATTGATTCCATGCAGTAAAGCGCCTCCGCCCGTCAGAACAAAATTCATGCAGATATCGTAAAATTCCGTTTGTTCCAACAATTTTCTGATCTTTTCAAAAAGCTCTTCGATTTTGGGAACGATTTGTTCCACAATCCGCGAACGGGGAACAAGAATGGCGGAAACGCTTTTGTCTTCTCCGATCAGAGGAATTTCTATTTCTTCATGTTCATAAGCGGCCGAAGGCAGGCAGGAACCTTTCAGTGTTTTAATTCTTTCAGCGTTATCCAAAGAGGTCTTAAAAGTCGAAGCCAGTTCTTTTGTAATCATATCTCCGCCGAAAGGCAATTTTGATGCGAAAACCAGCTGATCTTCATAAAACACTCCGATTCCCGTAGTTCCGGCGCCCAGATCAATAACGGCCGTTCCCTGTTTTTTTTCTTCCGGCGTTAAACAAGCTTGTCCGGCCGCATAAGGAGAGGCTACCTTTTTAGAACAAAACAGATGGCTTTGTTCCAGAACTTTGTTCATATCGCGCACAGGGTAGGGCGGAGTCATAACGGTATTGAGAAAAATGGAAAGTTTGTTGCCGGTTAATCCCCGCGGATCGGCAATAGAGTGTCTGGAGTCCAAACTGTAATCAATCGGAATGCAATGTAAAATCTCGTCATCCGAATCCGGAATCTTATTGCGGGCGCTGTCAATCAGGCGGTTCATATCGCTTTGCGTTATTTCCGAACCGCCCAAATCCAAATGATCCTGAATAATTGATGATGAAAGTGTGCCGACGCAAGCCGTAGCTACAACGGTTTTAACACGTTCTTTAATAAAACTTTCCGCATTGGCAACTGCGTGCCGGACAGATTCGACCGTCGGAGAAAGAGCTATGATTTCGCTTTTTTTAACGCCTGTATTTTGAAACGATCCGGCTCCGACAATAACCGTTTTGTTTTCATTTACGGGATAAGCTAAAACACAGCATGTTTTTGAGGTGCCTATATCCAAAGCCGCAATCAGATTGTTGTCGTTTAAAATACGGGACACGGAATTAATCCTTTATTTGTCAAGGCGTTTGAAGCTTGGCGGCAACAGGAATGGCATCGGAAACGGCGGCAGTCGTTTTCTTTCCTTTTTTAGGGGGAGTTTCCAACCGAACGATCAATTTATCGGGTTGGCGCAGATCAATCAATGTGACTTTGCGGCTGAGAAGTTTTTCCGTTCTGTCCAAATTGGCCAATCGTCCCCATGCCGAGGCCGGATCTTTTTCCGGCAGGCGAACGGTAATGCCTTTTTCTATGTCATCCAACATAATGTCCCAACGACGCTGACCTTTGCGAACGGCAGCCTTAACTCGTTTTTTCAATTCCGGCTCCTGAGATAAAAAAGCCAGAAGCTCCGGCGTTTTTTCCGGAGCGTCCGATCCTAAAACCAAAGGCAAACCATTCAGTTTTTTTACAAAAATTTCAATCGGCTGACCGTCTGAATCGACCGGGCGATATTCACCTTTGTTTTGCCATATGGCTATCGGTGTTCTTTCGGTCAGCTGAATGTAAAGAATATGCGGCAAACGACGTTCAATGTGAACCGTCTTGATCCAAGGCAGATGTTGAACGGCTTCGCGGGATTTTTGAATATCTACCGCCGTGATCGGCATACCGCGTTCGACTTTCAAAGTGTTCAGTAATTCCTTTTCGTCGGTTTTGATTCGACCGCGAACATATACTTCGTTTAAACGCAAATCAGCGGAAAAAGCCATTCTGTGAAGAAAGAAATTTAAACTTTCTTTCTTTTCCGCATAAAAAGCGCTGTTCAAGAACAATGCCGTCATCGTCGAAAGAGCCAGTACGACAAAAGCGATCAGAAAAAGACCGGACGGTTTGAAGTCTTGAAACTTTATTAAGCGCATGCAGCATTCTCCACCAGCCAGACGACGATGTCCCGATAGGAATAGCCGGCGTTTCGCCCGATATCGGGCACTAAGGAAAGGGAAGTCATTCCCGGCTGCGTGTTCGTTTCCAAAATAACGATGCGAGGGTTTTCATTTATACGCGTATTGTCATAGCGGAAATCTGAACGCGATATGCCGCGGCAGCCTAAAACTTTGTGCGCTTCGGCGGCTATGCGCATAATTTCAGCCTTGTCTTCTTCGGGAATGTCGGCGGGAACGACGTGTTGAGCGCCGCCTTGCGAATATTTGTTCCGATAGTCGTAAAAACCCTTTGCCGGAATGATTTCCAGCAATCCCAAAGGTTTTCCGTCCATAACGGCTGCCGTTATTTCCCGACCGGGAATATATTCTTCCGCCAGAATTTCTTCATTGTCGGCATAAGGGTATTTTTCACCTTCAAACGGTTTTTTGCCGGAAGGTTTGTCAAAAATGAACACGCCGACGGAAGAACCGTCGCTGATCGGCTTTAAGACAAAGGGATAAGGCATAATATCGCCCGATAAAATCTGTTCTTTAGTAACGACGCGTTCTGCGGCGACAGGCAATCCCGCCGTTCTGTACATTTTTTTAGCCATAACTTTGTTCATCGCCAAAGCCGACGCCGTGCGCCCCGAATGCGTGTAAGGAATACCCATAATATCAAGCATTCCCTGAATGCAGCCGTCTTCGCCGTATTTGCCATGCAAAGCGTTAAAGACGACATCGGGTTTTTGTTCGTTCAGTTCGGTGATTAAAGCGCCCAAATCGCGGGAAACGTCAATGCCGAAAACCCGATAGCCGACTTCTTTTAAAGCTTTTAAAACATTATCGCCGCTGGCTAAGGAAACTTCTCGTTCCGAAGAACAGCCGCCCATCAATACCGCTACTTTTTTAGTCAATTATCTGCCTCCGAAGCTGCTGAAACGTTTCGTTTTGACACCGATGCGCCGCACTTCCCATTCCAACATAATCTCGCTTGTTTCAAAAACGCGTTTTTGCACGGTTTCCCCAAGCGTTTCAAAATCCTGTGCCGTGGCTTTGCCTGTATTGATGAAAAAATTGCAATGTTTTTCAGAAATCATAGCGCCGCCGTATTTCAATCCGCGGCAGCCCGCTTTTTCGATCAGCTGCCAAGCCTTCAATCCGATCGGGTTTTTAAAAATCGAACCGGCCGTTCTTGTGCCGATCGGTTGAGACTTTTCACGAATTTGACGGTATTCTGTCATACGTTTCTGAATATTTTCTTTATTTTCCGGAGTTCCTTTCAGCACTGCGCTCGTAAAAATCCAGTTATCCGGCAAAGAGTTCGTGCGGTAATCGAAAGGAATTTCCGTTTTGGGCAGAACAATTTTTTTGCCGATGATGTCAAAGGCGGTCAGTTCTTCCACAATATCGGAGGCCGATTTGCCGTTTGCGCCGGCGTTCATGCGAATCGATCCGCCCAACGTTCCGGGGATGCCGCATAAAAATTCGAAGCCGGACAAGCCCGCTTCCATAGCAATTCTTGAAATTTCCATGTTTTTTGCGCCGGCGCCGCAGATAATTTTATCTCCGTCAACGACAATCGAATCAAAGGTTTTTCCCAAATGAACGACAACTCCCGGAATGCCGCCGTCCCGAATCAATAAATTCGATCCGCCGCCGATGACTGTCAGAGGGGCATTGGGCTGATTGGCTAAAAAATATTCCAGGTCGTCCATATCGGCAGGTGTGAATAAAATTTCCGCCGGACCGCCGACCCCCAGCCATGTCATTTTATTTAACGGAGCATTGGCAATAACTTGCCCGCGAACGACAGGCATGACCTGTTCCAATCCCGATTCGCCCGTAAAAATATGTTTAAGAAGTGAAAACAAGTTCCTCTCCTTTGTTTGAATTGTTTCAGGCTTTTTGCAATTCGTCCGGCAAAGCTTTCGCCCAGGAGGAAATGCTGCCGGCGCCTAAGCAAATGACAATGTCGCCGGGTTTGGCCTCTTGTTTGATTATATCCGCTAAATCTTCACGTTTGTTTAATGCGATGACATGTCGATGACCATGTGCGCGCAGTCCTTCAACCAAAGCTTCTTTGTTGGCAGAAGGAATTTCCTGTTCTCCGGCGGCGTAAACGTCGGCGACAATAACGCAGTCGGCATCGTTAAAAGCCGTGCAGAACATTTCAAACAGGTTGGCGACGCGCGTGTAGCGGTGCGGCTGAAAAACGGCGATCACTTTTTGCGGAGCGACATCGCGGGCGGCGCGCAAGGTCGAGGCGATTTCAATCGGGTGGTGGCCGTAATCGTCAATGATCGTTACACCGTTTGCTTCTCCGGTTTTGGTAAAGCGACGCTGAACACCCGTAAAACCGGCCAGAGCTTTCTTCATATTTTCTTCGGATATGCCCAAACGCAATCCGACGCCGATTGCCGCCAAAGCATTTAACACGTTGTGACGCCCGTAAACCGGAAGAGAAAATCCGTTCATCCGCAGCGGTTCTTCGGTGGAGCTGAGACTTTCCGCCACAACAACGTCAAATGTGATCAATCCCGGAACGGCATGAATATTTTGCGCCGTTACTTCGGCCTGCGGCGTAAATCCGTAAGTGATAATCTTACGGTCAGAGATTTGAGAAATTAAACGCTGAACTTCCGGATGATCGACACACAGGCAGGCAAAACCGTAAAAAGGAATGTTCTGCACAAAAGTGCGGTAAGCTTCTTTCATTTTATCGTATGTGCCGTAATAATTCAGATGTTCGGGGTCCATATTCGTGACAACAACCGCCGTTGCGGGCAGTTTTAAAAAGCTGCCGTCCGATTCGTCTGCTTCGGCGACCAGCCAGTCGCCTTTGCCAAGACGGGCGTTCGTGCCGTAAGCGTTGATAATGCCGCCGTTTGCAACGGTCGGATCCAGCCCGGCCGTTTGCATAATCAATCCGATCATAGATGTCGTCGTCGTTTTGCCATGTGTGCCGCCGACCGCGATTGACCATTTCAGCCGCATCAGTTCCGCCAACATTTCCGCGCGACGGACAACGGGAATACGGCGCAGGCGGGCTTCTTTGATTTCAATGTTTTCCAGATTAATTGCGGAAGAAACGACAACAACGTCTGCCCCTTCTATATTTTCGGCTTTATGTCCGATCGTTATTGAAATGCCTAAAGTACGCAGGCGTTTTACGTTTGAATTTTCGGCAATATCCGATCCGCGGACGCTGTAGCCCAGATTGTGCATCAATTCGGCAATACAGCTCATACCGCTGCCGCCGATGCCGATAAAATGGAGCGTTCCGATAGGAAAGGGCAGGTTGTCGTTTTTTGTCGTCATTTAAGAAGCCTTTGCAGTATTTAAAACGGCATCCGCAAACAGAGCAACCGCATCGGGTTTGCCCAGCTTTCGGGCACATTGAGCGGTTTGTTCCAATAAATGCGGATTATTCATCAGTTCCGTTATTTTAGCCGTCAGCCAATCGGGTGTAAAGTCTGGTTCTTCACACAAAAAAGCACCGTTGTTTTTCGCGATAAAACGGGCGTTTTTCAGTTGATGCGCGTCCGGAGAACGTAAAATCGGAACGATCAGCGACGGTCTGCCGGCAATACACAGTTCGGCCAGACTGGAAGCGCCGGCCCGGCAAATGACCAGATGTGTTTTTTCAAAGCGGTCGGCAATGTCTGAAAAAAACGAGTTCAACTCGACATTCAGTCCGGAGTTTTCATAAGCTTTTTGCACTTCCGGTAAATCGGCCGCGCGGCATTGCTGCGTGACGTTCAAACGTTTTTTCAAATTGTCGGGCAGGGCTTTTAAAGCTTCGGGAATAACGCGGCTGAATATGGATGCGCCTTGAGAACCGCCGAAAATCAGCAAATCGAACTGATCCGTCGGCGCTTGATACGGCTTATTCCGCAAAGCCAATATTTGAGGACGCACGGGAACGCCCGTATAGGCGGAAGCAATTCCTGCGGGGATTCGTTCAACGGCAGGAAACGTAGTTGCAATTAAAGAAGCTCTTTTGGCTAAAACACGGTTTGCGCCGCCCAAAACGGAATTTTGTTCGTGCAAAATCAAAGGAATTTTTAAAAGTCCTGCCGCAAAACTGGCGGGAAAAGCGGCGTAACCGCCGAATCCGACAACGGCAGCCGGTTTAATTTTCCGCAAAATGAACAGGCTTTGAAAAAGACCGACTGCCATTAAAAATAAGGCAAACAATTTTTTTAACAGCGGTTTGCCGGCGTAAGCTCCCGCAAAAATGCGATATTCTTTTATATCGGGAAAACGATCGGAAAAAGAATTGCCGCGTCTGTCCGTGATAAAACAGATTTCCGCTTCTTTCGCTGACAATTCTTTTGCTAAAGCTTCCGCCGGGAAAACATGCCCGCCGGTGCCGCCGGCCGTTAAAACGATTCGAATGTTTGTCATTTGCTTTCCTTTATCGTATTCGTGCTGCGGGTTAAGGCCAGCACGATTCCCATACCGAATCCCAGAGAAACCAGAGAAGAACCGCCATAAGAAATAAACGGCAGCGTCATTCCCTTTGTCGGTATTAAACTGAGGGATGAGGCAATATTAATCAGCGCCTGCAGTCCGAACTGAACCAGCAAGCCTGAAACCGCCAGCAGGGTAAACAAGTTTTTGTCTTTAAAAATCAGGTAAAATCCCCGTAAAACGATAATGGCGAATAAAGCTGTTAAAATCAGGCAAAAAATCAAGCCGTATTCTTCCGCGGCAACAGCCATAATGAAGTCCGTGTGCGCGTCGGGCAAAATGTTTTTGATTTGTCCTTCCCCGGGGCCACGACCTAAAAAACCGCCGTTTTTAAAGGCTTCCATCGCAGTGCGTACCTGAAAAGTGTCTCCGGCTTCCGGGTTTAAAAAACGATCGACACGCGAATGGACATGAGGAATCAGAAAATACGCGCAGACACTGCCGACGGCTCCGAGAACGCCTAAAATGTACATCCAAATCATCGGCAGACCGCTTAAAAAAAGTTCGGTGCCGAAAATGACGCTGACAGTAACGGTCATACCGAAATCCGGCTGACTGATCAACAGAGCGCCTAAAGTCAGATATACCCCCGTCGCAATAAGAGTGCCATGAAAGCGTTCCTGCTGCTTGCCCAAAGAAATCAACCAGGCGGTGACAACGGCAAAGGCGGGCTTGGCTATTTCCGAGGGCTGTACGGAAATGCCGAACAGTCTGATCCAGCGGGAGGATCCTTTGATCTGCGAACCGTGGATCAGAACTAAAACCAGCAACACAAAAGCAAAAGCCAGAACAGCGCAGGCCAATCGCCGGATTGTTTGCGGAGTCTGCATAGAAATTCCCAGCATAACGATGACGGCCAGAACTAAAAAAACGGCTTGATGTTTGATCAAAAAATAAGTTTCAAGCTTCAGCCGTTCGGCAACGGGAGGCGTTGCTGAAAAGCACAGAAAAATTCCCATTCCGAGCAAAAGAAACAACGCGCTCAGCAAAAAATGATCAACGCTCCACCACCAACGGCCCAAAACGCTGTTGTCTGTTCGCGCGATCGCTGTTTTCATCGGCGGCTCCTTACCTGATTTTTAAGGTTGATAAGGCAATCAATCCTAAAATAATTGAAATAATCCAAAAACGCACGACGACGGTTTGTTCGGACCACCCCATTTTTTCAAAATGGTGATGAATCGGCGCCATTTTAAAAACCCGCTTGCCGGTCATTTTGAAAGAAATCACTTGTATAATAACGGAAAAGGTCTCTAAAACGAATAAACCGCCGGCAATCGCCAATACGATTTCATGTTTGGTAATGACACTGACTGTTCCCAAAGCTCCGCCCAGCATCAAAGATCCCGTATCGCCCATAAAAACTTTCGCGGGCGGAGCGTTGAACCATAAAAAGCCTAATCCCGCGCCGATCAGAGCGCCGCAAAAAACAGCCAGTTCACCGGCTCCGGCAATGTATGCGATTTGTAAATAAGAGGCAAAAGCGGCATGTCCGGCAACATAGGCGATAATCAAAAGCACAAAAGAAACGACCATAGTCGGAACAATTGCCAATCCGTCCAATCCGTCAGTCAGATTGACGGCGTTGGATGATCCGACGATTACGAACATCGCAAATGGAATGTAGAACAGGCATAAATTCAAAGACAAATTCTTGAAAAACGGGAAGCTGAGCGTTGTCGCGGTCGGTTCCGTGGTTGCCTTTGTTACAAACCATACGGCAATAAAGGCGAACAGAAATTCAAAGACCAATTTTAATTTTCCGCGCATTCCCTGACAATTTTTTTTCGATACTTTCAGATAGTCGTCTGTAAAGCCGATCAGGGAAAAGGACAATGTAATGCCTAAAACGACCCAAATAAACGTGTTTTTCCAATCCGCCCACAGCAGCGTGGATAAACAAACTGAAATCAAAATCATCAGTCCGCCCATCGTCGGCGTTCCTTGTTTGGTTTTCAAGTGCGATTCCGGACCGTCCTCACGGATCGGCTGGCATGCGTGCTGTTTATCTTTCAGCCAATGAATAATGGCCGGACCGATCAGAAAGCAGATAATCAGCGCGGTAAAAACGGCGCCACCTGTTCTGAATGTTAAGTATTTGAAAATATTCAAAACAGAATATTGATCGGACAGCGGAAAAAGAAGGTTGTAAAGCATAGCGGTTATTCCGAGCGGTTAGTTAAAAAGTTTTCAGCGTTTCAACAAGTTTTGACATTTTACTTCCAAAAGAACCTTTGACAAGCACAATATCGCCGGCTCTGATTTCATTTTTCATCAAAGGGGCCAATTCGTCCGAAACGGGCTTTTTGATTCCCTGCATTTCCGGAGGAAGCGTGTCAAACAAAGCCGCGCTGTTCGGGCCGACCGTATAAACTTTGTCGATTTTGTTTTCAATTAAGTCCGCTTTTAAGTTTTCGTGCAGCATTTGAGCCTGATCGCCCAGCTCCAGCATATCGCCGATAACGGCAATTCGCCGTCCGCTTCCGGTCGGTGTCATTGATCCCAGAACGCAAATGCCGGCCCGCATAGATTCGGGGTTGGCGTTATAAGCGTCGTCAATCAGCGTGAAGCAGCCGTCATTCAAGGCTATTTCAAAGTGTTGTCCGCGTCCTTTGACAGGCTGCATTTGTCCCAAAGCCTGCAATGCGGTCGGCATATCTGTATTTAGGGCGCTCAATATGCCGATGACGCCCAAACTGTTCTGCACCTGATGCCGTCCGGATAACTGCAGGGAATAGGTATAGCTTTGATCGCCGATTTTAGCGGAAATTTGCGTTCCGCCGGTATGCAGCAAAACAATATCGTTATCCGCAACGGTTCCGAAACTGCGGATATCTTTCAGACCGTATTTTTGCGCTTCTTTTTTCAATAAAGAATATTGGTCGTCGTCCGCATTCAAAAATGCGATGCCGTCTGCGCTCATACCTTTAAAAATTTCCGCTTTGGCAACGGCGGTATCCGCCCGTGTTTTAAAGAATTCGCAGTGCGCCGTGCCGATCATCGTGATTATGGCAATGTCGGGTTCGGCAAGCATAATCATTTCCGTCATTTCTCCGGCGTGACTGATGCCCATTTCAATGACTGCAAAGTCAGTGTCTTTCGGCATACGGGCTAAAGTCAGCGGCATACCGATATTGTTGTTCAGATTGCCTAAAGTCGTATGCGTTTTGCCGACGGCGGTCAAAGCCGTTTTCAGCATTTCTTTCGTGCTGGTTTTGCCCGAACTGCCCGTAACGCCGATAATTTTTGCTGCGCTTCTGTGACGGGCGGCTTTGGCCATAGCTTCCAAAGCTTTCATCGTGTCCGCGACGGTAATCGCCTGTTTTTCGGATACGCCGTCGGGCAGGCGGGAAACAAGGACACCCGCCGCTCCTTTAGCCAGAGCTTCGGCAGCGTGATCGTGGCCGTCCGATTTTTCGCCGGCCAAAGCGATGAACAAATCGCCTTTCTTTATCGTCCGCGTGTCAATCGAAAGCCCGTAAACGTCAAAGTCTTCCGTTGTTTTCCCGTCGGTTGCTTGCGCGATCTCCTGAGCCGTCCATAAAGGAGTATCAGCTTTGGCAATGGCTTTGCGGGCTTCTTCGCGGTCATCAAAGGGGTGCATAACGCCTTTAATCAGTTGTCCCGTTTCGTGGCCTTTTCCGGCTAAGACCAGAATATCGCCTTCTTCCAATCCGGCAACGGCCGTTCTGATTGCCAAAGCGCGGTTGCCGATATCGATTCCTTTCGGACAGGAGGGCAGGATTGCCGCGCGAATCTGTGTCGGATCTTCGGAGCGTGGATTGTCGTCAGTGACATAAACAACGTCAGCCAAATCATTGCAAACAGCTCCCATTTGCGGGCGTTTGCCGGGGTCCCGGTCGCCGCCGCAGCCGAAAACAACATGCAGTTTTTTAGTCGTATGGGGGCGCAAAGCGTTCAAAATCGTTTCCAAAGCGTCGGGTGTGTGCGCATAATCGACATAAACGGAAGCGCCGTTTTTGCGTTTGCCGACGTATTCCAAGCGGCCGGGGGCGCCTTTTAATGTTGATAAAGCGGCAACATAATCGGCCGCGTTTTCTTCATCCGTCATGGTTGCCAGAGTCAATCCCAAAGAACACAAGGCGTTCATCGCCTGAAACGTACCGGCTAAAGGCAGATGAACGGAAAACTTTTGCTTAAAAACTTCCAGTTCCAAATGTTGACCGTCCGTTTCGTGACGGGCTTCAATCAGCCTGATTTTTTCAGCTTTTTTGCCGTAATCCAAAACGGTCAGACCGCGCTTTAAACAATAGTCTCTGATTTGAGGGTATTCGGGAATGTCTGCGTTTAAAACGACTTTGCCGGAAGACAAGGGGCGGTCAAACAGTTTGAGTTTGGCGTCCAAATAGTTTTCCATCGTTTTATGGTAATCCAAATGATCGCGCGTGATATTGGTGAACGCCGCCGCTGCCAGATGAATGCCGTCGATGCGGTGTTGATCCAGTCCGTGAGAGGACGCCTCAATGGCGGTATGATGATAACCGTTTTCAAACAGAGAATGCAGTTCCTGATGTAAAGTGACGGAATCGGGTGTTGTCAGAGAACCGTAAGCGATTCCTTTTTCCGTCACAACGCCCAGCGTGCCGATGCAGGCGGCTTTTCTGCCGGCCTTTTCCCAGAGTTGGCGCGTGAAATTCGCGGTGGAGGTTTTGCCGTTCGTTCCTGTTACGGCAACGACTGTTTCAGGTTGAGGCGCATAAAAAGCTGCGGCCATTTGAGCTAACGTCAGGCGCACATCGTCAACAAAAAAACCGATGATCGAGGAATCGGGAATTTCTGCGGTTTTCGGAAAAATTGCGGCGACCGCGCCGTTTTCAACGGCTTGCGGCAAAAAATCGATACCGTTTGCTTTAACGCCGGGCAGGGCGGCAAATAAGAAACCTTCTTTGACTTTTCTGGAATCGGCCGTGATGCCGGTGATTTCGATGTCTTCAGAAAAAACAGACAGCCCGCAGGCTGTCAAAAGCTGGTTTAAAAACACGGTATAATCTCCATTAACGTATGTTTAAAAGGGCCCTGACGTAAGGAGCAGCTTGTTTGGCTTCGTAGGGACGGGGAGTGATTCCCAGCTGCGGAGCCACGGCCGCTATAATTTTTTCCGCTGTCGGAACAGCATTCCATGCAGCGGTATTCAAATTGTACGTTTCTTTGATTCCTTTGGGGTCATCCAGCATAACCATTAAAACGTACTGCGGATTGTCCATCGGAAAGGCGGATATGAACGACGTGCGTAGCGTGTTTTCCAGGTATTTCCCGTTGACGATCTTTTGCGCGGAACCTGTTTTTCCGCCGACTTCGTATCCGGGGACGTTCGCTTTGCGTCCTGACCCTTCGATGACAACCAAACGCATCATACCGCGCATTATGTCAGATGTCTTCTGAGAAATGATTCTTTTTCCGATTATTTCATCCGAAGAACGCCTGGAAATTAAAGAAGGGGGATTATAAACGCCTCCGTTAACGATGGCGGAAACGGCGGCGGCGACATGTACGGGCGTTAAAGCGACGCCGTATCCGTATCCGGCGGTCGCCGTGTTGACTTCGCGCCATTTGGCAGGCAGCAAAGGACGTCCTTTTTCAGGCAGTTCAATGTTTGAGGAATTGAAAAAACCGAAACGGCGGAAATATTCTTTTTGCTTTTCGGAACCGATCGCCAAAGCGATTTTGGCGGAACCGACATTTGACGAATGAATCAGAATTTCCGGAAGGGTCAATTCGCGTCTGTTTTTGGCTTCCGGCTCTGTAATCGTGTGCTTTGCCATAACGATCGGTTTGCTCGCGTCAATTTTATCGCTGACGGAAACTTTCTTTAAATCAAGACCGATTGCCGCGTTGAACAGTTTCATAATGGAACCGACTTCGTACACACCTAAAGAAGCCGTGTTGAACAAGTCGCTTTTTTTGGATCTTTTTAAATTGTTCGGGTCATAGTCCGGCAAAGAAACCATAGAAACGATTTCGCCTGTTTTTGCGTTCATCAGGACGGCGGCGGCGCCTTCCGCCTGATATTTTGCAATGCTGTCTTTTAAAGCGGAACGGACGGAATCCTGAACGCCGATATCCAAAGACAAACGAATGACTTCTTTTTTGTCGGACAGGCGATTGTTAAAAGTTTTTTCAATGCCGGCAATGCCATGATTATCAATATCCGTTGTGCCGATAATGTGCGACACCAAAGATCCCTGCGGATAAACGCGGGTTTCCGATGTTTGGAAATTCAACTGAGGGAACCCCAAACGATTGACTTCATATTGTTCCTTCGGTGTTAAGCCGCGCTTGATGTAAATGAAATTTTTTTTGCTTTTCAGTTTGCTCAGTAAAGGCTTGTATTTTAAATCGGGCAGCGTCTGAGAAAGAGCGGCGGCAATCGTTTCCGGATTTTTGATTTTTTCTGCGTCAACATACAAGTCGGCGGACGGCAGGCTGGTCGCCAGCAAAACGCCGTTGCGGTCGACAATGTCAGCGCGGTTCATTTTCAATTCAAGCGCGTATGTTTTGTTTTCTTCCTGTTTAACATATTCATGGGCGGGCGCGTTTAAAACAGTCAGAGAGACCAATCTGACACCGATAATATTGAACGCGCAGAAAAACAGTGCCATCGTGCATAACAGTCTGTTTTTGCCGCTTTCCAAACTGTCGGAACTTTTTTTATCGGCACGGCTGATTCTGTCGGGCAGGGGGATTTCCTGTCCTAAAGTGTAAAATATTCCGCTTTTTTTGAAAAAACGGACCATGGCTTTTACTTTCCGGCTGAAGCGGCATAAGAAACGCGGATGATGTTTTCTTCTTTGCCGGAACGATTCGTTTTAAAGGGAATGGAAGAAAAAGAAATGATCTGTTCGCCGCGCACGGGCTTCATGTGAACATGATTTTCAGATAAATTGCGGATGCGCGCCGGATCGTTTAAATATGTCCATTCGGCTTTTAAAACGTGCAAAGCGTTTTGATCGTCCCGGATCTGAGCGTTAATCCGTTCCAGTTCGTTTTCCAAAGAAATAACTTTATTCTTAATGACAAACATACCGGTCGCCATTACGGCGAATAAAGCAATCAGAGCAAATCTGGCCATATGAACCTCCTATAAGCGTTCTGCTGATCGAAGGCGGGCTGAGCGGGCTCTCGGATTTTCAAGACATTCCTGAGAAGAGGGGACAATCGGTTTTTTTGTTAAAGGTTTCAGCGTTGCATCCGTTCCCCGAACGTCGGGCAGATAGCGCGACGGACGGGCGGTTTTGCCGCTTTTTTCTTGAATAAAGTTTTTGACGATTCTGTCTTCTAAAGAATGAAATGAAACAACAGCCATTCTTCCGCCATGGGTGAGAAGCGCTTCGGCTTCCGACAAGCCGGAACGCAGCTGTTCCAACTCGTCATTGACGTAAATGCGCAAAGCCTGAAATGTCCGCGTAGCCGGATCGATATCGTTCTTTTTGTGCGGAACGACCGACCGGATCACATGGGCTAAATCAAGCGTGGTTAAGAACGCGCGTTCCTTGCGCCGGGAAACAATCGCCGCGGCAATGCGGCGCGAATAGCGTTCTTCACCGTAAAGATAAATAATGTCGGCGATTTCCTTTTCGCCGTATTTGTTGACGACATCTGCCGCGGACAAACCGTTTTGGCTCATCCGCATATCCAGCGCGCCGTCCTTTTGAAACGAAAAACCGCGTTCGGCCTGATCAATCTGCATTGAAGAAACGCCGATGTCCAGCATAACACCGTCAACGCGTTCGATTCCTTCGTCTTGCAGCAATTCTTTCATTTTGCCGAAAGTGCCGTGCAATAATTTTAAACGGCCATTAAATTTTTCAGCCAAAGATTGACCGTTCGCGATTGCGTCGGGGTCGCGGTCTATTGCGTAAACTTTGCAGTCCGCCGCCTGCAGCGCCGCATGGGTATAGCCGCCCGCGCCGAATGTGCCGTCCACATAGATTCCGCCGTTTTTAGGCGATATCTGTTCCATAACTTCTTTTAACAATACGGGGATATGCGGCGGTTTGTTCATTTAAGCCTCCCCGTTTTTGATGTTGAAATGTTTTTCCAAGGCATTTTTGCGCATATCGGATTCTTTAGCCTGATAAGTGTCGGGATCCCAGATTTGGAATGTGCGGCCTTTACCGACGAACAGGGCCTTATCCGTAATGCCGGCGTGCTTCAACAGTTTTTCGGTCAAAACGATGCGCCCCGTCGAATCAAACGGAAATTCTTTCGCATCCGAGAAAATCAGGCCCGTCAAATCGTCCTGTTCGTTGGAAAAGGCGGAAAAGGAATTGTCGATGTCGGTTGCCATCTTGTCCATCATCTCAGATGTCCGGCATTCGATGCAGGGCATTGTAAAAGATCTGAAAGCGACCAGCTCCGTTTCCTGTTGTTCCAATAAAGCGCGGTAATCCGCCGGAATCGACACACGGCCTTTGGCGTCCACCTTGTTTAAGGTGGTGTCAAGAAAAAGAAAATGCTTTTTCTGACCTTTTCCCATATGTGTTTCTTCCCTTCGTTGTTACGGACGCGCTTTCTGTGCGTTAGGCAATTTTTGCCTATTGGACTCTTATGGGATAACATGGGATTTTATGGTAGTCAATGGGATTAGGTGGTCTATTTTATGGGAATATGTGGATGAAGAATAAAATTAAAATCAATATATAGTATTTAATTTGTTGTTTGATGGTAGATTTTGTGAGTTTTGTCGTTTAAAAAAAATCCGTTTTTGCCGCAGAAATATTTTCCGTAGAAAAAGCGACTCAGGTATGTACTTTTTTTGTTCTTGGATTGGGAAAAATAAAAAAGAATCGAAAAAACATTCCGGGACGGATTCTTCCGATGATTCCGGAGTTTTAAGGAACGAATCGATTCTGAAAAAAGGTGCCGGAAAATCTATAAGCCGGGTTCTGTAATCGGCGATCATTCATCTGCGGCGTTTGTTGCCAAACGTCTTTAGCGACCTACCTCTGGCGGGGTCGGAAACGTCCCGCGATACGAAACTTGCGTATGCCTTTCTTGGTCTTGCTTCCGATAGGGCTTGCCGTGCCTTTTCCGTTGCCGGAAAAGCGGTGCGCTCTTACCGCACCATTTCAACCTTGCCTGTCTGTAAAAGACATCGGCGGAGTTTTTTCTGTTGCGCTTTCCCTTGGGTTACCCCAGCCGGACGTTATCCGGTATCGTGTTTCCGTGAAGCCCGGACTTTCCTCAGTACGCATTTTTCAGCGCACCGCGATCGCCCGATCTTCCGGCACCGGAACAGACGGTAACGGCAGGGGCGTTTAATGTCAATAAAAGATTAGTATCTTTTCGAAACGGCCGCCAACCGTCGGACGGTGTCAGAAGCATGGTTTAAAATCGCTTCCGGATAAAAACGACGCTGAAACGCCGTTAAAGCCGCCTGTTCGTCAGTCGTGTCGTAACCGATTTCCGCCAGCATTTCTTTGATACTTTTTTCAGGCGTTGCAAAGTTGTCCGTCCACAGCCCTATTCCGTTCCCGGCCAGCCTTTTCCACGGGAACAGTTCACCGGGATCGGATTTGCGCGTCGGTGCTATATCAGAATGCCCGACAATATTTGTATCAAGTATAAAGTAACGCTTTTTTATTTCTTTGGAAATATCTATGACGGATTGGATTTGTTTGTCAGGGAAAGGACGGTAGCCGAATTCGTGCCCGGGGTTGACGATTTCGATTCCGACCGACCGGCTGTTGATGTCCGTTTTGCCTTTCCACGACGAAACGCCTGCGTGCCACGCGCGCTTGCCTTCATCCACCAGAGAATAAATTTCCCCGTCTTCGTCAATGACGTAATGCGCGCTGACTTTTGCGGCCGGATCGCATAAACGGTCAAGGGCTTCCCGCGCCGATCTCATTCCCGTATAGTGCAGGACGAGCATTTCAACCGGTGCTTTGCGTTCGTCAAAATTGGGGGAAGGCGTAAAAATCATTCCCGCTTAACGGACGTAATAGACTCTGTGGTCTTTGCGCGCGACGGCTTTCGGCGCGGGTCCGTCCGGATAGCCCAGAATGCAATGTCCGATGCCTTCATAATCTTCGGTAATGCCCAGTGATTTTAACAATTCCTTGTATTCGGGCATTTCGAATTCTTCTCTGGCGCGGTGAATCCAGCAGCTGCCGACGCCCAAGGAATGGGCGGCCAACATCATATTCCCCATCGTCAGCGCACCGTCGTAAACGTAAGTGTCCGCGCTTTTATCCGACAGGACGATCAGGATGACCGGCGCGCCGAAGAACGGATCCATGCCTTCTTTCCAGCCAAAGATCTTTCCGTTGATTTTCGACAGCTTGTCGCGCAGTTCCTTGTTCGTTACGGCAATGACGATCGGGGCTTGTCTGCCGCGGCCGCTGGGGGCGTAAAGACCGGCTTCGATGATTTGATTGATTGTTTCTTCGGGAATCATATCCGGCTTGAATTTGCGGATGCTGCGGCGTTCTTCCATTGCTTTGATGATGTCGTTCATAAAAACCCCCTTATAAGAAAAACGAAATAAATTAGCACATTTTCCTGTAAAAATAAAGCTGGAATAAAGAAGAATTAAAAGATACAAATGCAAAAAAACAAAGGAGCAAACCATGACCGAAAAAACGCCGATGACGCCGGAAGAATTGCTGGATTACCTGACGAAATTGGGAATCAGTTATAAAAACACGCCGCATCCGGCCGTTTTTACGGCGGAAGAGGGCGAAAAATACTGGAAAGGCATCGCCGGTATGCATTGCAAAAACCTGTTTTGCAAAGACGCCAAAGGCAATCTGTGGCTGATCGTCGCGCCCGCTTTTAAACGCGTCAGCCTGAAATCTCTGCCGGCCGTGATCGGGTCGAAACGCTTGTCTTTCGCAAACGAGGAACTGTTGTTTGAAGTGTTGGGCGTTCGCGGCGGCTCCGTCACGCCGTTTGCCGTCATCAACGATAAAGACTGTCGGGTGCAGGTCGTTCTGGACAAGGAAATGATGGAGCAGGACCTGATCAACTACCACCCGTTGACAAACACGGCGACAACGACGATCACGCCCGCCGATCTGATGACATTTATGCAGGCGACGCATCACGAACCGTTGATCGTCCCCGTAACGGAAGCCGAATAAAAAAACGCCCGTGACGGCGGCTAGACCGTCACGGACGATAAAGCGGTTACCGCTTTAACAGTTCAAGCAGGAATGCTATACTGAGTAAAGTATAAGCAACCGCTTTTAGGTAAGATACCAGTTGCAAGGAACTCACCTCGCTTTCAGTCGTAAAAACGACCCGGTGAATATATCAGATAAAAAACGCTTGTAAAACAAAAACGGGTATGCTTATAATAAGAGCATTAAGGTAAGATATTATTTGCAAGAATATCACTTCAAATTCAGAACCCGTCGAGGCTAGTCGGCGGGTTCGGTTTTATCAGCCGGCGGTAAAAACGATTTTATCGGCGGCGTCGATTTCGTTGGACGCACTTTTAATCAGGTCGTTTAAACGATCCGTTTTTAATCCTGTTAAAACGGATAAAGAAGTCAGATGTTCTTCATTTCCGCTTTTTAAAGCCGAGTAGTTAAACAAAACAAATCTGCGGATTTGCGATGTTTTTCGTGATTTTTCCGTTTCGGCTTTCGTCATGTCTTTCTTGTCCATTTCCACATAGACAGCATCAGGGGAATATTTCCAGACGCCGCCTGAAACAAAATCCGTCGTCCAGCTGTAAACGGCTGAAAGATTGATAATGGTAATCGGATTCCATTGCGATTTCAGAACGAAAACAGTGTCGTTGTATCCGTCTTTTTTCAGTATGATATTGATATTGGTGTTGCTTCTGTTCAAATCGACGGCGCAAGGCGTTGAGCACATCGGCATACCGTTGACGTAGACTTTCGCTTCGGGAACATTGGTGTTGACGGTAACGGTTTGTTGTGTTCCCGAAAAAACGGTGCCGCATCCCGATAACAGGAAAAGGGCGATAACTGCTTGAAATTTTTTCATGATTTCTCCTAAAGGTAAAATAAAACCGCCTGATGAAAGGCGGTCGGGAGCTGAAAAAATCGTAAGCAGTTGTAAGAACGACCCTCTGCGCATTACTACGCAAAGACTCCCGACCTTCATATCAAATCGGGAATAAACACCCTTTGCGCCATAGCACAAAGGGTCAAATACAACTACTTTTAAAGAGTTTTTTCAGGACTCCGCCCCTTTTCAGGCACTTGACATACGTTGCCGCATATCCGAAAAAAATAATGACAGATAAAAAAATGAATGTAAATAACAAACACGGAACTTCTTGACTTTTTGAAAAAATATAACATAATGTGATTTAGTGTTCTTTCGGGTCTTCGGAAATCGTTTCCGGAGGCCTTTTTGATTCGGAGATAAAAATATGGTCAATATCAAAATCCCTTATAAATGGAAGCCCCGCAAGTATCAGATGAAATTGTGGAACTATCTGGAAAACGGCGGGAAAAGGGCGGTCGCCGTCTGGCACAGGCGCGCGGGCAAGGACAGTCTTTCGCTGAATTGGACGGCGGTCGCGGCGATGCAGAGGGTCGGCGTCTATTGGCATATGCTGCCGTTGCAAACGCAGGCGCGCAAAGTCGTTTGGGACGCGATCGACAAGCAGGGCCGGCGCGTCATCGACCAAGTGTTCCCGAAAGCTTTGCGCAAGTCGGCGAACGCGCAGGAAATGAAAATCGAATTATTGAACGGTTCGATCTGGCAATGTGTCGGGTCGGACAGTTATAATTCTTTGGTCGGCGCCAATCCGGTCGGCGTCGTTTTTTCGGAATATTCGATCGCGGATCCGGCGGCGTGGGACTTCATCCGTCCCATTCTGGCGGAAAACGACGGGTGGGCGTTGTTCATCTACACCCCCAGAGGGCGCAATCACGGCCTGACTTTATTTGAAACGGCCGAAGCCGCGGAAGGGTGGTTCGCGCAGAAACTGGGCGTGAACGAAACGCGCGCGATCCCGAAAGCGGCGGTCGAAGCGGAACGGCGGGCGGGAATGGACGAAAGCGTCATTCAGCAGGAGTTTTACTGTTCTTTCGATGCCGCATTGAAAGGAAGCTATTACGGCGCTTTGTTAAACGAACTGGAAAACAACGGGCGGATTTGTTCCGTGCCTTACGATCCCGTTTTGCCCGTTACGACGGCTTGGGATCTGGGCGTCGGGGACAGCACGGCGATTTGGTTTTTTCAGACGAACGGCGCGGAAGTGTTCGTCATCGACTATTACGAGGCAAGCGGCGTCGGCTTGGACCATTATGTGAAAGTGTTAAAGGATAAGCCGTACATTTATACGGACAACAACATCTTTCCGCACGACGTCGGCGTGCACGAGCTTTCAAGCGGCAAGAGCCGTCTGGATTTGTTGGCTGGACTGGGCGTGCGCGGGCGCGTTCTGCCCAGATCGGGAGTGGACGGCGGGATCGCCGCCGTGCGTCTGTTGTTGCCCCGTTGCCGTTTCGACAAGGAAAAATGCGCCAAAGGGTTGGAAGCCTTGCGCCAGTATCAGCGCGCCTGGGACGATCAGCGCAAAGACTTTCAACCGAAACCTTTGCACGACTGGACCAGCCACGCGGCGGACGCGTTCCGTTATCTGGCGTGCGGCATCAAAGAAAAAAGAAGCCGTCTGGAACGCCCGCTGATGCAGACGCAGACGGCTTATCGGGATTACGATCCGCTGGCTTAGTACCCGATTGATTTGTAAAAGCCGACGACCGCCTGATAAAACGCGCCTTTGCTTTGAATGACGGCCGTTTTCGCGTTCAGAACGTCCTGAAATACGCCGAGCGTGTCGTCCAACGGAAGCAGGCCCGAATCATATTGCGCCAATGTCAGGGCGGAGATGTTTTGCATTTTGTTCAAAGCGTCCGTGTTCGTCCGGTTTTGTTCAACCTGTTGCGAAACGGAAACGATCGCGTTTTTGACTTCCGCCGCGGCGTTCAGAACGGCTTTCTGATAGGCGAGGGCGGCTTGTTTGGCCGCCGATTTTTCCATATCGACCTGTTTGAACAGCGCGCCCCAGTGGAACAGCGGCATTTTCACCCCCGGAGTCAATGAAAACATATCGCTGTTCTTTCGGGCGAGGCGGTTGAAATGATCGGCCTGAAATCCGAAAAATCCGTTTAATGAAATCGACGGGAACAAATCCGCGATCGCTTTGCCGATCAGCGCGTTTTGCGCGATCAGATTTTGCTCCGCGGCGCGCACGTCGGGGCGGGTGCGCAACGCGTCGGCGGGGATTTGAGCTAAAGCTTTGGATTTATAAACGAACTTGTCCCGTATGATGTTTCGCGCCGTGTCGTCCAGCAGGCCGTTCAGCTGTTCGGGCAGTTTTCCCGTTAAAAGCGTCAGGTTGTTTTTGTAAAGGGCGATGGCCGTTTTGACGGACGGAATCTGCGCTTTGATTGAATCGGCGGCGTACTGCGTGCGAACCGCATCCGTTTGGCTGATCAGTCCGGATTTCGCTTTGTCGGCGGAAAGAACGGCGATTTTATTTTGCAGTTTCAGCGTCCTGTAAAGCAGGTGCAGCTGTTCCTGCGCCTGCCGCAAACTGATATAATTGTTGATGACTTCGGCTTTTAAGGAAATTCGCACGTCATCAAGGTTTGCGGCGGCGGCGTTTGCCGCGGCTTGCGCGTTTTCGGTCAGACGCCGTCCCGCGCCCCACAAATCAAGTTCCCAACCGGCGTCCATTCCGGCCTGATAATAGCTTTCCCGCATCGAACCGAAAACGTTTCGGGACGGCTTCAGCTTGGTATAACCGCCGGACAAATCGAACGTCGGGTAATATTGCACGCCTTGAATGTCCAACGCCATCCGCGCCTGTTTCAGTTTTTCGACGGCCGCGTTCGCATCGGGATTGTCCGCCAAAGCCAATTCGATCAGGTCGTTCAGTCTTTCGTCTCCGAAAGATTTGTGCCATTGGCGGTCGATCGTTACGTTTTCGTCGGCGATGTTCAAAGCCGCTTTGATCCGCGCGTCCGAAACGGTGTCCGGACGTTTGTAGTCGGGACCGAGCGTACAGCCGCAAAGAGCCGCCAATCCCAATAACACAGCTGTTTTATTCATTGTTCCCTCCCGCCGCTTTTTCCTTGATCGTTTCAAACAGGGCGAACAGGGCGGGAATAAAGAATATCCCGACGAACGTCGCCGCAATCATACCGAAAAAGACGCTTGTCCCGATGGCGATCTGGCTTGCCGCTCCGGCGCCGGTCGCGACGATCATCGGGAACACGCCCAGAATGAATGTCAGGGCGGTCATCAGAACGGCGCGGAAACGTTCTTCGGCGCCTTTTTGCGACGCTTCCAGAATGCTTGCGCCTTTTTCGCGGTAGTCTTTGGTGAATTCGACGATCAGGATCGCGTTCTTTGCCGCAAGGCCTATCAGCATCACCAATCCCAACTGCGCGTAAATGCTTAATGTTTCGCCCATCAGATGCAGTCCCGCCAAAGCCCCCAAAACGGCGAACACGGTCGAAAACATCACGGCGAAGGCCAGCATCCAGCTTTCATATAAAGCGACCAGAAACAGATAGCAGAAAACCAACGCCAGCATAATCAGGAATACCGCCAGTCCCGCCGCTTCGATTTCCTGTAAACTCAAGCCCGTCCAGGCGATGCCGTATCCTTTGGGCAGATCGGTTTTCGCCGCCTGTACGACGGCGTCGATCGCGCTGCCGGAGCTGACGCCTTCCGCCGCTTGCGCGATGACGGAAGATTCCGTGTATTGATTGAAGCGGTATATGATTTTCGGCGCCATGACCGTGCGGACGGTCGCGAAGCTCTTGACCTGAATCATCTGTCCCGTCGAAGATTGGACGTACATGTCCTCCAGATTTTTCAGATTTTTACGATAAGGCGCGTCCGCCTGCAAAATCACGCGGTTGACCTGACCGTTTAACGTGATGTTGTTGATATACGAAGATCCTAAAGAACTTTGCAACGTTGAAAACAGCGTGCCGACGGGGATTTTGAACGCTTCCAGTTTCGTGCGGTCAATGTCTAGGAAAATGCTCGGCGAATTGACGTCAAACGTTGAAAAAGCGTAGGCGATTTCGGGCAGAGCGTCCAGTTCGGAAAGGAATTTTCCCATAATTTTGTAGAGGTCTTCCGGCGTTTTCGCGCCGTCCGTCGCCAACAGTTCCAACGACAATCCGCTGCTTTTGCCGACACCGGGGATTGAGGGCAGGGCGAAAAATTCGATCTGCGCTTCCGTGTCGCCTTCAAAATCTTTCGTCAATTTTTCAAGCAGGGAATTTAAAGATAAATCTTTCGTCGTCCGTTTGCTCCAGTCTTCCAGACCGACCACGCCGAACGCGGTGTTTTCGCCGGAAGCGCTCAGCATACTGTACCCCGCGACGCCGATGAAGTATTTGACGCCTTTTGTTTTCAGGACTTTTTTCCCGACCTTGTCCAGAAACTCCTGCGTCGTTTTGACGGGCGACGTGCTGGGCAGTTGGAAGTTTGCCAAAATCAGGCCCTGGTCTTCTTCGGGCAGGAAAGACGTCGCCGTATGCTGAAATCCGAACGCCGCGACCGCCAGAGCGATAATCAGCAAAACCGCCGTCAAAACGGGGCCCGCCGCCAGTTTTCCGACGACAAAGCTGTATTTTTCTTTGAAATAATCAATCGTGCGGTTGAAGTATTTGAAAAAGCCTTTCGCTTCCTCCCGCTTGTCGTTTTTCAGAAAGATCGCGCACAGGGCGGGGCTGAGCGTCAGGGCGTTGAATGCGGAAAATACAACGGACGTCGCGATCGTAACGGCGAATTGCTGATAGATTTTGCCCGTGATGCCCGCCATCAATCCGACCGGCACGAAAATCGCCAGCAAAACGAACGTGGTCGCGATGACCGCGCTGCCGATCTGCTTCATCGCTTTGATCGACGCGTCAAAGGAATTGAGCTTTTCCTCCGCCATCAGATATTCCACGCGTTCGACAACGATGATCGCGTCGTCGACGACCAGTCCGATCGCCAGAATCATCGCAAACAGCGTCAGAATGTTGATGTCGAAGCCCAGCAGGTAAATCACGGCGAATGTCGCGATCAGGGAAACCGGAATCGTAATCAGCGGAATCAACGTCGTTTTGACTTTTTGCAGGAAAACGAACGTTACCAGTACGACAAGGGAAAACGTGATGACCAGCGTTTCGATGATGCTTTCGATGCTGGCTTTGACGAACTTGGTCGAATCGTAGGCGATTTCAAATTCGATGTCGTCGGGAAAGCCTTCTTTCAGCGACGCCATTTCCTTTTCAACGTTTTTCATAATGGAAAGCGAGTTGGAATTGGGCGTCTGGCTCAACATCATAATGACGGCGGGCGAATTGTCATACGTCGCGTTCATCGTGTACGTTTCCGCGCCAAGTTCGACGCGGGCGACGTCTTTCAGGCGCACGATGCCGCCCGAAGGCGATGTCGCGATGATGATTTCTTCAAAGTCTTTGACGGAATCAAGCAACCCTTTCGCGGTCAGGGAAAGCATCACGGTCGCGCCGTCGGGCGTCGGGGCGGAAGCGATTTCGCCGATGGACGCCTGCGTGTTCTGCGATTTGACGGCGTTGATGATGTCCGTGTTCGTGATGCCCAGAGCCGAAGCTTTTTCCGTATTCACCCACAAACGCATACTGTATTTCGGGGAATAGATCGTTACGTCGCCGACGCCTTCGATACGCGCCAGAACGTTTTTGATGTTCTGATAGGCGAAGTTGCTTAAATACAAATCGGAATAGGAATGTTTCGGCGACCTTAGCGCCAGCATCGCCAACATATTCGCCGTCTGCGTTTTAACGGTCAGTCCTTCCGCGTTGACGATGGCGGGCAGTTGGGAAGTTACCTGTTGCAAACGGTTTTCGACTTTGACCTGCGCGATGTCGGGATCCGTGCCGATGTTGAACGTGATCGTCAGCGTGTATTGCCCCGTGTCCGTTGACGTCGAAGACATATACAGCATATTTTCAACGCCGTTGATCTGGTTTTCGATCGGCACGGCGACCGTGTCGACCAACACTTTGGCGTTCGCTCCGGGGTAGTTCGCTTCAACGACGATCTGCGGGGGCGTGATGTCGGGATACTGCGATACCGGCAAAACGGCGATGGATAACAGTCCCAGAATGATCATAACGATGGAAATGACGCCGGCAAAGCGGGGACGATGAATGAAAAAGGACGAAAACATGGCGTCTTACTCCGCGTTGTCGGATAAAATGTTCAGCTTGAACGGCTCGTTTTCTTTCAAAGCGGGCGGTCGTCCTTTGACCAGATAGGTTTGCGGCGCGAACGTGTTTTCAACGATATAGTTTTCGCCTTGCGTGTCGATGATGTCGATTTTTTGTTCGCGGATCCCGTGCTTGTCCGCCGTCGTGATGAAATCGCCGCCGGGGGTCAGTGTTACCTGATTTTGGGGCAGGGCGACGACGTTTTTAAACTCCCGTTCCAGAAAAACCGTAACGTAAGCGTTCGGAATCAGGATATTGTCGGGATTGTTAAAATCGACATAGACGGCGACCGAATTTGTTCCTTTATCCAAAGCGTTTTCCGCATATTGATATACGCCTTCGCACGGATAAAATTCCCCGTTCGGCAACTGAAGCCAGATGGTGTTTCCTTTCAATAAATCGGACAGGCCGTTTGCCGAAACATTCCGGATATAGTCTTTGTCGGTCAGGGAAAAGACGACCTGAATCGGGGAAACCTGCAAAATCGTCATCAGCGGTTTTCCCGCGGGAGGCACATAGTCGCCTTTACTCGGTTCGACCGTGCCGATCAAACCGGAAATAGGCGCGCGGATAATCGTGTAATTGTAGTTGACTTCCGCCGAAGCCAGTTTTGCTTCCGCCTGCGCCAAAGCCGCTTTCGCCGACAGAAAGTCCGCTAAAGCCTTGTCGCGGTCGGCTTGGGCAACGGCGTTTTTTCCGGCGGCTTGGATATGTTGATAATATGTGTTTGCGTTTTCATAGTTGGCGACGGCTTGCATCACGGCGGCACGGGCGACTTTCAAGTCCGCTTTATAGGTGCCTTGATCTAAAATAGCCAACAGCTGACCGGCTTTGACGAATTGACCGCTGCGGACGTGAAGGCTTTCGACGAATCCGCTGATGAACGGCAGGACGGAAACAGAATGGACGGGCGTAACATAGCCGATATAGCGCTTGGACAGCGTTACGTCCTGCGGCGTCAAAGGCACAACGTCGATCGAAACGACGGACGCCTGTGGGGCAGGGGCGACATTTTGCGGCTTTTTTTCTTTTTTTAACGAGAAAATTTCGTATCCCAGTCCGCAGACCAGTAAAACCAGAAAAATGACGATAAGGGAATGTTTTCCCGACGATTTGCGTTCAGCAGTATTGTTTTCCATAGCGCGTTTCCGTTCATAATCAAAAAATAAACGGAAACAAGCATGGGACGGTGGCGTGCAAAAAGTAAGCTGTGTTTTAGGGGATAAACGGACGGTAAAACGGTTAGAACCATTCGGCGATTCGGTTCAGTTCGTCTTCACTTTGATAAGGCGTGTTGACAATGATGACGCCGCTGCCGAGCATGCCTTCGCGCGCATCGGAAAAACGGATTTCGCTTTGATAAAACTTGGACAGATCGACTTCTTTTAATTTGGAAACCAGAGATAGATGATAGTCTTCTTTTAAAATCGGATACCATAAAAACAAAACCCCTTCGGCCCATTTTTTATGCAGTTTCAAAAGAAAGTCAGCCGCTTTGTCATATTCGGTTTTGACTTCATAGCTGGGATCGACAACCAAAATACCGCGCCGTGGCTGAGGCGGGCAGAGCGCTAATCCGCCTTCGTATCCGTCGCGATGATGCAGATGCGTGTTCGGATAGCGCATGAATTTATACAAAGCCTGATATTCCTGCGGGTGAAGCTCCATTAAGTGCAGTGTATCCGTCGGGCGCAGCAGAGCTTCGGCGATAAAGGGGGAGCCCGCATACAAATTCTTTCCGACTTCGGTTTGAACGCGGTGCTGTAATTCAAAATACGGGTGATTTTGCAATTTTCTGTCTTTGGAAAGTTTCAAGTACCCTTTCGCCGCTTCGCCGGTTTTCAAAGCCTCGTTTGATGTCAGGTCGTAAACGCCCCGTCCGGCGTGCGTTTCAATATACGTCAAAGGCTTTTCCTTTTGCGTCAAATGTTTCAAAACAACACACAAAGCCGCGTGCTTGTGTACGTCTGCCGCGTTTCCCGCATGATAAATGTGTTGATATGACAGCATTTTGGAACCTCCTTTTGTAAACGGCGGCATTATAGGCTTAACATGGTAATGATTCTATTTTTATCTTTGATAATCACAAAACGCTTGATTTTAGTTTGAATTATTACATAATGTTATTAATCAAACGGGAGATGAATATGCCGGCAAGAAAGAACGTGAGGAAAAAAACGGAAACTTTTAATGCGCAGGAAATGAGCGACTATCTGATTTCAACGGTCAGGGAAGTGATCGAAGTGTCCCGCAAACCGACGCCTGTTTTGGATAAGAACGGCGCGCCGACCGGAGCGATGGAATATCAATCCGCAACGGTTTTGAAAGCCTGCGAACTGATGGCAAAATTGATGGGGTCAATTAAAGAAACGGATACCAAAGGTGTTTCCGTTCAAATCGTGTCTTATCGCGATATTGCGGAAACTGAAGAGGCTTCATCTTCTTCGGATGTTTCATGATGTTTGTGAAAGAGTGACAAGACAAGAGACCCCTTGAGTTTAGGGTTGCGTTCGGCATAATCGTATGCCGTGCGTCCGAATACGTCTTGGATGTTTTGATCCGCGCCATAATTCAGCAAAAGGGAAATGACATCAGGATTGGGATTATATTGAACGGCAAAAAACAATGCCGTTTTGCCGCTGTCCCGAGTTTGCTCGTTAATTTTTGCACCGCCCTGAATCAAAAGATAGTGAACTAACGGATCAGGATGATACATAGATGCCAGCATTAAAACGCTGCGTCCCCGGTCATCAACAGCATTGACATCACCGTCTTTTAAAATGAATGTTTCTATTGCATAAGGGGAGGTGCTTGCCTTTGTTACGGCTTCGATTAACGGAGTAAAATCTTTTTGTTCGGCGGCATAAACCGGCCGAATGCAAAAGAAGGACAGCAATAAAATGATACAGAGCCGCATTAAATATCCCTAATAAAAAAGCCCGACATTCAGGCGGGCTTTAATTCTGTTCAAAGCACAGCGAATTAACGCATCTTCGTTTCTTTGAAAATAACGTGTTTGCGCGCTTTCGGATCATACTTTTTCAACTGAAGCTTTTCCGTCTTTGTACGGGGATTTTTCTTTGTTGTGTAAAAGTATCCCGTTCCTTCCGTGCTTTCCAATTTAATCTGTACTGTTGCGGATTTTGCCATGACAAACCATCCAATCAAAAATCAAAAATCAATATTGCCAAAATACGCTATTTTTGCAACGAGTCAAGCGAAAAATAGGTCAAAGCGCTTTCGTAACGTTTGGGATTTGATAAAAGCAAACGGGCCGCTTCATATTCCAACGAACTGTCTTTACGGGACTGACGCGGACAAATATTTAATCCTTTTTGCTTTTCTTGTTCTGTTCCTTTGCGCCATGGCTGCATATTGGTTACAACCGCGGGCAGGCGATCTATATCCAACAATGTTTTTCCGGATGTGCAGAGGTTGGGATAAATGCCGTATCCCTGTAAAGAAAAGCCGCCGGGCATGTAATACTGTGCCCAAGTCAGATAAAGTTCGCCGCCGTCCGGCAGGGTTTCATTCGCCTGAATGACGCTTTTGCCGTAAGAAGGCGTTCCGATGACAACCGCATGTCTGTATTCCTGCAAAACGCCCGCGAAAAATTCCGCGCTGGAGGCCGTTTGTCCGTCAATTAAAACGGCAATCGGATAAACGGGACGATTTTCTTTAAAGGTCGCCGTATATTGGTGCGAGGTGTCGGCATGACGTCCGTCTGTTCTGATGATCAATAAATTTTCAGGCAGGAATATATCGGCCGACAAAACAGCTTCTTTCAGCAAACCGCCCGTGTTGCCGCGCAGATCGATAATCAGACCGGCGGCATCCTTGTTCTTTGCCTGGCTTAAAGTCGCTTTCAGTCCCGAAACGGTTTTTTCCGTAAAAGCGGAAATTTTAATCATCATCAGCTTGTTTTCTTCGTCAAAGAAATAAGTGACCGGTGAAGCCGAAGCCGGTGCGCGGATGATCGTCCGTGTCTGTGCTTTGCCGTCTTTGCGCAAAGATAAAAAGACTTCCGTTCCCGCTTCGCCGCGCAAAAGATTCAGCGTCTGTATGCGGGATAAGTCTGCGACGGCTTTGCCGTTGATTGCGGAAATTCTGTCCCCTATTGCCAGGTCGGTTTTGGAAGCCGCTCCGCCGGGAACGATTTCCGTAATTTCTAAATACCTTCCGATTCGGCGATAACTGATTCCAAGGCTGGCCGGTTTTTTTAAAGGCTCCAGCTCTGCCGGATCCGCTCCTGTATAATGAGAATAGGAATCAATCGTTCCTAATGCGGCATTGATAAAAATATTGAATATTTCTTCCGCATCTGCATTTTGGGCTTTTTGAGAAAAAGGGCGGACTTCAACGGCAGCGGCTAAAGCCAGGCGAGACCAATTCGGGCAATCGTCGTCCGTCGGCGCGCTGAAACTCTTTAGAATTTTGTTGTCCGCTAAAATCAAGACTCGTTTGCCGTCCATACGAACGGTGATTTTTTGATCAATGGTCGAAAGACTTTTAACGGCGGCAAAGGCAAATTCGCTGGCCGAAACAGGTTTCAGCGATTTTTCCGTAATGACCTTGCAGGCCGCGTTAACCGTTTCATACATTCGTTCGATCGGAAGCTGGTTGTATTCCGAAACGGGTTTCCACCAAACGGGAATTTCCTGCGCTTGGGCAAAAAAAGGAAAGCAGGCGAACAGAGCCGGAAGAAACGAAAAAAAGCGCATTATTTCCTCTTCGCTTTGCGTTTGTTCGTTTTGCGCGGAGCAGTTTTCTTTTTGGGGGCAGAGCGGCGTTTATCCGCTCCGGCGTCCAGAATGTGAAAAAGAAGTCCGCCCGTAACCGGCGACGCTTCCGCCAAAGTCATAAAAATATGCTCCCCAAGCTCGTAGGTATTGCCGGTTGAAGAACCGAACAGGCGGTGACGCTCTTCTTCGCAGACGTAATAATCGTTCGGCAGAGTGGAAATCGGAATCAAACCTTCCGCGCCGATATCATCAATCGTGACAAACAGACCGAAGCGGCTGACGCCGTTGATCGTTCCGCCGAAACGTTCGCCGATGCGGTCTTTTAAGTAGGCGGACAGATAACGTTCTTCCGCGTCGCGTTCGGCAGCGGCGGCGCGGCGTTCGGTCGCCGAGATATGATCGCCCAGATCTTCCAGATCGGCGGTTAAGTCGCCGTCTTCGTCGATCAATCCGTCATTGCCCAGACGCAAAGCGGAAATCAACCCGCGGTGCACCAGCAGATCGGCATATCGTCGGATAGGCGAAGTGAAATGCGCGTATTTTTCCAACGCCAGCCCGAAATGTCCGAGATTCTCGGGGCTGTAGCGCGCCTGACTTTGCGTGCGCAAAACAAGTTCGTTGACCATCAGGGCACGGGGCGTGCCGCGGACTTTATCAAGAATTTTGTTCAAATCGTCGCCATTCAGCTTGCCCGTTTTGCCGGCTTTTATGCCGATTGTCGCCAAAAAAGACTGCAAAGCGACGGCTTTTTCCGCGCTGGGCGGTTCGTGGATGCGGTACATCGCCGGAACGCCGTATTCTTCCAACGCTTCGGCGGCCGCAACGTTGGCGAGAATCATAAACTCCTCGACCGTTTTGTGGCTGTCCAGCCGTTCGCGGGGCATAATTGAGGCTACCTGCCCCTTGTCGTTCAGTTCTATTTCCCGTTCAATTACGTCTAAATCCAATGCGCTGCGCTTTTCGCGAGCCTGTGCCAACACTTCATAGGCGGCTTTCAAATCAAGAATATGAGCGCGCAGTTCTTTGTTCATTTCCGGCATTTTGCCATCAAAGACATTCTGTACTTCGTGATAGTTCAGACGAGCGGCGGAACGCATCATCGCGCGGACGAATTTGTACTTGAGCAGCTTTCCGTTTTTGTTGATCCACAGATGCGCCGCCAGACAGGGACGGTCAACGTCCGGTTTCAGCGAACATAAATCAGCCGACAGTTTTTCGGGCAGCATCGGAATGCAGCGATCGGGAAAATAAACGGAATTGCCGCGTTCGCGCGCGCAGTCGTCCAAAGCGGTATGCGGGCGCACGAAATAAGCGACATCGGCGATCGCCACGATGATATGAAAACCGTCTTTGTTCTTTTTGTCTTCGTCGGGTTCGGCAAAAACGGCGTCGTCAAAATCGCGCGCGTCTTCGCCGTCAATCGTGACAAGCGGAATATCGCGCAGATCGGAACGCTTTTTCATATCGGGTAGTTTCGATTTTTCCGCCTGTTTTAAAGCGTCTTCGGTAAATTCGACGGGAATGCCGTGCAGATGCAGCGCGATCAGACTGGCGGCGCGCGGCGCATTGGCAGGGCCGATGACCTGAATGATTTTAGCGTATTTTTCCGTGCCGCCGAAAGCGTTTTGAGCCACTTCGGCAATGACGACGTCGCCGTTTTTCGCTTTGCCCGTATGGGCGCGGTCAACGATATAGTTCTGATGCAGACGGTGGTCAACGGACAAGATGCGGCCGCCTTTGCCGGACGTTGTGTCAAATAATCCGACGACGCGATTCGGTTTTTCCGACAGCCGGCGGACAACGGCACCGTGGAAAAAGCGTTTGCCTTTAGGCGCAAGTTTCAACATCACCATATCGCCTTCGCGCGGCGCGGGGCGAAGGCGTCCCAAATCGGTAATCAGGATTTGCGGGCAGGGCGTTTGTTTGTTCCAGTTCAACGGACGCGCGACAAGCTCTCCGTCCGAATCCGTTCCGGTAATTAAACACGGGCAAGTTTCGGGCAGGCCGTCCGCTAAAATCAGTTTTTTGCCGACAGCTTTTTCCGTTTTGCCGGAATGCTTCAGCTCTTTGAGCATATCTTTCAATTTGGAACGGTCGTCGCCTTTGATGTGAAAAGCGCGCGCCAGCTCTCTTTTCCCGACTTTTCCGGGATTGTCGTTCAGATAGGCGACCAGATCATCCATGGAGGGAAAGGGAGCTTTGGCTTTCGTCATTATTTTTTCGCCTTTGTTGTTTTTTTTGCGGTTGTCTTCTTGACCGTCGCTTTTTTCGCGGCCGTCTTTTTCACGGTAGTTTTCTTAGCCGCATCCTTGGGTTTCTTTTCCGCTTTTGCGGCCAACAGGGCGACGGCCTCTTCAACGGTCGGCAGGCGGTTTTCGTCACGGATGGCTTTGGGAATCGAGGCAATCACACTGCCGTGCTTGATATAAGGGCCGAAGCGGCCGGAACTGGCGACGATCGGCTTTCCGTCCGCCGGATGCGCGCCTATTTCCTGCGGCGGCGTTTTTTCCTTGACCGTTGACAGCACTTCCAAAGCGCGGGGCAGGTCAATCGTTAAGACATTGTCCGCCGCCGTTAAAGATTTAAACGTCGAGCCGATTTTCAGATAAGGCCCGAAGCGTCCGATTCCGGCTTGAATTTCCTGATTCGTTTCCGGATGGACGCCTAATGTGCGCGGCAGGGCGAGCAACGCTAAAGCTTGTTCAAGCGTCATTTCCGCCGGATTCATATTGCGGGGCAGAGACGTGCGCTTGGTCGCCGCTTTTTCATTCTTTTCGCCTTTTTTCGGTTTGGGCGCGTCTTTACCGGATTGAACGTACCAACCGTAAGGCCCTTTGCGTAAAATGACATTTTCGCCGGTTGCGGGGTCTGTTCCCAATTCTTTTAAATCGGGTTCCTCCGTTTCGGATTCTTCCGTTGTCTGTCCGCCAAACGGACGGGTGTAGCGGCATTCGGGATAGTTGGAACAGCCGATAAACGCGCCGAATTTTCCGATTTTCAGGCTCAGACGACCACCCTTTTCTTTGCCGCATTCGGGGCAGACGCGATCTTCCGGTTTGGCGAACAGGTGTTCGGACAGGCTTTCTTCCAACCGGTTCAGAATGTCCGTAATTGTTAAAGGTTCAACCGTTTTGACGGTTTCATCAAAGTTTTTCCAGAACGTGCGGAGCAAATCCTTCCAGTTCATTTTATCTGCGGAAATGTCGTCGAGAGAGTTTTCCAAATCCGCCGTGAAATCATACTGCACATAAGTATTGAAGAAATTTTCCATAAACGCGGTGACAATGCGGCCGCGGTCTTCCGGAATGAAACGGCGTTTTTCCAGGCGGACGTATTTTCTTTCCTGCAATACGGACAGGATGGACGCGTAAGTGGACGGTCGGCCGATGCCCAGTTCTTCCAGTTTTTTAACCAGACTGGCTTCCGAATAGCGGGGAGGCGGCTGAGTGAAGTGTTGTTCGGGGCGAATGGTTTTGGTGTCCAAAGGTTCCCCTGTCGTCATAGCGGGCAGGATGGCGCTGCTTTCTTCGTCGCCGTCATCCAGATCTTCACGATAGACTTTTAAAAAACCGTCAAAAGCAATCGTCTGACCGGTTGCGCGCAGAACGATCTGACCGTCGCGGGACGGACAGTCAACGGCCATCTTGTCGATTTCGGCGTTCTGCATCTGCGACGCCAGAGCGCGCTTGTAAATCAGTTCGTACAACGCCCGCATATCCTTGTTCAGATAGCGCGCCAACTGTTCCGGACGCCGGTTGAGCGATGTCGGGCGGATTGCTTCGTGCGCCTCCTGCGCGTTTTTGACGTTGTTTTTATAATAGCGCGGCTTTTCGGGCAGATATTTTTCCCCGAAGTCGGACGCAATAACGGCGCGGGCTTCGTTGATCGCCTCCTGCGCCATCTGAATGCCGTCCGTTCTCATATAAGTAATCAGACCGACCGTGTCGCCGCCGATATCAATTCCTTCGTAAAGCTGCTGCGCCAACTGCATCGTTTTCTTGGCGGAAAAGAAAAGCTTTCTAGCCGCTTCCTGTTGCAGCGTGGATGTTGTGAACGCCGGAGCCGGAGAACGTTTTACCGTTTTACGTTCAATCCCGCCGACATCGAAAACGGCGTTTTCGATTTTCTTTTGCGCGGCTTTGGCCTGCGCTTCATTCGCCAAAGTGAACTTGCTTAACTTTTTGCCGTCCAAAACGGACAGGTGGGCGGTGAACAAATCGGCGCGCTTTGTCAGAAAGTCGGCGTCGATCGTCCAGTATTCCTGCGCTTTGAATTCCTCGATCTCGTTTTCGCGTTCGCAGACCAGACGCAGCGCGACGGACTGCACGCGGCCGGCGGAACGGCTTCCCGGCAGTTTGCGCCATAAAACGGGAGAAATCGTAAACCCGACCAGATAGTCCAAAGCGCGTCTGGCTAAATAAGCGTCAACCAGCGGCATATCGACTTCGCGCGGATTCTTCATCGCGTTGGAAACGGCCGATTTTGTGATTTCATTAAAGACGACGCGCTTCAAAGTTTTGTTTTTCAGTTTGCCGCGGCGGGTCAGTTCCTGCACGACATGCCACGCGATCGCTTCCCCCTCTCTATCAGGGTCGGTTGCCAGATAGACGGTGTCGGCTTTTGCGACGGCGGAAGCAATCGCTTTGATATGCTTTTCGTCTTTAGGTTCGATCGCCCAATCCATTGCGAAGTCTTCCTCCGGACGGACGGAACCGTTCTTTGCGGGCAAATCCCTGATATGCCCGAAGCTGGCGATCACTTCGAATCCGTTTCCCAGATATTTATTGATTGTTTTTGCTTTTGCAGGAGATTCGACAATAACCACGTCCATAATTGCTGACCTTTATAAAGAAGTGATACGAATAACTTTGTTTCCGGGCAGACGTTCCAACTGTCCCGCCAACTCTAATTCCACTAATAAAACCGAAATTACACCCGCTGGCAAGCCTGTTTCTCGGATAAGCATATCTATTTCTGCCGGCGAACCGTCCAATAAAGACAAAAGTTCCTTTCTGTCTTCATTTGTCGGTTCCCGAATCCGGACAGGCGGCTGATTTTCCGGCAAGGATGTTTTTTCGTTTGTTTCGCTGAACATAAAAGGAGTCGATTGTGCTAAATGGTCAATGATATCTTGCGCTGATTCGACCAAAGGCGCGCCGCTTTTGATCAGGTGGTTGACGCCGGCTGCTCTCGGATCCAAAGGAGAAGAGGGAACGGCGAATACATCTTTTCCTTGTTCCAAAGCTTTGTTCGCCGTAATCAAAGAACCGGAACGCAAAGCGGCTTCTATGACAACCAACCCTTGCGCCAAGCCGGAAATAATTCTGTTTCTTTGAGGGAAATTTGACGGCTGCGGTTTTGTATTAAATGGAAATTCGGAAATTAAAACGCCTTTTTCCCATACTTGTTCATATAGTTTTTTGTTCTGTTCGGGGTAAGGAACATTAATTCCGGTTCCCAAAACGGCGGTTGTCGAAGCATTTTCATTGGCAGCATATAAAGCTCCCTCATGCGCGGCGGCATCGATTCCCAACGCCAGACCGGAAACAACACTGTAGCCGGATTTGACCAGATCTGCCGCTATATGACGCGCGATGTTTTTGCCGTTGATCGACGCGTTCCGTGTGCCGACAACAGCGACATGCGGCTTTTTTAACAGCTCTTTGTTTCCCAGAACAGACAGAACGGGCGGCGCATCATTGATCTGAGCAAGCGGTTCGGGATACTCGGCTTGTCCCAAAAAAAGCATTTCTCCGCCGATTTTTTGAACAGCTTCTATTTCTTTTTCGGCTTCCCCGTGGGAACAAATCTTCAATCCTTTTTTCAAGCCGCCCTGACGCGCTTTTTCCGGTAAAGCGTTTAACGCGTTTTCCGCTGTTTTAAAATGCTGCAGCAGCACACGAAATGTGACGGCTCCGACATTTTCTGACCGGAACAGACGCAATCGGTTGATTTGTTCCTCCTGATCCAACGGTTTACTCCGTTTTTTTCTTCAGTTTGATTTTGCTTTCCTCTCCATGAAGCAGGCGGACAATATTTGTCCGATGCCTGATAACGGACAGCGCTGCCAAAAACGCATAAAAGCAGATATATTCCGGCGTTGCGAAGAAGTAAGCGTAAACCGGCGCCAAAACCAATGCGGTTAAAGCGGATAATGAGGAATATCTGAACAATAAAGCCATTACCAACCACGTTAAGCATGCCAATACGCCGACCTGCCAGCAGGTGGCCAGCAACATGCCCAACGTTGCCGCAACGCCTTTGCCTCCTTTGAATTTCAGCCAAACGGGGAAATTATGTCCTAAAACGCCCATTGTGCCGGCAATCAATGCCGCCGTGTCGCCGATTCCTTCGCTGTCAACACAGAAATAAGCGATTTCGGCAGCCAAAGCCGCTTTTCCCGAATCGCACAGTAATGTCATTAAAGCCAGATCTTTGCGGCCTGTTCGTAAAACGTTTGTCGCACCGATGTTGCCGGATCCGATTTTGCGAATATCGCCCAATCCGGCCAAGCGTGTAAAAACAATCCCGAAAGGAACGGAACCTAACAGATATCCCAGAATACCCGATAAAATCAAAAGAGTTGTATCGCTCATAACGGCAATCCCTGATAAATGAATTTAAAAAGAAGATATAACGTTATTGAGAATTTCTGCAACACTTTTAAAATTACACTTTTCGGAAAACATCGTTTCCGTCAGCGTTCTGCGCCATAAGGCGGCTCCCGGCAACCCTTTGAAAAGCCCGAGACAATGCCTTAAAACCAGATGTGGCCGGACACCTTGCGCCATTTCTCTTTCCAGATAAGGCAACATTTTTTTTACAGAATCGACGCGGGAAATGACGGGTGTTTTTTCTTCAAAAATGTTTTGATCAGCACAAGCCAACAAATACGGATCGGCATAGATCGCCCGTCCGATCATAACGCCGTCAACAAGGTTCAGATGATTTTTTGCCTGTTCCAAAGACATGATATTGCCGTTGATTGAAACCGTGAAGCGGGGAAAATCCTTTTTAAAGCGGTAAACCAGGTCATAGTCTAAAGGCAGGCGCTCCCTGTTTTGTTTGGGAGTAAAGCCTTTTAAACGCGCTTTGCGGGCATGAATGATGAAAGTCTGGCATCCCGCCTTTTCCGCCAGTTCGGCACAATGGCACAAATTATCATATCCGTCGGAATCCGGCGTTTCTTCCTGCAAAGCGATCCTTGTTTTCAGTGTGACGGGAACATCCGAGTTTTCTTTCATCGCCTGTAAACAATCGGCGATCAGCTGCGGATCTTTTCTGAGCGATGCGCCGAAACAGCCGGAAGAAACCCGTTCGGACGGACATCCGGCATTTAAATTAATTTCATCATAGCCGAATGTTTTTGCGATTTGGCAGGCTTTCCCCAGCAGTTCGGGATCCGCGCCGCCTAACTGTAACACAAGCGGGTGTTCTTCCGGATTAAAAGAAAGAAGTTTTTCCGCATCGCCGAAAACGATAGCCTGCGCCGTGATCATTTCCGAATAAAGCTGAACGCGACGGGAAAAACGGCGAATAAAGTATCGGAAATGTCTGTCCGTCCAGTCCATCATCGGCGCGACAGACAAACGGCAGGCCGAAAATGTCATGACAGATTCGCCAGATGCGCCAACAGCATTTCTTTGAATGCTTCTTTATCGACTTTGTGCGTGACCAAACAGTTGCGTTTGTTGCCTTCTTCAAAAGTCGTCATACCGAATTTTTCATCATCGGAATCCGTGTTGACCTGAACCGTTCCATACCGGCCGGAAAACAGAGCAGGGCGAATCAGGCAGCCGATTGCGCACGGATCGTACAAGGATGTTCCTTTTTCGGGCGCGGTTCCCGTTTTTGATTTTTGTGCCAGATGCTCGGACAGCGTTTTTGCCGTAATATCTAACAGATTGGCGCTCATTGTCGCACAGCGTAAATTTAAGTCGCGCATTTTTGAAAGGAAAGCTTTGTCCGCTTCCGCCTGCATGCCGACTTCCATCGGAACGACGGTTACGCGTTCCGCCATATTAAAAACGATTTCCGCCGCATGAGGGTCGGCCAGCATATTAAATTCGGCATAAGGGGTGGAGTTGCCTCTTGGGCCATCTTCACAGAAACCGCCGCCCATAATGATCAATTCGCGCACGCGGGAAACCGTTTTCGGTTCTGTTAAGAAAACAGTCGCAATATTGGTCAGCGGACCGATCGCGACAAGACTGACTTCCCGTTCGGGTGATTTCATCAGCGTTTTTATAATAAAGTCAACGGCGTTTTCTTCTTCCCCTTTATAAGTCGGCTCTCCGAAATCTTGTCCAGCCAATCCGTCGGTGCCGTGTACCCATTCGGCATTTAAGACGGAACGCTTTAACGGACGGCCGCAGCCTTTGTAAACGCGAATGCCTGTATGCCACGCAAAATCGCAGATCCGGCGAATGTTGTATTCGGCTTTGTCCACATTGACATTGCCGTTCACCGCAGTTATGCCCAATATTTCCAAATCGGGATTCGCCATGGCCATAAACAAAGCAATGGCGTCATCAATTCCGGGATCCGTATCGATAATGATCTTCGTTTTTGCGCTCATCTTTTTTCTTTCGTCTCTGTTGTCAGTCGATTAAAAATAAAGATACATGCTTTTAAAATCAAGCGCAAAGGTACTGATCGTACGGATACTAGACGTACGGGCGTTCGTTTTTTTTGATAGTGTCAATTCGTTTGCAAAAGTTTTCCCCGAACGGGTGCTTCCCCGCCGGGAGGGCGTTATCCCCCTACGGGGTACTGGCCGTACGGGCGTTCGTTTTTTTTTGATAGTGTCAATTCGTTTGAAAAAGTTTTCTCCGAACGGGTAGTTTCCCGCCGGGAGGGCGTTATCCCCCTACGGGGAGTAGCCACTCTTCTAACCAATAAAAAAACACCCCGAACGGGGTGTTTTTTTATTGGTAGGCGACTACGGATTCGAACCGCAGACCCTCTCGGTGTAAACGAGATGCTCTAACCAGCTGAGCTAGTCGCCCGTTACGAAGAAACTTATACAGGAATTGTCCTCAGATCACAAGCAAAAAAAAACAAGCGGCTGCAAAACGCAAGCCGCCTGTTTCAAGAACTAAAGTTCGCTATTAGTTTACAGCGTCCTTCAAACCTTTGCCGGCCTTAAATTTCGGCTGTTTAGAAGCCGGAATGTTGATTTTGGCGCCGGTGCGGGGATTGCGGCCTTCGGTCGCGGCACGCTGTGCAATGCTGAAAGTTCCAAAGCCAACTAAACGGACTTCATCGCCTTTCTTCAAAGCGCCGGTAACGGCATTCAATAAAGCGTCAACAGATTTGCTGGCGTCGGTCTTGGACAGACCGGTGTTTTTAGCAACTTCAGCTACGAGATCGTTCTTATTCACTTGAGGGCTCCCTCTATTAAAATTAAAAGACAAAACTCAGATTCAAACTAACGAATCTAAAAAGAAGTTTAGAACGTAGATCTTTGCCAGGTCAATAAGAATAAGCGCTTTTTTTCTTTTTTTGGTCGTTTTTTCAAAAAATTATAGAAAATGAGGTTTGTAATAAAGAAAATAAAATAAAGAAATACAACCATTAAAAGAATATTCCGGCGTTTCGGATAAAAAAATTCCCTCAAAGTGAATGATTCACTGAGGGATTTTTCGAACAGGAGTCTTCAAACTTAATGGCAGCTGAGTTTTTCTCCTGTGTTTTCGTCTTGGTTTAATATTTCCGTTTTAGCTTTGTTTTCCTCTTCCTCATTCCATTCGATCGGGATTAAAGGACGAATCAAAGCGCGTTTTAAGACTTCTTCTGCTGTGGAAACGGGAATGATCGTCATACCGGTTTTCACGTTGTCCGGAATTTCTTCCAGATCTTTTTTGTTGTCCTGCGGAATCAGAACCGTTTTTATCCCTGCACGCAGCGCAGCCAACAGCTTTTCTTTCAAGCCGCCGATCGGCAAAACTTTACCCAACAGCGTGATTTCTCCGGTCATAGCAATATCTTTTGAAACGGGAATGCCCGTCATTGCAGAAACCAAAGACGTGCACATCGCGATACCGGCAGACGGGCCGTCTTTCGGGGTTGCGCCTTCGGGAACGTGAATATGAATGTCGCGCTTGTCAAACAGATCGGGACGAATGCCGAATGTCAAAGCATGGGAGCGCACAAAAGAACGGGCCGCCGCTATAGATTCTTTCATCACATCGCCAAGCTGACCTGTTTGTGAAACACGTCCGTGCCCATACATCATAACGGCTTCAATCGACAGGATTTCTCCGCCGACTTCCGTCCATGCCAAACCTGTTGTGACTCCGACTTGATCCTGTTTTTCGGCAACACCGTAAGTATAAACGGGAATGCCGGCATATTTTTTCAAATTGCGTTCGGTGACATTGACGGATTTTTTCTTGGTCGTCATCAATTCTTTTGCCGCTTTGCGCGCCAGTCCGGCTAAAGCCCGATCAAGATTGCGCACGCCGGATTCGCGTGTGTATAAACGCACCAGAGAACGCAAAGCATCATCGCTGACCGTCCATTCTTTTTCGCTCAGGCCGGCGGCCTTGCGCTGTTTTTTAATTAAGTGACGTTTGGCAATTTCAATTTTTTCGTCTTCCGTATAGCCGGCAATCCGGATGATTTCCATACGGTCCAACAACGGACGCGGCATTTTTAAAGAGTTTGCCGTTGTAATAAACATCACGTCGGATAAGTCGTAATCGACTTCCAGATAATGATCGTTAAAGGTCGAATTTTGCGCCGGATCCAATACTTCCAATAAAGCGGAGGAGGGATCGCCGCGCCAATCCGCGCCCAGTTTGTCAATTTCATCCAACAGAAACAGCGGGTTGCGGGTTTTGACTTTTTTGATGCTTTGGATGATTTTGCCCGGCATAGAACCGACATACGTCCGGCGATGACCGCGAATTTCAGCTTCGTCGCGCATACCGCCTAACGAAGCGCGGACAAATTTGCGTCCCGTTGCGCGGGCGATCGATTCGCCCAAAGACGTTTTACCGACCCCCGGAGGGCCAACCAGACACAAAATCGGACCGTTGACGGATTTGGTTTTCTTTTGAACGGCCAAATATTCGATAATACGTTCTTTGACTTTTTCCAAACCGTAGTGGTCTTCGTCCAGAATTTCCTCGGCTTTTTTCAAGTCAGTCTGAATGGGCGTTTTTTTGCCCCATGGCAGATCCAGAAGCCAGTCCAGATAATTGCGGATAACGGTCGCTTCGGAAGACATCGGACTCATATGACGCAGTTTTTTTAATTCGGAGTTAGCTTTGCTCTTTGCTTCCGCCGACATTTTTGTTTTTTTGATTTTGGCTTCCAGTTCGTCCAATTCGGCGGAACCGTCTTCGTCACCCAACTCTTTCTGAATTGCTTTCATCTGTTCGTTCAGATAGTAGTCGCGTTGAGACTTTTCCATTTGTTTTTTAACGCGACGGCGGATTTTCTTTTCGACCTGCAGCACGCCCATTTCGGCTTCAATATAACCGAAAAGTAATTCCAAACGCGTGAAAACATTAGGCGTTTCCAAAAGGTTTTGACGGTCGGCCAGTTTCAAGGATAAGTGAGACGCAATCACGTCCGCCAGTTTGGACGGATCTTCTATTTGACCGATAGACAACAAAATTTCAGGCGGAATCTTTTTGTTTAAACGGACATATTCTTCAAACTGCGCCATTAAAGAACGCATAAAGGCGGAAATATCATCTTTAGCATTGATTTTATCAGTCAGCTCTTCTGCCTGTGCCTGAAAACAAGAATCCGTATTGGTAAAATTTTCAATTTTAACGCGTTTAACGCCTTCTACCAAAGCCTTGACCGTTCCGTCCGGCAGACGAAGCAGCTGCACCACGGATCCCATCGTGCCAACGGGATACATATCTTCGGCCTTCGGATTGTCAAGTGCCGGATCCTTTTGCGTCAACAGAATAATCTGACGATCGGCATTCATAGCCATATCCAATGCTTTAACGGATTTTTCGCGTCCGACAAACAGCGGTACGATCATATGCGGAAAGATAACAATGTCCCGTAAAGGCAATAAAGGATAAACTTTTTCTTCAACAGGGGCGTTCATGATAACCACCTCATAAAAGTTGTTTAAATCGGTTAATAGATAAGATCAAAATAAAGAAACCTCAAGGAGTATAAATTAAAAAACTTATGCGCTTGTCGCTTCTTCATTTTTAGACGGATTGTATATTCTCAGCGGCTGTTTTTCACCGGAAACGACTGTTTCATCAATGACAATTTCGCTGACGTCTTCCATAGAAGGCAACTCGAACATCGTATCCAATAACAGCCGTTCAATGATTGCGCGCAGGCCTCTGGCGCCGGTTTTGCGTTCGACGGCTTTTTGAGCAATAGCTTTTAACGCTTGCGGCGTAAAGGTCAGTTTGACATCTTCCATCGCGAATAAAGCCTGATATTGCTTGACGAGAGCGTTTTTCGGTTCCGTTAAAATAGAGATTAATGCGTCTTCGTCCAAATCTTCCAATGTCGCAATGACGGGAACGCGGCCGATAAATTCGGGAATCAATCCGAACTTTAACAAATCTTCCGGTTCGATATCGTGCAGTATTTCACCTGTTTTGCGGTCATCCGGCGCGGATACTTTTGCGCCGAAACCTATGGAAGATTCGTTCGTTCTTTGCGCAATTACTTTTTCCAAACCGGCAAAAGCGCCGCCGCAGATGAACAAAATGTTCGTTGTGTCAACCTGTACAAATTCCTGCTGCGGATGCTTTCGCCCGCCCTGCGGAGGAACGGAAGCAACAGTGCCTTCAATGATTTTCAACAAAGCCTGCTGAACGCCTTCGCCGGACACGTCGCGGGTAATCGACGGGTTTTCGGATTTTTTTGAAATCTTGTCGATTTCATCAATGTAAATAATGCCGCGCTGCGCTTTTTCCACGTCATAGTTGGCCGCCTGCAGCAGTTTTAAAATGATGTTTTCAACGTCTTCGCCGACATAACCGGCTTCGGTCAATGTCGTTGCGTCCGCCATACTGAAAGGAACATCTAAAATGCGGGCAAGCGTTTGAGCAAGCAGCGTCTTTCCGGATCCGGTGGGGCCGATCAGCAAAATGTTGGATTTGGAAATTTCTACATCATCCTTTTTGGCATCTTTGGTCGCCAGACGCTTATAATGATTATAAACGCTGACGGACAGAACTTTTTTTGCCAGCTCCTGACCGATAACGTAATCATCCAGAACCTCTTTTATTTTTTGAGGCGAAGGCATTTTTTCCGTTTTCGCATCCTCGCTTTTCAAATGTTCTTCCGTGATAATGTCCGTGCAAAGACTGACACATTCATCGCAAATGAAAGCATTCGGTCCGGCAATCAGTTTTTTGACTTCATGCTGGCTTTTCCCGCAAAACGAGCAGTAGAGCGTTTCTTTTTTATCTTTAGAGTTCTTTTCTGTCATAGCGGTTGTTTCCTTTGTTGTTCGGATGCAATGAGAAAGGGATGCTGAATTTCTATTCTTCTTCGGGCTTCGGGCGGGAAGAAACGACTTCATCGACCAATCCGAAAGCTTTGGCTTCTTCGGCGCTCATAAAATTGTCGCGTTCCATCGCTTTTTCGATGGTTTCCAAAGTCTGGCCGGTTTGTTCGACATAAATATTGTTTAAACGGGAGCGTAAAGCCAGTATTTCACGCGCGTGAATTTCAATGTCGGTTGCCTGTCCTTTAAATCCGCCGGAAGGCTGATGGATCATCACGCGGGCGTTCGGCAGGCAGAAACGCTTTCCTTTCTGGCCGGCGCACAGCAGCAAAGACCCCATGGAAGCCGCCTGGCCGATGCACAGCGTGGATACGTCGCAACGGATATAGTTCATCGTATCAAAAATCGCCATGCCGGAAGTGACGACACCGCCCGGAGAATTGATATAAAAAGCGATGTCTTTTTTCGGATTTTCGGATTCTAAAAACAACAGCTGAGCGCAGATCAAACTGGCAACTTCATCGTGTACTTCTCCGGTTAAAAAAACGATTCTTTCCTTTAATAATCTGGAGTAAATATCGAAAGAACGTTCTCCGCGGCTGGTCTGCTCTATGACCATCGGAACCAGAGTGTTCATATAAACGTCCATAGGATCGCGTTCGTACATGTTTTATTCTCCTGTTTTTTGCCGTTAAAGGGAACCGCCGGAATTTGTCCCGCGATTCCCTTTTATAGTTCAATCAAAGAAAAGTTTCAAAAACGTTATTCTTCCGTTTTTTTCTTGGCGGCTTTTTTGGCCGGTTTCTTTTCTTCAGGGGTGTCTTCTTTGTCCTTAGCGGTTTTCTTCGCGGCTTTTTTAGCTTTTTTAGCGGGCTTTTTCGCGTCTTCCGCTTCGGCTTTATAAAGTTCTTCCGGAGTGACTTTGACTTCGTTCAACTTGACGCCTTTTAAGATAAAGTCGATGACTTTTTCTTCAAACAGCGGTGCGCGCAGTCTGTCCAGCATTTCCGGATGTTTGTTGTAGAATTCGAAAACGGCTTTTTCCTGTCCGGGGAATTGGCGGGCTTCCATCATAATGGCGCGGTTGACATCGGCGTCGGTGACGGAAATTTTGTTCTTCATGCCGATTTCGGCCAGCAATAATCCTAAACGGACACGGCGTTCCGCAATAGAGCGGTATTCTTCCTTCAGTTCATCATCGGATTTGCCGGCATCGTCTTCGTCAAGCTGATTTTTTTCTTTGGCGGACAGAACCTGTTTCCAAATAGCATCAAATTCCAAATCCAGCATTCCTTCCGGAACGGGGAAATCGTGTGCCTCGGCTAAAGCGTCCAGCAGAACGCGTTTCAGATTGCTCATAGATACGCCTTCATATTCGCGGGATAACTCCAGGCGAATCATATCGCGCAGTTCATCAACGGAATTTTTGCCGAACAATTTGGCAAAGTCATCATTGATCTGCGGTTCTTTTTTGGCGCGCAGTTCTTTAACCGTTACGGCAAAGACAGCATCTTTTCCGGCCAGGTCTTTAGCATGGTAATCGGCGGGGAAGGGAACTTTGACATCGACTTTTTCGCCTGCTTTTTTACCGACCAGCTGGTCTTCAAAGCCCGGAATGAAAGAGCCGGAACCTAATTCCAGATAGTAATTTTCGCCTTTTCCGCCTTGAAATTCGACTCCGTCAATGGAACCGACGAAATCAATGACGGTAATATCTCCTTTTTCTGCGGCGCGGTCTTCTTTGACCGGTTCGGATTCGCTGCGGCCCGCGGCCAGACGTTCCAAAGCTTTTTCAACTTCGTCATCGGAAATTTCGGCAATCAGCTTGTCCAAAGAAATTGTTCCGAAATCAACAGGCGTAATTTCCGGGACGACTTCAACATCCAGAGTAAATTCCAGATCTTTGCCTTCATCAAAGGAAACGATTTCAATCTTAGGACGCATAGCAGGACGCAAAGACCGTTCGGACAGAGTTTTATTGGTTTCGGATTGGATCAATTCATCCAATACGTCACCCATAACGGCCTTTTCATAGCGTTGACGCAGAAAACTTTCGGGAGCCTTTCCTTTGCGGAACCCCGGAATGGATGCGTTTTCGCCGATTGATTTGATTTTGTCAGTGACTTTGGAAGCGATTGTTTCAGCAGGGACGACCACTTTAAAACCGTGTTTCAATCCTTCTGCTTTTGTTTCAGTTACCTGCATTTCTTTTTTCCTAAAAATTAAATACCTTTAAGCCTGACAGTCCAAAATTGGTGCGGGCGAAGGGACTTGAACCCCCACGGCCGAAGCCACCAGAACCTAAATCTGGCGTGTCTGCCAATTCCACCACGCCCGCATTTCGACTTGTCAAAATACGCTTGAAGGAGTCTATAGCATAAAAATAAGAAACGACAAACATTTTTAAACTAAGGGGCTGATAATTTTACACATCCGTTTTTCAAAAAAATACGGCAGGATAAAATAATTCTTGAATTTATCGCAAAGAGCTTATATAAAAGCCTTTCGGAGCCGGCTTGGCACAGTTGGTAGCGCAGTTGATTTGTAATCATCAGGTCGGGGGTTCAAATCCCTCAGCCGGCACCATAAAAAAGGGCGGGGAAGTTTGTTTCCCGTCCTTTTTATGTTTGCGCTTTATTTTTTATCGGCGTTTTTGGGCTGTCCCGCTATTAAAACGGCTTTAATTTTCAAGGCTTGCGGATCGAAAATGATAATTTTATTTCCCGAAAAGTCGGATTTTATTCTTAAACAGAGCATGTTGGCGCAGGAATGGCTGTCTTCTATGTATTCGTCTTTGTTCAATCCCAAATAAGTTTCGGGACTTTTTTCCGTTTCGATTTTTTCAGGCGCCGAGATAACGGCAGGGCTTTTAGAACGGCTGAAAAGTTTCGGCGTTGTCTTATAATTGACTAAAGCGTATACAATTCCGCCCAGCGTCAGAAAAATCAAAAAAGTGATGAAAACAATCAAAAGTTTTAAGAAAACAATTTTATTCATAGACATTCTCCGCAGCATATAGTCTTTTTATAACCGAAAAATCGTTCGGGCAAAAGGAATGTTTTGACGAAAAGGTCAAAAAACGTGTAATGTCCGTTTTATGAAGGATTTAAAAGAAATAACAACTCTTCCCGTCGGATCTGAACAGAATAAAATGCGGTTGGATAAGTGGCTGGCTTCGGTGACGGAGCTGTCACGCAGCAGAATTTCCGATTTGATTGAACAAGGCAGAGTGTTTTTGAACGATTTTCCCGTAACGGAGCAAGACCGCAAAACTGCCGCGGGTGAGATTTATCGTATCGTTTTGCCCGCGCCGGTCGAAGCTGTTCCTCAGGCACAGGAAATTCCGCTGGACATTGTTTATGAAGACAATGATCTGCTGGTTTTGAATAAGCAGGCCGGAATGGTCGTCCATCCGGCAGCAGGAAATTATGAGGGAACTTTAGTCAATGCCCTTTTAGCGCATTGCCGGGAATCTTTATCCGGTATCGGCGGGGTCATTCGCCCGGGGATTGTTCATCGATTGGATAAAGACACAAGCGGCTTGATGGTTGTCGCTAAAAATGATGAGGCTCATAAAGGGTTGTCGGTTCAATTTGCCGTACATAGTTTGGAACGCAGCTATTTGGCGTTGGTATGGGGGATGTTGTCCCCTTCGGCCGGAGTCATGGAAACACAGATCGGACGCAGTCCCGTGAACCGGAAAAAAATGGCCGTAGTTGTTTCCGGCGGCAAACGGGCGGAAACGCATTATCGGATGTTGGAAACATACGCGGGCGGAGCGGTCAGTCTGGTGAGGTGTTCTTTGAAAACGGGACGAACTCATCAGGTTCGGGTTCATATGACGGCTTTGGGACATCCGTTAATCGGGGATTCTGCTTACGGCCGAACGCCGAAAACGGCTCATTCTTCCGAATTGCTGAAATCGGCGGTGCAATTCGGACGGCAGGCGCTCCATTCGTATCAAATGTGTTTTGAACACCCGATTACAAGGAAAATAATGCGATTCGAAATTTCTTTACCATCAGATATGCAGGAATTGGTCGATTCGCTGAAATAGATAAAGCAAACACAAAAAGCCCGCGTAAAGCAGGCTTTTTTATCTGGCAAAAACGCCGCGGTTCTTTAGCCCTGACGAGCTTTCATGCGCGGGTTTTTCTTGTTAATAATGTAAACGCGCCCTTTTCTGCGGACGATTTTGCAGTCTTTATCACGCAGTTTAGCGGATTTCAGGGAATTACGAACTTTCATAATATAAACCTCAAACTTAACGTTCTTCTGATGAAGATAGGTGACAATACAAAAATTGTCGTGTATTGTCAATCACTAAAGGGACGAATTATCGTCAAAGAGGAGTTTTTTTATGCGACAGGCTTTGTTTGTTTTGATTTTACCGTTTTTAGCGTCATGTGCGCTGGTGCCAAGCGAATGGTATGAAGATTCGCAGGAAATACGCGAAATTCATGGGCCGGCCAACTCTTATACGATTTTGCCGCCGCCTCCGGAAACGGTTTTTACGGGCAGTGAAACGGTCTATCAAAATAATTATGTGCTGAATGAAACGATGGTGGCCAGACTCGGCGAGCCGGTTTTAAAAGTTCGGGCGTTTAAAAAGTATAATTATGTCTCTCGGGAAATGATTTTGGAAAACTCGGCAACAGTTACTGTTGAAACTGAAAAAATGACGTTGCCGGCTAAAAAATATCCGATTTTCGGTATATTCGAATACGGGGACGAAACTTTTTATGTTTATCCCAAATACAAGCATTTTTATTTTTTAACGGATATGCATGGTAAATTTCAGCCGTTGTTCCTGTATGAGATCAAAAATAGCGATAAAGTGACTATTTTCAGGGAAAAAGCAAAATTTTCGCCTCCCGAAGTTCGCATGAAACGTTATTCTTTTTCCAGACAGGAGAAGATTCCGTTTTTAGATTTTGAAATTATTTACGACGGTATTAAAAACAATCAAATCGTATTGTTTTATAAAGATGCCGTTCCCGGTACGGATGGCAATGCCGGCAGCTTTGACACTTTAGCTTATCCGGCGGATTCCACAATGATTTCATTGAAAGGTCGTCTGTTGAGAATTTTGCGCGCGGATAAAGATCAAATAGCTTATATCGTCGTCAAAGAGTAACGGAAAAGTAAAATACAAAAAGGCGGGAAAGCCCGCCTTTTTTAATGCGGAGAAAAATATGCTGACAGTTTTGATTTTACCTTTTTTATCTTTAGCTGTGTTTTGTATCAGCTTTTATTTGATGACGCACGATATGGCACAAATGCCGATGACTGTCGCTTTCATCGTCGCGTCCGCCGTGGCGGTTGCAACGGACAGACAAAAGAAGATTCAGGATAAAATAAATACATTCGCCGAAGGAATGGGACAGCGCGACATTATGGTGATGGTCGCCATCTTTATTCTGGCGGGCGCTTTCACGGCTACTGCGCAAGCGGTCGGTTCCGTCAACGCCGCCGTCAAAATCGCCTGCGCGTTTATCGCTCAAAATTATATGACGGCGGGACTGTTTGTCATATCGGCACTGGTTTCTTTGGCTATAGGAACATCCTGCGGAACAATCGCCGCGATGATACCGATCGCCGTTTCTTTGGCGAAAACTTTGGGATTGGATGCAGGACTGGTTTCCGGCGCCGTTGTCGGCGGATCAATGTTCGGCGACAATCTGTCCGTCATTTCCGACACGACCATCGCCGCGACCGGAACGCAGAAAGTCGCTATGAGGGACAAGACGATCTATAACTTTAAAATCGTCATCGCCCCCGCGTTGATTAGCGTTTTATTGTACCTGTTTTTGTCGGGGCGAGCGGGGCAGGCGTACCGTCCGGATGCCGTCGATATGGTTGATTGCGTTAAAATCATTCCGTATCTGTTTTTGCTTTTCCTCGGTATCAATGGGGTGAACGTTCTGCTTGTCCTGTGCGCCGGAATAGGATTGAACGTCGTTATCGGTTTGACGACCGGAATGTTCGCCGTGCCGCAGGCCGTCGCTTTAATCGGTAAAGGGACGCTGAATATGGCGGAAACCGTTATTATCGCGATGTTGGCGGGCGGTTTGCTGGAAACCGTTCGCCGTGGCGGAGGGCTGGATTATCTGGTCAATGCGACGGACAGGATGATGACTTCTGTCCGTTCCTGCGAATTGGGGATTTGCCTGCTGACGGCTTTTACAAACTTGTTTACGGCAAACAACACCGTCGCCATTTTGACGGTCGGCCCCGTTGCCAAGGAAATCAGCGATAAAAAAGGATTGAACCCGAAACGCGTTGCCAGCCTGTTGGACACGACGTCGTGTGTGGTTCAGGGAATGTTGCCGTACGGCGCGCAAGTTCTGATCGCGGTTAGTCTGGCGGGCGGCGTAACACCGTTTGATATTATCAAAACGATGTATTATCCGGTCTTGGTCGGCATATCGATATTGGTTTCGATCGTTTTTTCTAAAAAATAAAGTTGTTTGACACGCCGTTTTTTTTATTTCTTTTTTCAAAGAAATGAAAATATGGAAAAGATGGCATTTTGAACAATGATTTATTGGATAAAAAAACGGATAAAAGTTTTTCCCTTTTATGGAACACAGGCCGGTCAGATGATACGTTAAATGTCGGGGACTCTGTTTTTTTTAGGGGGAAACGTATGAAAGATATACGGATAGCGGGCTTGGAGCTCAAGTGGTTTGTCATAACGGTCGGGATAATCGTTGCGGGGGTGCGCCCTCGGAGCTTTTCCGACGGGAATGGTCGGCGCGTTTTTGTTCCTGATGATATTCGGCGATTTGCTGAATACATTGGGGAATGTAACGCCGGTTGTGAAAACGTTTTTGGGCGGCGGGGCGATCGTATCCATTTTCGGCGGCGCGGCGATCGTGTATTGGAAGATTTTGCCCGAATCGGTCGTCGGAAATTGTGTCGCCTTTATGAAAAGCGCCGGTTTTCTGGATTTCTATATCGCGGCGCTGATTACCGGCTCCATTCTTGGAATGGAACGCAAGCTGCTGATTCGCGCGGCGATCAGATATCTGCCTTGCATTATGGGGGCGGTGGTCGTGGCGCTTGCCGGCGTGGCTGTCTTCGGCAAGTTTTTCTCAATGAGCTCCGGTGAAGCGATCGCTTATATCGGAATCCCCATTATGGGCGGCGGTATGGGGGCGGGGGCCATTCCCGTTTCAAAGGTGTTCGAAAGCGCTTTGCATATTCCGTCCGAAACGATTCTCAGCCGTCTTGTCCCCGCCGTGGCGTTGGGAAACGCGTTCGCTATCGTCTGCGGAGGTCTTTTGAACAAAGCGGGGCAGATGTTTCCCGCTTTGACGGGAAACGGCCGGCTTGTGATCGGCGACGATGATTCGCTGAAAGATGAAAAGACGAAGGTATCGGATAACGGTATGGAAGCCTATGCGACAGGACTGATCGTTTCCGCCGTGTTTTACGCGTTGGGCAACGTTATCGCTGCCGTTGTTAAAAAAGCGGGATTAGACATACATCCTTACGCGTGGATGATTTTGTCCGTCGCTTTCTGTAAAAGCCTTGATCTCGTTCCCCGAAAGTATGAGGAAAACGCTTTGCTTTGGTACGGATTCGTGGCAAAGAACTGGACGGCCGCGCTGATGCTCGGGATCGGTGTGGCGTACACGGATATGGGACAGATCATCGCGGCGTTTAATCCGACTTATCTTGTTTTGGTTATTGTTACCGTTTCGGGCGCCGTTATCGGAGCTGCAGTCGTTGGTCGATTGGTCGGGTTCTATCCGATTGAAGCGGCGATTACCGCCGGTTTGTGTATGGCGAATATGGGCGGAACGGGCGATGTTGCCGTTTTAATGGCCGCAAAACGAATGGAGCTGATGCCGTTCGCACAAATTTCATCGCGGTTGGGCGGCGCGTTTATCATCCTTTTCGCTTCGTTTTTAGTCCCGATTTTTTTCGGACGTTAAGATCAGGCAATAAGAAAACCTCCGGTCTTTCGATCGGAGGTTTTTCTTGTGAAAGAAACTATTTTTGCAAAAGTATTTTAATCAGTTCCGACGGGTAAACGGATTCATTGATTGCGGGAATCAGCAGGCTCGTTGACTTTCCCGTCAGTTCGGATAAAGCTTCTAATGTTTGTCCGTTATTATTTGCGGCTTCCATACGCAACATGTCAAAGTTCTTTGTGATAAATAAAATGATTTTGTTGTCCGGCAGATTTTCTTCACCGGTTTTAATCATGTGTACAAAATACTGATCGGGATTATAGGCCCATATGGTTTCGTTAGAAGCATCCGTCGTAAATCCGGTTGATCCAGTCAGAGATAAAATAGCGAATATACCGTCAAATATGCCGCCCCATCCCAAAGAAGAAGATAACATAATGGCTTGGGTGTTATATCCTTCTTTTTCGGCTTTCAGCATCAAGGGATTTTTTGTACGTTCAACGCTGACGGTCAGAGGCGTTGTTCCTAAAAACTTTTCGTTTTGATAAATGGATACGCCGGAAGGAGAACTGTCAATCAGAATGGTTTGGTCCTGTCCGACAAACACGGTGCCGCAGGCTGACAAGGCAAAAAAAGATAATAAAGCCAAAAGGTGTTTCATAAATTAACTCCCTGATGATGTATCAAAATATGAGGCATTATTGTCTGAAAGAAATGATTTGTAAAGCTTCGGATAAAAGAAAACCTCCGACTTTTCGATCGGAGGTTTCTTTGTTGCCATAGGCAGGATTTAATTCCCCGCCGGGAGGGCGTTTCCCCCGAACGGGCAGTTCCCCGACGGGAGGGCGTTAAGCCTATAACGCCGTTATTTCTTTTCGGCTTCTTTCTTGGCGATAGCGGCGCCCAGAATGTCACCCAGAGAAGCGCCGGAATCGGTCGAACCGAATTCGGATAAAGCTTCTTTTTCTTCGGCGATTTCACGAGCTTTGATCGACAACGTGATCTTGCGGGTCTTCGCGTCAATCTGCGTGACTTTCGCGTCAACCTTGTCGCCGACGGCAAAGCGTTCCGGACGCTGTTCGGAACGGTCGCGGGACAGATCGGCCTTGCGGATAAAGCCCTTGGAGCCGTTGACTTCAACTTCGATGCCGTTGTCGGCAATCGCGCTGACAACACCCGTTACGACATCGCCTTTCTTGATGTCGGAAGTGGCATCGGCGAACGGATCGGAGGTCAACTGCTTGATACCCAAAGAAATGCGTTCTTTTTCAACGTCAATATCCAAAACTTTGGCTTTGACGACATCGCCTTTCTTGTAATCCTTGACGGCTTCTTCACCGGCTTTGTCCCAAGACAGGTCGGACAGGTGAACCATACCGTCAATGTCGCCGTTCAGGCCGATAAACAAGCCAAATTCCGTAATGTTGCGGATTTCGCCTTCAATTTCAGAACCGACCGGATGCGTTTCGGCAAAAGCTTCCCAAGGATTCGGCATGCATTGCTTCAAGCCCAAGGAAATACGACGTTTCGCCTGATCGACGTCCAGAACCATCACTTCGACTTCCTGAGAAGTGGAAATGATCTTGCCCGGGTGGGTGTTCTTCTTCGTCCAGCTCATTTCTGAAACGTGAACCAGACCTTCAACGCCCTGTTCCAGTTCAATGAACGCACCGTAATCGGTGATGTTCGTGACATGACCGGTCAATTTGGCGCCGACCGGATATTTCTGTTCGACACCGGCCCACGGATCCGTTTCAAGCTGCTTCATACCCAAGCTGATGCGCTGGGTTTCGGGGTTGAAGCGGATAATCTGGACTTTCACCGGTTGACCGATCGTCAGAGCTTCGGACGGGTGATTGATGCGCTTCCAAGCGATATCGGTGACGTGCAGCAAGCCGTCAACGCCGCCCAAGTCAATGAACGCGCCGTAATCGGTGATGTTCTTGACAACGCCGTCCAAAATCTGGCCTTCGGATAAATTCTTGATCAATTCGGAACGCTGTTCGACGCGTGTTTCTTCCAAAACGGCGCGGCGGGAAACAACGATATTGCCGCGGGCGCGGTCCATTTTCAAAATCTGGAACGGCTGCGGAGTGCCCATCAACGGGCCTACGTCGCGAACCGGACGGATATCAACCTGCGAACCCGGCAGGAAAGCGATCGCACCGGACAGGTCAACAGTAAAGCCACCCTTGACGCGACCGAAAATAACGCCTGTAACGCGTTCGCCGTTGGCTTGCGCTTTTTCCAATTCGTTCCAAGCTTCTTCGCGGCGAGCTTTTTCACGGGACAGAACGACCATGCCGTCCTTGTCTTCATAACGGTCGATGAACACATCAACCTGATCGCCGACTTTCATTTCAGCATTAAAGCCGAATTCACGGCGGGCAATACGGCCTTCGGATTTCAGACCGACGTCAATCGTCACGAAATCATCGGACAAAGCAACGATTGTGCCCTTAACGACAGAGCCTTCCAAGCCCTGGTCTTCGCCAAACATTTCATTGAACAGTTCGGCAAAATTTTCTTTCATCGCCGGAATTTCTTCGGCTGCAGTTTTAGTTACCATATAAATTTACTTCCTTTATCAAGTTATTCTGGCCGTCCGGTTGGTTCCGGAGGTCTGCACGATTGACACAAACGGAACCGCCGTGCCTTCGATTCCTGCGCCTATATACACGAAAAATCCTTTTTTTGCAAGGATTTTATGTCGGTTTGATGACTTTCCAAGCCTTTATTTTATTCTCAAACGTCAACCGCGCGTTCGCGGGCGATGTCGAAGGCAGGGGATGTAAGTTTAAGTTGATGATTTTAAATGATTTTATGAAGTTTTTATAAGCCGTGTTCCCGTTGAAGTACAGCGTCGTTACTTTCGGGTGCTTTTTCAAAAACGATTCAAAGTCGTTGACGACAGCGTTTTTGATATCGGAATCAAGACTGCCGTCGCGCTCGCAGGACGCGAACACGTCCCACAAGCCGATATGGTTTTTCAACAGAAGCGACAATTTGTCTTCGTAGCTGTCGAACGGGTAGGGCGCTTCAAACAATTCTGCGATGATTTTCCAGAAAGCGTTGCGCGGGTGGGCGTAATACTGACCGGCGTTCAACGACGCCACCCCCGGCATCGATCCGATGATCATTCGGGTGGTTTGTTCGTCTGCAACGGCGGAAAAGCACACGGGCATAAAGAAAATTCCTTTCGGATATGATCTTATCGGAACGATATGTTTTTTGACAAGACGGATTTTGCTTTCTTTTGCCGGAAAGTCTGATACACTTTTTATCGGTCTTGGAGGCAAGGCCGAGGGCGTCAGAAACCCTTTCAATAGTAGTCGCATTGTGTATGGCGACTAATAAATTATGCGCCGATTTCCCAACCGTAAGGGGCGGGTGTCGGCGTCTATAAGGCTATGCGCGAAAAACGCCGAGCCGTCTTTTACTATTGAACGGTTTCTGAACACTCCGCCCACCTTTTTTCAAGGTGGGTTTTGTTCATTTTTACTAAGGAGAGTTCGGAAAATGAAGAAATATTGTTTGATTACGACCTTATGTGTATTAGTTGGAGCTTGTCAGCAGGTTTCCCCTTCTCACTCATTGATTAAAGTTTCCTGGGAACAGGAAGGAAAAAGCTGTGTGTATAAAGAGACTTCCGGAGAAGTAAGAGAACAATGGAATTACGAAAAAGATAGGATTGAGAACAAAGAATACGTCAGCTCTGTCAGAACGATAAAATACGGCAATACGGCTTGCGAAAAAGTCATTGATTTCGAACTGAAAAACAAAACAAACAAAAGCGCGATTTCAAATCAGTTTCACTAAATCGACAGCGTCAATAATACGCAGGTTGTAACACAACAATTTCAATAAAATGGGCAGAGGAATATGAATGTTAAAAATCTTGTAACTTTCGGATATGCCGAAAAAGAAGAAATATCCAAAAGGGAATTTGAACAGGCTTGCTTTGAATGGAAAAAATGGGAAAAGGAAGCTAAAGCATACGATGAAGCTAAGGAAAAATTAAATAAAACGACCAACAAGATCATTTCTGTATGCAAGGATAAAAATTTCCAACAAAACGCGGATATTGTTTCGGAAACATACAGCCGTTTGCTTCAAAGCAATACATCAATTTTAGTTAAAAATGTTCCGGCAGGACAAAGTGTCGCCACGGGAGCCGCCGCCGGTGTCGCCGGAGCAATCGGCGCATTCACTTTGATGGGGACTTTTGGCGTGGCGTCTACCGGCGTCGCGATTTCATCATTGGCGGGTGCTGCGGCAACGTCTGCCACTTTGGCGGCTTTGGGCGGAGGTTCCCTTGCCGCGGGCGGCGCGGGAATTTTGGGCGGTATTTGCGTTCTGGGCGGCGTCGCCGCGGCAATAGCTGTTCCGGGAGCTATGACGTTTAATTCGTATTCGATGAAGCGGAAATATGAACAGACAACGGCAGAAATCAAAAAGGCTTTGGAAAAAGCTCCCGCTGTTGAAGCGATTCAAAAACAAAAGGAAAAAATGCTCCTTTTGAACGAAAAGCTTGAAGAACGGTATTGCGACTTTAATCAGGGAAATATCACGGCGGAAGAATTGTATGATTCTTCAAAAAAGATGATTGATGAAAAGACAGGTGAATAAAATGAATGCGAATAATATTGTAGGAGAGGCAGTTGTTCATAAAAGCCTTGGAAGAGGACTTATTGTAAATACAAAGGAGAATCAATACGGAACATATATAACAGTACACTTTGATAATGGAGAAGATGGCGTATTTTCTTGGTCAGATGTTCCTGATTATTTTTCATCAAATTCCTTTGTATTTAATAGATTTCTGCAAAAGCAAATAGAGGAACGAGAAAATGAACAGCGAAGATTGAAAGAAGCAGAGGAGAGTGTGAAACGGGAAAAACAGGAAAAAATAAAAAAAACGGTTAAGTCAAGAAATATTCAGCTCCTGTTGCATTTTACATCGGTTGACAATCTGGAAGGTATTCTGGAAAAAGGAATACTTTCACTGGCGGAAATGGAAAAACAGGGAATTTCGGCTGCTAAAAACGATGAAATGCGTTTAGATTTTTGTCCGGACGGCATCAGTTGCTCTGTCACGCTTCCGAATGCCGGACTTCTGTTTAAATTCCAAAAGGAAAATAACAGAAAATATGTTCTTTTGGAAATCAAGCCGGATGTGTTATGGGAAAAAGAGTGTTTGTTTTGCAAAGAAAATGCCGCATCAAGAAAAGTATATTTAACACCGCATAATTCAATGCCGGAAGCGTTAGAAGGAATGTTCGGGGATTATGATGCCGGACATACAAGAAAAGATTTGGAAAATCTTTATATGGATGGCTTTATCAAAAATAATATGCCTACGCATAATCAGGCAGAAGTCCTTGTAAAACAGAAAATTGAACCGGAATATATTACGGGAGTGTATGTCTTTAGAGAGGATTGTTCGGAGAGCTTTGTTTCCAGAATAATAGAAATAACAAACAAGTATCCCAAAGAAGTGTATTGTTGCCCTGACGATTTTATGAGACGGTGCAAACAACCGGAAAAAGGGTTTTGGGAAAATACCAAAAAAGATTATAACGAAGTACCCTCCGGTATTTTTGATTATGAAATTCCCTTTTAAAATGATGGTGTCAGGAAGAAAATATGGCTGAAAGAAAAATATACGTTCCGAAGACGAACAAAGTCGGCGTTGATGAAATCCCCGTCGAATTTAAATGGAATGCGGGATTAAGCATTACGCAAAAGCAGAAGAATATTCAAGCTTTGCACAATGCCGCTTTGCAACAAAGGAATGTTTCTCCCGTTTTGGAAATATCTTCGAAATCCTTAAATAAGGAAGGCGTGGAACTCAGCGCGTTCAATCTTTCTTTTAAAACAAGCAAAGGGAAGGTGTTGACGGTTGAAACCGCGTTTCAGGGAAGTAAGACTTTTGAATTCGGCGGACCGTTTACGGACCTTTATACAAAATCATCAAAAGAAGCCAAAAAAGACGAACGCTTGAAAAAATCGGGTAAATTGCTTTGTTTTACTTTTTTTAACGAAAATTTTGAGTTGAAGCCGCCGACATTTTTCTATGATTGGCTCTATATTAACGCATTAAACAAAAATGATGAATTGCGTCAGTTTGTTTTAAATTTCAACGCGTTTACGGATATAGAGTTCAATCCTGAAAAGTCTTGGAATTGTCAGGCATATTCGGTTGCGTTGTATGTGTCTTTATGCAAAAACGGTCTTTTGGAAGAAGCCCTTAAAAACAAAGAGAGTTTTAAACGTATCGTAAAAGATGCATACGACAGGAAAGAAGCAAAATTGCGGGGGCAAAGGGAACTTTTATGATCTATCCTTTTACGCTGTTTCGGCTGAAATAAAATGCGATTTTAGATTTTCCGAAAAGGTCCATTGAGCAATAAAAAAAGCCCCGTTTGTCGGGGCTTTTTACAGTTTGAAACTCTTTTACGCGTGGTTGATCGCGATGAAGTCCAACGCCGCCTGATAAGCTTGCGTGGCGTTCATGTTCGACGTGTCGAGCAGATAAGCGTCTTCCGCCGGTTTCAGCGGGGCGGTCGCGCGTTTGGAATCACGTTCGTCGCGTTCCTTGATGTCCTTCAAAATCACGTCGTAGTCGGCGGGTTTGCCGGCTTCTTTCAATTCTTTGAAGCGGCGGTCTGCTCTGACTTCAGCGGACGCGGTCACAAAAAACTTTACATCGGCTTTCGGGCAAACGACCGTGCCGATGTCGCGACCGTCCAGAACGGCGCCTTTGGCTTCTGTGCCGTCTTCAAAGAAGGGGTGTTCGGCAAAGTCGCGCTGTAATTGCAGCAACGCTTCGCGGACGGAGGGAATGACGGCGACTTTCGAGGCCGCGTTGCCGGTCGCTTCTTCGCGCAAAGCCGGATTGGACAGGATCTGATTGATGCTTTTCGGATCGAAAGCTTTGGCCGCTTTTGTCGCTTCGGTTTCGTCGGACGGATCTTTTTTCGCTTGTAAAACGGCGTATCCGACGGCGCGATACAGCCGTCCCGTGTCCAAAAAAGCGTATTTGAAATGCTTTGCCAGATTTTGCGCCAAAGTGCCTTTTCCGGCGGCGGCGGGGCCGTCAATCGCGATAATCATGAATGTTTGCTCCTGCTGTGTTCATCAAAGATATAAATTCCGGAAAGCTGGTCGCGACCGAAGAAACGTCGTCGATTACGACGGGCTTTTCGCTCGCCATACCCATCACCATAAAGGACATGGCTATCCGATGGTCTAAATTTGCCCGAATCAGCCCTCCGCCGCAAGCATTATTTCCTTTGCCGGTGATTCGTATGGAGTCGTCGGGCAGAGCTTCGGCTTTGACGCCGTTTTTGGTCAACCCGTCAACGATGGCCTGCAGGCGGTTGCTTTCCTTGACTTTCAGTTCCGCCAGACCGTTCAGGCGTGTTTCTCCATCGGCAAAAGCGGCTGCGACGGCCAGAATCGGATATTCGTCTATCATAGAGGGGGCTTTTCCGGCGGGCACATCAATACCTTTTAACGCGGAAGAACGTACGCGCAGATCGGCGACGGGTTCGCCGGCAACGGTGCGTTCGTTTTCAAAGGAGATATCCGCGCCCATTTCCAACAGAACGTCAAGAATGCCCGTACGTAACGGATTGATGCCGATATCGGGCAGGATGATTTCGGAATCGGGCATGATCAGTGCCGCGACGATTGCAAAAGCGGCCGATGAAATATCGGCGGGAACGACGACGGGGCAGGCGGTCAGTCTTTTGCCGCCGCGCAAAGTGATGACGTTGCCGCCGTTCGCGTCTTTTTCAACCGTGATGTCCGCGCCGAACGCTTTCAGCATTCTTTCCGTGTGGTCGCGGCAGGCAACGGGTTCGTAAACGACGGTCGGACTTTTTTTGCGCAAGCCGGACAGCAGAACGGCCGACTTGATTTGCGCCGAAGCGACGGGAAGCGTGTATTCGAACGGTTCGTCCTTTTCGGAGCCGATCATTGTAATCGGCAGTTTCTCATCTGTTGTTTTAAAGACGGCGCCGGTTTTTGACAAAGGGTCGGTGATTCGTTTCATCGGACGAGAGCACAAGCTGGCGTCGCCCGTCAATTTTGCCGTGATCGGATAAGCGGATAAAAGCCCTATTAACAGACGGACTCCGGTTCCCGAATTGCCCATATCCAGAATCGACTCCGGTTGTTTGAACGTGTCGATTCCCGTTGCCGTCCAAAGTCCGTTTGTTTGTTTTTCTATCACCGCGCCCAGTTTGCGCAGCGCTTGGGCCGTGCAAAGCACGTCTTCGCTTTCCAGCAGTCCCTTGATTTCCGTAGTGCCCTGCGCGATCGCGCCGAGCAGTAAAGCCCTGTGGGAAACAGACTTGTCGCCGGGGATAGAAAGCGTCCCGCGCAAGCCTTTTGTTTGTGTTGAAACTTTTTTCTTCATGAAAATAACTTTTCGCTGCTTTTTTTATTTGACAAAGATAGCACTAACATATCAAATCCGATAAATAAATTTTTTAAAGAGGAGATGTCTTATATGTCAAAACCTGAATGGGGAACAAAGCGTATTTGCCTGCAATGCGGCGAACGTTTTTACGATTTGGGAAAAGATCCGATCAAATGTCCGCACTGCGGCGATGAAATGTCCGTTGAAGAATTTTTAAAACTGCAGGCTTTAATGGCCGGCAAGTCCAAACGCGGCGGCAAAGGCAGAATCCATGAGGAATTGGAGGCCATATCCGCGGAAGAGGCTGTTTTTGAAGATACCGGCGACGATGAATTGGAATTGATTGAAGACGCTTCCGATTTGGGCGACGACCATCATGATATGGCTGAAGTGATGGATAACGTCGAAAAAGGCGAAGAATAACTTTTTTGCTCATTTTTCCGATTAAATTCTGGAAATTAAGGAAATCAGATGCTACCTTTAGATATGAACTGGTTTCTTTAAAGGCGGTATAAGAGTGCTGTTTCGTTTGGCTGTTTTGATGATGTTGTTTATGCCGGGACGGGTCTTGGCTGACTGTACATTTGCGGAACAGGCGGAAAAATCAGGCAAAATAAGCATTGCTTATATGCAGTACATTTACTGTTCGGAAGAAGAAAACGATGCGGAAGCCCAATATAAATTAGGGTCTATGTATTATCAGGGAGTCGGTTTGCCCCGACCTGATTTCAGGCGGGCGGTCGCTTTTTTCTCTCGCAGCGCAAATAACGGGTATGCGCCGGCTCAAGTTAAGCTGGGGCTGCTGTATTGGCGCGGAGAGGGAGTCGAAAAAAATCTGAAAATAGCGCATAAATGGCTTTATTTGGCGCAGGAACCCGATGAAACGCGTTGGTTCTATTATGTCGGTCCGTCTTCAGATGCAACAGCCGGAGCTTTATATTCCAAAATTGACGCCGCAGCTCGGAAAACCGTTGGCAAGTCGTTGGAAGCATCTGTTTTGTCAACGGTGAAAATTGAAGGAGAAACGGATTTCTTTGAAAAGATGAACATTATCCCGTCATATAAAGAAGTGGCTGAGTTTCAGCATGAAAAAATGATCGAAGCCGGAAAAGATCTGCTGAGCGAGCAGTATCAGTCGGATTTGCAGCAATTTTTAAATAACCTGAAGCCGGATATTAATATACCGCCTTCTATTCCTCAAAATACGCAGCAAATGATTTTAAACTGGTTCAAACCGGCTATGTTGACGTCGAAAAATTTGGAACCTTCCAAAATACCCGTTCTGGAAAAATTAAAGAACGAAATCGAAAGCCCCGCCGAATAAAAAGCATTGTGGAAAAAAACTGTGACTAAAAAGCTTTTCGTAAAGACTTTCGGCTGCCAGATGAATGTTTATGATTCGGGCCGGATGGTTGATATTATGCGCGCTTTGGGATTCGAAGAAACAAACGATCCCTTGGACGCCGATATGATTATTTTTAACACTTGCCATATCAGAGAAAAAGCGTCTGAAAAAATCTTTTCCGAATTGGGACGCTTTAAGCCTTTGAAGGAAGAACGGCGCAAGCAGGGGCGTGATTTGATTTTGGTTGTCGCCGGTTGTGTCGTACAAGCGGAATCCGAAGAATTTATGAACAGGGCAAAGTTTGTCGATATCGCTTTGGGACCGCAGACGTATCATCGGTTGCCGGAAATGCTGCGGAAGCTGGAACAAAAAAGGAAACAGCGGATTATCGACGTCGAATTTCCGGCGGTAGCGAAGTTTGATTCTCTGCCGCAGGCCAGATCAAACGGCGTTTCTTCTTTTTTGGCCATTCAGGAAGGATGCGACCGTTTTTGTTCCTATTGTGTCGTTCCGTATACGCGCGGGGCGGAATATTCCCGTCCGTTGAAAGAAATCGTCGCCGAAGCGCGCCAGTTGGCTGAGACAGGTACAAAAGACCTGATGCTGTTGGGGCAGAACGTGAACGCGTGGCATGGGGAAGGTTTGGACGGGACTCCTTCCGATTTAAGCCGATTGGTTAAGGCGGTAGCGGAAATTAACGGAATCGAGCGCATCCGTTATGTGACTTCTTATCCGTCTGATTTTACGGATGATATGATTGCTATGCACAGGGATATTCCCAAAGTGATGCCGTATTTGCATTTGCCGATACAATCCGGTTCCGACCGTATTCTGAAAAAGATGAATCGCCGCTATACCTGCGCGGAATATGAGAAAATCGTTTCCAAGTTGCGGACGGCTTGTCCCGAAATCGCGCTGTCTTCGGACTTTATTGTCGGTTTTCCTGAGGAAACGGACGAAGACTTTGAGCAAACGATGGAACTGGTGCGTCGGGTGACTTTTGCCCAATCCTATTCATTCAAATACAGCGCGCGTCCGGGAACGCCAGCCGCCGCGATGAAAAATCAAGTGCCGGAAGAAATTAAAACAGAGCGATTGGAACGTCTGCAGGAGTTGCTGATCGAACAGCATGCGGCGTATAATGCTTCGTTCTTAGGCAAAGAAACGGAAGTCCTTCTGGAAGACAAGGCAAAAAAAGACGGTTATCTGCTCGGTCATACGCCGCAAATGCAGAATGTTGTCGTCAAGGCTTCAGATGAAGTCTTGGGACAAATCGTGCGTGTCTGGATTACCAAGACAGCGGCGACGACTTTAGACGGCGAATTGATTTGAGACCTTGCGAAAAGAATATTCTAGTACTTGCTTAAAAAGATAAAAAAAGCCATAATTACGGCTAATAAATTTTCATTATGAAAGGATTTTTTAAGTGGGAAAGAAAAAAGAAACGCAGCGCGTGAAAGAATATGCGGACAATCAGGTGTTAATGATCGCAGTAGGACCGCATAACGATAATTTAAAACGTTTGGAAAAAAAACTGGAAGTGGATATCAAAACCCGCGGTAATCAGATCACCGTTCAGGGAAAGGATGAAGCCGTGGAGAAAGCTTTTGCGGCAATGGATAAAATTTATGCCGCGGCTAAGAAAAAAGGCGATATCGACAATTCGGATATTGATAATGCTTTGCATGTAAGCGAAGGATCAAAAATGACAGCTAAAGAAAAAACAACAATCGGAAATGAAGAAGAGGATTTAACTTTGAAAACGCGCAAGCGTCATATTCAGCCGCGTTCTCAAACACAGGCCGAATATGTGCGGGCGATGCGCGATTATGAAATGGTGTTCGGACTGGGGCCGGCCGGTACCGGAAAAACGTTTTTGGCTGTCGCTAAAGCCGTTTCCCTGATGATCGAAGGGCAGATCGATAAAATCATTTTGTCCCGTCCTGCCGTGGAAGCCGGTGAAAACTTGGGCTTTTTACCCGGTGATTTAAAAGAAAAGATCGATCCGTATCTGCGCCCGTTATACGATGCGTTATACGATATGCTTCCTCGGGATGTCGTTGATAAAAAGCTTGAATTGGGTGAAATCGAAGTGGCGCCGTTGGCGTTTATGCGCGGCCGCACGCTGACAAACGCGATGGTGATTTTGGATGAAGCGCAAAACACGACGCCGATGCAGATGAAAATGTTCCTGACCCGTATGGGTGAAAATTCCCGTATGGTCATTAACGGCGACTTGAGTCAAACCGATCTGCCGCGCGGCGTGCAATCCGGATTATCGGACGCTTTGGACGTTTTGCGCAATGTAAAAGATATCGGAATAGTGACCTTTACGGAAAAAGACGTTGTTCGTCACGGATTGGTTTCTGCGATTGTCAAAGCTTATGACAAGCGCTATGCGACGCGCAAAGGACTGGCCGGTTAATGGCTTTAAAAGTTCAGCTGAGGGTGGAACACGGGCAATGGAAAGAAACATTGCCCGATGTTGTGAAGTATACGAAAAAAGCGGCGGCGGAAGCATGGAAAAAAGGCAATAAGGGAGAGTTGGAAATCCCCGTCAAACAAGCCGAAGTCAGTATTTTGCTGACGGATGACGCGACAGTTCATAAATTGAATAAAAACTACCGCAATGTGGACAAGCCGACGAATGTCCTGTCTTTTGCGGCGTTGGATGACGAAAGCGAACCGATCGTTGACCCGATGTTGTTGGGGGATATTGTCGTGGCCTTTGAAACGACAAAACGCGAAGCGGAAGAACAAAATTGTTCTTTTGCGGATCATCTGTTTCATCTGATTGTTCATGGGATGCTGCATTTGATCGGCTACGATCATATTGAAGAAACGGAAGCCCTTGAAATGGAAGCGTTGGAAATCAAAATACTTGAGGATAACGGGATCGGGAATCCTTATGACGATTAAAGAAAAATTTGTTCTTTACATTAAACGGTACGGACATGCTCTCGCCTTGGGGATACTTGCCGTCGGAGCGTTGCCGCCATATAACGTTTTGCCGTTTTTATTTGTCTCTTTTTCCGGATTGATGATCCTGTTGAATCGGCAGGAAACAAAAAAGCAGGCGGCTCAATTGGGATTTTGGTTCGGTTTCGGATTCTTTTCCATAGGATTATCATGGGTTTGCAATGCGTTGATGATTGAAGGGATGGGATTTGAAGCTTTGGCTCCTTTGCCTTTGATCGGTTTCGGATTGTGGGGCGGCTTGTTTCCGGCGTCGGCTTGCGAGATCGCTTTCTGTTTTCCTAAAGGAATTCGTCGTTTGGTCGCTTTCAGTGCGGCATGGGGGATTATGGAATGGGTACGTTCGTGGTTGTTGACGGGCTTCCCATGGAATTTAATCGGCTCTGTTTGGATGTCCTGGCCGGCAATGTTTCAGACGGCTTCTTTATGGGGAACTTTCGGATTAAGCGTTGTTTCCGTTTTTATGGCCGGATTGCCGGGTTTAATCAGGGGGCGAACAATCAAAGCTTTATGGCCGGTATGGACGGTTTTCCTGATAATGCTGATATTGGCGGGATACGGATTGCAGCGCTTAAAAAAGGCTCCTGAAATGTCGGACACCATTAACGGTGTTAAGATTCGATTGGTTCAGCCGAATATTCCTCAGGGAAGAAAGTGGAGCAAGGATGAGGCCGAACAGAATTTAATGAAGCTGGTTCATCTCAGCCGCAGCGAAGGCGCCGAGAAAATTTCTCATGTGATTTGGCCCGAGACGGCTACACAGTTTTTATTGTCGGAAGATCCGTTCGCCCGCGGTATGGTTGTCAGCGCTTTGACGCCAAGCGCCATTTTATTGGCAGGGTCTTTGCGCACGGAAAAAGATGAAAAAGGAATAAAGCTTTTCAACAGTATCGTTGCGTTGAATGATTTAGGGATTCCGTTGGGCAGCTATGATAAATCGCATCTGGTGCCGTTCGGGGAGTATGTGCCGTTGGCTAAAATTTTTCCATTTATTCGCAAAGTGACGCCGGTTGCTATGGATTTTAGTGTCGGACCGGGCGTGAAAACGACGATTATTCCGAGAACGCTGCCTGCCGGTATGCTGGTTTGTTACGAAGTTATTTTTCCCGGTCATGTCGCGGATAAGAAATCACGCCCGTATTGGTTGGTGAATGTGACAAATGACGGTTGGTACGGAATCAGCGCCGGACCGTATCAGCATTTCGCCGCAGCTCAGATGCGCGCTGTAGAAGAAGGTTTGCCGTTGGCCAGATCCGCGAATACGGGGATAAGCGGAATGATTGACGCTTACGGCCGTGTCACGGCATCTTTGCCGTTGGGAGAAAAAGGCTATGTCGATGCCGGATTGCCTCGTCGGACGGCAGAGCCGACATTTTACGCGGCTTACGGCAACAGAGTCCCGTTGATTTTTTGTTTGATTCTTTTAATCTTAGCCGCTATTCCCTATAAAAAAGGAGCAGTTAAATGAAAATAAAGGCTTTGTTCGGAATAATATTAACCGTTTCCGTTTTAGGGCTTTGCGCTTGCCGCAATCAATACGAAGTGCCGTCATATATTCATACGGATTCTTTTGGCAGCGTGTTTGAAGGACACCGCATCCCTCAGGATATCAGATAATTATTCATAACTGAGGTTGTTTAAACGCCAGTATGTCTCGGTTTCGTATAATTCCGAATTTTTCTTGGCATAATCCAACGCACTGTTTCCGTCTTTGTCCGTCAGCGTGATTTTAGCGCCGCAGTCGATTAAAACATCAACTATTTCCGGATTGGGATTAAAGGCTGCCGCAAACATCAGCGGAGTTAATCCTTCCGCGCTGCGGTCGTCTATGCCGGCGCCGTTTTCCAAAAGAGTAAATGATACATACGGATTTAAATTTCTGCCTGCCGCCAGCATCAGAGGCGTAACGCCGAATTCGGCCCGATCGGAAACGCGCGCGCCTAAAAGCAGCAATGTATTAATAGTTTCAACGGATGTGTTTTCCTGAATGGCATACATTAATGGCGTCAATCCGTTTCTGTCGCGTTCGTTAATGTCCATGCCGTGATTTTTCAACCAAATCAGCATGTCGGAAGAAGGCTTGTTCGTCAAAGCAACGGTTAATGCCGTTAATCCTTCATTTGTCCTGTCATTCAATTCGGCTCCGCGTTTAATCAATAATTCCAAAGTCTTTTTAGGCGCGTTATTTTTTATGGCATGAAACAAAGCCGAACAGCCTTCATCATCTTTTGCGGAAACGGAGGCGCCTGCTTTTAAAAGCATTTCCGGAATTTTTATGTTTTTATTATACGCGGCCGCGATCATTAACGGAGTAATTCCGAATTCATCTCGGCCGTTGACATCAATTTCTCCGGATTTTAAATAAGCCGATAATTGACTGACGGAACCGCTGACTAAAACCATTTTGAAAGGAGGCAAGTCTTTGCGCATAAAAGCGATTGCGATAATAATCAGCAACAGAATCGCTGAAACAGCAATGCAAACAAGACCGACATCCATATTTTGCAAATTTAAATTTTGCATTTAATAGAACCTGATTCCTTCTTCAAAATCGTTAAAAGTTTTAATGACATCCGCAGGGACTTCAAGCGACAGCATACGATTAACAAAGTGTTCCGTTTCCATCAAATTTAAAGAACGGATTCTTTCTTTAACCATAGGAATATTAATGGCCGGCATAGACAATTCCCGAATGCCCAAGCCGATTAAAACGGCGGCATAGCGATGATTGGAAGCCATTTCTCCGCATAGACTGACGGGGATTTGAGCTTTATTGGCCGCATCCACAGTCCTTTTAATCAATTTAAGAATGGACGGATGCAGCGGATTAAACAAAGAAGCGACAAAGGCGTCCGTTCTGTCAACGGCCAACGTATATTGGATTAAATCGTTTGTGCCAATGGACAGGAAATCACAGTTTTTGGCTAAAGCTTCCGCCTCCAAAGCGGCTGCCGGCGTTTCGATCATAACCCCCAGCAAAGGCAGTCGGTCGGGCAGAGAAACTCCTTCGTTTCGAAGTTCGCCGGCGCATTGACATAACATTTCTTTGGCGTGGAGGACTTCTTCCAAAGAAGAAACCATAGGCAGCAAAATACGGATATCGCCAAAATTGCAAGCTTTTAAAACAGCCCGAAATTGTGTTTTTAATAATCCCGATACGGCCAACGCGTAACGAATCCCGCGCAACCCCAATGCCGGATTTTCCGTTTTTGGCGTATGTAACACGTCAGGGCATTTGTCTCCGCCAACATCAAATGTTCTGAACGTGATCGGTTTGCCTTCCATTCGGGCGGCAACTTGCCGCAATATTTCAAATTGTTCTTCCTCTTCAGGTAAAGTCTGGCGATTCAGGAACATATACTCGCTGCGCATCAAACCAATACCATCCGCGCCGGTTTGCAGCAAGAAGCCGACTTCATGAGGCAGATCGACGTTGCCTTTCAGTTGGATGAAAACCTGATCCGACGTGACGGAAGGCTGATTCTTTAAACGTTTAAGCGATCTTTTCCAACGCAGAAAATCCGATCTGTATTTGCGGTATAAAGTGATGTTTTCCTGCGTCGGGCAGAGAATGACTTTCCCGTAAGAGCCGTCAATAATAATAATATCGCCGGTTTGAGCAATACGCATCAAATCCGGAATTCCGACAATCGCCGGCAAGCCTAAAGATCTGGCCAACAATGCGGCATGGCTTTGGGCGGAGCCGCCGGCCGTGACAAAAGCGGAAATCTTCTGCAGGTTAAGCAATGCCGTGTCCGCTGCGTTTAAATCGTTTGAGATAACAACCGCATTTTCCGGCAGAGAAATAGCCTTTTCCGCACCTTCCGAAGTTAATAAATTCCGGATAATTTTGCTTCCGACACTTCTGATGTCTTCGATTCTGTCAGAGATATAAACGTCGTTTATTCCGGCAAAAACATCGGCAATGGAAGCTATTTCTCCCTGAACGGCGGCTTCTGCGTTAATTTGTCCCGTTTTAATGCGGTTGCAGACGCCTCGGATTAATCGGGATCCTTTGAGCATATATCTGTAAACATCAAAAAGAGTATCTAAAGGATCGCCTTCGAAAGCGCCTTTTGCCCGATCGACGATCGAATCAAATTGGGCGATCGTTTTATGAACGGCATTTAAAAATCGTTCTTGTTCCGCAGAGATATCCTTTTCATTGATACGATATTGCGGAACGGATTGTTCTTTGCTGTCGTAAATGAAAACCCGCCCGATGATAATGCCGGGAGAAACGCCTTTCCCCTCGCGGACGATTTCAGATTTTTCGACGGATTGAAAAATCTCTCCGGAAGCGGGAGATGCGGAAAACGCGGGAAGTGTTTTAATTTTCGTTGAATTTGTCATTGACCAGTTTTTCTAATGCGTTTAACGCTTTTTTTGCGTCTTTGCCTGAACAGACGATATTGATTTCCGATTCGCAGGAGGCGCCGAGCATCATCAATCCCATAATGGAATGACCGGAAACGGAAAGGTCGTCTTTTTCAACGGTGATTTCAACGTCAAAAGAATCCGCCGTTCTGACAAAAGCCGCCGCTGCGCGGGCATGCAGACCTTTTTCATTGATGATTTTTAACTTTTTTGAGGCGCTGCAAACCATCGTCGGGAGTCCGTTTATTTATGATTTAACAAAACCGAAGCCGCATTAATGTATTTTTTGCCGGCTTCCTGCGCGCTTAACGTCGCTTCCGTTAAAGATTGAGTTGACCGTACTTGCGCCAGCTTGATCAGCATCGGCAAATTCATGCCGGCTAAAACTTCGATGTTGTCATTATTCATCATTGATATAGCCAGATTTGAAGGCGTTCCGCCAAACATATCCGTCAAAACGATAACGCCGTCACCCGTATTCAAAACTTTAATCTTATCCTGAATTTCCGTTCGGCGCTGTTCCATATCATCCGAAGGAAAAATGCTGACGGTTTCGACAGCTTCCTGCGGGCCGACAACATGTTCCATAACGGCCTTCATTTCTTCGGCCAAATGTCTGTGAGAAACTAAAAGCAAACCAATCATAATTATTTTTCCTGTTTGATTTTATCCAATTCGCGATGAGTTAAAGTTACAATACACTTTTTTTGCGAAAAAAGCCATTTATAAAGTTGTTCCGCGATATAAACGGATCGATGCTTTCCGCCCGTGCAGCCGACGGCGATTGTCAGGCGGGTCTTTCCTTCCTGCAGAAAGCGCGGGAAAAGAGGCTGTAAAAAATCAGTCAGACGTTTAAAGAAAGAAGCGTAATCCGCGTCTTGTTCAATATAAGCGCCGACTAAAGAATCCTTGCCTGTTAAAGGACGCAAATCGGGATCATAATAAGGATTGCGCAGGAAACGTACGTCAAAAACCAGATCGGCTTCGCGCGGCAGACCTTCGCGATAGGAAAAAGACATAACGGAAACGACTAATTCTTTGGATAAAGCAGCACTGATTTCCGATTCAATCGTCGCTCTTAATTGGGAAATTTTAAGCTCGGTCGTATCAATGATCAAATCCGCTTTATTGCGCAGCGGAGTCATTAAAACGCGTTCCTGAGCTATTCCGTCGCTGAGTTTTTTGTTTCTGGCCAGCGGATGCGAACGTCGTGTTTCCGTAAAACGGCGCAGCAAATGTTCGTCATCGCAGTCCAAAAAAATGATTTTCTCGGCAATATCTTTATCTTTTTTTATTCCCGCGCACAGACGGCACAGTTCATCGCAGTCAAAGTCCCGCGTTCTGGCATCGATTCCAACCGCGACGGGGGAGTCGTCTTTTGTGTCCGTGACAACTTGGGATAAAAGGGAAAGGGGAAGGTTGTCTATTACTTCAAATCCCGTATCTTCCAGAATTTTTAAAACGCTGGATTTGCCTGCGCCCGACACACCGCTGACAATGACAAACCGTTTCATCTTATTACCTTCTTTTGTCCGTTTAGAATTTGAACGTATGTTTTGACTTTTAATGCCGCGGAAGCTTCGAAGGCATTCAAACGGAAAACGGGTATTTCCAGGCCGCTGATGACTTCTGTTTCCGGCATGGGCATTCTGTCAATTTTTTCTTCCGTTCGCAAGTCCAGTTTAAGGTGTATTTCCGTTTGAGGAATAAAAGGCATATGAACAATTCCGATTCCCCGGATTTCCAATAAACCGCGCAAGGGTTCCGGGCATGAGGCGATCAATTTGCCGCCAACGTTTTCGATTTGTGTTTGATCGTCGGCGACCAGTCGGGCTCCCAGATCAATCAGTCTTAAACACAGATCGGATTTTCCGGTTCCGGATTTCCCGCAAATCAGCAGGCCTTTTCCCATCAATTCAACGCAGGAAGCATGAACGGACATTAGGATATTTCCTCGTAAATCGGCAAAAGCACAACAAACGAAGCGCCTAAAACTATTCCTTCCGATGTTTTTCTGTTTTCCGCATATATTTTTCCGTTAAATCCGGAAATGATTTTTTCCGAAATGGACAGTCCCAATCCGGAATGGTTTCCGAATTGTTCGGAAGTCGGTCGTTCGCAATAAAATCGTTGAAACAGTTTTTCTTCATCTCCGGAGGGAATGCCGGGGCCTTCGTCATTAAAACGCAGCTCTAATAAATTTTTGTTTTTTAGATTCGCTTCAACGGAAATTTCCGAATGATCCGGCGTAAAAGAAATTGCATTGCCGATCAGATTATAAAAAACTTGCGCCAGACGCGTTTCCATGCCCAGAATAAGCACATCTTTTGAAAGGTTGATATCCCAACGCAACGCAAAGCGGATATTCCTTTTCGTTGCCGCTTCTCCTAAATTATAGACCTCAATCATAGAGGAAAGAAGCTTATGAATGTTAATTATTTCAAAGACTTCTCTGGACAATTCGGCGTCCAGCCGAGACAGGTTCGAAATATCCGTAATCAAGCGGTCCAAACGCAAAACATCGTTATGCATAATTGAAATCAGGCGCTTTTTTTTGTCTTCGTTGGAAATATGGTCGATCGTTTCGATTGCGCTGCGCATAGACGAAAGCGGGTTTTTGATTTCATGGGAAACGTCCGCGGCAAAACGTTCTGTCGCGTCCAAACGTTCCCACAAAGTATCCGTCATTTTGATCAAAGCGCCGGATAACGCGCCGATTTCATCATGACGCTTCGTTTCATCCGGAATCCTTTGTCTGCGTCCGCCGCTGACGCGGATATTCACGGCGGCGGTGGACAAACGGTTCAACGGAATGACGATAGTCCGCATCATAAAGTATGACAGCAGAATTGTAACGGCTAAAGCCAGAGCAAACAAACGGAATACGGCCAAACGGAAAGCGATCAGGTTTTTTAAAACGTTTTCAATTCCGCCGGTTACCATAATGGCGCCGACGATTTGGTCTTCGAAAACAACGGGAACGGAAACACTTAAAATCCGGCCGTAACCTTCCAGATATCTGATTTCAGACGCGAAAACGCCGTCCCCCAAGGCGGTTCCGACCTCATAATAATCGAATGCCGTTTGATTTTTCGGTTCGTCATAACGCGGCAGTTTGTTGTTGTCAAACAAGTTGATCAAGAACGAATTTTCGTTAATAAGATGCTGCTGCGGTTTTTCTCCGCTTAGGCGACTATCGGCCGTTAAAACGCCGTTGTGGTCAAACAAACGGACGCGCACTCTGTCCAATGACGGCAAACGTCTTAGAATACGACGGGCCGCATCCGGCAACAAACGGAAAATTTCCCTCGGCATATGAGAGGCCAGACCGCCGGATAAACCAAAAGTAGAAAGAAGAGAATATCTTGTACGTTCGTTTTCATAATAACCGGCTTCTTCTCTGCGTTCCTGCTCCAAAGGCAGAGAAGAGGCCGCAAATTCGGAATTGACCGCGCCTTCGCTGACAGCCAGAGCCATCAGCTCCGCCTGAATTTTCAATACCTTGATTTCCGCGTCAATTAATCCGGTTTGATAATGATCCATATAAAACAATCCGGCAACCAGCAAAGCCGGCGCCAGCAGGTTTAACAGCAGCAGCCGCCATGACAACGGAGACCGAATTACCGAAAGCGTTTTAAAATTGCTCCAGTTTTGACGAAGATGCTGAATAAAAGTTTTAAAGGACCGGCGGGACACGGATTTTTATCCTTCGCGATAACGGTATCCGACACCGTACAGAGTTTCTATGCAGGAAAAATCCTGATCAATATCTTTAAATTTTTTACGCAGGCGTTTGATATGACTGTCAACGGTTCTGTCGTCGATATAAACATTTGTGCCGTAAGCGCTGTCGATCAGCTGATCGCGCGTTTTAACGATTCCCGTTTTTTCAATCAAAGAATAAAGCATCAAAAATTCCGTTATCGTCAGGTCAACCGGCTGATCTTTCCACAAACACAAATGGCGGGTCTTGTTCATTTCCAATGCGCCGCGTTTCAGAACGACATCTTCCCGGGCTTCGTCGGAATCTTTATTGATGATCGGATCGGAACGGCGCAGCAAAACTTTGATTCGGGCAATCAATAAATTCGGGGAAAACGGCTTTTTGATATAATCGTCCGCTCCCATGCGCAGGCCGCACAACTCGTCGATTTCATCTTCTTTACTGGTCAAAAAGATAACGGGAACATTTGACTTTTTGCGCAGTTCCTGCAGCGTCTCCAATCCGTCCATACGTGGCATTTTTATGTCCAAAACGACCAGAGACACCTGTTCTTTCAAAACACCCTGCAATCCGGACAGACCGTCATTATAGGTCAGAACTTCGTAACCTTCTTCTTCCAACAGCATCGAAACGGATGTTAAAATATTTTGATCGTCATCAATTAAAGCTATTTTGTTTTCCACGTTAAGCTCTCCCAGACAATTAGAAGTCTCTATTTTAACAGAAGGTTTTATTGAAATAAAGATTGTTTTAACTGTTAGAAATCGCCGTTTTCAGCTGTCCGCAAGCCGCCATAATGTCTTGTCCGCGCGATACCCGAATCGGAGCCGCATAGTTTTTTTCTTCCAATAAAGCGGAAAAACGTTCTATTCGTTTTTGCGGCGAACATTTGAACGGACAACCTTTCCATTCGTTAAAGGGGATTAAATTGAACTTGACCGCCAACCCTTTGACTAAACGGATTAATTCCTTTGCATCCGCTTCAGAGTCATTGATTCCGTCAAGCATAACGTATTCCATTGTGATATATTGGCGGGTTCCTCCGATTTCTTGGAATTTTTTACAGGCGGCCATTAATTCTTCCAAAGGATATTTTCTGTTGACAGGCATAATTTTATCGCGGATTTCATTGGTCGGAGCATGCAGACTGACGGCCAGTTTGACGCCTAAGTCTTCCGCAATTCGGGGAATGATCGGCGCAATGCCGGATGTCGAAAGCGTGATTCGGCGTCTGGAGATAGCGATTCCTTCCGGATCCATAATAATTTGCAGGCCTTTTTTGACGTTTTCGTAATTCAGCAAAGGTTCTCCCATTCCCATAACAACGATATTGGATAAAAATCGGACTTCCTGTGCCGAAGGGCTGGGCCATTCGCCATAGCTGTCGCGGGCGGCCATAAATTGAGCGACAAATTCCGTCGCGGTCAGGTTTCGCGTGAATTTTTGAGAACCCGTATGACAGAATACGCATCCGTTCGGACAGCCGACTTGAGTGGACAGACAGACGGCGCCGCGGTCTTCTTCGGGAATATAGACGGTTTCGACCGTTTGACGGTCGTCAAATTCGAACAGCCATTTTCGCGTCGTATCCGTTGAATTTTGTTCTCTGAGAACTTTTGGGCGGTTCAGGGTGTAGCCGTTGTCTTTCAGTTTTTGGCGCAAGGGCTTGCCAAGGCTCGTCATGTCGTCAAAATCCGTTTTTCCCTGAAAGTATATCCAATGCCATAATTGCTTTGTGCGAAAGGGCTTTTCTCCGAGTTTTTCCAGTTCGGATTGTAATTCGCTGCGGGTTAATCCGATTAAATTCATCGTATTTTCCTGTTAATAGCCGGGAATTTGATATGTCAGACCGCGCGGGTCAACGGCAGTATGACTTTGCTGGGTATAATTTGATCCCGTATAGTTGAACATCATAAAGAAGGGAACCGCACAGAACATCGCGACGACAGCCCATGCGAAGTCCCCCAGAAAGAAAAAAAGCATGGCTTTCAAATCCAGATCACCGTCTTCTTTCAGCGTTTTTCTGAACAACAGGCGGAAGAAAATCAGGAAAGAAGCCATAAATAAATATAAATCAGAGGTCAGCATACGGCTGAACGCGCTTTCTTCCGTTTCGGCCCCGAAATAGACCCAAATACCGCATAAAACACCGATAATTGTGCTCCTGTGAAAAAGGATGCCGGAGGTCAGCAACAGAGTAAAATATTTGATCAGCTTGTTTATCATTTGTATTAAGCCTTAAAGTCTGATAAAAGCAATCCGTTTGCAGGAGTTTTCTTGAAATGAAAAAGAAACAGCGTCAACAAAACGATCAAAAAAAGTCCGACCTCCAAGGGGATACCGTATTTAAATCTATAAATCAAGCTCAAGCTTCCTTTCTGTATCTGCCGGTAAAAGATCCGTTTGAAAAACGAAAGCCGACGGCGGCCTTAAAACGGACTCTGTATCGGGTCATCAAAATTAAATAAATCTTTTATCTTTGCGTTTTATCCGGATAAACAGGTTTGTCATAGATGCCGATCAATGTATCGGACGGATTCGGACTCGGCTGCGTATAGCAGGTCGGAGAAGCTAAGGATTGGTAGCAATATACTTTTTGAATGCTCCATTCCGGTCTGTTGGCACGTTCCAGTTCCAGCGTTGTCATACAATATTTGCCTTCACCGCTCAGCTTTCGTCCTAAAGAGCAATCTTTTCCCGTAAAAAACGAAGCGACGTTGTCTTCCATAATTTTTCCCGTAGCCAAGTAGGAAACCGCTTCGCCGGCCCCCCAAACCGTCAGCGGAGACGCTCCGAACGGCATAGACGAATTATGCGCCGTAAACCAACAACCGGACAAAAAAGGAATCAAAAAGAGGACTGTAAAATATTTCATAGCTCACCAAATTGTTTTTTTTATTGTAACATAGCTTATATTGTGAAAAAAAGAGGTTGTTCTTTATATTTTTTAAAGGTAGCGTAGAAAAAAGTTTTTACCCGTTTTTTAGGAGTATGTCCCGTGGCAAATCAACATGATGAACAAATGGAAGCCGAAATTCTGCGAGAAGTTGCGGAAGAAATGAAGGAAGAACAGCTGAAACGGCTGTGGAAAAAGATAAGCCCTTTTGTAACGGGGCTGATTGCATTGGCTTTAATTGTCACGGGCGGCATCGAGTTTTATAAGGGTTACCAAAAACGACGCTCGTTGGAAGAATCCGAACAGCTGCAGACGGCTTTGCGGTTAATTGAAGCGGATGATGCGGAAACCGGAGCGAACATGCTGAAAACGTTGTTTGAAACATCAACGCGCGGATATCGCTATCTGGCGGCTTTCCATTATACCGATTATTTGATCGGTCAGGGACAGGACAAATATGAGGAAGCCGTTCATACGCTGGATGAAATTATCAGCGATAAAAAGGCGCCTCAGCCGTTTAAAAATCTGGCGTTGTTTGATAAAATCCTGCTGCAGAGCGAAAACGGCAGCCTGAATTTTGAAGAAGCGGAAGCCGAACTGGAAAAATTGGCGGCCAAAAGCGACGCCTGGGCTCCGATGGCTTTGGAATTTTCTGCGGATCTGGCGCTGCGTCGGGGAAATATGGAAAAAGCAAAAGCAAGTTGGCAAAAAATTCTGGGAATGTCCGGCGTTTCGGAGGAAAAGCGGTTGAGAATAGCCGAATACGTTTCGTTTGTCGAAAGCAAACAAAAGGCGGAAACCGGAAAGTAAAATGAAATATGATTTTTTAAAAACCGTCCTTTTACTGGGAGCTGTTGCCGGAATTGCCGCATGCTCTTCAAATGAAGAGGCTTTGAAAGGAAAACGCTTGTCCGTATTGACATACGGCAGCGAACTGATGCCGGATGCGGATCTGAAAAGTCATTATTTGATGCCGGAACCGGAAAATGTTTACGAGTGGACTCAGGCCGGCGGTTTGTCTCATCATGTGATGCAAAATCCGTCTCTTCCCGCAAAGATTATACAGGCCTGGAAAAGATCTGTCGGTAAAGGCGGCAGTAAGAAATCCGTTTTGCTGGCAGAACCCGTCGGACAAAAAGGAATCGTCTATACGATAGATTCGGCCGGGCAGGTACAGGCTCTTTCAATCGCGGGCGGTAAAAAAATTTGGTCCGTGCTGCTGCCTCAAAAAGACGGATCGCGCCGCGTCGGAACTATCGGAACGGGATTGGCATTGGATGAAGGACGTTTGTTTGCCGCTTTGGGAACGGGTGAAGTTGTCGCCTTGGATCCGGAAAACGGAACGGAGTTATGGCGGATTAATTTGAATTCCCCCGTTCGTTCGGCTCCGACGGTTTACGGCGGGCGGATCTTTGTGATTACGGCGGATAACAAACTGACCGCCTTGGCTCAGGATGACGGCCGGACATTGTGGCAGCATTACGCTTTTTTTGAAAGTTTGTCACTGATGGGAAAGGCCGCTCCCGCCGTTGATCACGGAATCGGTGTTGCGGCTTTTGCTTCCGGAGATGTTGTGGCGTTTCGTCCCGAAAACGGCAGTATTCTTTGGACGGAATCTTTAGGGACATCGCGTTTAAACAGTGCCGGATCGGAAATTAACGATATTCGGGCCCGTCCCGTGATCGCGGAAGATAAAGTTTATGTCGTTTCCAGCGGAGGGATGCTTTCCGCTCTGGATTTGAAAAACGGAGGCGTTATCTGGGAACGGGAGATCGGAGGCGTGAATCAGCCTTGGTTGGCCGGAGAGGTGTTGTACGTTCTTTCCTCTTATGAAGAGTTGGTCGCTCTGGAAGCTTCTTCGGGAAAAATTTTATGGATTAATCGTTTGACACAGTGGCTTGATCCGGACAAGAAAAAGAAAAAATTGATATGGACGGGGCCCGTTATGGCCGGAAGCCGTCTGATCTTGGTCAATTCGGACGGAAAAGCCGTCGCTGTGGCGCCGCAGACGGGAACGATTATCGGTTGGGATGAAATTGACGACACAGGGGCATTGCCGCCAATTGTGTTGGATAATACTTTATTCTTTATGACAGAAAACGGAAACTTGATAGCGTACAGATAATGACCGCAGTTATTTCTTTGGTCGGCAGAACAAATGTCGGCAAGTCAACTTTATTTAACCGTTTGACCGGACGGAAAAAGGCGCTGGTGCATGATCGTCCGGGGGTAACACGCGACAGGCGTGAAGGGGATGCCGTTTTATTCGGTTATTCGTTCGTCGCGGTTGATACGGCAGGTTTGGAAAACGGAGGAGAATTAGCCGATTCAATGTGGCGGCAAACACAAAAAGCTCTCCAAGCATCGGCGGCAATCGTATTTATGGTGGATGTGCGTGCCGGCGTGACGCCGTTGGATAAAAAAACGGCGCAAACCTTGCGTAAAACAGGAAAACCGGTCATTTTAGCCGCAAATAAAGCCGAAGGGAAAATTTTCGCTTCACAGGAATTGTATTCGCTGGGGTTTGGCGAACCGATTTTGATTTCCGCGGAACATGGATTGGGAATGAGCGATTTGTTCGAAGCTCTTTTCCCGTATATAAAAGAGGAAAAGCCGGAAAACGATACGGATACCGTTCCGGAGAAAAAAAGACGCGTCCGCAAAAAAGAAGAGGCGATCGATATAACCGATGAAAAAGAAGAACAGGAAGATTTAACGGATCGCGTTATTGATTTGGCCGTTGTCGGTCGTCCGAATGTGGGAAAATCAACGTTGGTTAATCGGTTGTTGGGCGAAGACCGTATGTTGACGGGGCCGATGGCCGGATTGACGCGTGACGCCATTTCGATTAATTGGACCTGTAAAGGGCGCCAAATGCGTTTGACGGATACAGCCGGCTTGCGGCGTCATTCCAGAATAGAGGACGATTTGGAAAAATTATCCGCAGCCGATACAAAAAGAGCAGCTTTTTTGGCTCAAGTCGTTGTTTTGGTTTTGGACGCGGACGCTATTCTGGACAAGCAGGATTTAACGATCGCCCGTCAGGTGCTGGATGAAGGACGGGCTTTGATTATAGCCGTCAATAAATGGGATGTCGTCAAAGATAAAAAACAGGCAATGCAGACGCTGAATGAACGCATTTCAACATCTTTAACGCAGGTGAAAGGGTTGAAGACCGTAGCGGTTTCAGCCAGAACGGGGGAAGGCTTAGATAAGCTGATGCATACCGTTTTAGATGTTTATGCCGTTTGGAACAGCCGCATTTCAACGGGGCGGCTGAACCGCTGGCTGACAAAAATGACGGAACAGACTCCGCCGCCGTTGTCCGCGACAAAGCGTCCTATTCCGTTGAAATATATAACGCAGGCCAAAACCCGCCCGCCGACGTTTGCTTTGTTTTCCAGTAATCCCGAAAAGTTGCCGGAATCATACTTGCGTTATTTGATCAGAGGATTGGCTCAGGATTTAAAAATAGAAGGCGTTCCGATTCGGATTTTAATGCGCAAAGCTAAAAATCCGTATGAAAACAAAGGGCGTTCGTCCAAAAAGAACAATAAAAAACGGGAATAATCCCGTTTTTTATATTTATTTGTTTTGGCTGTTTTTTTCTAAAAAGTGCAGTAAAGTATTTTTAGCATTTTCGTTATTTAAAGCGCGGATATGCCCGCCGCTTTCCACAATCTCCAGTTCTTTCGGAGGGATGGCTTCGGCATAGAGGTCTCGCGTATGATGCGGCGGAACAATGATATCGTCTTCTGTTGTCAGGAAAAGTTTGGGAACGGTGATTTTTGCCGCATTCCCTTCGGCATCGTTTTCCGGAACCAAGAGGGACAAAGGATATTGAAACGGCCATAACAACCATAATTGACTGACTTTTTCACGAGCAATGCGGCGCGTTTTGGAAAAAGCGCTGTCAATAATAACGCCGGCCAGTTTATTTTGATTTTTGTATTTGCCGACGGCGGAAATCGTCAGACTGGCACCGATGCTTTGACCGAAAACAAACAAAGGTTTATCCGGATATTTTTCAATCAGATAATCCATTGCGGCCTGTATATCGGTTTCCGCTCCGGACAGGCTGACACTGCCTTCCGATTTACCGAATCCTCTGTAATCCAAGGAGATCAGATCATATCCATGCAAGATCAGCCAAATAACGCTGAACGTATGCGAGGAGATGTTTTCGGCATTGCCATGCAAATATAAAATATTGGCAGCCGAAGGGCAGGGGAGTTTCCCGGAACAATAAGCCGGAATGTGCCAGGCGTGCAGATTGATTCCGTCGTCGGTTCCGATTTTTAAATCCTCATACGGCAGTCCAAGGCGCGCAGGGGTAAAAAGATGTTCTTTTTCCGGATGAAAAAGCAATCCGGAGCATCCGGACAGCAAAATAAAAATGAAAAAGAAGAGAAAGGACTTCATTGGATAAAGGTCGGTGTCAAAATAATATCGACATGATTGTTTTTCAGCCGTTCTTCTTCTGTCGAAGCGGTTGTTTGTGCGGAACTTCCTTCAATCCAAAAGCGGACGTCGGCAATTTTAGCGGCTTTTTTCAGGACTGTTGCGACAGCTTGGGCTTGTTTTTCGGAAAGTTGGCGATCAAGAGCCGGATTCCCGCTGTCGGTGTAGCCGATAATGCTGATGCGCGTTTTATGATAACGCGAAAAAATAGGCGCTATTTTTTGCAAAGCGTTGTTTGAAAAAGAAGTTAACAGAGCTTCTTTTTCAAAAAGACTTTTTCCCGGTAAAATAACGGCAAGGATATTGTTGGAACGGATTACCTGAAACGATGTTCCGGCTAAAGCTTGTTTCAGTTCGTTTTCCTGTTCCGTCATATAAGACGCGGTCGTTGTTGTCGGATGTTTTTCGGAAACAATTTGACCGGCGGTGTTGTCGTTTTTGGAAACACCGGAAACGCAGGCCGATAAAACAGCCGATAATATCAGCATTGCAAAGCGTTTCATAATTTTTCTCCCTCTGTCTTCTCTTTTCATCATACCCGATTACGGCAGGAAGCGGGATAAAAAAATGTTCCGTATCGGTTAAAATGCGCTTAACCCATTGTAAAACAAACGGAAATCTCCATCCAAAAGACGAATCATCCAAGCTTTGACGGAAGGAACAAAGCCGCGATTCAAAATGCTTTTTTTCAAATAGACGGCCGTATCCGAATTTAACAGACCGATCAGCATTTGCAGTCTGGTCGGGCGGATCGGAAATTCAACGACGTTAAAGGGCGACGGCAATTCAGCCATTTCTGCCGCCGCCGTAAAAGAAGCGAACAATCCGCCGGTTTGATCAATCAACCCGTTTTCCACAGCCTGCGTTCCCGTGAAGACTCTTCCGCGGGCAACGGAATTGGTTTTGTTCGCCGAAAATCCGCGTCGGGCAGCGACTTTTGCCGTGAAATCCTGATAGATTTTGTTGAGAGCTTCATTAAAAAACAAGCTCTGTTCTGCGGTAAAGTCTTGTGTCATGGAAAATATGCCGGCGTTTTTTCCCATTTTTAACGAACTGACAGTAATGTCCAACTTATCCAGCAAATCCTTAAAAACCAATTTGCCGCCGAAGACGCCGATAGAACCGGTCAATGTGGCTTCGTCGGCCAACACCTTGTCGCATCCCAGAGAAATAAAGTATCCGCCGGAAGCCGCGGTTGATCCCATACTGCATACAATGGGTTTTTTGGAAACGGATTTTACATATTCTATTTCGCGGCGAATCGAATCGGACGGCGTATATCCGCCGCCCGGTGAATCCAAGCGGATGACTATAGCTTTAACATCTTCGTCATCGGCGGCATCGCGCAGCATAGAGCTGAAGGAGGAATATCCTAAAATGGAACGATAAGAATCACCGCCAAAAACGGATTCTCCGAATTGAATGATGCCAACCGCCGGAATATAGGCAATGACGGGAGTTTTGGGCTTTATTTCGGAAACGGTAGCCGCGGTGTATTCAAACAGATCAACTAAATCCAGGCGGCCTTCTTTAGATTGCTTTTTGAGCTCCGCTTCTAAAACGTCCGGATATTCTATTTTATCGACCAGTTTCATTTCCAAAGCCTGATTCGCAAAATAAGGACCGTTTTTCAGAATGTTTTTCATTTGTTTCGGGTCAATGCCGCGATCTTTACCGATTTCCGCAGCCATAACGTCTAAAAAGCTGTCAAGAATCTGTACTAAATTTTTACGTTCCGGCGCCGACATTTCTTCCGCGCTTAAAGAACTGGCGCCGGATTTGTACTCATAACGAGCTTCAAAAGATGGCTTTATTCCTAATTTCAACAGAGCTTTTTTAAAATAGGGCGTTTCGACGGCTATTCCCGACAATCCCAGTTCTCCGCTGGGCTGAAGTCTTATCTCTTCAAAAGCCGACGCTAAATAATATAAGGCCATACCCCGTCCCAGCTCACCGAACGTCGGGGCATAAAAAATGGTTTTTTTGCCGGCGTTTCGAAAAACTTTGACAGCTTCGCGGATTTCCTGAACATGCGTTAATCCGATGTTGGTATTGGTCATATAGGCAACCAATGTCGTTATATTGGGATCGTCCGCCGCACGGTGCAGCCCCATAACAATATCAGCTATAGTCGGCTGATCGCCGAAAGTAACGGAGCCGATTAAATCGGTCGGTCTGGCTTCGTATAATTCATGCGTTAAATTCATGCGCAAAATTGTTCCCGGTTCGAAAACGACGGGAGCATTTTTTTTAGCAAGAGAATAGACTTTAATCGAGACAGCGGCGGTAAAAATGATTCCGACCAGGCAAAAAAAGAAGCTTAAAATTCTAAGTCCTTTGCGCAGAAAACTCTTCTTCTGAGGGACAGAATGCCAAACTTGTTCGGAAGTTGGTAAGGTTTCTGGAAATAAAGACATTCGGAGCCTCCTTAATTTCAGCCGTATTGAGCGCGCCAACGCAACAAATGATCCGCCAGAACGCAGGCAGTCATTGCTTCGGCAACCGGAACGGCACGAATGCCGATGCAAGGATCATGTCTGCCGGTTGTATGGATTGTAACTTCTTTTTTGTCCGTCGTTACGGTTTGCAGTTCAGACGCAACGGATGGCGTCGGTTTAACGGCGATGCGTGCGATGATTGGTTGTCCGGTGGATAATCCGCCCAATATGCCGCCGGCATGATTGCTTTTAAAGCCGATGCCGTTCGGAGCTTTCGGATCAGCAAACAATTCGTCCGCATTTTGAGTGCCGGTTTTTGAAGCAACCGCAAAGCCGTCTCCGATTTCAACGCCTTTGACGGCGTTAATGCTCATCAGAGCTTTCGCTAGATCGGCATCCAGTCGGTCATATACGGGCTCTCCTAATCCCGCAGGAAAGCCTGACGCGCGAATTTCAATGACGGCTCCGATTGAATCGTTGTTTTCCCGCGCTTGCCGGATAACGTTTTCAAAGCGGGACAGGGCATTCGGATCGGGACAGAACAAAGCGTTTTGATTGATTGCGGCATTGTCCCAGATTTCCGCTTTTTCATTGCCGGCTTGAATTAAACCGGCTGTGATGTCAAACGGCGTTTTTATAAAATGGTTTAAAACTTTGAGGGCCAAAGCTCCGGCCGCCACACGCATTGCCGTTTCACGGGCGGATGCTCTTCCGCCGCCGCGGTAATCGCGATTGCCATATTTTAAAAAGTAGGGCAGGTCGGCATGTCCGGGACGGAATTTATCGGCGATCTGTTCATAGTCGGCAGAGTGGTGATTTTCGTTTACAATCAACAATCCGATCGGTGTTCCCGTCGTTTTGCCGTTAAAGACTCCTGACAGGATTTGAACCGTATCGGACTCTTTTCTTTGCGTTGTGAAAGAAGATTGCCCCGGTCGCCTTCGGTCAAGAGCGATTTGTATTTCTGAAACATCCAGAGGAATTTGTGACGGAACGCCTTCAACGATGCAGCCGATCGCAGATCCGTGACTTTCGCCGAAAGTGGTTACTCTGAAAATTTCACCGAGGCCGTTTCCCGTCATGTTTTACTCTGCGCTTTTTTTCGGCAGGGAAGCCAATAATTCGGCAGCTTCGTGAGCATAATCGGGGTTGATCATACCGATCGTATTGTATCCGGCGTCAACATGCAGAATTTCACCGGTAACGCCGCTGGCCAGATCGCTGAGCAGATAGACGGTCGTTTTGCCGACTTCGTCCTGCGTAACATTGCGGTGCAGCGGCGCACAGTATTCGTTCCATCCCATAATAATGCGGAAATCCCCGACGCCGGAAGCCGCCAAAGTCTTGATCGGGCCGGCGGAAACGGCATTGACGCGGATTCCCTGAGTTCCCAAATCTCTGGCCAGATAGCGTACGGAAGCTTCCAAAGCGGCTTTCGCAACGCCCATTACATTATAGTTGGGCAGAACCTTTTCCGCGCCGAAATACGTCATTGTGACAAAGCTGCTGCCGGGGTTGGCGATTTTGGCGGCGCGGCGGCAGATATCCGTAAACGAATAGCACGAGATGTGCATGGTATTCAGAAAGTTTGTTAAAGTGGTGTCGCAATAACGTCCTTTTAATTCGTTTTTATCCGAAAAAGCAACGGCATGGACGATAAAATCAAGCGATCCCCATTCTTTTTCCAAGGTGTCAAACAGGGCGTCAAGCGTTTCTTCTTTGGTGACATCACATGGCAGAACCAAATTTTCACCGAGGGAGGCCGCTAAAGGACGCACGCGTTTTTCCAAAGCTTCACCTTGATAAGTGAAGGCCAATTTTGCGCCGTGATTGTGCAATTCCGAAGCGATTCCCCAAGCGATAGAGTGATCGTTGGCCAATCCCAAGATTAATCCCTTTTTGCCTTCCATTAAACCAGTCATCATAAAAAACCTCTCTCTCTGAATATTCAAATTCGCTATGAGGGATAACATAAAAAACAGGGTTTTTAAAGTGTTTTTAAGATTCAATCATTCGATTGAATGATTTTTTCAGCTTAATCCAGCTTTTGCTCTGGGATCGGAAGCTACGGGAGACCATTCGTTCATAAACTGCGTCAATTCGCTGTCCGGCTTTTCGGGCAGGACGATGTAAAGCTTAACCAACAAATCTCCTGTTTTCCCTCCCGCTTTGATGCCTTTGCCGCGCAAACGCAAAACAGATCCCGAATTCGAATTCGGCGGAACGGTCAGAGCGACTTTTCCCTCTAATGTCGGGATGGTCACTTTGCCGCCCAGAACGGCTTCTTTAAGAGAAATGGGAACATCCAGTAAAACATCGTTGTCGGAACGCGTAAAATAAGGGTGGGGCTGAACCGATATATGAATCAGCGCGTCTCCGTTTGAACCGCCGGCTATGCCGGCAGCGCCTTGTCCTTTCAGACGCAGCACCGTTTTATCCGTTGTTCCGGCAGGAATTTTGACGTTCAGAACTTTGCCGTTCGGTAAAGAAATTTCCTTTTCCTTTCCCAATGCCGCATCCAAAAATGAAACCGTCAGATCGTAGTTGACGTTTTCACCTTGCATCTTGCCGGAAGAGCGGCGTTTCATATTGGAAAAAATATCGTCTCCGCCGTCGGCGGCATTGCCGAACATTTCACTGAAAAAGTCGAATCCCGAACGTTTCTTGCCGCCGGTTCTGGCCTGGCCGGCGCCGAAATCAAAATTGAAACCGCCGAATCCGCCGCCGGCATTGTTGAACGGATTACCGCCGCCGAAACCGTATCCCGGGCGTTCTTTTCCGTTGTCGTCGATTTCTCCGTTATCGAAGCGTTTGCGTTTTTCCGGATCGGAAAGAATGTCGTAAGCGCTGGAAATTTCCTTGAATTTATCTTCAGCTTTCGGATCGTTCGGATTTAAATCGGGGTGCATCCTGCGTGCCAGTTTGCGGTAAGCCTGTTTGATTTCTTCCTGTGACGCCGTTTTTGATACGCCTAAAAGAGTATAAGGATTAGCCATTTTCGTTTCGCCGTTTGTTTTATTCTGTTCGTTCCTTAAAATAGAGTGTCAAAGCTTTGCAGGCAAGCTATTAAAAAGACTTTTTTAAATTTTTTTTATTGTTTCCATAAAAGGGAGATGTTTGCTATAGTAAGTCGTTCTTAACTTTTTTGTTTTCAGGGATGTTTTGCCGTGTCTGAAGAAAAATCTTCAGCATTTTTGATGAAAGCTGCGGCAGCCGCTTCTACGGGGGCGGCGTTTGTTTTGATTACAGCCAAACTTTTTGCTTCGGCAATGACTGACTCCATAGCATTGTTGTCCAGTCTGATAGATTCGTCTTTGGATGCGGGGGCTTCGTTGCTCAGCTTTTGGGCCGTCAAATCATCCCTGATCCCGGCAGACAGCGGGCATCGTTTCGGGCATGGAAAAATCGAATCTTTGGCGGCGCTGGGGCAGGCCGCTTTTATTGCCGGTTCCGCTGTTTTACTGATTTTTCAAAGTATTCAATACATTCTTCATCCCCGCCGGATCGATAATGTCGGCATCGGTATGGGCGTTATGGCTTTTTCCGTTGTGGTGACACTGCTTTTAGTCGTTTTTCAGCGTTATGTGATCAAAAAAACAAATTCGGTGGCCATTGCTGCGGATCATGTTCATTACGCCGGCGATATATTGATGAATTTAAGCGTGATGGCTTCGTTATTTATCAGCGTTCACTTTGATTTCAGATATGCTGATCCCGTTTTTGCGCTGTTGATTGCCGCTTATTTGGTTGTCAGCGCTGTCCGCGTTGTAAAAAAAGTGCTGGGACAGTTGATTGACGCCGAGCTGCCCGCTGAAGAAAAACGCAAAATAACAGAAATCGTTTTAAATGCGCCGGAAGTGTCGGGGATGCACGATTTGCGCACGCGTTCGGCCGGAACATGCTGGTTCATTCAGATGAATTTAGAACTGGATCCTCATTTTACGCTGGAAAAAGCGCACGCTGTGGCGGATAATGTCGAAAAGCTTTTGATAAAGGCTTTTCCGAATGCGGAAATCATAATTCATCAGGATCCCGCAGGATTGAAAGAACATCACCCTCGGTGGTGCTATGAACAACCTTGATTTTAATCAACTCATTTGAGGAGAAAAGAATGAGAATTGAAGAAGATATGAAGCTGGATTTTAAAGATGTGCTGTTCCGTCCGAAACGCAGTACGCTGCGGTCGCGTTCGGAAGTGGATTTGAACAGAACTTTTACATTCAGAAATTCTAAAAAAACATGGTCGGGCGTGCCGATTATGGCTGCCAATATGGATACCGTCGGACGGTTTGAAGTCTTTAATGTTTTAAAGCAGTTTCATATGTTCACCTGTATTCAAAAGCACTATACCAAGGAAGAATGGGCCGAATTCAATAAAAATTGTCTTGCCGAAGATTATAATTATCTGGCGATTACTTCCGGCACGTCCGACAAAGAATACGAACGGCTGCAAAGAATCTGTTCCGAAAATCCGGCGATCAAGTTCATTTGCATTGATGTGGCAAACGGATATTCCCAACACTTTGTCGAATATGTCCGAAAAGTGCGCGCGACTTTTCCGGAAATGACTATTATTGCGGGCAATGTCGTGACCGGAGAAATGACGGAAGAATTGATTTTGTCCGGCGCGGATATTGTCAAAGTCGGCATCGGTCCCGGTTCCGTTTGCACGACGCGTATTCAAACAGGTGTCGGCTATCCTCAGTTGTCGGCGATTATCGAATGTGCCGATGCGGCGCATGGGTTGGGCGGTCTGATTATCGGCGACGGCGGCTGCACTTGTCCGGGTGATGTGTCCAAAGCTTTCGGCGCCGGCGCGGATTTCGTGATGTTGGGCGGCATGTTTGCCGGTCATGACGAATCGGGCGGTGATCTGGTGGTGGATGAGTGCACGGGCAAAAAATATCGCCGCTTCTACGGAATGAGTTCGGATACGGCTATGGAAAAATATGCCGGCGGCGTTGCGGATTATCGCGCCAGTGAGGGACGGACCGTCTTGGTCGAATACAAAGGTTCTTTGGAAAATACGGTTAAGGAAATTCTTGGCGGCGTACGATCCACATGCACTTATGTCGGTGCCGTGACGCTGAAAGAATTAAGCAAGCGCACAACTTTCGTTCGCGTGACGCAGCAATTTAACGCTTCCCTGGCCAGCCAGCCGCAGAATATGCGCAACGTCAATCCGTCCCATAAACCGGAATAAAACAGGAGAATAAATCGAATGCTGATCGATGATCAATCTGCTATTATTGCCGCTTTGTCGGAGCAGGACGCTTACGGTTTTAAGCCTTCGCACAAGATTATAGTCAAAGAAACAAATATTTCCGATGTGTTTTTGACCGGCGAAAAAGCTTATAAACTGAAACGCGGCGTCAAATATCCGTATGTCGATTATTCAACGCCGGAAAAACGTCAGGCCGCTTGTCGCAGGGAACTTGAAATTTGCGAACGGTTCGCTCCGGGACTGTGTTTTGGTGTGGAAGAGGTCGTTTCCGATAAAAAAGGACGCATATTCCTTCGTTCAGCTTGTTCGGACAAAAACGCGGAAGTCGTGGACTATCTGCTGGTGATGCGCGAATTTGAAGAAAATATGCTGTTCGAAAATATGGTGGACAGGGGCGACTTGGATCGTTTTGAAATGATGGATACGGCCGAAAAAATCTTCGATTTGCATCAGAAAGCCGAAATCATTACTTCGCGCAATCCGGTCGATATCATTCGCGGACGCATTTATGAAAACAACGCGATGATTCGTTGTTTTGTGCCGGATATCTTTGATGAAGAGGATGTCGATGCTTTGGAAGAAGCGCAGCTGGATGCTTTGGAACGTTGCCGGGAGTTGCTGCTGAAGCGTCAGGAAGAAGGTAAAATCCGTTGGTGTCACGGCGACTTGACGCTGCGCAATTTAGCAATGTGGAACGGGCAGGTCGTGCCGTTTAATCCGATTGAATTTTATGATGATTTGACACAGATTGACACAATGTACGACTTCGCGTTTCTGCTGGTCGAAATGGAAGGCAAAGGACAGCGCCGTTTGGCCAGTATTTTGTTCAATCATTATATGGCCTTATCCGAAGATTGGGACGGCGTGCCGGTTTTGCCGCTGTTCTTGTCTTGCCGCGCTGCTGTTAATGCTTATGTTTTTGCGCAGCGGTCTTCAGAAATCAAAGAAAAACATGAGTCAATGCTGATGGCAAACCGCGCTTTTGAACAACTGGTTATTTCCAAGCGTTTTCTGGAACATCAGAAGCCTGTTTTAGTCGCTTGCGGCGGTTTGTCGGGCAGCGGCAAATCCCGTATAGCCAGAGAATCCGCTCCGTTTATCGGAAATCCGCCGGGGGCGGTGATTGTGCGTGACGATGTGCTGCGTAAAAATTTGTTGAGCACGGATCTTGAAAAGAAGTTGGATACGGCAGCCTATACGCCGGAAACGGAAGAAAAAGTATTTCAGGAGGTTTGCGAAAAATGCCGGTATATTTTGGCTTCCGGACAATCGGTCGTTGCGGACGCACTGTTTCATAAACCGGAGCAGCGCCGCGCGATAGAAGCTTTGGCGCGTGAGATGAATGTCGATTTTAAAGGGTTGTGGGTTGACGCGCCGTTGGAGGTTCGTATCGAACGTGTTACTCAACGCAAACGCAATCCCTCCGATGTCAAAACGGCGGAAGAGTTGAAAAAGCAGTTGGACGTTGATGTCGGTGTCATTACATGGGATAAGATAGATACTTCCGGCGACCGTATGGCGACATTGACGCGTGTGCGGACATTGTTGGCCAATAAAGATTAATGCTGTAATCAAGACAAAAAAATAACCTGTCTTCAAGACAGGTTGTTTTTTTTATCTTAAAGCTATGAAGATTTTTTTCGGAATATATTTCCGATTTGCGGATTATAAATAATTCCGGCGATCAAAGAAGCAATTAAGGCCGCTTTCCAAAAAAGGAGCAGTTGTGCGGCGGCTTCTTCGCCGCCGAATAAAGCGGCGGCTGTCGTGCGGGCAGGGTTTAAAGCCCCTTTCGTGACAGGATAGGACAATAGAAAAGCCGCTGTGATGAAAAAGCCGCAGGCGATCGGTTGGTGGTTTTTATTTCCGTATGTGCCTAAAAAGACACATAAAAACAGCAACATCAAAACGGTTTCCAGATAAAAAGCGGAAGATAACGTATAGCGATTAATAATATTGGCTCCGGCTGTTTCCTGCGGGACATATCCGGTTTTTCCGGAATAAACAAAATAAACAACGGCGGCGGCGGCGCATGCTCCGGCCATTTGTGCCAGAATATATCCTGAAACTCTTAATGCGGTTCCGATTTTACTGTGAGCGCAGAACCGACCGGATAAAGCGGCTGCGATTGTGGCGGCAGGATTGAAATGTCCGTCGGGAAAGGCAAAACAAACAGCGGCATAAGCCAATCCGAATGCCATTGAAATTCCCAAATAACCGATAAACGGGGCTGCGAATACAACGGATCCCAAACCGATAAAAACAAATCCGAATGTGCCGATAAATTCTGAAAAATAGTGCTTCACGACGTCTCCTGTGGTAATATCTGCCAAAATAAAAACAGTCATACTGAAAAATATTGTCTTCATTTTTACAAAAAAACGGTTAAAAAGAATGCGTAAAAAAAGATTTTTGTTGTTTTTCTTAACCTCTGTTTTATCGGCTTGCGCTTCATTGCCGCACCCCGAAGGTTTTTCTTTTCAGGAAATCAAAACGACGGATTTTGCACTGGCTTCATGGGCACGGATTGAAAAAGAAGGACAGCCGTTGCGCATTTATATTGAAGGAGACGGATTTGCATGGGTAAACGCCTATACGCCGTCTTTTGATCCGACGCCGTCCGAATTAATGGTTTTAGAGCTGGCACAGAAAGATCCTTCGGCTAATGTCGTTTATTTAGCGCGTCCATGTCAGTTTGTTATGTCGAAGGAATGTCAGGTGTATTATTGGACGAACGGCCGCTTTGATCCTAAGGTTATTGCGTCCGAAGCGGAAGCGCTTCGTTCTTTAATCTCTCAATATAAAGCTCCGTCGGCAGAGCTTGTCGGCTATTCCGGCGGCGCGGCCGTTGCTTTGTTGGCATCGCTGGATGTGCCTCAGGTGTCAAAGGTTTATACGATAGCCGGTGTTTTGGATCATAAAGCCTGGACATCGTTTCATCGGGATTCTCCTTTGAAGGGGTCTCTGAATCCGGCGGATTATAAACAGCGTCTGAAAAAGCTGCCTCAAACGCATTTTGCGGGCAGCGCGGATAAAAATGTTCCCGTTTCTTTGACCGAAAAGTTTGTTTGTTCTTTGAATGGCGATCAGGCGGATTTGATTATCGTTCCCGATGCCTCGCATAATAAGGGATGGACAAATATCTGGAAGCAGCTGATTACGCCGGCAAAGTAAGAAAGCGTTTGGCATTTTGCGCTAAAACTGTTTTTAACGCATTAATATCCGTTTTTCTGATGCGCGCGGCTTCTTGGATAATCAGAAGCAGATTGGCCGGCACATTGCGTGTTTCTTCTTTAAAAAATCGAAATTTTTCCGGCGGCAGCATATCCGGCGCATCCGTTTCGATCAGTATCCGATCTTCCGGCAGAGAGGCTAAAACGGATTGTTGTTTCTTTTTATCGGACGCCAACGCTGAACCCGAAAAGGAAAAAAAAGCGTTAAAAGGAATTAAAAACTCTGCTTGCAGCAAGGTACCGGAATATCCGTGAAAAAGAAGAGCGGGCGGCCGTTTTTTCAGATGTTTTAAAATGTTTGCGATCAAATCGAAGCTTTTGACGTTATGAATGACGCAGGGACGATTAAATTCGGCGGCAAAGGCAAGTTGATTTTCAAAAACGCTTTTTTGAGAAGAATCTCCTTTCAGAGCGTCTAATCCGATTTCTCCGATGCCGACGGAAGAATGCCTTTTTAACAAATCCTTGAGCAAATCGGCATTGTGCTGCTCGGCATACCATGGATGAGTGCCGATAAACGGATGTATGTTTTTGTGCCGTTCGGCCAGAGCTAAAACATCGGTCCATTCCGCGGGGCGGGCCGATACGCAGAAAAATTCCGCAACACCGTTTTGTTCCGCCTGTTTGATGAGTTCTTCCCGATCGGAATTAAAGCGGCTGTCCGATAAATGAATATGCGCGTCAATCACGATTTGAAACTATCCTTTTAACCAGCTGTTCAAATAAAGAAAGTTCTTTAGAATTAATCTCAGTTTAAGGGAAAACGGGAAATTATGCGAAAAAAAATTTTTATATTTGCGTTTGCATTTTTGTCATCTTTTTCGATTTTGGCTCAGGATATGCCGCCTAAATGCTGGGAACCGTACCTGTATGTTCAAAGCTACGGGCAATGGAGCCTGAATAACGGAATATGGAATCTGCCGTTCACTTGTTCTTCCGGATTTAGCGGAAATGTCAGCATCGCCGAACAAAACGTAATGAATTTGGGATATGCCGAGTATTATATTCAGGCGCACGGGATAGAAAACGGCAATACGTTTTTCTTTACCGAACCATGTGGCGCCATGGGGAAGTTCTGTCAGTATGTCGCTTTGCCGAAAGAAAAAATTCCGACACTTTATTCTTTAGGCGATCAGGAATCGCCGAAACAATTTTTACCGTAAAAAACGGCTGGCGTTGATTTTTAATCCGAAAGTTTTTAAGCTGGTGACGGATTGTTATCAGGAATTGCGGGTGTGTTTCAATATATTGCTTTTTACAAACCTTACGGAGTTCTGAGCCAGTTTACTTCGGAAGGCGGGCATAAAGGATTAAGCGGTTTCGATTTGCCTGCCGATGTTTATGCGGCCGGCAGGTTGGATCACGACAGCGAAGGGTTGCTTTTATTAACGGATGACGGCCGATTGATAAAAAAATTGCTGGATCCGGTTTTCGCTCATCCCCGGTCCTATCTGGTTCAGGCGGACGGCGCGGTAACGGAACAGGCATTGGAATGCCTGCGTCGGGGAGTTATGATTAAAGGGTATAAAACAAAGCCTTGCCAGGCAGAATTGATCGCTCCTCCGGATTTGCCGGAACGCGTGCCGCCAATCCGTTTTCGCAAGAATATTCCGACATCTTGGATGAAACTGATATTGACGGAAGGAAAAAACAGACAGGTTCGGCATATGACGGCCGCTATCGGTTTCCCGACTTTGCGTCTGGTGCGTGTGTCAATCGGGAATTTGATGTTGGGCAATTTAAAACCGGGGCAATGGAAAAGAGTCCGGAAACAGGACATTTTCTAAAAACTTGCATTTTTCGCTTAAACGGGCACAATGGTTAAAAAATATTCTTTAACGGGTGCTTTATGGAAAGAAAACATTTTCTTAGTCTGAACGCTAAAATATTTCTGTCATTGTTTATTGTAATCGCCGGAATATTTTCCTTGTTCCTTTCCACGTTTATGATCAGCTATGTCCGACAGATCGAACAGGAAGCTCTTGCAACGCGAAAAAAAGCCGAATCCATATATGGACTTTATAATGAAAATACGGCACTGAGAAAAATCATTTCCGATCTGCGACAGGAAAAAGAGGATAAGATTGAAGATACTTATTCCAAACTATGGAATGATCAAGACGATCGTTTCGTTTTAAAAACACAGGGTGAACGACTTCTCGCTTTGCGTCAGGAAGTGTTGCGGGATTTGAGAGGATCCCGTGAACGTGAGAATAAGCTTCGTGTATTACAATATTTTGTATTAACGGCATTTTTGCTGGTTTTTGTGATACTTGAATTGCTTTGGTTGATCGTTGGCAGATGGGTTTTGAGGCCGGTTGAACAATTACTGGAAGCAACACATCGGATTTCTTCCGGAGATTTGGATTTTCGTCTGCCTATAGCTTCTAAACAGTCTAAAAATGACGAATTTGATATTTTAGCGCGCGATTTTAATAAAATGGCGGATGATATTCAGAAATATATTCAAGATATTAACGGCAGCAAAGAATTCCTGCAAAATTTAATAGACAATATTCCCGACGGCATCCGCGTTCTGGATGAAGATTACAACATTATTCTGACAAACTCATCTTACGATAAAATAAATCAGACGATTAACGGAACAGAATGTAAGAAATGTTTTATGGCTTACGGCAATACCTCTCCATGTCCCGCGACACAGCATCCCTGCACACTGGCGTTATTGAAAGAAAATGCGAACAAACCGATAAATGTTATTCAGCGTTATACAGATTCCGAAAGCAGGGAAAAGTTTGTCGAAGTGTCTGCGGCAGCTTCTTATCATCAAACAGAAACGGGAAATGTTTTGTGGGTCATTGAGCTGGTACGTCCGTTGGACAAGGCGATTTTGTTTTCTCATCAGCAAAAGCTGTCCGCCGTCGGCATGCTGGCCAGTTCCGTTGCGCATGAAATGCGCAATCCGTTGGGATCCGTTCGTCTGATTTTAGAAAATATTCTGGATAAGATGGATAAAAAGCCGATGTCATCCGAAGATTTGAAACATTATCTGGAATTGGTAAACGATCAAATATCTTTATGTATTAATGTTACGTCGCGATTGCTGAAATTATCCAAAAAACCGGAAAAGGAAAAAACGGCGGTTGATTTAAACGAAGTGGTTTTGGAAACGGCCAGTCTGCTGGAGTATGAAGCTAAAAAAATCGGGGTTGAAGTCGTCGTTCATGAGGCGGAAAAAGCTGCCGTTATTTCTGCTTCGGATGCGGAAATGCGTATGGTCGTCGTCAATCTGATGCAGAACGCTTTTCATGCCATGTCTGACGGCGGCAGACTGAATATCGAAATAAAGGCGGAAAAAGATGCGGTTGTTATTGATTTTAAAGATACAGGGTCGGGGATAGAGCCGGAAAATATATCCCGTATTTTTGAACCGTTTTTTACAAAAGGCGCAGATAAAGGCAAAAATGAAGGAACCGGTCTGGGGCTGTCGATCGTTAAAACAATCGTAGAAAACTATAATGGCGTTATTTCCGTTGAAAGTACGGTAGGACAAGGAACGACTTTCCGTTTAAACTTTCAGGCGCTGAAGAAATAGTTTCTGTTTTTAAAACAGAGTTTCGTTCATACTGCCGGTGCGGTAACCGATTAAATCCATAGAAATATAACTAAATCCGAATTTTTTAAATTCCGAAACGACTTTTTTCCGAATGTTTTCCGCGATCAGATTCTCAAATTCCTCCGGATTCAGTTCTATGCGAGCCATTTTTCCGTGTATTCTGACACGCAGCTGATGAAATCCCAAATTAAGCAGGAATTGTTCGGCTTGATCCACCATTTTCAGTTTTTCTTCAGAGATTGTTTCCCCGTACATAAAGCGGGAGGCCAAACAAGCGAAAGAGGGCTTGTTCCAAGTCGGCAGTCCCATCTCTTTTGACAGTAAGCGTATCTCTGTTTTGCTCATTTCCGCTGCGCGCAGAGGACTTTTGATTCCTAATTCGTCAATAGCCTGCAGTCCGGGACGATAATCGGACAAATCGTCTATGTTTGATCCTTCCGCAACATTTTCAATACCGTTTTCTTTTGCGGTTTGAAGAATTTTTTTGAAAAGTTCCGATTTGCACAGATAGCATCTGTTTTTGGGATTTTTTTGAATTTCGCCGATATTTAAAACATCGGATTGAACGAAAACCGCCTTGATGTTTTCTTTTCGGCAAAAAGCAACCGTTTCATCCAGTTCCCGCCGAGGAAAAAAAGAAGAAACGACCGTTATGGCAATCGCATTGTTTCCCAGGACATCGTGTGCCGTTTTCAGCAGAAAGGTTGAATCAACTCCCGAAGAAAAAGCAACGGCTATGCTGCCTAAGTTTTTAAGATACTGTTTTAATTTTTCTTGTTTTTGATGAAGCGTATCCATAATCTTTTCCGAATAAAAAAAACAAATAACGGATAAGCATATCTTAAAAAAAAGAAGCGTTCAAAAGCTTTTTCCCGTTCGGATCGTTTGAAAGGCAGGCAATAAACAAAACTATCGTTCTGATTTCAGAATTTTTCAGAACGAGATTTTTATCAATATAAAAATTTTTTAATGTCCGTTAAGACTTGAAAAGTTTTTTTAACGGAGGGCAGGTGAAGGTTACATATTCTTTTAAATACGGCTTGGCATATTCAAGAACTTTTTCATCATTTAATTCTTCGGGGAAAAGGAAGCCTTCATTTTTATGGTTCAGCATATAAATAAACGCGGCAAAGGCGGAAGACGATACCTGTAAGATCGTCGGAGTGTCTTCTCTTGTCGGGTATTCCATTTTATTGCCGAAGTAACGTGTCTTGAAATTATTTCCATCAAGAACTATTCCGACAGCTTCTCCGCCGGAAATTATTTCATTCAAGGAAATCAAGTGTTCCTGATAATCTTTGAAGTCGTTTTTATATCCGTCAAGCAAACTTTGAACAGCAACCTCGCAGGCTCTGTAAATAAAAAAGACAGATGGTTTATAAACAAGCTTTCCTTCGTTACGGACAGACAGAAAATCCGCGATGGTGTAAATTTTTTCGTGCGGCACAATATATCCCAGAAAGCTTCCCCAAGGGGAATAAGACTGTTCCGTTGTGACTGCGGCGGAAGACTGTAAGCGTATATAGCCGTCGTTTGCGTCGTGTTCTTTTATACGGCCGTTAAACAGATCGACGGGAACGTCCGTTCCCAATGAAATTTCGCTGAACGTCGTGCTTTCGTCGCAAAAAGCTTCAAGATTCCAGGTTGAATAAACAGTTTTCGGTTTTATTTCAAAATTAACCTGAGAGGTATCAATGTCGGAAACGTGAACAACGCTTACTTCCAGCATCTGAGCTGCACGCGCATATTGGTTTTGATCGATTAATCCCTGCAATTCGGAACGATGTTCGACAACATAAGGAGTGTCGTCTTCGCGCACAATCGCTTTCAATCCCTGTTTCATAAAGCAGGAAACCATACCGGGGTTCATACCGAATTCAATAATGGACGTAGCCATATTAAGAGGCTGTTTTTTTTCAGTTCTTTGTAAATCAGAAAATCGTGATGATCCGGAATTTTGGCATTGTTTATTTCCAAAGGCAGACTGCAGGTTGACAGATAATGTATCCCGCGATCCATACAGAAATCCAATAAATCCGTATTGCCCTGAAAGGAACTGAAATCTAAAAGATAGTCGCCTTCTTCCAGAAAAGAAAAGACGCTGGAAAAATTTTCTTGCGTAACTTCGGAAAGGATGAAATTTTCTTTTTTTCCGCCATACTTTATAAAGATGCTTCTGAAAGATTCACTTTTTTCCAGGGCAAACCAGGCTTCCGGATCGACAAGAGCAGCTTCGTGAGCCAATCTTAAAAAAGAACGTCCGACCATTCCCAATCCGAAAACGACAAATCTGACCATTCCTGTGAAACTCCTTTTCAGCGCATAAGTATATGAATAACCGTATTATCATGTTTTATTTTTGTAAACAAATCGAAAAGAGTATGCTAGGGAAAAGGGATGCGCGCATTCGGGAAAGTTGAAGCGTTTTCTTATTTTTCTGTTTTTTTCTGATATAAAAACACTTTTATAGGTATTTTGAATGTGTTTGTCTGTATCGTATCAAGCAGCGTCAGATAATCCAGTTCAAACGTTTCGGATATGACAAAGCTTCCTTCCGGCAGATCCGAAAAGAGTTTTTCGCCTAACGGTTCTTTTAAAGTCGGTGACGTGTAGCATAGGACAAGTTGAATGTCGTCGCAGTTTTCTTTCATAAAATTGCGGCGATACAAGCGAATGTTCGGAATTTTACGTGAACGGAATTTCGCGATCAGATACGGAACGATATCCCAATCATAGCCGATAAAATTATGTTGCGGAAATTTTTTCGCCAAAGGAATCAGCAAACTGCCGCTGCCGCATCCCAAATCGGCAACATTAACGGGAGACGGCATTTTTTGTAAAATTTTCTCGGCTTCCTGAATAACGGTTTTCCTTGCGCTGCCGAGAGAGCAGACAAACGGAGGATATTTTCCAAAACCGGAAAGCAAATAAGTAATAAAAAAATAAAAAGTTAATATACAAGCGACAAAACCGATTGATAAAGCAAAAAAAAGAAAAAGATTTTCGAAAAACATATGAAGAGTCTCTATTTTTTTATATAAAATTAATTTAGGCTATCATAAGATTACAAACGGTTAAAGGATATTTTATGACGTTTGCTTATTCAGGATATTTTTTTAAGGATCAGTAATGATTTTGAATGATATTTTTAAAGAATATGAGGAAAATGTAAGCAATTTTATCGCTTTGTGCCAAAATAAAACGGTTGTTTTCGATTTTGACGGAACACTGACAAAATTTAAATACGCAAAAGATAAATTATTGCCATGCCGCGATGAAGACGTTTCAAAATACACATTAGCAGGCGGAAACATCTATCAGGAAATATCCGTGTTGAAAACGATGCAATATATTATATCTCAGCTTTCTTTGGAAAATGTTTGGGTTTTGACGACTTCTGTTCCGGAAATAAGAAAAATAAAATCAAAAATAATTTTTGAAAACTTTCATATTCCGGAGGAAAGGGTTGTTCACAGCGATAATGACACGCACAAAATAACCTTGTTAAAAGAAATATATGATCGTCAAAAAAATAAGATTATCTTTGTGGAAGATACGGCTCGGACACTTTTGGCCGCAGAGGAAAATCTGGATTTTGTGCGTGGTTGGCATATTTCCGGTTTTTTAGTGTAAATATTCGGATGATGAAAAATGCTGAAAGAAAAAATATCGGGGCTAAGAATAAATTTGGAACGTCCCCGCCCGAATCAAAATATGGCGGAAACCGTTTTTGCTGCCGTCGATAAAAACCGGAAGATGTTTTCACTTTGGCTGGACTGGGTTAAAGATACAAAGTCGGCGAAAGATTCATTGCATTTTTTGGAAGCAGCCGATCAGGATTGGAACGATCAAAAGCAATTTGTCTATGCGATTTCTTTTCAAGATAAATTCATTGGTCTGATCAGTGCGATTTGTGTGGCTTGGAAGCATAAGCGCGTCGAAATCGGATATTGGCTGGATACGGATTATACGGGGCAGGGCTTTATGCAGGAAGCTGTTTCTCTGCTTGAAAAAGAATTGTTCGAAAATGATTTTAACCGGATCGTCATTCATACGGACACGATGAACCTTAAATCGGCTAATGTCGCCAAACGGCTCGGCTATGTTCATGAAGGCATCTTGCGTCAGGAACGATATTCCGCAGTGCATAAAAATTTTCGGGATATAAACGTGTTTTCAAAACTGAGAGGAGATTTAAAATGATTTATTTTCAATCGGACGACATTGTCATCAGGGATTTTATCGAAAGCGACGCGCAAATCATCACGGACGGGGAAATCGCGCAAGGTTGGGTCAATCAAAAAATTGACAAATACCTTAATCGCCTGAAAGACCGGAACGATGGAAAGTGCGTTTCTCTGGCCGCAGAATATCGGGGCGATGTCGCCGGCTATGTGAACGTGTATCCCAATTCGCAGTGGGGCGCTTTAGGGGGCAGGGGATACGCGGAAATCATCGACTTCGGCGTTTTGGAAAAATACCGCGGGAAGGGCATCGGTTCGAAGCTGATGGACGTGGCGGAGCAAATCGCCGCGAAATATGCCGATACCGTATATCTGGGGGTCGGACTGCACAGGGATTACGGCAGTGCCCAGCGTATGTATGTCAAGCGCGGCTATATCCCCGACGGCAGCGGCCTGTGGTATAAGGACAGACCGCTTGAACCTTACGCGCCGATGAACAACGACGACGAAGCCTGCTTGTATCTGTCAAAGAAGCTGTAAAACAAAAACTTTATTCTTCGGTTGCGTTTTAAATCGGGCTTGTCTAATCTTTTTACCACAAGAGACAAGAGAGGTTTCATAATGCCCAAACAAATCAAAAAAGCCGAAAAATCATTGGAAGAACTGCTGTGGGATTCCGCGAACAAATTGCGGGGGACGGTTGTTTCTTACGACTATATGAACGTCTGCTTAGGACTGATCTTTTTGAAATATGCGGGCGATCGTTTCGATGCCCGCCGTGCCGAACTGATCGAAATGGGACGTGAAAAGTACATCGACAATCCTGTTTTTTATATGAGCGAGAACGTCTTTTACCTGACGCCCGCGTCCCGTTGGTCGTATTTGCTCGAGAACGCGAAAAGACCAGATTTGCCGTTGCTGATTGACACGGCTTTGGCTGAAATTGAAAAGAACAACGACGCTTTGAAAGGCGCGCTTCCTGACAATTTTTATTCGCGTCTGACGATGGACACGTCGAAGCTGGCGGCATTGGTGGACATTATCAATCAAATCAAAATCGACGCGCACGATTTCGACCTGTTCGGGCGGGTATACGAGTATTTCCTGGGCAAGTTCGCGGCGTCGCAAGGGCAAAAAGGCGGCGAATACTACACGCCGAAGTGCATTGTCCGCCTGCTGACCGAGATGATCGAACCGTTTAAGGGGAGGGTGTATGACCCGTGCTGCGGTTCCGGCGGAATGTTTGTCCAGTCGGCGAAGTTCATTGCGGCGCACGGCGGCGAAACGAACGACATCGCCGTTTTCGGGCAGGAGCAGAACTCCGCGACATTGAAGTTGGCAAAGATGAACCTTGCCATTCGGGGCATTTCGGCGGACTTGGGCGCGATGCCGGCGGACACGTTTTCCAAAGACCAGCACAAAGACCTGAAAGCCGACTTTATTTTAGCCAATCCGCCGTTCAATCTGAAAGAATGGCGCGCCGAAAGCGAACTGACGGACGATCCGCGCTGGAACGGGTTTGAAGTGCCGCCTGCGGGCAACGCGAACTACGGCTGGATTTTGCATATGCTGTCCAAGTTGAGCGACAAGGGCGTCGCGGGCTTTGTTATGGCGAACGGTTCGATGAGTTCTTCGACGGGCGGAGAGGACAAGATCCGCCGCGCGCTGATAGAAAAAGGCTTTGTCGAATGTATGATCGCTCTGCCGGCGCAGTTGTTTTTCACCGTGCAGATTCCGGCTTGTCTGTGGTTTATCCGCAAGAACAGGGAACGCAAGGAAACGCTGTTCATCGACGCGCGCAACGTCGGCTTTATGGCGGACAGGACGCACCGCGACTTTTCGGACGAAGACATCGCGAAAATCACAAAGACGTATCACGACTGGCGCAAAGGCTCGTCCGAATATCAAGACATCAAAGGCTTTTGCAAGTCGGCGGATTTGGCGGAAATCGCCGCGAACGACTATACCCTGACCCCCGGACGCTATGTCGGCATAGAGGAAACCGAAACAAGCCAAGAAGAATTTGAAACGAAAATGGCGGCGTTGGTGGCGGACTTGAACGCTCAAATGGCGAAAGGCGCGGAGCTCGACGCGCAAATCAAAGACAATCTGGCAAAGCTGGGGTGGGGATAAATGAGCAACAGTTTGGAAATCATTTACGAGTCATACGATTGTATTGATGTGCAAATCGATCGGAAAAACGAAACGGTCTGGTTGAATAAAAATGAAATAGCCGGACTGTTTGAAATAGACCGTTCGGGCGTATCCCGACATATCAACAATATTTTCAATCAAGAAGAACTTGATAAAAAAAGCAATGTGCAAAAAATGCACATTCCAAATTCCGACAGACCCGTAGAGTTTTTCAGCTTGGACGTTATTCTGGCGGTCGGATACAGAGCCAATTCGGCAAAGGCTTCCGCTTTTCGGCGGTGGGTGAGTACAGTTTTGAAAAAATACCTTGTTGACGGATACGCGCTAAATGAAAAGCGGTTGCAGGAACAAAAATCCAAAGTCGCGCAGTTACAAAACGCGATCAAGCTGTTAAACCGCAGTATCGAACATCAGGCGGACAACTTGGACGAGGCGAAAAAATTCAGCGCGTTAATGGCGGATTTTGCCGCAGGATTGGATTTGCTTGACGACTATGACAATAAAACGCTTGATACCAAGGGCAAAACCGTAAAACCGGCGGTCGTCGTTACAAAAGAGGAATTTTTATCCGTCATTGACAAAATGAAACCGGCGTTCGCTTCCGCCGTTTTTGCCAATCCGAAAGACGACAGCTTTGACAGTTCCGTGAACCAGATATACCAAACATTCGGCGGACGGGATTGTTATCCGACGCTGGAAGAAAAAGCCGCTATGTTGCTGTATTTTGTGGTTAAGAATCACGGCTTCTCGGACGGAAATAAACGTATCGGTGCGGCTTGCTTTCTTTATTTTCTGGACAGGAACGGCATTTTGTATCGTGCCGGCGCGCCTGTGATCGATAATGCGACTTTGTTCGCGCTGACCGTTTTGATCGCCGAAAGCAAACCGCAGGAAATGGAAACGATGAAACAAATCATTATCAGCATATTGAACGGCAAAAAATCGGAAAAATGATAAAGTTCCTTTGAAAAAGTGTAGCGTGAGCGCGAAAGTTCCTTTGAAAAAATGTTAAATCTGTTTGAAACGGCACTTTTCGGACGAAACGGAGCAGGGCGCAAAAACCGTAAATCCGGTTGCGACTTTTGATAAATCGGATAGGATATTTAACCGGATTTCTAAATGGTAAAAGGGCGACAGAATGAATTTAAAGCTTTTTCTGGTTCACGGATTGATAAAAGAATTTCATAAATCGAAAATCCGGCGGATATTGGCAAGAACGGACATCGGCGACGAAGCTAAAATGCTGTTGATTGCAGATTCTCTGAATTGGCTTAAATCAAACGATGAAGCCTATAATTTGGTTGATACTTTGGATAAATTGGATAGGATAGTTAACGGAAGAGAGAAACGATAAGGTAATGAAAAAATGCAGACTAGTGCTTTAGCTAAAAGTGTTGAACTAAAACACCTTATAGAAGAAGAAAAATTGACTCCTGAAACATATGATAATTGGAAAAAAGAACTAGGGCGAGTCCTTCAAAAAAAAGCATTTTTCAAGTTAAACTCTATAAATCCGTTTAATGAAAATGAATTTTATCCAGAGGGGTACTATATAAATGAAAGCAAAATAAAAATAATATTCGCTATTCTTAGCGATGCCGAGTATAGAGAGAATGCAAATTTTTCAGAAAAATATTATGCAGAAGCGTGTAAAATAGCAGACGCACGGGATAACAATCTTGATTTTGAGTTACGTTTGGCTGAAATGATAACAGGAGATAATGATTTGTTTCCCTATCGTTCATCATATTATATTACACGTTTTTTTGAAGAATTAGGGTTTAATGATGCTCACAATGGAGAAACAAGACGATATTGGGTCGCAGATAGACTAAAAGAAAAGAACATCTATCAACTTCATAAAATTATTACACAGGGTTTGTTTAATAAAAAAGCGTTTTTTGAAGCTGGTAAAGATATAACAGCTGCAACGCAAGCTCTAAAAAAACTGATAGAAGATTCTGCCGAAGAATCTGAACCGCTCGACTTATCAATCCTTTTGGAATTGAATATGGACAGTATTCAACTTTTCGATAAAGAAATAGAAACACAGGATTATACGATAAATGAAATTATAACCATTTCTAAAGATTTTTTCTTGAAAGGAAATTTCCAAGAAGCTGTTGAAAAGATTTGGGATGCATTTGAACGAATGAAATCTTTGTTTGATAAGGATAAGAAAAAATCTGTTGAAAACTTAATAAAGACTCTTTCAAACGGATTGTCTATAGAAACACTAACTAATGAATTTAAAGAATTGACGTCTATAGGGAATTTTTATCAAATCAGGCATTATGAAGCAAACAAAACTCCTTTAAAAGATGACAGAGAAAGGGAATATTTATATTATCGTATGCTTAATTTACTTTCATATTGTTCAAAAGTTATAGAAAATCCAAGAAAAAAAGTTGATTACAATTCATGTGTAGATTTAACATTAGCAGCCTCTGGAGCTGAATATAAAGCTCCAACGTCAGGTAATTTTTATATAAAAGGAATTTCAGGAAGTTTCATAATAAATAATGCTATGGGGGAAGCTATTTTCCCAGAAGGAAAAATAATCTCTGTTGAAAAAGGGGATATAATTAGAATTACATATAAAACTGATTTTTTTTCATCTGGAAAAGAAATAGAATTTAAATTTTATCCATTTAAAGATTAAATCTGAAAAAACAAATAAGGAAAATAAAAATGACTGAATGGAAAGATGTTAAATTGGGAGAGGTTTCTAAAACTAATACCATTTCATATTCTCTTTCCGAAAAGTGGGATTTTGTAAATTACCTAGATACAGGAAATGTAACGCAAAATGTCATTGATAGTATTCAGTTTATAGAGTTGAAAAAAGAAAAACTTCCATCAAGAGCAAGACGAAAAGTTAGGCTGAATGATATTATATATTCAACTGTAAGACCTAATCAGCAACATTATGGGAGAATCACAAAAGAAATTGAGAATTTATTAGTTTCAACAGGATTTGCAGTTATAACAGTTGATCCTGTACAGGCAGATTCAAAATTTATTTACTATGTTATTACACAAAAAGAATATACTGAAAGATTGCAGACAATAGCTGAGCAAAATGTTTCTACTTACCCCTCTATAAAACCTTCTGATTTGGAAGATTTAATCTTTTCTCTTCCACCTCTTGATGTTCAGCGGAAGATAGCGGGGATATTGGGGGCGTTGGACGACAAGATCGAGGTGTTGCGCGCGCAAAACAAGACGTTGGAACAAATGGCGCAAGCCGTGTTTCAATCCTGGTTCGTCGATTTCGACATCGTGCGCGCCAAAGCCGCCGGTCTGCCCGCCGCCGATGTTTGCAAAAAATACCACATCACCCCCGATATTTACGACATTTTTCCCTCCGCCTTCACCCCCGACAATCTCCCCCTCGGCTGGGAAAAGAAAAAATTGGGGGATGTTTGCCGGTATTCTAAGAAAAAAACAGATCAAACAAGCATAGAAACTTATATATCGACAGATAACATGAATTCGAACTATGGCGGGATAGAGACAGCTTCTTCCGTCCCTGACAACGGACAATCAACTTGTTATAAAAAAGGAAATATTCTTATTTCCAATATCCGGCCTTATTTCAAAAAAATTTGGTATGCCGATAAATCCGGAAGCTGCTCTAACGATGTTTTAGTTTTTATACCAAAAGATTTTGGTAACAATATGTTATATCTTCTGTTAGCTCGGGATAGTTTTTTCGACTTTGTGATGACAGGAGCAAACGGCGCAAAAATGCCCAGAGGCGATAAAAAACATATTATGACATATCCCGTTGTAGTTCCTAATAAAGACATAACTGTCATTTTTGAAACACTCGTTACGCCGTTTTTTGAAAAAATATTTACAAATCAATATGAAATCGCTTGTTTGATTAAACTTCGTGATATATTGTTGCAAAAACTTATATCTAACGATGTGGATGTTGGCAACGTATCACTCGTCAGTTAACCTAAAGGATGAGTAATATGATTTTAAATTCTTTTTCAATAAAAAATTATAGAAGTATATTTGAAATTAAAGATATTAAAATTAGCTCAAATTTAACAACTTTTATAGGTAAAAACAATCAAGGAAAATCTAATATTTTAAAGGCATTAGAGTTAATATTTAAAGTTATAAATATTAATTCCGAGGCTCCTTTGTTAGGACGACATGTTTCATTTTTGTATAGGGAACTTAATTATCATTGGAGCGAAGATTTTCCAATTCAAAGACAAAATAAAAGAAGCTTTTCTCAAAAGACCGAAATTTGTGTATCATTTTTATTATCTCTTAATGATATTAATAATTTCCGTAAGATACTAGGATTTAATATTTATCAGAAATTATGTGTAAAAGTTGTTTTAGAAAAAGAAAAAATTGTTCCTTTGCTTAAAATATCGTCTCAAGGTGTTCCAAATGATAAACTGAATAATCCAAATATATTGTCAAAATTATGTTCCTTGATTTTAGAAAAGATTAATTTTCAATATATCCCAGCAATAAGAACAGAAGATTTAGCTGATGAAATTGCAAATAATATTATATCACTAGAGCTTTCAAAATTAGCTCCTAAAAAAAGAGAAAAATTAGAAGAAGCTATAAAACAAATTGATGAATTGCAAAAACCAATATTAAAAAAAATAGAAAATAATTTGTTTTCAACTTTAAAATATTTTGTTCCAGATATAAGAAATGTTTCTTTGAATGAGAGAAGATCTCCTTTTAGATATTCTAGAAGATATAGTGATGATTCTGAATTTTACATAAAAATAGATGATGGATCAGATACAATGTTGTCTCAAAAAGGTGATGGGATAAAAAGTTTAATTACCCTTGGAATGATGCGGCAAAAAGAAAAAAGTAGTATTGGAAAAGGCCTTATTCTAGCAATAGAGGAGCCAGAATCTCATTTACATCCAGAAGCTATACGACAAATAAGTATTGTTGTACATGATATTGCTCAAAACAATCAAATTATTGCTACATCTCACTCTCCTCTATTCGTGAATCGGAATGAAATTTCTGATAATATCATCGTTGAAAATAATTCAGCATCTAAAGCAGAAAATATTAAGCAAATAAGGGATACGTTGGGCTGTATTGCATCGGACAATCTGATTAATTCAGATTTCATTATAGTTGTTGAAGGTGAAACGGATAAAAAGATACTTCAAAAATATTTATGTGCTCACTCTTCTATAATAAAAGATTGGATAACAAACAGACGGTTGGGCTTCGAGGTAATCAATGGGGTTTTAAATTTGGAACATTCTCTAAATAAGCTCCTTAATATGTCTTCTAAATATTTTTGTGTATTAGATTCTGATCAAATAGCAAAAAATTCTATTAAGAACGCTAAAGATAAATCATTTTTATCTTCCGGTGGAAAGGAAGTTTTCTATTATACCTTAGCTGGCTTAAATGAGTGTGAGTTAGAAGATTTAATTAAACCTGAATGCTATAAATCATTTGTTGAAGAAACAACAGGAATTGATATAGCAAATTGTAGTGAATTTTGTTCTTCTCATAGAAAATGGAGCGAGCGTTTTAAACAATGTCTATATATAAACGGAAAAGTATATAACGATGATGAATTGAAAGAAATTTTAGAAGAAACGAAAAAGTATATTTGCAACTTAAATATAGAAATTGATGATATGATGATTTCAAATAGAGTGTCTTCTATTATGTCTTTGCCTAAACAAATAGAAAATTATTTTATAACGGCGTCTAAATCATAACTTTTATTAAGTCCATCAACGAAACTTTCTTTGAAAATTTGATTATCCAATTGCCCTAAGAGATAGGTTTTATACATATTGACGAACCGAGTGTAGATATATAAAATTTTTATTCTTCGTAGTATGAAAACAAGCTTGTTAAAGCATTATATGAAATTAATTGGCGTCTGTAAAAATATTTGAAACGTTTTTTTATTTCTTTTCTTAATGTTTTTTATCTATAAAAACAAATCCGCACACTGGAACAAACCCGCGATACGCTTCTACCCCAACTGATTAGCGGAAAATTAGATGTCGAAAACGTGGCGGTATCTTCTGTCAACGAGGAGGATATCCGAAAAATTTAATTGATTATTTATATATTCTATGCATAATTTAACAAAAATTCGTCAAAAACGAGGTGAAATTATGTTTTTAGGGTTCAAAATTAAAAACTACCTGTCCATTCGTGACGAAGCTAAAATTTCTTTTCAATTATCCGCCAGTCAGAAATTGGATGATTCTTCCGTTACTTTGTCCGATGTTTATGTCAATAAGCTTGCCGGCGTCGTCGGGCCGAATGCTGCCGGAAAATCCAATCTACTGAAAGGGATTGTTCTGTTTTCAATATTTGTGCGGGATTCTTATCGAGGTACTCTCGCCCCTTATTCTCCGCATTTTTTTTCTTCCGAAGCTCCGTCTTCCTTTGAAGCTGATTTTATTCAAAACGATGAAATCTATTCGTATGCCATTGAAATAAAAAAGGACGAAATTTTATCCGAACGTCTGCGTAAAAAGAATAAAAAAACAAATCGTTATAAGGATGTTTTCCTAAGGCGAGGAAATAAATTGGAAACGGTCGTCTTTAAGGTAAATCCCGCCGATGAAAAAAGATTGGATGGGACAATAACCGCTTTTTCATTGCTGAAACATTTGAACTATTTTAAAACGAACGGTTTTCAGGGGGACGCTTTCGGTTCGCTGTTACAGAATGTTTTATCTTCATCTCCTTTTATCCAAAGGCAACCTGAATTTTTAAATTTGAACGCTTTTACGGAGATTTTGGAAAAAAATCCCGAACTATTAAAAATCTTGAATAAAGAGCTATGCGAAATCGATACCGGAATTGATGAAATCACTATTGCGGACGGTGCGTTGTCGTTTTTCGGTCAGGGAAATCAAAAAGTTTTGAATGATAAGAATATAAAAATATTGACGGCAATTCATCATTATCAAGACAAAAAAGCGACTACTCCGATTTTTTTGGAATCAAACGGGACGATTTTTTATATGCAGTTGTTTGCCTCTATCGTGAACGTTTTAAAAGAGGGCGGATTATTGATAGCCGATGAGTTGGAAACAAGTCTGCATATCGATTTGGTCGAACGGATATTAAATCTTTTCCTGAAAAAAGAAACAAACCCGAATAACGCTCAAATTTTATTCACGACTCATAATCCGTGGTTTTTGCAGTATCTGACAAAGACGCAAATATTCATTACCCAGAAAAAAGAGGATTTAGGAACGGAATGTTTCCGTTTGGACGAAGTTGAAGGTGTGAGAAACGATGAAAATTTCTTTATGAAATATATATCCGGAGAATATGAAGGGAAACCTCGTATCAAGGGGGAATAATGACAAAAAAGAAACGAAAGAAAAAGGTCATTGTTTCGTATATTTATGAGGGAGATAGAGAGAAAATCTTTCTGGAATATCTGGTTGATCTTTATAATTCCGAAGCAAACCCCCTGATTATGTTTTCCGGACGCGGCGGTTCCGCCGACGTCATCATTTCTAATGCAATCAAAGCACAGGACAGGGGAACATATCTGTTTGTTGTTCTTGATGAAGATTTTGAACAAAAAGGTCCTATTTCCGAAGAAACTCTTCGTTCTTTGGAAAGCGTTTGGCATTTGCCTCAAATGGCTTTAGACGGTGTTCCTTACAGAGAACTGAATAACCGTAATACGGATAATCGAAAGCCTGTCATTATTTTTTCGAATCCTTCTTCAATCGAAGGAATGCTCTTGCAAATATTAGGTGTTCCCAAAGACGAATTGGAAGGAAAAGAAACAGATCGTCTGAAAGACCGCTTGAACAGTTATTGCCAATCCGGTTTTAATCGAGCTTTCTTAAAAGAGCGGTTTCCGAAAGACGTTATCGAAGAAAAACGACAAATCATACCGGAATTAAACCTGATTCTTTCCCTGCTTGAAAAAATGTCGAGAAATTAAATTCTTATAGCCAAACGACCTTCAACCGTTTAAACTTTTCCAATAACTTTCAGGAGATTGCCTATGCGCCGGTTTAATGAAGCTTCGTTGGAGCAGGTCGTTGTCGAACGGCTGGAGGAAAACGGCTTCACTTACGTTTACGGCGATGACATCGAGCGCGAAGCGACCGACGTTCTGATCCGCGAAGATCTCGTTTCTTATCTGAAATCCCGTTATCCCGAATTGACCGAAGCGGAACGCGCGCGGTTTATAAAAACATTGGATAATTACTCTGCCGGAGCGGGGGCTTTGTATGATTCCAACCGCGAAATTTTCCGGATCATTTCAACCGGCGTTATTTTTCACCGCGACGATCCGCAGGATAAAGATGTTCTGATCCGCCTAATCGACTATGACGCGCCGGACGCAAACCTGTTTAAAGTCGTCAATCAATTTACCGTTAAAGGTGCAAGCGAAACGCGCATTCCCGACGTCATCGTTTTCATCAACGGCTTGCCCGTCGTCGTGATGGAGCTGAAAACGCCCGTTAAAGAGGAAATCACGATCGAAGACGCGTTCAGGCAGCTGACCGTGCGTTACCGCCGCGACATTCCGGAGCTTTACAAGTATAATGCTTTTATCGTCATTTCGGACGGCGTGAACACGAAAGTCGGTTCCGTCTTTGCCGATCTGAACAATTTTTACGCTTGGCGCAGTAAAGGAACGGCGGAGGAGGCGGACGGCATCAAAGCCCTTTACACGATGCTTGAAGGATTGTTCAACCGCGTTTCGCTTCTGGACGTTTTGCGCGATTTCATCTACTTCCCCGACAAATCGGACAAGGAATTGAAAATCGTTTGCCGCTATCCGCAATTCTACGCGACGAACAGCCTTTACAAAAACATTTTGAAGCACGTTGAAATCGGCGACAACAAAGGCGGCACTTATTTCGGCGCGACGGGGTGCGGCAAAAGTTTTACGATGCTTTACCTCGCCCGCAAGCTGATGCGTTCGTCCGAACTGAACAATCCGACGATTTTAATCATTTCCGACCGTATCGAATTGGACGGGCAGTTGTCGGGGCAATTCGTGAACGCCAAGAAATTCATCGGCGACGATTATATTTGCCAAATCGGAAGCCGCGACTTGTTGGGGCAAAACCTGCGCGGGCGCACCAGCGGCGGGGTATTCCTGACAACGGTACAGAAATTCACCGAAGACACGGGGCTGTTGAGCGACAGGAAAAACATCATCGTCATTTCCGATGAAGCGCACCGTTCGCAAACCAATATCGAAAAGAAAATCAAGGTTTCCGAAAAAGGCGTGGAAGATCGCTACGGCTTCGCTTACTTCCTGCGTCAGTCTTTGCCGAACGCGACGTATGTCGGCTTTACGGGAACGCCGATTGATGCGACTTTGGACGTGTTCGGGGATATCGTCGAAGCCTACACGATGACGCAGGCGGTCAACGACGGCATCACCGTCCGCATCGTCTATGAGGGGCGTGCGGCAAAAGTCGCCGTCGATAACGAAAAGCTGGCTTTGATCGAAAAATACTATGAAGAATGCGAAGAGGCCGGCGCGAATGAATACCAAATCGAAGAAAGCAAGAAAAAAGCCGCGACAATCAAATCCGTTCTGGGACATCCCGACCGCTTGAAAGCGATTGCCGCCGACTTTGTCGCCCACTATGAATCCCGTGTTTCCGAAGGGGCTACCGTTGCCGGAAAAGCGATGTTCGTTTGTTCCGATCGGGAAATCGCTTATGACTTTTACAAAGATGTCATCGCTTTGCGTCCCGATTGGGCGGTCGCCAAAGAAGCCGACGAAAACGCCGTCCTGACCGAAGCGGATAAGCGCGACCTGAAGCCGATGGAAAAAATCAAGCTGGTGATGACGTATAACAAAGACGACGAACCAGCTTTGTTCAATATGCTGAAAAAAGACGATAAGGACGAATTGGCGCGGCAGTTCAAAAACGACAAGTCCAACTTTAAAATCGCCATTGTCGTCGATATGTGGCTGACGGGTTTTGACGTGCCGTCTTTGGACACGATGTATATCGACAAGTATGTGCATAAGCATACTTTGATTCAGACGATTTCCCGCGTCAACCGCGTTTATGAAGGCAAGGAAAAAGGGCTGGTTGTCGATTATATCGGCATTCAGCGTGCTTTGACCGAAGCGGTCGGAACTTACGGCACGGGCGGGCAGGGTGGCGCGCCGACTGATAACGGAAGCTCCGTTTCTCTGGTCAAAGATGAACTGGATATTTTAAATAAGATGTTCCATTTCTTTGACTCCTCGCTCTATTTTAACGGAAAGGAGCGGGAACGGTTGGATTGCCTGAACGATGCCGCGGAATTTGTTTTACAGACGGAGGAGCTGACAAAACGGTTTATGTGGCACGTCAAACGGCTGAAAAGCGCGTTCAATCTCTGCCTTATGAGCGAAAACATTTCGACCGCCGAACGCGACCTGATTCATTTCTATGTGGCTGTCCGCTCCATCGTTTTCAAAATGACGAAAGGCGATGCGCCCGACATTTCCGAAATGAACGCCCGCGTGCGTCAAATGGTGGTGGACGCTCTTGTTTCAAGCGATGTCGAGGATATCTTTAAACTAAGCGAGAAAAATTGCTCTGTCGATTTGTTCAGCGAAGAATATCTGGAACGGGTGCAGGCGTTGAAACGTCCGAACACGCGCGTTCAAATTCTGGAACGGCTGCTGAAAAACGCTATTTTTAAATTCCGCGAAGTCAATAAAATCAAAGCCGTTGATTTTGCCGAGAAGCTGAACGGCATTCTGGAACGCTATAACGACAGGACGGATAAAATCGACCTGAACGAAATCGTCGATGAAATGATCGACCTGATTTACGAAATGCAAACGGAGCAGACGTCTTTTGTCGCTTTGGGCATCGATTTTGAGGAAAAGGCGTTCTATGACATTTTGAAGGCTTGCGCCGTTAAATACGGTTTTACTTATCCAGAAGACAAGACTTTGTTTCTGGCAAAGGAAATTAAACGGCTTGTCGGCGATAAAGCCAAATATACGAATTGGTCGCACAAGGCAAGCATCAAAGCCGCTTTGCAAGCCGACCTGATCGTGTTGCTGGACGATAACGGTTATCCGCCCGAACCGCAGGACGAAGTGTATCAAAACGTTATCGAACAAGCTGAAAACTTCAAAAAATATCAGGCGGCGTAATATCTGACTGCGAGGGGTGTTGATTTGCTTCGGATAGTTTGATCTGATAACACTAACCAGAGGAAATATGGCATATTGCGTTACACGGGATTTGTAGGGCATCTGTCCGCTTCAGATACAGAAACAACCATAAAAAAACACCCCGAAGGGTGTCTTTTTTATGGTGCCCCTGGCCTGAATCGAACAGGCACGTCCGAAAGGACAACAGATTTTGAGTCTGTCGCGTCTACCAGTTCCGCCACAGGGGCTCTCAAAACAAAATGAAATATAGCCGATTTTTTTGATCTGTCAATCGTAAAATAACGTATTTTCAAAAAAATAATTAATTTCTCCTTTTTGTTATTGTCTTTGGTTGTTTGTATGGGATAAAACAGCGTGAAAATTGTTTTTTTAAAGGATACGGCAATGATTTTTTGGGGCTATTTTTTCACGATAATCAATTATGTTTGTTTTTGCACCAGCCGTTTTATGAAAACAAAGCAACAGATGTTGCTGCTTGATTTGATGGCAAAAATTTTTACGATTTTAGGGTTGTATTGTCTGGGGTCAATGACGGGCGTATGGGCTTTTGTGCTGATGTTTATCTAGCTGATCGTCGCCAATATCAAAGAAAAATACAATAAAAAGTGGGTGTCCGCCTTTATCCTGTTTCAGGTTTTATATTTCGTCATTTTATTTTACACCTATGTTGACATTTCCTCCGTTTTGGTTTTCCTGAACGCATCGATATATTTATACTGCACCTGGTGGCTTCCGCCTCAGCAAATAAGGGTGATCGGAGGCTTTAACAGTTTTCTTTATCTGGCCTATCAGATCTGCATCAAAAATTGGGCGGGATTGATTGAAATTTTTGTGATTATCAGCAATTTTGCCGCTTTCTTTAAAAATAAAGAAAAAAAAATCAGGCGAAGCTGCTGAAACTTCGCCTAATAAGAAAAGCGTGACTGCCGATTAAATATCCAGGTCTTCCAAAAACTTCGCGTGTTCCTGAATGTATTGGAAACGCAGTTCCGGTTTCGACCCCATCAGCTGTTCCACTAAATCCGCCGTCATCTGAAATTCGTTCTGATCTTCTTCACGGCGGGGATCGGGAATTAAGACGCGCAGCAACAACCGTTTTTCAGGAGCCATAGTCGTTTCTTTCAGCTGAGAAGGCGGCATTTCTCCTAAACCTTTAAATCGGCTGATTTCGATTTTTTGTGCATTCTTGAATTCTTTTTTGATGATTCTGTCCTTGTCCGCATCGTCGATCGCGTAAAAAACTTTGCTGCCGTATGCCAGACGGTACAGAGGAGGCACCGCCAGATACAGATGCCCTTTCTGGATCAGTTTCGGCATTTCGCGGTAGAAGAACGTCATCAACAATGATGCAATGTGAGCGCCGTCCACGTCCGCATCGGTCATCACGATGATCTTTTCGTAGCGCAAAGCGTTTTCATCGTATTTTTCACGCCGTCCGCAGCCCAAAGCTTCCGTGATATTGCTGATTTCCTCGCTGGCAAAGATTTTTTCTTCCGAAGCGCTGGCGACGTTCAGGATTTTACCTCTGATCGGCAGAATAGCCTGTGTTTCACGGTTCCTTGCCTGTTTTGCCGAACCGCCCGCGGAATCTCCTTCAACAATGAAGATTTCCGTGCCATGCGAAGATGTTCTGGAGCAATCCGCCAATTTTCCGGGTAGGCGCAAACGTTTGGTCGCCGAAGCCCGAGCCGTGTCATTCTGTTTCTTTTTGCGTTGGCGTTCTGCCGAACGTTCAAGAATGTGCGTCAACAGAGCCGTAGCGTTTTTGGTGTCTCCGGACAGCCAATGATCAAAAGGATCTTTTATGGCCGTATCAACCAGACGTGTTGCTTCCGGCGAGCCGAGTTTTTCCTTTGTCTGACCTTGGAATTGAGGGTCTTTCATAAACAAGGAAAGCATAATCGCCGCCGAACCGATCACGTCTTCCGTCGTTATCTCGGCGCTTTTCCTGTTCCCGAGCATTTCCGCATAGCCGCGCAGACTGCGGGTGAGGGCGGTTCTTAATCCCGTTTCGTGTGTTCCTCCTTGCGGCGTATTGATTGTATTGCAAAAAGAACTGATGAAACTGGCGTCAGAATCTTCCAGCCAGGTAATCGCCCATTCGATATGGCCTTTGTTGTCCGGCAGGTCCGCCCGTCCCGCAAAAGGCTTTTGTGTGACGCAGGCTTCTTCTTTTAAGCGGTATTTCAGATAATCTTCCATACCGTTCGGGTATTTCAGAGTTTCCTCTGTCGGCGTTTTATCTTCTCCGGTTAAAAGAATGGGATCGCATTTCCAGCGAACTTCAACGCCTTTGAACAGGAAAGCTTTGGAACGCGCCATACGAAACAGGATGCTGGGTTTAAAGCGCAGACGTTCCCCGAAAATTTCCGTGTCCGGTTTGAAGATGACCGTTGTTCCGCGACGGTTGGCAACCGCACCGACCTTTTCCAGAGGAGTTGTCGGTACGCCGCGGGAATATTCCTGTTTCCAAATGCATTTGTCGCGAGCGACTTCCACAGTCATAGATGAGGATAAAGCATTGACAACAGCCATACCGACGCCGTGCAAGCCGCCGGATACCGTATAAGCTTTGCCGCTGAATTTACCGCCGGAATGCAGCGAAGTCATAATGACTTCCAAAGCTGATTTTTCCGGATATTTCGGATGAGGATCAACAGGAATGCCGCGCCCGTTGTCTTTGACGCGCAAAGACCCGTCCGCATTCATTTCCATTTCAATGACGCTGGCATAACCGGCAACGGCTTCGTCCATCGCGTTGTCTAAAATTTCCGCAGCCAAATGATGAAAAGAGGATTCGTCCGTTCCGCCGATATACATACCGGGACGGCGGCGGACGGGTTCCAATCCTTCCAGAATTTCAATATCTTTTGCAGAATATTCGTTTGAAGGTTGAACAGTGGATTTATTAAATAAGTCAGACATAGGCGTTCTATTCTTCTATTTTGTATTCGGCTTTTTTAAACGCGATGAAGAACCGCTTTTTTTCGCGGTTTTTTGCGGAAAAGCCTTATTAAATTCGGCGGCTAAAACCTCAATAAAGTTTTCGGTAAAAGGCAGTTTACCTTTGTACCAATCCGGTTTCAACTGATTTTCTTGTTCGGAAAAAGCCACAAAGCGGCACGTCCAAGGTTGATCCAAATCCAAAGCAACGGCAAAAGGCAAGTGTTTTCCGTATAATGCTTTGATTTTTGATTCGGCATTCCGCATCATACTTAATAAGGTGTCGTCCTGAGACGATAAGTAGAGTTTATAGCCTTCAATGTTTTCCAGAATCGAATTTCCCAAGACGGACGGAGACCGCAGTAATGTTTTAAATATGCCGATACAAATGAGCAGGGCAAAGAAAAATACGGCGGTCAACAGGGTCGTTTGAATGCTGTAATAGACAAACAAGCCAACAAGACAAATCAATAAAGGCAAAGCGATCAAACTCAATTTGAAAAGTTTTCCTTTGTTCTCTTTCCAGGTTTTTCTGCGTATCTCCGTATAGATTTTTCCACCGATGAATGAGGCCGGAATTAAAACAATTACGCTTGCCAGTGCGGTCATGGCGGTGATTTGCGGGAATAAAGACATGGAAGACACCGAAACAACGGCAATGATAGCCATTAAAATACCGAACCAAAAGTAACCTTGCGGAAATACGGTAAATTTTTTGCGATATTCTTTAACTAAATGTTTTTCCAGATCGGCCATTATACGCGTCAGGCGCAAAGAATTGGCATGCGTCAGCGCAAAAGAAGTGCTGTCCTTAGTAAACAATTTTTCAGCGATATGCTTTTCAAAGGAAGTTAATCCGGTTTCTTCATCGGTTTCCTTGACCAACAGCAAAGTCCCGTTCCCGTCGTCGGAAAAAGAAAGAAAACCTTTGGAAGCCATGCTCAACAAAACAATCAGAAGAGAATTTGGTGTGATTTCCTTTTTTAGAGCATAATTTAAAACGGCCGGGGTCAGGTCGCCTTTTTGTAAGGGAGACGCTTTGACGTTTGTTTTTTCCTGATTTTTATTTTGGCTGAGCCATGTTGCCAGGTAATAAGACAAAACAAACAAAAACGCGATTAAGGAAACCGTCATTGTGCCGTATTCGATAATAAAACGATCTAATTTTCCGTTTTCAAAGGCCGGCATGGAATCCTTTTCGGACCAGTTCGTCATAAGGGCAAAGCCTTCATACGGAGCCAAAGGAAAAGTCAGCACAAAAGATAAATCGTTGTTTTTGTCCCTTCTGATCTTATAGTTTTGTCCGTATCCGCTGACGCCTCCCGTAACCGCGGTTTGAGAATAAATTTTTGAATTCGGCGGGAATATTACCGATGCGCCCGCGCGCGTAATGGGAATATCCCAATGACGGCCGGTTATTTCCAGAATCAATTCTTTGAAATCGGGAGAGTCCGGTGTTTCAGAACTGTTTTTGAATTCCGTTATTTTATTGGAAAACAAATAAGTAACGCTGTACAGATGTGTCCCGGGCGTTTGAGGGGACGAAGCATGCAGAGAAATACGGATGTTTTTTCCATCCGGCAAAAGTTTGGCCAAAACGGGGGTGTTGTCTATGGATGCTTCCAGAATCGTTAAATTTGTCCGGTGCGTTTTACCGGTTCTGTCCGTGTGATATTTTGAAAAATAGCGGTCAATGCCCGTGAAATTGTTTTCTCCCGGTTCCACAACGCGCTGAATTGTTTCCGTGATTTTTACGGATCCGCTGCTCAGAATCTCGATCCTGCTGAAAAAATAAGGAATATGTTTTAGAAACGGAACTTCAATAAAGGTGTTCGGGGGAATAAACGAAACCGTTTTTTCTCCGTCATAGTCCAATTTAAAAAAACGCGCCTTTGTTTCTTTTTGAGCCGCATTCTCATTCAACAGGTCGGTCATATTAATTTTTGTTCTGTCCGTAAAAACAGGATTTGTCGGGGATGCTGCGGTTTGTTTTGTTTTTGCTCCGAATAAACGTTCCCGAGCGCGTGCTAAAGTCTTGCTTATCGCATTTGATGACGACGGAACTTTGACGTTTCCGCCTATTTTCGGTTTTTTGCCGCTGGAATGTGAATTATCAAAAAAAACAAGAGTTCCTTTTGCTTCCAGAATTTCCGGCAATTTCGGAGCGGCATACGGATTATGTCCTTTTGGGGAATCAAAGGAATCCAAAATTTCCACCAAATCGGATTCAATCGTTATATCGTTTTGTTCCGAAGCATAACAGTAAGAGCCGTTTGCCGTTAAAACAGAAACTATTGCTAGAAAAGGTAGAAAGCTGCGCATAAGGACGTCCTTTTTTTATTCTTTGTTTGTTATGTCCGTTGCAGAGAATTAAAAGTTAAGCAGAAATCCGTTTTTCCCGACCGAAAAGCCAAAAAGCGCTTTGCTGCGATAAAGGGCCGTTTCGCTTGATCGGTTTTTCAAAGATTCCTTCCTTAAAATTAATTATAATGTGAACGGTTTTTTTATTTCTTAACCGATTTAAAGGATTTTAGCAATATTTTAAAAACGAAAAACAAAACTTTAAACAAGGTCTGTCTTGGTGTATAGAAAAGAGCGGCCCACTTTTAGTAAAAAGGAAAACGATATGGCAACGATGTCCCTTAATAAGGATAAAATTAAAATTTTGCTGTTGGAAGACTTGCACGAAAATGCGGAAAAGTATTTCAGAAGTCACGGATACAACAATTTGGTCGTTTTAAAAAACGCTTTGGATCAGGAAGAGCTGAAAAAGGCCATAGCCGATGTTCATATGATCGGCATTCGTTCCAGAACAAAGCTGACGGCAGAAGTTTTTGATGCCGCTAAAAAACTGATGGCAGCCGGTTGTTTCTGCATCGGAACCAATCAGGTTGATCTTGATGCTGCAAAAGCGCATGGAATCCCTGTTTTTAATGCGCCGTATTCCAATACGCGTTCCGTGGCGGAATTGGTGATCGGCGAAATTGTGATGCTGATGCGCGGCGTGCCTCAGCGCAGCCGGGCCGCGCATGACGGCAGGTGGCTGAAAAATGCCAAAGGCGCCGTTGAGGTTCGCAATAAAGTTTTGGGAATCGTCGGGTACGGTCATATCGGAACGCAGGTTTCGGTTTTGGCTGAAGCAATGGGAATGAAAGTGCGCTTTTTCGATATTGTTGATAAATTGGCAATGGGCAACGCTGAAGCCTGTTCTTCTTTATCCGAACTGCTCAGCGTTTCCGACGTGATCAGCTTGCATGTGCCGCAAGCGCCGCAGACAAACAATATGTTTTCAAACGCGGAATTTTTCGCGATGAAGAAAGGGGCGTTTTTTATCAATGCGGCGCGCGGCAGCGTGGTTGACATTGACGCGCTGAAAAAAGCTTTGGATGAAGGGCAAATTGCCGGCGCTGCTTTGGATGTTTTCCCCAAAGAACCGGCTGATAAAACGGAAGAATTTGTTTCCGTTCTGCGCGGAATGCCGAATGTTATTCTGACTCCCCATGTCGGCGGTTCGACTTTGGAGGCTCAGGCCAACATCGGATTGGAGGTTTCCGAACGCCTGGTGAAATATTCGGACAACGGATCGACGTTGGGAGCAGTCAACTGTGTCGAAGTTTCTCTGCCCGTTCAGGAAAGCGGCAAGACAACCCGTTTTATGCATATTCATAAAAATGTGCCGGGGGTATTGAGCGGCATTAACGGTGTTTTTTCAAAATACGGTTTGAATGTCAGCGGGCAATATCTGCGTACGGACGGCGAATACGCGTATGTTGTGGTTGATGTGGACGGTCATTTGGATAACGCTTCCGTTTTGCAAAAAGAATTGGAAGCGATTAACGGAACGTTGAAGGTGCGCTATTTGTTTTAAACCGTTTTTTCTTCTTTGATTTTCGGAAATAATCCCGTTAATATAAATTAATTCGGTTTTTTTCTGTGCAGAAGGGCCGGTTTATGTTTTTTTTCCGTTGAACGGAAAAGTGATAAGGAGAACGGTATGGACGAAGTAAATTTAATTGCGGCAAGAAAAGATACCCTTGCTTTGGTTTTGGCAGGCGGAAAGGGATCACGCCTGAAAAATTTAACGGAAGTACAGGCGAAACCGGCTGTGCCGTTTGGCGGTAAATTCAGAATTATAGACTTTCCGTTGTCCAACTGTATCAATTCCGGTATTCGCAGAATGTGCGTTTTGACTCAATATAAAGCGCACAGCCTGATCAAGCATATCCAACAAGGATGGAGCTTTTTGCAGCCGGAGCTGAACGAATTTGTAGAAATCTGGCCGGCTCAGCAGCAAACTTCCGATGAGGTGTGGTATCAGGGAACAGCCGATGCCGTATATCAGAATTTGGATACGATTCGCGCGCACTCTCCTCGTTATATTCTGATCTTGGCCGGCGACCATATTTATAAACAGGATTACTCCAAAATGCTCAAGCAGCATATCGAAGCCGGAGCAAAAGCGACAGTATCCTGCATTGAGGTGCCGTTGGAAAAAGCGCATGAGTTCGGCATTTTGGACGCAGATGAGCAAAGCAATATTGTTCGTTTCGTTGAAAAGCCCAAGAATCCGCCGTGCATTCCCGGAAAACCGGATCGTTCGTTTGCCAGCATGGGAATTTATATCTTTGATGCTGATTTTCTGATCGATTTGTTGGAAAAGGATGCGCAGGACAAAAACTCTTCGCACGATTTCGGCAAGGATATTCTTCCGTCATTGATCGGAAAGGTCAAAATGGTCGCGCATCGCTTTCAGGACAGCTGCGTGTTTAATAAAACGGATGAAGCTTATTGGCGCGATGTGGGAACGTTGGATGCTTATTGGGAAGCCAATCTGGATTTGACCAACGTTATTCCCGATTTGGATTTATACGATACGCGTTGGCCGATTTGGACGTTTCAGGAACAACATCCGGCCGCGAAGTTTGTGTTTGAAAGCGATTTAAGAACGGGGCTGGCTGTAAAATCGTTGGTTTCCGCCGGCTGCATTATTTCCGGCGGGACGGTGCGTCACTCATTGTTGTTTTCAGCCGTGCGCGTTCATTCATTCTCTTTAGTCGAGGATTCCGTTGTTTTGCCGAATTGCGTGATTAATCGGCACGCGCGTGTCAGAAAAGCGATTTTGGCCGAGGGATGCGTTATTCCCCGAGGGTTGGTCATCGGCGAAAATCCCGAAGAAGATGCAAAATATTTTTATGTGTCTGAGAAAGGAGTCGTTCTGGTGACCCCGGCGATGTTGGCTAAATTACCGCCGATGCCGGAGTTGTCGTAAAAATAAGCGGACCTATAATAAAGACAGACCGGATTTCCTGTGAAACCGGTCTGTTTTCTCTAAAAGCCGTATAAGGTGGCAAAAAGATGTTTGAAATCGGCAGGCGTATCGGCCGGGCAAGGCGTTATATCAATTTATTTTTAAAACTGGTCAAATGGCCGGTTGCGATTTTGATGATATGGGTTGTTCCTGCGGCTTTGAAAGTATTTGAACGTTATTATGTAATCAGTAATCAGCTGAATTGGCATAATTTGATTTATTGTGCCATCGGAGCCGCATGTTTTGCGGCTATTCGCGTTATGATTTTGCTGCATCGGGGAAAAGCGGAAACACTGGAACATGAAATGACGCATACATTGTTTGCTATGGCGACTCTTCATCCCGTTCATGGAATTGAAATAAAAGAAGAAGGCGGCGGTTCCATGACTTTTTCGGGGGAAGGCAACTGGTTGATTGCCATTGCTCCGTATTTTTTTCCTCTGACCGCATTTACGATGGTTTTCTTTACGATCGCCATAAAGCATGCGATCGGATATTCTCCGGATTGGGTGTATGTCGGTTTGGGTATGACCGTATGCTATAATCTTTTTTCTTTTGCGGAACAGCTTCATCCTCGCCAAACGGATTTTAAAGTGGCCGGATATTTATTTACGATTTGTTTTCTGCCCGGCGCGAACTGTTTGTCTTTCGGAACTATTTTCGCTTTTGCGGAAAGAGGAGGAGACGGCGTTTTGTTTTTTTACAGACTGCTTTGGTATTATTTGCGTCAAAACTTTCATCAGTTTTTTTGACTGACATTTTAAAGCGTTATTGTTGTTGCTTCTTTTGCAGCGAATAATCTCGGTTCAACTATTTGCGCCTGCCGTTCGATCCGATGCATAATCGGATCCGTATGAGTCGGCGCATGATGGAACAATGCGGTTTGTTTGATATTCGCTTTTTTTGTCAGCAATGCGGCCTGTTCCCATGTCGAATGTCCCCATCCTTTAAATTGAGGATACTGTTCGGGAGTGTACATAGCGTCATAAATCATTAAATCGCATTCTTTGACAAAATCGGCCAGTTCTTCGGCAGAATCGGTTCGGCTGTGTTCATAATCCGAAATATAACAAATCGATTTGTCCCGATAATTTAATCTGTAGCCTGCCGCGCCGTTGGGATGCGGCAAGGATGTCGTTTGAATCTTGATCTGTCCGTCACAGAGTTCCAGCATGTCCGGAGCTTGAAAATGATTGAAATGCAGTTCGGAAGGAAGCTTATGCAGAGACAAAGGGAAAAAAGGAGCGGACATCAATACGGAAAGGGCTTCTTTGACGGATTGACCATTCGGCTGCAGAGGGGAATAAATGCTGACATTCGTTTCTTTTTCGAAAAGGGGGCTGAAAAAAGGAAAACCGCAAATATGATCCCAATGTGTATGGGAAATCAGTAAGGCAATATTGGTTTTATTTTGTTTTGTCAGTTCATCCCCCAAAGGGCGTATTCCGGAACCGGCATCGATAATAATTGTGCGGCCGTCCAGATCAATTTGGACGCAGGAGGTGTTGCCGCCGTATTCCGTATACTCTGAGGAACAGCAGGGAATACTGCCTCGCACGCCCCAAAAAGTAACAGAAACCGTCATAACCCAACCTCTTTAAAAAATTCCGACAGTCGTTTTTTCAATCCGTGATAAAACGTATTATATTATAAACACCCTTTTTCGGAAAGGACAGTATAAATATTAGGAAAAAAAGTCAAAATATTGATTTTTTTGTTTTTTAGAGATAAACTCAAACAGTAATTCCATCTTTTTGAATGTTAAAGAGAGTGCTTTATGAATAAACGTTTCGGCATAATTTTTCTGTTATGTTCTTTTTTTATGGTCGGGCAAAGCTCTGCACAGCAAATTAAACAGCTTCCGACATGTTTGGATTTTTCGGAAGTTTATTCCAGAACGGTTTTGGGTATCTCTCCCGCAACGAAAGAAGATACGGATGAAATGCAGTCTTTGGCGGCTATTATGATGGGGTATGTTTCGGCTCTTCAGGATATTTACGGCGGTCGTTTGGTCGGTATGGGCATGGCCGATAATGAATGGACATTGTTGGAAAAAGTCGCGCAGTTTTGTCGTCAGCATCCGCAAATGACCTTTCAGCGGGCTGTTCGCGCGGTGCCGGCTGTTGCTCAAACGATTCAGGCCTTGCAGGACGAAGAGTTTAAACGCTGTACCAATTATATAGAACAGGCAAAGCCGACAATCTGTTCTGCGTTTAATCAGAAATAAAATTCGTTAAAAACTTTATATTCGGAAGCTTTGTCTGGCAGAAGAGGGGCGCCATGGACAGTATTAAAATTCGCGGTGCGCGGGAACATAATTTAAAAAATATTGATTTGGATATTCCTAAAAACAAGCTGATCGTTGTGACCGGATTGTCGGGGTCGGGTAAGTCTTCTTTGGCTTTCGATACGTTGTATGCCGAGGGACAAAGACGCTATGTCGAAAGTCTGTCCATTTACGCGCGCCAGTTCGTTGATTTGATGAAAAAGCCCGATGTCGATTCGATCGAGGGACTGTCTCCGGCAATTTCGATCGAGCAGAAAACAACGTCGCATAATCCCCGTTCGATTGTCGGAACGGTAACGGAAATTTATGACTTTATGCGCTTGTTATGGGCAAGAGTGGGGATTCCGTATTCTCCGGCGACGGGGTTGCCGATCGAAAGCCAGACCGTTACACAGATGGTCGATAAAGTGATGGCGATGCCGGAAAGGACGAAGCTGCTTTTATTGGCTCCAGTCGTTCGCGGCCGCAAAGGCGAATACAAAAAAGAAATCAAAGAGCTTCAGAAAAAAGGTTTTCAACGGCTGAAAATCGACGGGGAAATCTATAATATCGAAGAAACGCCGGAGCTGAACAAAACACTGAAACACGATATTTCCGTCGTCGTCGATCGCGTCGTCGTCAAAGAGGGAATGGAAAGCCGTCTGGCCGAATCGTTTGAAACGGCTCTGGGATTGTCGGACGGACTGGCGGTCGTCGAAAACGCCGACACGCACGAAGAAACAACTTTTTCCTCCCGTTATTCCTGTCCCGTTTCCGGCTTTACGATCGAGGAAATAGAACCGCGCCTGTTTTCATTCAACAATCCGCACGGGTTCTGTCCCGAATGCGAAGGGTTGGGCGTCAAGCTTTATATCGATCCGGAGCTGGTCATTCCGGACAAAACAAAACGGTTGGACGAAGGGGCGATCGCGCCGTGGTCAGGGGCGAACGGGGAAATCTATCCGTGGCACAAGGAAGCCCTCTACGGGCTGAGCCGCCGTTTCCGCTTGGATCTGTCCGCGCGTTGGTGCGATTTGCCCGATGAAACGCAAAAGGCGATTCTGTTCGGGAACGCGTCTTTCGAAGGGGTGATCCCGAACCTGAACCGCCGCTATCTGGAAACGGATTCCGAATATATGCGCGAGGAAATCCAGAAGTTCCAGAACAACATCGTTTGCGAACACTGCCACGGCAAGCGTTTGCGTCCGGAAGCTCTGGCCGTCAAAATCGCGGGAAAGGACATCGCGGACGTAACGAATATGTCGATCGCCGATGCGCGCGAATGGTTCGGAAACGTTCTGGAGCAGTTGAAGCCTCAACAACGGGAGGTCGCCGAACGGATTTTGAGGGAAACGAACGAACGGCTGGACTTTTTGATCAACGTCGGTCTGGGGTATTTGTCTCTGGGGCGTTCTTCCGGCACGTTGTCCGGCGGGGAAAGCCAGCGTATCCGACTGGCTTCGCAGATCGGTTCGGGATTGACGGGGGTCCTGTATGTGTTGGACGAACCGTCCATCGGACTGCATCAGCGCGATAACGACCGGCTTTTGTCGACTCTGTTCCGGTTAAGGGATTTGGGCAATACGGTGATCGTCGTCGAACACGATGAAGACGCGATGCGCGCCGCAGATATGTTGATTGATATGGGACCCGCGGCCGGAGCTTTAGGGGGTAATGTGATTGCCGCCGGAACGCCGCAGGAGGTCGCGGACAATCTGAACAGTCTGACGGGACGGTATCTTTCCGGAACGAAAAAAATCCCCGTGCCGGCCCAACGCCGAAAGGGAAACGGAAAGACGTTGAAAATCGTCGGGGCGAGCATCCACAATCTGCGCCATATCGACGCCGAATTCCCTTTGGGGACGTTGACGTGCGTAACGGGTGTTTCCGGCGGCGGCAAGTCGTCTTTGGTCATTGAAACGCTGTATAAAGGGTTGGCGAAAGCTTTGAACGGCACGCGCGTAACGGTCGGCGCGCATGACAGAATAGAGGGGCTGGAGCATATCGATAAAGTCATTGACATCGATCAGTCACCGATCGGGCGCACACCCCGAAGCAATCCGGCGACATATACCGGCGTGTTTTCGCATATCCGCGATTGGTTTGCCGGTTTGCCGGAAGCCAAACTGCGCGGCTACAAGTCGGGACGCTTTTCATTCAATGTGAAGGGCGGACGCTGCGAAGCCTGTCAGGGCGACGGCGTGCTGCGGATTGAAATGCACTTTCTGCCGGATATGTACGTTCAGTGCGACGAATGTAAAGGAACGCGCTACAACCGCGAAACGCTGGAAGTCAGATACAAAGGAAAATCGATTGCCGATGTATTGGATATGACGGTTGACGAAGCGGTCGTTTTTTTTGATGCCGTTCCGTCTATTAAAAATCGTCTGACGCTTTTGCAAAGGGTTGGTCTGGGGTATATCAAGCTGGGGCAGTCGGCGACGACGCTTTCCGGCGGTGAGGCGCAGCGCATTAAACTGTCCAAGGAACTGTCCAAAAAAGCGACGGGAAAAACGGTTTACATTTTGGACGAACCGACGACCGGACTTCATTTCGAAGATATTGCCAAATTGCTGGACGTTTTGCATCAGCTGGTGGAGCAGGGCAATACGGTCGTTGTCATCGAACATAATCTGGATGTGATCAAAACGGCGGACTGGATTATCGATTTGGGCCCCGAAGGTGGGGACGGCGGCGGCAAAATCGTTGCCGTCGGCACGCCGGAACAGGTCGCCGAATGCAAGCAAAGCTATACCGGAAAGTATCTGAAAAGATATTTGAAAAAATAGAAATTTTCGTTTGAAAAACAGTTTTTTGTTGTAGGAATATAATTTAAAGGCGCTGTCAGAAAACAGCGCCTTTTATATCATATTTTTTCAGACTAACGATTTTGTCCGTTCTTTGTTAAGCGTGAAAGAAATACCGGATCTATAGACTTTTCTGACTTTTTATCAAAATCCTTTGTCTGCTTTTTGAATTCGGGCAATTCAGTTTTCTTTTCTTTAGACGGGAATTTAAATTCGACTTGGCCGTCTGCTTTCGCATCATACGGTATTTCGATCTTAACCCGTTCGTCCATAACCCAAGGCGGCAGATCATATCCCGGTTTGGATTTTGTGCCGGCGGGAAATTCAGAGGGAAACGTTGGGCTCGGGGCTGTTTTAACGTCTCTGGGGAACTTTGATCCATTCCAGCCGCCATTGGTTTTATCTCCATAGGAGACGGGGAATTTCAATTCCGGATTTTTCGAGGGGAAAGTCTGCTCCAACCGAGGTCCCGGTCCGGGTTTTTCGTCAATGATTACGGAGGGAGGCAACTTTTCCAGCCAAGGTCCTGGTCTGGGTATTTCATCAATGGCCCCGGGAGGCAGTTCTTCCCGTCTTTCAGGCATTATTCCCATTTTGGCGTTGATATCTTCCTTTATATAAGCGGACTTATCCGAGGAGGACGCTTTTCCTAACAAACTGCTTACTCTGTTTTTTTCTATTTTCCAGTCTTTCATAAATACCTCCTGATCAAACCATCATTATCAATAAGATATTATCGGCCAATTTTTTTTGTCAATATTTTTTTAATCCAGGCAGTATTTAATTGGAAATAAGTGTTTTTGTGTGATATTTTTGTCTATATTTCTGAAAATTTTCAGAAGACCGTGCAAAACGGATGAGGAAAATTGCGATTCTGCGGAATAAAAAAGCCCCTTCAATCTCCGGCTGTTCTCCGGAAAAGGAACAGTTATGAATAAAAAAGGGGCTTTTGACTTTATTTGACAGATCAGCGGATGCGGCCGTTTTTAATTGCGGCGATCTGCGCCGTTTTGGATGCCGGACGAACAGACCGTTTAATTTCCGCACCCATTCGTTCTTTTGACGTTTTCAGTGCTTTTTCGGCATTTTCGTTTTGCGTTCCGTTGATGGCGGCCGCATTGATTTTTTCGACGGCATCAACAGCGGCCATCGCAAAACTCAAAGCCGTCTTTTTCAGTCCGTTTTTGACGTTTTCCGGATTAAACTTTTCACGGGTTTCCTTGATGTATTTTTCGGCATACATTTGAGCGGCAGGATTGCCTTTCAAGTCGCGGACGGGAACGTTTGCCAGAGACGGATCGCGCGGCGCGCCTTTGGCGGCGGCGGCTTCATCGTATAATTCAACGGCCGTTTTCGTCAGCAAATGCACCTGGCGCGCTTGTTTGCTGTCCATAAATTCTTCGAATCCTTCGACGCGGTCGCCGCCGCAGAATTTGGAAATGTCGGCCGGTTTTAAAGAAACAGGCAGGCGGTGATCGGCTTGAGAGGTCAGGTTGTCCAGATAAACTTCCACATCGTATCCCTGTTCATAGGACGCAGAAATCCGCTCGTCGTCGTACCAGCCTTTAAAAGCGTCGGACAGAGAATTATTTTTGTTATATGCGTCAACAATCGGCTTGTAATGCTTTTCGAAACGTTTCATCGGCGCATCGTGGCCGATCGCTTCCCATTCTTTGCAGGCCTTGATCGCTTGTGTCTGTGCGTCCGCTTCGGTCGCGCGGTTGATCATCAGTCGGGAAGCATAGTCTAAATTTTGGGCTTCCGCTTCATCCCGGCCCTGATTGTTTTGCAGCAGGTGACGGGCCTCATGAACCAAAGCAAATTCCATAAAATCCATACCCAGGGATTTGGCCATAACAATTTGGTTGTTTTCCGGATCAAAGTATCCGCCGGCCGTTCCCAAAGCCGTTTCCAAAAAGAAATCGACTTTATATTTTTTCATATCTTCAATGGCTTTTCGGCCCGTCGGAATGGAGGCTAAAGAATCAAACAAATCTTGTGCAAATTGTTTTTCGGAAGGAGCAACATTGACTTTGACGCCGTGAATATTAAATTGCTTGACTTCTTCTTGTTCTGCAGAGGTTTTTTCGAAAGTCGCTTTGATTGACATAATAAATTATCCTTATGATATTAAAATATGAAAGGTATAATGCGCTTGTCGTATGTTTTTGTCAATTTTTTTGACAAAAGAGAGGCGTTTTTATCCGACTGCGGTTTCAATATCAGGCATAATTTCTTCCGGTGTAACGGGAGGAGCATAGCGTTTGACGATATTTCCATCCCGATCAATCAGAAATTTAGTGAAATTCCATTTAATCGCTCCTTTGAATTGATCTCCGGATTCTTTGGTGAGATAGGTATACAGCGGGTTTTGCATTTTACCGCGTACGTCAATTTTTGCAAAAACGGGAAACGTTACGCCAAAATTGATTTTGCAAAAGTCTTGAATTTCTTCGTTTGTGCCGGGATCCTGATGTAAAAACTGATTGCATGGGAAACCTAAAATCACAAAGCCTTTGTCCTGATATTTTTTATAAAGAGCCTCCAATCCCGCAAATTGTTTGGTAAATCCGCATTTGCTGGCGGTGTTGACGATTAAAACGACTTTGCCGCGATAATCGGAAAGAGGCTGATATTCACCGTTAGCTTTTTGCATGGAAAAGTCATAAATATTCATATTCTTTCTCCTGTTGAAAATTTTTCAAATCATATTTCTTTTTTTTACGGGGATAAAGCTCTCTTTTTTGATTAAATATTGTCAAATTCCGTAATTAACTTTAATCTTCCGGCCAGAGTAGATTTTTAGGAAAGTCGATTGAAGTTGAAAATGATCCCTGTTCAGGAAATTAAAAACGAAGAAATTATTCTGATTAATGTCGTTAAATGGCTGATTTTATCCGTAATTGCGGGAAGCTTGACGGGAGCTTTGATCTCGCTGTTTTTATATCTGCTGCATCAAAGCATTGATTTTATCGCGCATTTGCCGGATTGGCGGTATGTATTAATTCCGGTCGGACTGCTGTCCAGTATTTATTCTATTCGCCTGATCGCGCCGGCGGCAGAAGGACATGGCACGGATAAAGTCATTTCCGCATTTCATTATCGGGCCGCACGCATTCCTTTTCTGGTCGTTCCGGCAAAAATCGTTTCGACGATTTTTACGCTTGCTCCCGGCGGGGTAGTCGGTACGGAAGGTCCCAGCGTTCAAATCGGCGCTGGATTTACTTCCGCTTTATCAATTATGCTGCACTTTTCCGAAAAAGAACGAAAAAAACTCGTCATTTGCGGCGTTTCAGCCGCTCTGTCCGCCGTTTTGGGAACGCCGATCGCCGGCGCGATTTTTGGCGTGGAAGTTTTGTTCGTCGGTGATTTCTTTTATCCGATTTTGCTGCCTGCCGTGATCAGCAGCATTTCATCTTATTTTGTTTGTATCGCTTTAGGTGTGCCATACGCCGTTCCGGTCGTTGTCGTTCCTGCTTTGTCTGCGGAAATATTCGCCTGGTGTTTGGCGGCGTCTGTCTTTTTCAGCTTTGTTTGCATTTATCATGTCGAAACGGTGCGCTGTATTGCCGGCTTGTTTAAAAAAATCAATTTGCCGCTGCCGGTTAAAAGCCTGATTTCCGCCGGTATATTGCTGACAACCGTTGCCGTATGCGGCGATTCTTTTTTAGGAATGGGGGAGGAGGGACTTAACGGCGTTCTTCAAGGCCATGCCGAACCATGGTATGCGTTTTTGTTGAAATCAGTCTTGTTGGCCATAACATTGTCCGGCGGTGGATCGGGAGGTGTTTTAACACCGACATTTTTCATCGGAGCTGCGGCAGGCAGTCTGTTTGCATCCGTATTCGGATTGGATATCGCCTTTTTTGGCGCCTTAGGTTTTGTCGCGTGTGTCGCCGGTGCCGTGAATACTCCTTTGGCAGCTACTTTTATGGCAGTGGAAATGTTTGGCAGCGCAATCGCTCCGTATGCTGGCGCAGTCTGCATTATCTGCTATATGCTGACGGGGCTGCGCAGTTTATATCCGACACAGGTTTTGGTACAGCCGAAATCAGATGCTTTCGTCTTGGCGGAACCGACCAACCGACAAAGTTGGAAGGTTCGTCCCCGTCCGGTTTTTCATAAAAAGTTCCCGTCCCGAAGAAAAAAGACAACGGCTAAATAAGATTCAATCCCTTTAACAGAATCAATAAAATACTGATAGGGGCGATCCATTTAATGCAGAGTTTAAAGCCTGTTTGAAGGAAACGGTTTTTAAAGACGCCCAGTTTTTCAGGCCCCAAAAACCAACCGATTGCAATACAAGTCAAAAAACCGCCCGCGGGCAGCAGAATATTGGAGGCCAGAAAATCAAACTGATCAAACAGATTCTTTCCGCCGATTCTAAAACCGCTGAGTTTACCGAATGACAATGAAACAAAGGTGCCGATAATTAAGCAGACAAAGGTGAAAAGAATGACGGCTTTTTTACGGGACATTTTGAACTGATCGCACAAAAATGTAACGGGAACTTCCATCAAAGAGACGGAAGACGTAGCCGCTGCGCCTAACAAAATAATAAAGAACAATAATCCGAAAAATTGTCCGAAAGGAATGGAAACAAAAATTTGCGGCAGAGTGATAAAAATCAGAGACGGACCGGCGTTGATCGGAATGTTGAATGAGAAAACGGCAGGAAAAATAGTCAAACCGGCCAGTAAAGAAACCAAAACATCCAAAAAGATTACCGGCCACATCAGCTGGCAAACGGTAACCGTGTCGTCTTTTACATAAGAACCGTAAGTAATGTAAATTCCCATGCCGACGGAAATGGAAAAGAAAACTTGTCCCATCGCGTTCATCAGCGTTTCACCCGTCAGTTTTGAAAAGTCCGGCGCAAAAAAGAATTTGACGCCCTCCCAAGCCTTGTCAAGCATCAAAACCCGTCCCATCAGAACAACCAATAAAACGAATAAGAGCGGCATCATAATTTTGCTGAATTTTTCGATGCCGTTTTGAATGCCGAAATAAACAATCGTGGCAGAAGCGATCAAATAAATATAAAAATAGACAAGCGGTTCAACGGGAGATGCCGCAAAGTCGGAAAAAGTCGTTTCAAAATTTGTGATGGATGATAAAGAAAAAATTTTGGCAACATAAGCTAAAATCCAGCCGCCGACAAGACTGTAATAAGGCAAAATGACTGCGCTGGTTAAAACACACAATCCGCCGATAAATTTTAAGCGGGGATTAATCCAGCCGAAAGAATCCGTAGGATCGGATTTGACTTTCATACCGAGAGCCGCTTCGGCAAAAATAAGAGCGGAACCAATCGTAAAGGCGCAGATTAAATAAATAAATAAAAACGACCCTCCGCCGTTTTGTGCCGCGCAAAACGGAAAACGCCACAAATTTCCCAATCCGACCGCGGATCCTGCGGCAGCCAGCATAACTCCTAATTTTGAACCCCAAGAAGCGCGGTTTGATTCAGTCATATATCCTCCGATAAAATTAATTGTATAACTATATCTGTTGTTTTTTTAAAAAACATTTTCTTTTTGCAGTTGATCATTTAAACGCAGCATATTTTTTAAACATGGAACGCTTTGCGCACCGAAAATAATCGTTTTTTGATTGAAAATCAAACATGGAACGGCGCGCAGTCCTTCCGGCATATTTATAGGGGGAAAAGAGGATAAAGGAAGCGAATAATTTTCTTCCAGATCGTTATGATCGGCAATCAAAGAAAGAACGGCCGGATCGGTAATATCTCGGCCGAAAGCAAAAAAGGCGGCAAAGAGTTCATCCAAAACGTTATATTTTTTTTCGGCAAAAGCCAAGTGTGCCAACCGATATGGCATTGAAAGGTTCCCCGATAAATCGGGCAAATGATCAAAATCGACAAATAAGCCGTTTTGTTCCAAAAAAGGGCGCGTTCTTTCTTCCAACATTCTGATTCTGTCAGCCGGAGCAATATTAAAGCCGGGGAAAAAAGAATCGGAAGAAATGAAAAACGGCGTGATGTCGGCCTGTACGGAACAATTCCGCAAGGCTTTTTGCAGATGACGCCAAGCGATATAGGACCATAAGCAGCAGATATCTAGAATAAAATCAATCTTCATTATTTTTATCCGGATTTTTTTTCATTTTTATCTTTTTTTATGTATAAAATATTAAAAACAACAGTTGACCGGAAAAACGATGGGGCGTCTTCAGGAGTTTATGAAAAAAACAGAACGCGAAGAAGAACTTTCGTCTTCGGATTCTTTGATGCGTGAAGCAATATTGGACCAGCAGAAACAAGCTGATCTGCTGCGGGCTCAGGCCCGGTCGGTTGCCCGTCCGATTAAAAAAGAATTGCGCCATTCTCAAATTGAAGGACGTTATATTCGCCCCGAAGAAGTTAAAAAAGAAATCGAAAAGCTGGAACAGGCTAAACAAAAGGCCGAAGAAAAAAAGAAAGGACTGTTCCGAAGACTTTTTGGAAGAAAGAAAACAAAAGCTTCGCCCGAAAGCAATGCGGAATCGACGACTGATCAGGTAATTTCGGAACAAACGGCGGATAAATCCGAAAAGGATAAAGAGGAAAAAAAGAAAAAAGCGAAGCTAATTCAACGCTTGCGGGGAATAGCCTCTGCCAGAAAAGCCAGAAACTCTCAGGAAGCCGAGCAGAGATATTTATCGGTTAACGGCTTGGAGACGCCTGATTCGGATGATTTTATTCCGCAGGAAGACGGTTTTATAGAGGAAGAATCGGATATTCCGCCGGAAACGGAAAACGAAGTCCCTTTTGCGCAAAATGACAGCAGCTTTGATGAGCAAGGGCAGTACGGCGACCGGTCGGATGTTGATGAAGCCGAATTGTCCCGAAGACTTTTTGCTCCTCTTCCTGCGGACCGGCCGGACGGAATAATCGCAACGGCTTTGTCGGTTGCGGTCGGTTTTGTTTATTGGGACGAAGAAGATCAAAAAGTCGATCGCGTTATTACGATCAGAAAGTTGTTTTACAGGCAAGGCGATATTTTGATAGACGCTTTTTGTCACGATATTGCGGCACCGCGTTTGATCGTTTTTTCCCGCGGGATTAAAATGTATAATCTGCAAACGATGAAAACCTATGATAATCCGCGGGATTTTGTGATGCATCATTTGACGGGATTGTCAGAAAACGGCGACTTTCGCGCTTCCGGTTTTACGGCCGCTTTGTCGGTTGTTCGCTATGAATTGGCCGCATTGGTTTATGTGGCAAAATCTGATTTTGACAGGTCTGACGAAGAAAACAGACTGATGCTGTCTTATATTTCTCAACGTTGTCCGACTATAGATTTTGACGAAAACAAAATGTTGGATTATATTGCAATGCTTGTTCCTGATGAACAAAGTTTTTCGGAGGCGTTGGGAATTGTGATCAAGCAGCCGCAGGACATTGTTTTGTTGTTTGCCCACACTTTTTTGCAAATGATGTTGTCGGACGGCGTGTTGCATGAAAATGAACGTGAATTATTGGCGGAACTGCTTTATCTGCTGCAAACAGAAGGGATTGAGTTAAGCCGTCTGGGGTTAGGATAAGGAGAGGCATAATGTTGAAAATTATTCCATTCAGTTTGGGAATATGCTTGTTGGCTCTGTCTGTTCGTGCGCAGGAATTGACGCAGGAACAGCTGATGCAGGCGGAGTTCCAGCAGAATAAGACTAAAATTGATGAAATTTTCCGGGATAAGGTGCAGAAGATTTCTTCCCGTCGTTCTTTGCCGGAAGAAATGCGGGGATTGTTAATTTCTCAGGCGGACGAAATTCGTCAGTTTGATATGAATATGCTGGAAAATAAAATGAAAATGAAACAACGGCAGGCACGCCAGCGCGACGAACTTAAAGAACGTTTGCGCAAAGATGCTCAAAACAGGGCAAAATGGATGTTGGAAGACGAAGCAAAATTCCAAGAAAGCAAAGAGGCCCGAGAAAAAGCGGAACAAGCTGTTTTAAGCGAAGTTAAGCAAATTCAGGAAGAAGGAAAAGAACAATCCCTGAAAAAATAACAGGGCGCTGAAAAAGGAAAAAAAGATGCTCCATTTTCTGTCACGTTTTACTTTGGCCACACGGATATATGCCGGTTTCCTTTTTTTGGGCGTTTATGTCGTTTTAATTTGTTTCGGCGCAATGTTTGCCGTCGGATACGTTCATCGGGAATACACAAAAACCAATAATATTATTGAAAGTACCCGTCAGATTTCCGTTTTGGAAAACAAGTTGTTTGATTTGAATCGTGCGCTGTATTTTTTCGCATTAAAAGGAACGGATGACGAAAAAGCAAACGTAGAAGAGGCTTTCAGCGCTTTTGAAGAAAAATCCAAAGAGGTGGAAAGTTATTTGGATATATCTGAAGTGCGTGAGAAATATAAACGCGTATTGGAAACTTCGCTTGAAAAATACCGTGCGGATATGACGGAAATGTTTTCATTGCATGAAAAAAGCGCCGAAGCAGCTGAAAAGGTCAATACATCTGCGGAGAAAGCATCCGTATTATTGGCAATGCTGATTGATGAAACAACGCTTCCGTCGGCTTCTTTCGCTTTGAACGGATTGCGCGAGCAGTTGGATGCGGTTCTGAAGTCCATTGACGCCGTGTCCGTGGATAACGCAGAAAGTCAAAAGTCCCTGAATGCGGATTTTGCCGCTTTAAAAAAGGCTCAAAATACCGCAAAACAAGCCGAAATGATTAATACAAAACAGTTGAAAACTCTGTTTGTTTCATTCAACAGTCTTGAGGACGAAATTAACAGAAAGCTGAAAATAGATCAGACATTGCAAGAAAAAATGAAGATAATTTCTTCAATTGGCGATGAAAATACAAAAGATTTGAAAGACCTGTTGGCTTTTATGGCGCGTTCGGGCATGCAGTTGCTGGCACAGGCTGAAGCCGGAAAAATTTCTTTGCAGAAAATGTTTGTTTTCGCTGCGGCTTTAGGTGGTGTCTTTGCTGTTTTATTGTCTTTTTTCTCTTTGTTCGGCATTCGTTATCCGTTGACGCGTTTGATTGAAAATGCTCAGGAAATGGCGCGCGGAGATCGTTCCGTTTTGATTCATTTTACGGAACGGGATGATGAAGTCGGCGCTTTGGCTAAGGCTTTGGCGGTGCTGCTTGTTCGGTTAAAAGAAATGCCGCTGTTGTCGGGAGGAGTGCTGCGCGGCCGGCAAAACGGCACTTACGGTTCAAGCATAGCTTATGCTTCGGTTGAAAACGACATCCAGACAACTCTTCCGACCACCGAAGCGGAAAACGGAGATGAATTTGCTTATTTCGGACAAGGAGTCGGCGTTGATACGGAAAGCCAGCTTTGCCAAATGTTGTTTTTAGTGCAGCATATTGATGATGCGGCGGCGGAAATGACGCAAAAAATTAAACAACATTTTTCCGTATGCCGCGATCGTCTGAAAACGCTGAACGAATTGATGACAAAAATAGAAACGGTTGTTCCTCCGGAAAATGAAGGGGATTTATCCGTCCGGACAGAGGAAGCGAAGCGGTTGGAAGAAGCTTTTTCTTTTTATCTTTCGCAGGTCGATGAAATAACGTCGCTTCTGTTCCGGCAAAATACAGCTGTAGAGCAAATGACGGCGCAAATGAAACAAATGCTGTCGTTTATTCCGAAATTAACGGAGTGGGGGCGTGTGGCCGGAGAAATGATCGGAACGGTTCATTCTTTGTCATCAGAAATAAAAATTTTAGCTCTGAACGCTTCAATTGAAGCCGCTAAAACCGGAGAAAAAGCCAAATCATTCGGAACAATTTCATCAGATATGCGCCATAAAACGCAAAAAACGGCAGATATGGCGGAACAGCTGACCGCTCATTTGAATGTGATCGGAAATGATGTCCTTCAATTTTCAGAAGCTATGAACTCAGCCGGTTTCCAAATGGAAGAAATATACCGATGTGTCCAGCAAATGCAAACCCTTCGGGATGATCAGGAACAACAAATTCACGTTTCTTCCGAATTATTGAAAACAATGAAAGAAACAATGCTCGTTTTGACGGAAAAAGATCAGGAAATGCGTCGGATTCTGCTGCCCGTGTCTGAAGAAACGGCTCAATTGGAATCGGCTTTGAACGAACAAATCACGGAAACGGAGCAATTGCTTGACGCATTTAACTCATCTTTGCCGGTTTATGAAGAAGACAAGGGAGGAGCCGAAGCCTGATCAGTGAGCCGGCGCGTCTGTTCCCATACGGCCGACGTTGCTGATCATTTGATCTAAGACCGTCAAAGATTCGCCGCCGGTCTGTGTCGTCGTTGAATCGGGAGGAAAAGAACGCCCCTGATCTAATGTCTTTGTTTCAATCTGTTGTAAAATACCGTCGCGGTCAAATTTCAGAAGAGTCAGGGTTCTGTATATTTCTTTAGGCTTAAAAAAAGCGATTCGTTCTTGTTTGGAATGAAGATATATCCAATTCTCACTGTCAAAAATCGTTTTGGAAGAGGGAGAGCCCAGTATTCTTTGGACTTCCGTATATTTTGTTTCCTGTGGTTTAAGCAAGGCGAGGGCGTCCTGATCTATGGCGTCGCCGTGAACATCAATCATAGCGGAACAGGATGACAGCATTAATGCTGCACTGATGACGGATAAGCGGAATGACATTGATAAAAACCATACTTGAAATATAAAAGATGGTATACAATAACGTAAAATATTTTCGAAGGAAAGCTCTATGAAAGAAGTAACGCCTGAATTTTCTTATCCCGTTGATGTAAATCGTATTCCTGCCGTGGGATTGTCTGTGAATTTACGGGCAGATAAAGAACAATGCCGGGCTTTGGCACGCAGGTTCGGTTTGCCTTCCGTTCTTGAATTGTCGGCCGAACTGAATTTTAAAAGAATTAATAAAAAACGTGTTCGTTTGGATGCCTCTTTCGACGCGAAAGTCGAACAGGTTTGCGTTGTGACGCTTAAACCGTTTGTTCAACAAGTAAAAGACAGGTTTTCAATGGTTTTTTGTCAGGAAGAAGAAACGTCCGTTCGGTTGAATGAAATTGATTTGGATATGAGTGAAGAAGATGAAATCGAATTTTTTAAAGGCGATAAAATCGATGCCGGAGAGATTGTTGCGGAATCTTTTTCATTGGCGTTGGATCCTTTTCCGCATGCTCCTGACGCAGCGTTTCGGGCTGTCATTGACGATGATACGGACAAAAATGCTTTTTCCGTACTGGAAAAGCTCAAGTTTAAATAAAATTACCTTGAAGTTTGCTTAAATTTTTTATATAGACATAATCCTGATACCTTTGGTTTTGACCGTAAGGCAAAAAATAACAGTTTTTAAGAGAGTTAAAAAAATGGCAACACCTCGTAGTAAGAAATCAAAATCCGCGCGTGATATGCGTCGTTCTCATTTGGCGTTGAAAGCTAATGCGGTTATGGAATGCCCGAACTGCGGCGAAATCAAACGTCCGCATAACGTATGCCCCAGCTGCGGCAGCTATAACGGCAAGGAAATTGTCGCACAAAAAGTTGACACTAAAGCCGAAGACTAAGCTTTATTCGGAAACACGGCAGTGGAAAGCTCTTCCCTTGTCATAGCTATAGATGCTATGGGCGGCGATCATGCTCCTGACAGCGTTATCGCCGGTGTCAAATCGGCGGAAAAACAACATTCCGGCGTTCGGTTTTTAATATTTGGCGACGAAACAAAGGTTCAGCCTTTCATTGATAAGTATAAGCTGAACCCGGAACGTTATCAGTTTGTTCATACGCCGGATTATGTCGCGTCGGATGAAAAGCCGTCAACAGCAGTTCGATCCGGCCGCAATTCCAGTTTGTGGCTGGCGATTGATTCCGTAAAAAAAGGACAAGCCGCAGCTGTCGTCAGTTCCGGGAACACCGGCGCTTTGATGGCGTTTTCAAAATTGATTTTGGGAACAATGCCCGGGATTCATCGGCCTGCGATTGTAACGATTCTGCCGACTCGCAAAAGCGAATGCGTTGTGCTGGATCTGGGCGCAAACGCCGAATGTACGGCCCGTAATCTGGTTGAATTCGCCATTATGGGAGAAGCATATTGCCGCGCTGTTTTAAAAAGAGAACATCCGACAATCGGTTTGCTGAATATCGGATCGGAAGAAATTAAAGGCCGTGATGAAATAAGGCATGCAGCCCAAATCCTTAAAAATTCTCCGTTGTCAGAGACGTTTAAAGGATTTGTCGAATCTGACGATATTGCTTTGGGGACGGTGGATATTTTTGTTACGGACGGTTTTACCGGTAATATCGCTTTGAAAGCAATTGAGGGAACAGCCCGATTGTTGGTCGGTTTGCTGAAGCAATGCGCTGCCCGCAGCATTTTATCAAAGCTTGGCTTTTTGTTGGCTCTGCCGTCACTCAGGGAGCTGAAAAGAAGAATGGATCCGGGGCGTTATAACGGCGCTATGTTGGTCGGATTAAAAGGAATTTCAATTAAAAGTCATGGCGGAGCTGATGCATTCGGCTTTGCTAATGCGATTAATGTGGCTGTCGATACGGTAAAGCATGATTTGGTCGGCAGTATTGCCAAACAACTTGAAACTGTAGAGTTTTTAGAAGAGGAAAAAGAAAAATGACGTTGCGTTCTTGTGTTGCCGGTATAGGTTCTTTTTTGCCCGAACGTATCAGCACGAATGACGATATGGCAAAAATTGTTGATACCAGCGACGCTTGGATTGTTGAGCGGACAGGAATCCGTATCCGGCATTTTGCCGACAATGACACACATACGTCGACAATGGCGGTGAAAGCTGCCCAGGAAGCTTTGGCAAAAGCCGGTATGACCGGCGACGATCTGGACGCGATTGTTTTGGGTACGGTTACTCCGGATAAAACTTTTCCGGCGACGGCCGTATATGTGCAGGCCGCTTTGGGAATGAAGCATGGATGCGCTTTTGATGTTGTGGCTGCATGCTCGGGCTTTTTATATTCTTTAAGAATGGCTGATAATATGATTCGGCTGGGACAGGCCAAAACAGTGCTGGTTATCGGCTCTGAAAAAGTGTCCAGCGTAACGGACTTTACGGACAGGAACACATGCGTTTTATTTGGTGACGGTGCCGGCTGCGTTATTTTGAAAGCTGAAGAAGGAAAAGGCGATTCTTCGGATCAAGGCGTTTTGGACACGTTAATTTATTCGGATGGGACTTACGCGCCGGATTTATGCTCGACGGGCGGGGCTTCGACGAATCATGAAGTCGGTTATGTGACAATGAATGGACGAGAAGTGTTTCGCCATGCCGCCGTTAATATGGCGGATGTTTCATTAGAAATTTTGGAAAAAAACGGTTTGTCGTTAAATGATGTCGATTGGCTTGTTCCGCATCAGGCCAATATTCGGATTATTGAAGCAACGGCGAAGCGGTTGGATATTCCTATGGATCGCATAATCACCACGGTAGACCAACATGCAAACACTTCTGCTGCTTCGATTCCTTTAGCTTTGGCTGAAGGGGTTAAAAGCGGCAGACTTAAAAAAGGCCAACTTTTGTTGCTGCCGGGTATGGGATCCGGTTTTACATGGGGCGCAAGCCTGATTCGACTCTGATTTTTTTAGAATATCTCTGGGAAATTTAATAAAATCTTGAAAAAAAAGCTCAAATTTTTTACCCTGAGTAATGTGATGTGTAAAAAAAGGGGGCGTTTATGACTGCAGAGGAGAAAAATATTACACGCGCAGAACTGGCAGAAGCCGTTTATCATGAGGTCGGCTTGTCATTAAATGAATCAGCCAAATTGTTGGATATGGTTTTGGAAGAGGTTTCGCGCGCTTTGGAAAAAGGGGATACGGTCAAGTTGTCCTCTTTCGGTTCATTTTCCGTTCGGAATAAAAAAATGCGTATGGGACGCAATCCTAAAACAGGCGTGGATGTTCCTATTTCACCGCGTCGTATTTTGTCTTTTCACCCGTCTCATATTTTAAAAAATCAGGTTAATCAGAAGAAATAATGGAAGAAGAAATCGAAAACCCAGATTTGTTCGACAAAAAGGCAGCCAGAGCTTTTCGAACAATTACGGAAGTTTCGGCGGAATTGAACGTGCCGCCGCATGTGTTGCGTTTTTGGGAAAAGAAATTTTCTGAAGTCGCTCCTGTTCAGCGTGTGGGAGGTCGACGTTACTATCGGCCTGAAGATATAGCTCTTTTGAAAAAGATAGAATATTTGCTGCACAAAGAGGGATATACGATCAAAGGCGTTCAAAAGCTGCTGAAGGAAGGGACAATCAACACTGTTGTCGAAAATCGGCTGAATAATCCGGATCAGCAGGAAATAAAAGAGCTTTCGGTTCAAGTTGATGAGGAAGGTTTGCCGGTTGAGCCTAAACCCGAATTAGATAGTGTAATCGCCGAATTGGAAGAAATCAGCGCTTTGTTGAAAAAGGCTGTTTAAGATAAAGAAATACGCTTGCTTTTCTGAAAAGAGCGTATTATATTCCCTTCTGCATTGTCGGAGCGTGGCGCAGCCTGGTAGCGCACTTGTATGGGGTGCAAGGGGTCGAGAGTTCGAATCTCTCCGCTCCGACCAATAGATAATAAAAAAAACGTCCTTAATGGACGTTTTTTTTATTATCTATCAATGAAGTCTTAACGAAGTGAGGCGGAAGCCGAAACTGAGTTTAGACTGAATTGGGAAACGTCTTGGTGGACGTTTTTTTTGTTTTCCGTTAATGAGTTTTATTTTTCCGGATACTTTTTATCATACAGCAACGCCGCCGACAGAACGACAAAAAACGATCCCGCATTGTGGACAAGCGCGCCGGAAACAGGCGTCAACATTCCCGCCGCGGACAAGGCGACGGCCGCCGCGTTTATCAGCATGGAAAGCGTTATGGCCGTTCTGATCGTTTGAAGCGTTTTGTTCGACAACCATTTCAAATACGGCATTCGGGACAAATCGTCGTTCATCAAAACAATGTCCGCGGCGTCCACGGCAATGTCGCTGCCGATTTTGTTCAGGGAAATCCCCACGTCGGCCGCTTTTAACGCCGGAGCGTCGTTGATACCGTCGCCGGTCATACAAAGGATGCCGTTTTTTTGCAATTCTTTGACCAGACGCAATTTGTCGGCGGGAAGCAGATCTGCGTAAACCGTGTCGATTCCGGCTTTTTTCGCGAAATATTGCGCCGAAGCATAGTTGTCTCCCGTCAATAAGACGGAGGCGACCCCCGCACGGGAAAGGGCGCTGACGACTTCGCGTGCTTCCGGACGTATTGTGTCCGACAAGGCGATTATTCCCGCTATTTTTTCCGAATCGGAAACGATGACGACGGCTTTCCCCGCACTTTTAAAGGAAGAGAGCGCAGCCGCAGTTTTTTCATCCGTTCGAACATTCCGACCGGCCGTATGGCGTTCCGTCCCCAGAAAGAAAGTCTTCCCGTCGATTTCTGCTTCGACGCCTTGTCCGGCGGTCATTTTGAAAGATTTTGCTTCATACGGCGCGATCCGCCGTTCGGCCGCTTCCTCCGTGATAGCTTTCCCGATCGGGTGTTCGCTGAAACGTTCGACGGACGCCGCGATACGCAACAGCGCCTCTTCATCTGTGGAAAAGGGGAGAATGTCGCAAACTTGCAGACGGCCTGATGTCAGCGTTCCCGTTTTATCGAAAGCGAACGTTTTAACGTTTCCCGTTTTTTCCAACGCGAGACCGGATTTGATGATGACTCCGTTTTTCGCGGCCTGTCCGACGGCGGCCATAATCGCGGTCGGCGTCGCCAAAACCAGAGCGCAGGGGCAAAATACGATCAAAACCGTAACGGCGCGCACGATGTCATCGGTCGCAAGATAAGTTAAAACGGCGACGAACAGGGAAACCGGAACAAGCAGACTTGCCCATTTGTCCGCAAGGCGTTGCGTTTCGGAGTTGTTCTTTTCCGTATTGGCGATCATCGCGATCAGTTTTTGCAAAGAACTGTCCCGACCTGTTTGAGCGGCTTTAATGTCAATAGAGCCGAAACGGTTGACGGAGCCGCTGAAGACACGTTCCCCGACCGTTTTTTCGACAGGCAGGCTTTCTCCGGTCAACGCCGACTGGTCGACGGTGGTTTCCCCTCTGACAATGATGCCGTCGGCGGGGATCGTTTCTCCCGGCAGGATGCGAAGCATATCGTCTTTTTTTATTTCATCGACGGGAACCGTTCTTTCCTTCGTGCCGCAGAGAAGCCTGCCCGTGGGTGGCGTCAGCTCCGTCAGTCTTTTCAATCCTTTTCCGGCGCGTCTGACGGTCAGATCTTCCAATAATTCTCCAAGGGCCATAATGAAAGCGACTTCTGCCGCGGCGAACAAATCCCCGATCGAAATTGCGGCGATCATAGCAATGGATACCAGAAGGGGGGAGGATATTTTCTTTATCCCTTCGGCGCAAAGCAAACGGGCGCCGGCCGAGTGGAGCAGGGGAAAACCGCTGATGAAAATGGCGCCCCAAGCCAATTCCGCCGCTTCGGGCAGGAAAAAAGAAACCGCGACGAACAAGCCGGATATCGTCGTCATCGGAACGCTTTCGCAAAATTTTTTAATTCTTTTCAGCATAGTACCGTCTCCACCAAAAAATAATGAACATTTTGTTTGTTTATGAGTATAATGTATTGAAAATCGGGAACAAGAAGCAAATCCGATCAAACGTTCGATACTGGACATTTTGTTTTAACTGTTCGGGAGGATACTATGGATCGCCGTCAAAAGAAAACGCGTCAGGCCGTTTACAAGGCTTTTACCGGCCTGTTGGAAAAGAAGGAATATTCGGACATAACCGTTCAGGAAATCATCGATGCGGCTGATATAGGGCGCAGCACTTTTTATGCGCATTTTGAAACAAAGGCAAAATTGCTGGACGCGCTGTGTTCCGAAATATTCGAACACGTCTTCGCCGAAGTGCAGACAAAGGAAAATACGCACGATTTCACTTTGACCGGACGGAACCTGAGCGGCAAAGTAACGCATATCCTGTACCACGTCCGGGAAAATAAACGGTATATAAAAGGGCTTTTATCCTGCGACGGCGCGGAAATGTTCATGCGCTCGTTCAGAAAGAATCTGGAGCGCGTCTTCGCTGACGAACTGGATAAAACGGCGTTTGAAGCGCCGCGCGGCTATATGTTGAACCATATGGTCTGCGATTTTGCCGAAACGGTGCGTTGGTGGATGCGCAACGATTCGTATTCCGCGGAGGAAATCGCCGGTTTCTTTATGGAAACAACGCCGTTTAATGAAAAAAAGGATAATACCGCCGCAAAGGTGTATAATTATTAAAGTTATTTTTTTCATAGGCGGCTATATTGATTTTGAAAAATTCGGAAAAACGTTGGACCGATCGGATAAAAGGGAAGCTTTCCTGTCTCCGAGCTGAAAAAAAATGAATGCCGTTTGCCGGAAAGATTCCGTTCTGTCCTCTTTGATCGACGAACATCCGGATGTTTCGGTGCGTGTCGCGCACGATGATGTGCAAACAGCTCCGGTGTATGACGACAGCAAAAGGCTTTGGTTTATCACGGTCTGATCGTTGACCGTCAAATGGCCAACAAAGGGAAAAACGATATCGACCGCTATACCCAGTCTTCGCTGTTTCACGAACTGGTGCACGCCGGACAAATGAAATCGGGACAGAGGCCCACGCAAATGAAAACGGCCGCGGACGGGCGGCAATGCTTTATTTCATATAGGAAAGGAAGGCTCGGTATTAAAGGCTTCGATTCTTAGCTTTAGCCGCAATTGTTTGTTTGGTTTTGACCGTTTTGTCAATTTGGGCGAGCGATGTCATCATAGATGCTTGCGGGCGAACGGAGGCCGCAAGGGCTTCTTTAGGTTTTTCTTGCGAAGCATAGGTTTTTCCGGTCTCATAAGAATACATATTGTGCAAGGACAAATCTTCTTTTCTGTCTTTGTAATAAAATTTCACTGTATTATCCAGTTTTTCAACGGCTTCTTTGGAAATGGAAAAAGCCTCTTTCGAGGTTAAAAAGTCAGGAGCAATATTTTGTTTGATATCATCAGAAATGAAAACGTTTTTTAAAACGTCTTCGGAAGACATTGCTTCGATTAAAGTGTTTTCTTTTCGGATAGCTCCTTGTCCGATAAAATAAGCAATATTTTGAACGTGATCCTGTTCATAAATTGTTTGATAATGCTTATAACCGTACCATGCTTTAAAACAGGCTTCTCCGGCTTTAGCCATATCGCCGGATTTTTCCATTTCCTGCACGAAAGTATGATACATCGGAAAATTTGCGGTATGTCGCTCAACTTCCGGGTGTTGTTCGCGAATTTGATATGCGAATTTAGCTTCTTCCGTCCAGGCGGCTGCTTCAGCCGCGCGCTGGAATTTAATTTGATCGGCCATATTCATATTCGCGCATTTATAATCCAGTTTGCCCTTTGTTCTGTCATTTTGAACGGCGTGCGTCATTTCATGGAATGCGGTCGCAGCCAAACCGGCAATGCTGGAATGTTGACAGGGGCAGAGCATAATTTTCTTTGTTCCGGCATACATACAGCCGTCATTTTCACCCCTTGCGGTTTCAAAGAAAAATTCATAACCGCCTTGAGCAACTTCGTCTAAAAGTTTTTGTCCTTGAGGGACGGAGGCAATTAAATCAAAAACCTCTTTTAGCTGTTTGACCTCGTTTTCTTGCGGCGGTCGTTTTCTTTGGAAGGTATGCTGCAACGTCCTTTGCGATGTTTGATGCGTACGTGTCTCTATATACTGAACCGTTAAAGAGTCCTCCATATCCTGCCGTGTTCTGGGCGGTTCGGGTTCTTGCGGTTTTCTTTTAAAAAGATCGGAAAAAAAAGACATGCCGTCTCCTTCGTTGTTACTATGAAATGCAGAATAACATAGAAAAAAGTTTTCTTGTCAATCTTTTTCATTAGAGACGTGACGCTCCGGCAGAATTATGCGATAATATCAGGCAGCAGCATATTTTCCAACTGAGCTATTTCATCTTTAATGGCAAGTTTTCGTTTTTTCAGCCGACATGTGCGAATCTGATCCGTTATAGGGGACAACATTTCCTGTGCGATTAATGCATCCAGCTTCTGATGTTCGGATCTTAAAGCATTCAATCGTTGCTTAATTTGGCTTTGTGTAAAGGATTCCATAGAGTCGCAGCCCTGCCGATAAAAAAAATGTTTTAAAACTTGATTTTAGACTAGCAGAAAAGTAAGAAAAAAGGTATTTATTTCAGAGAAAAAAAACACAAGGTTTAATCTTAGGAGTTTTAAAATATGCCGCAAATCAAAAGAATTGGGGTTTTAACCAGCGGAGGTGACTGCGCAGGCTTGAATGCCGTTATCCGCGCCGTCGTTCATCGTGCTATCTGGACATATGGTTGGGAAGTTTACGGGATTCTTGACGGGACGGACGGTTTGACTTTCCGCCCGCTGCGTTATCGTAAAATGTCGATTGCAGATTTCCATGCACCCTATGCTCGTTTGGGCGGAACGATGTTGGGAACAATCAATAAAGGCAGTCCGTTTGCTCACCCGATGCCGGACGGCACGACAAAAGATTTGACGGAAGATTTTGGCGCCGGCTGCCGTGAGTTGGGATTGGACGCTTTGGTCGTCATTGGCGGAGACGGCTCTATGGCGATCGTTTCCAGATTGTGCCGCGGGGCAGGCGTGACGATGGTCGGTATTCCCAAGACGATTGATAATGATACGCCGATTACGGAACACTCCGTCGGATTCGCGACGGCTCGCGACGTTTGCGTTGAAGCTTTGGATCGTTTGGATTCGACGGCTTCTTCTCATCACCGTGTGATGATCTGCGAAGTGATGGGACGTGATGCCGGTCATGTCGCGCTGCATTCCGCTATTGCCGGAAATGCGGATGTTTGCTTGATTCCGGAAGTTCCTTATACTTTGGAAGGTGTCGTCCGCAAGCTGCATTTGGTTCGCGAACAGGGCCGTGACCATGCTTTGGTCGTTGTGGCCGAAGGCGTCAAGACTCCGGACGGTCAGAACATTTCCGTCGCCCAGGTGGACGGTGTGCGTTACGGTGGAATCGGCCAGTATTTAAGCGCTCGTTTGAACGAAGTTGATCCGCGTTTTTCGACGCGTGTTACGGTGTTGGGTCATGTTCAGCGCGGTGGTGTTCCGGCTGCTCACGATCGTTTGTCCGCGGCCTGCTTCGGCGTTCATGCCGTTGATGTGCTGGCTCAGGGCAAATCCGAACGTATGGTTGTTTACAAAAGCGGCTCTATTTCTGATGTCAGTCTGGATGAAGTGGCTGCCGTCGGTACGGCAAAAGTTGATCCGAACGGCGTATTCGTCAGAACGGCACGCGGATTAGGCATGTATATCGGCGAATAAACATAGCGTTATCAGAATCGGGAAAGAAACCTTTCTTTCCCGATTTTTATTTTCTTTCAAATAGTTTTGAAAAGAGATATACTAAAATAGTGTTTCAAATTCTATCCTGTGGAGGTATTGCATGAAGGAAGAAACAACTCACTTGCAGGCGTTAAGGGCAAAACATGCAGCTTTGGACGAAGAAATTGCAAAAGAGATGGCGCGTCCGTTGCCGGATGAAACAACAATTTCAAGCTTGAAGCGTCAAAAATTGAAATTGAAGGAAGAGATCGAATCCGAAACCGCTTCATAAAGATTTTTAAACTGTCCGAGGAGGATGGTTTTCCTTTTAAAGCCTCTGAATGTCAAAATTCAGAGGCTTGTTTTTTTTATGATAAAAATTAAGGAATTTTTAGAAAAAATAAATGAAAATTATTGACAAAAAACGATCTCTTTTTTATTATTTTTCCATTAATTCATACAGTATTAGGGGGAGAAAAATGTCCGTTAAAGAAACCTTTCAACAATCTCAAACACCGGTTGTTTATCCTGATGAAAAGCCGGCTGTTGATGTTGATTTGAGCACTTGCCCGAAAAAAGACAGACCGCGTATGATTTCTATGATCAACCGTTTGGCTAAAAGCAAACTGGGATTGGAAACACTGCAAATTGCTGCGGATAACGGATACCACTTTAACTTTATCAAAGGCGAAAACCGCGCTTTCGGTTTTGCGGATCCCGTCAGCAAAAGAATCGCTTTAAATCCCCGTTTTACCGATGACAAATTGATCGGCACAATGTGCCATGAATGTCGTCACGCCGGCCAGTTTTCGCGCGCTTCCGATTTGAGTGAAGAAAAGTGGGACGTTAAAACGAATTTGATCTATATGCGCGCAATGGAAGCCGACGCACAGGCTTATGCTTCTTCCGCCTGCGAAGAATTGTTCCGTTTGGGCGATGAAGGGCCGAAAAAAGAATTTTATAAATATTATCCCGAAATAGCCAAAGGCTTTACGGATGCGCTGATTAAAAACGACGCTCAGATGGGGAACAATCTGCTGACAGACACGTTTAAAGCATGGTATGACCAGTTGGGAACGAAATCAGTGTACGAAGAAGGCTATCTGTTGGAACCGATGCAGCAGGAATTGCGCGATATCGCCAATGGCAAGGGAACAACGATGACTTTTGAAACCTCTATTTCCGCGCAAAAGACGATCGCGGAAATTGCGTGGACAAAGGACGGCAATTATTTCCAAGATAATCCGGAGATTTTAAACGGCGGCAAGTATTTGAATGTTTCCGAATTTACAATGGAACAGATGAAGAAGTTCTTTGAATTTCGCAAGGAATTGACAGGGATTGACGATTCGAAAGCTTTGGATGGCATTCCGACTCGTCCGAACACGATTACACCGCGTGTCGAAGAAATGAAAAAACCGCACGTGAAGCAGTCAAAAGCTTCTAAAATGAAGAGAATTGCTCTTAACAAAGAAGCCGTTAAAAAGCAAACGTTGGCGGCAAAGTTTGTTAAGGCGCAGCAGTTTGCGGCTAAGCGCGGTCGTTAATATTGTTTTGGGAAAAAAAGCCTCTGATATTCAGAGGCTTTTTTGTTTTTTTAAGAACAAAATACTCTACATTTCTGAATAAATCACATATCATCGTGCTGTAATCTTTTTCCGACAGAGGCCGAAATGCAAACAGAAAAAAAATTTTTGCAATATTTCTTTCTTGTGTTTTTTGCTGTTTTAACCGGATATTCTTTTTTGATTCGGGCTTCTTTTTATGATGAGGAGGGAATGCCCCGTTTGAAAAAAAACGGTTTTGAGATTGTCGGAGAAAATCTGGCCGGAGATTATGCTTTGTTTCGTTTGCTGGAACAAAAAGTATCTGCGCCGGAAGCCTATCAGTCTGAAAAAATTTCTTCTTTTTTACATAAGATTGTTCATGTCAACGGACGTTTTTATTCGTTTGCTTCCCCGATGAAAGCATTTGTATCGGTTCCGTTTTTACAGCTTTCTTATAATGATTTTGTTGAAACATGGGGCTTTTGGGGGATTTTATTATTCGGAACAGCACTATATACGTTGTTGCCGTTGAAAAAAACGGTGCCTTTGATGTTTGCGTTTCCGGCGGCATTTCTCAGTTTTTCTACTGGAGGGTGGGGCGTCTTTATTGCTGCCGCAGTGATTTTAGCTTTGACGTTGACCGAAGATTATCCTAAATGGGCCGGATTCTTTGCGGCTTTGTGTATTGTAGAACCTGTGGCTTTTATTTTTATCGCGGCTGTTTTTTTATGCCGGCGTCAGAAAAAAGCGGCGGTATTTTGCATCGGAATGGGATTAAGTCTTTTGATCCTTAGTTGGATAAGGTATCAGCCTGCCGCGTTTAAGGCCGCTTTATCCGGTGCCTGGACTTTGTTGTCAGAGACACCATGCCGATTTGCTTCTTTTGCATCCGCTTTGTCTTGTAATGGAATGTCTTTGACCGGAGCTTTAATTTGGCAAATTCTGTTGCTGTTCGCTGTTGTTTATTTCGGGGTTCAGCTGTTTTTAAGGCCTTCCTGTCCGCAAGCGGTTCAGGACGCTTATTTATGCGCAGCTATATGTCTGGCATCTCCATTTACGTCTTTGGGGGATTATGGCTTGTTGTATGCCGGGATTGCTTTTCTGCTGCGGGATTCTGAGGGGAGAGGCTTTCTGAAAGGCGATTATTTTTTCCTTTTAATCGCGTTTGCTTCCGTTTATCTGGAGCCTTTTTTCTTTGTTGTAACAGGCGGGTCGATTCAGATATTTTTGTCAATCGCTCTGTTATGGATATCTTATCGCCGTTCTTATTAAAGTTCCGCAATAAAAACGATGGGGGAGGCCCCCTGAAAAATAGCCTGCTTTTGTCGGGTTTCCGTATCGTATTTGCATAAAGTTCCGTTTTCAGAGAAAAAAAGGTCTTTTTCGTTTTTTGAAAAGGATAAACAAAGCGGATGTTTTACATCAATTTCATTTTGTATTTTATTGAAAACAAATATTTTGTCGTTTTGAATAAATGCTTTGGCATTGTTTGAAACGCTGCAAGCGGGCATGCGTCCCGACGGAGTAACTTCAACGACTTTTACGGGTTTGCTTAATCGTACCGCTTTCAGCGATCCTGCCGGATCCGTATATATCAAAACGTCGGAGGAGGAAAAACAGACAGAACTTTCCGATGCGGGCAGGCGAAGAAAAGGCAGCGGAAACCAGCCGAATTCTTCATGAACAATAACGCGCAGCTGTGTTTCCGCCGAGACCGGATCTTTGACTAAAAAAGCGATTTTCAGATTATCGGGAGAAATTGCCGTATAAGAAATCCGTTTGTTTGATAAAGTGAAAAGCGGAGAAAAGTCCATCGGGGCCGGGTTGATAAGGGCCCGCCCGATCACGTCTTTGCCGTTTTTGTTCCAAATACCGTAAAGAGTACGGGAATCCGAATGATACGAAGGATATCGAACGGGAATATTGGCAGAGACCAAATGGCCGTTTTGTGCTAAAAAAGCGTATTTTGTTTGATCTTTTTCAGCAAAGCCGATTAAAAATTGATAAAATGGCAGTATGACCATAAATTGTAGTGTCCCAAGGCAATGGAATCATATAATATAGCCTCATTATAACAGCTATAAAGGCAAAAAGGAGTTTTTTTATGCTGACCGAAAACGAATCGAAAACGGAAATGACGAATGCCCGCCGCAGTTTTATGCGGCTGAAAGAGTATATGAACAGCTGCATCGTCGGACAGACGGCGCTGGTGGATAAGCTGTTGATCGCTTTGTTGGCGGACGGACATTTGTTGGTAGAAGGCGCTCCCGGTTTGGCAAAAACAAAAGCCATCAAAAAGTTATCCGAAGCGATTGAAGGAGACGATCAACGTATTCAGTTCACGCCGGATTTGCTGCCTTCCGATATTACCGGCAGCGATATTTATCGTCCGGAAACGGGAGATTTCAAATTTCAGCCCGGCCCGATTTTTCATAATTTGATTTTGGCGGATGAAATCAACCGCGCGCCGGCAAAGGTTCAGTCGGCCTTGCTGGAAGGAATGGCCGAACGGCAAGTGACCGTCGGCGGCAAAACGTATAAATTGCCTCAGCTGTTTATGGTAATGGCTACTCAAAACCCGATTGAGCAGGAGGGGACATATCCGTTGCCGGAAGCGCAATTAGACCGTTTTTTGATGTATGTTAAAATAGATCAGCCCGATGCTGCCGCCGAACGCCGGATTCTGCAGCTGGTTCGCAACGAAGCATTGACGGAAGGAGAAATCGGAAAAATAGAAGTTATGCCGCAGTCCAGAGTGTTTTCCGCTCGTAAAGAGGCATTGAATGTGCATCTTTCCCCCGCTTTGGAGGAATACATTGTTCAGCTGATTATGGCGACGCGCCGTCCGCAGGCGTATGATGAAAAGTTTTCACGCTGGGTGTCTTTCGGGGCAAGCCCGCGCGGAACAATCGCTTTAGACCGCTGCGCGCGTGCCAGAACATGGCTGGCCGGGAGGGATTATGTTTTGCCGGAAGACATTCATGCCGTTGTGCATGACGTTTTGCGCCACCGCATTATTTTAACTTTTGAAGCCGAAGCCGAAGGCGTGACGCCGGACAGTTTCATAGATACTTTATTATCACAGGTGCCGTTGCCGTAATGTTAGACCGGTTAAAGACTTTTTTTCATAAACAGGCGGCTGATCCGACTTCTTCGTTTCAGGAAGAAGGGGACGGCGTTCATGTGTCTTTGCCGGAACTGTTGGCGCAAAAACGGTTTGTGCCGCTTTTATCTTTTGATTCTCTCGGTTTTTCAAAAGCGGAAGGGTTGGGATTGCACCGCTCTCCTTTCCGCGGCAGAGGAATGGAATTTGACGAAGTACGCGCTTATCATCAAGGCGATGATATTCGTTTGATAGATTGGCGCGTAACGGCCAGAACAGGCAAGGCGCATACTAAACTTTATCGGGAAGAACGAGATCGCCCGGTTCTGTTTTTGGCGGATTTTCGTCCTCGCATGCATTTCGGCACGCGCAAGGCGTTTAAATCGGTTATCGCGGCCCGCGTGTTGGCGGCTTTGGCTTGGGCGTCTCGGGAACATGGGGACAAAATCGGCGCGATTGTGTTGTCGGCCGCTCATTACTTTAAAATAGCGCCGCACAGACAGCTGCGCCGATTGATGGAAGTTTTCAATGCGGCTGTTGTGGCGGCGAATGATGAGGATAAATCCAAAGGAATATCTTTGGATGATGCTTTGGCTGAATTGCGCCGTGTCAGCAAAAACGGCGGTCGTGTATATATCATCAGTGATTTTTATGGTTTTGACGAAGAATGCAAAAAGCATCTGACATATATTTCCCGTCACTGCGATGTGGTGTGCGTGCAGATTTTTGACCCTCTGGAAGAAGTGCCGCCGCCGCCGGGAGCCTATCGCATCAGCGACGGGCACCGTATTGTGACAATTTATACGGATGATGAAAAATGGCGTGAAGAATATGAAAAAATGTTCGTCGAACCGCGCCGCGATTTGAAAACTTTTTGTGAAAGCAGGCATATTATTTACATCGGACTTCGCACGGATCAGGATATGATTCAAACCGTGCGTCGGGGTGTTTTAACCGCAGGAGAAAAGTAAATGCAAGGACAGGGAATTGATTTATCCGGATTAAGAGATATTCATTTGCCTGCAATTCCTTCCGTATGGCCATTGCCCGCAATCTTTTGGATAGTTCTTTTATTTTGTTTCCTCGGAGCATTTGCCTGTTATCAGATATGGCGCTATATTCATAGAATAACAGCTAAGAAATACGCAAACCGTGAAGTTGAACGTATTGCTGATCGTTTTAGAGGGAATAACTATAAAATTTCTTCTGAAATATGCTTGCTTCTGCGTCGGATTGCTTTGATGAAGTTTAAACGTGAAAATATTTCTTTGCTGTCCGGAAAAGATTGGCGGCAATTTCTTGAAAAAACAACCAAAAAGCCCGTTTTTGCAGGGCAGGCGGGAGATATTGTGGAAAATATTATGTTTATTCCGCCCGATCGGTTTCGTTATCAGGATATTGCTTCTTTAATTAATGCGGCAAAAGAGTGGATAACTGAAAATACATGATTCATTTTGCATGGCCATTGATTTTCCTGTGTTTGCCGCTGCCTTTATTGGTGCGTGGGCTTTTTTCGGCGGGCAGGGAAAATACGGCGGCAATAAAAGTTCCTTTTTTCGCGGAAATTAAGACGGCTTCCAAAAAACGCCGTTTTATGCATACAGGAGAGCAAACGCCTTTGCTATGGCTTTTATGGGGGCTGCTGGTGGTCGCTGCGGCCAGGCCGCAAATTTCAAGCGGGATTCAGGAATATACGGTTCCCGTGCGGGACATTATGCTGACATTGGATATTTCCCGCTCTATGCTTCATCAGGATATGAATGAGGCCGGCAAAAGCCGCTTGGAGGCGGTAAAGGAAGCCGCCGTCGCATTTGCAGCTATGCGGCAAAACGATCGGATCGGAATTGTTTTGTTTTCGGAACAAACCAGTTTATATGTGCCTTTGACGGTTGATTCCGCAGCGCTGTATAAAATGCTGAGCGGCGTTCAGGCCGGATTGTTGGGATCATTGACTGCCATCGGTGACGCAATGGCCTTATCTTTGAGGTATTTGGAAAGCAGCGATGCCAAACATAAAATTATCGTGCTGCTGACAGACGGCATCAATAATGCGGGGAATGTTTTGCCGGAAGAAGCGTTGGACGCTGCAAAACGGGACGGCGTTACGATTTATACAATCGGAGTCGGATCGCCGGATGCCGATCAGAACATAGGCGTTGACGTGGCTTTTTTAAGGCGCGCGGCGGAGGAAACGGGCGGACTGTTCTTTATGGCCAAAGATCAGGATGCCGTAACCGATGCTTATGCGAAAATTTCGCGGAACGAGCCGTTATCAAAAGCTTCGGTTTACCTGATGAAACAGAAGGAAATGTATTTTTGGCCTTTATTGGTTTTTGCGCTGATTGTTTCCGTTATTGTTTTTAAACGTCTTATCGGCCGCATTATTTTTGCGCGGGGAGGCGGATAATGGATTTTTCCGTCGTGCGTCCTTGGGCTTTTGCGTTTTTTATTCCGGCTGTTCTTTTTTGTTTTTTCAAACTTAAATCCGTTCAGGCATGGTTGGGCATCGTTGATGCGCATCTGCTTGATTCTTTGCTGGTCAGGACGTATGTGCGTTTGAAAGAACGATTGGGGGCTTTTTTTCTGATTTTATGTGTTTGTTCCATTCTTGGCGCTTTGGCGGGTATTTCTTTAAAAAACGGGCAAACGGATCTGTACAGTCCGAAATCTCCGGCGGTTATCGTACTGGATATTTCTTTGTCTATGAAAGTTAAGGATATACATCCCAATCGCTTCAGCCGCGCGGTTTTTAAAATTTACGATTTATTGGAGGAATTAAAAGGAATCCCTGTTTCTTTGATTGTTTTTACAAACGAACCGTATCAACTGATTCCTGCGACCGCCGATAAAGGCGTGATAGAAGCCGTTTTGCCGTTATTGAATTTTTCTTTAATGCCGTCTCAAGGATCCAGAACGGACAGGGCAGTGGAAGAAGCGCTGAAGGCCATTAAAGACGCCGGAGCGGAGTTCGGAGATATCTTTTTAATTACGGACGGCGCGGAAGATGTTTTGGAAATGCAGGATAAAACAGACGCTTTAATTCAATCCGCCGCTCAAAAAGGCAGTCGTCTGTTCATATTAGGCACAGGGACGCCGCAGGGCGGACAGCTGTTTGAAAAAGAAGATATTCCTGTTTTGGATGTTTTGGGAAATCCTATCATTCATCGGTTAAAAGAAGGCTATTTAAAACGTTTGGCAAAGCTTGGCGGCGGAGAATACGCCCGGGTGCAGACCGATGATTCCGATATAGCATTGTTGATGAAAGCCCGAAAATCAAAGCTTGCGGCTGGCGAAAAAAGCGCGTTAACGGATAAATCCCTTAACGATCGGGGATATTGGTTTTTAATTTTGCCGTTAATCGGTTTTCCTTTTTTGTTCCAAAAGGGTCGATTGTTGGTTGTTTTATTGTGTCTGTGGGTTTTTGTTCCTGCGCGGGCGGATACTTTGGAATACTTTCTTTCTCCTTCCGGCGCTGCTATGCGGCGCTTGGAGCAGGGCAATCAAGAAGGGGCCGTTGAAACGGCTGTTCGGTCAAACAATTTTATCGCTCTCTATAATGTCGGAACCAAGCTGATTTCTTTGGAAAATTATCCTCAGGCAATCGATTTGCTGGAAAAAGCCGTTCAACTGCGTCCGTATGATAAAAGTGCTCAAATCAATTTGGAAATCGCCCGCAGATTGAATGATAAACCGGCTAACGATCAAACCCCTGATGCCGGTGAAAACGATCAAGCGCAAAATCAGGATCAGTCCGGCGGAAAAGAAGGGAAGGAAGAGGAAGAAAACAATTTAAACCAAAATAGAAACAATGATAATAAAGAAAATTCTGAAAATGAATCGGGAGATCAAAACGAAAATTCAAACGCAGAAAACGCTTCGGAATCAAATGATCCGCAAAAGGAAAATCAGAACGACAACGCGGATTCTTCAAACCGGGATGATTCCTCTTCGGATTCTGAAAAAAATCAGGAAACATCTGATTCCACTTCGGAAAAAGAGGAAAATGCTTCCGCTGAAGCTGGAGAAGGAAGCGGCAATGCGGAAGATGAAGAGTCGGATGATTCCGAGAATGAAGAGAATGCTTCGGGCGAACAAAATAATGAAAACAAAATGCTTCCGGTTCATGAAGATCCTTTAACCTTATTGCGTCATAAAATTTTGTTTTTATATCGGGAAAAGCGTTACAATGAAGAAAATCAAATCGGGGCGCAATGGTAAAGAAGTTCTTCCTTTCTTTTTTGATGATTCTGTTCGGTTCCAAAACGGGACGGGCCGAACCGCAGCGCTTGTCTTTATTTTTTGAGCCTCCCGCGAAAGAGGCCTATATCGGTCAGGAAGTTCAATTTCAAATCAAAATACTGGACAGAATCGGTCTGAAAGACATCGACATCATTCCGGCGGAATGGCCAAATGCGGATATTTTTTTAATAAAAAAAACAACTTATCAGGAAGCGGTTGATAAAAGAGTATCTTACACCGCGAACGAATTTGTTTTCAGCCTGATTCCAAAATCTTGGGGAGAAATGTTTTTTCCGTCGTTTTGTTTGGGGGCCAATGCGCCGACTTTGATATCCGCAAGAGGTTTGCCGAAAGATCTTAAAATTTTTGAGGACGGAAAAATCGGAATTTGTTCTCCGTCGTTTTCAATAACGGTTAAGGAATTACCGAAATATCCGCGCCGTTTGTTTGCGGCGACTGATGTTAAATTATTTGACGGCGTCGTTCCTAAATCGCAAACGATTCCGGCAGGGACGCCGATAAAAAGATCTTTATTGCTGGCGGCTCAGGGAACTTTGCCGGCGTTTTTGCCGGATTTTGAAATGGGACAAATAAAAAACGGCCGGTTTTATAACGGCAAAACGGAAAGGAGTATGCCGCAGTTTAAAGAAGGCGTTGCCGCGGCTTTGCGTCAAACGATTATTTTTATTCCTCGACAGGCCGGAAACTTTATTTTGCCGGAAGTTAAAGTTCCATGGCTGAATACGCGGACCGGAAAAATAGAAACATCTGTCGTTCCTTCTTATACTTTGACTGTGTTGCCTGATCCTGAGGCGGCAAAGGAAGATTTAAAAACGCCTGTTCTGCAAGCATCAGCAGAAACGGAAAAAATAAAAATCAACAAGATTCTTGTCGGAATAATTCCGTTTCTTCTCATTGTCTTAGGGATGTTTTTTTATAAGATTCTGAAAAAGAAGCAAGCCCAGGCTCGTTTGGTCAAAGCTGTGGAAGAAGCTTGTTTGAAAGGGGATTTTAATGCCGCTTCTTCGGCAATTCTGGCTTGGGCGGCGGCGATCTGTCCCGATTGTTCTTTTTTCAATTTGACGGATGTGAAAAGACTTTTTACGGGCAAATCCGATGAATTTGTCCGGCGGTTGGAAGAATTGGAAATGTATTTGTACGGAACGGGACGTTTTGCCAAACATTTACCTATGGCTAAGGAAAATCTTGGCAAAGATATCTGCAATGCTTTTAAAGAGGCTGTTCAGTTAAAAATTCAAACAAAAACAGAAAAAAAGGAACATTTGCCGCGTTTATATCCCGATGATTCTATTTCGCCATAATAACGGCATCTTCCGAAGGAAAACCGCACGGGGTAAAAAATCCTTCAATTCTTCCCGTTTCGACAAAGCCTTTTTTGGAATACAAGCCGCGGGCCGCCGTCCAGTTTTCTGAAACAATTAAAATCTCTTTTTTGACGGAGGGAAATTGCGTCTTTATTTTTTCTTCCAATGCCTGAAACAGCGCCTGTCCGATTTTCTGACCGCGCCATGAACGCAGCGTGCCGAAAGAGGTAATGTATAAATATCGGCCGCTGCGGTTATGAATTGTTTGCGGATTGTGTCCCAAAGCCAAAGTTTCCGGCGAAACGCTGTAATCCTTCAGCCAGATTTCACTGGAAATATAGCCGCCGATTTCGCCTGTTTCGATATTTTGAGCTATCAGAAAACCTTCAGGAAAAACGTCAATGCGTTTTAAGTATAATTCTTTTTCTTCCTGTACTCCCGGCAAAAAGCTTTCATCCTCTATTTGCATAATGGCCTCAATATCGGCGGGAAGGGCGCTCCTGATAGAAATTTTGTCGGTATTCGGCATTTTTATTCTCCGTTAAATTTGTGCTTGAAATCCTATGCGGAAAGCGGGTAAAAAACAATATCCATCTGTTTTTTTTTACAAAGGCACGCATAATGACAAAATATTTGATTACCAGCGCTCTTCCTTACATTAACGGTATTAAACATTTAGGCAACTTGGTCGGGTCTATGCTGCCGGCAGATGTATATTCTCGCTTTCTGCGTCAAAAAGGCGAAGATGTTTTGTTTATCTGCGCTACGGACGAACATGGCACTCCCGCGGAATTGGCTGCATTGGAAAAAAATCAGGACGTGGAAACGTTCTGTACGGAACAGCATGAAGTTCAAAAAAGCATTTATCGGCGTTTTAATCTGTCTTTTGATCATTTCGGACGATCTTCTTCGCATCAGAATACGGAACTGACGCAGCATTTTTGTAAGAAACTGATGGAAAACGGTTTTATTGAAGAACGTACGATTAAGCAGGTTTATTCCGTTGACGACGGTCGTTTCCTGCCTGATCGCTATATTGTCGGGACTTGCCCGCATTGCGGCTATGAAGCCGCCCGAGGCGATCAATGCGAAAACTGCACGCGCGTTTTGGACCCGACCGATTTGATTAATCCGCGTTCGGCCGTTTCCGGCAGCTCTAATCTGGAAATTAAAGACAGTAAACATTTGTTTTTAAAACTGCCGGCCTTAGAAAGCAAACTATCCGCTTTTATTGACGAACATAAAGCGGAATGGCCGATCGTCGTGACTTCCATCGCGCGCAAATGGCTGAAAGAAGGATTGCGCGAACGCTGCATTACACGCGATTTAAAATGGGGTATTCCCGTGCCGAAAGAGGGGTTTGAAGGCAAGGTTTTCTATGTCTGGTTCGATGCGCCGATCGAATATATCGGATCAACGGCGGAATGGGCGGAAAAAGATCCCGAACACCGCGACTGGAAAAGCTGGTGGTATGATCCGAAAGATGTTCGTTATGTCGAATTTATGGCAAAAGACAACATTCCTTTCCATACAATTATGTTCCCGGCTACGCTCTTGGCTTCCGGGGAACCGTGGAAAAAAGTTGATTACATCAAAGGCTTTAACTGGCTGACCTTTTACGGCGGAAAGTTTTCCACTTCTCAAAAACGCGGTATCTTTACCAATCAGGCTTTGGATGAGTTTCAACCGGATTATTGGCGCTATTGGTTAATGGCGAATGCGCCGGAAAATGCCGATTCAAGCTTTACGTTTTCCTCTTTTGCCGCAACAGTCAACAAAGATCTGAATGATGTTCTGGGTAATTTTGTCAACCGCGTTTTAAAAATGACCGCCTCTAAAATCGGCCCGGCCGTTCCGTCGGGCGGAGAATGGACGGCTGTTGAAAAAGAATTTGTTCAAACGCTGCAAAACAGAACGGCGGATTACACAAAATATCTTTCCGAAATGGAGTTTCGCAAAGCTTTGACGGAATTGCGCGCCATCTGGGTGGAAGGAAACAACTATCTGACTGCTGCCGCGCCTTGGACGGTGATTAAGGAGAATCCCGAAAAAGCGGCAATGATTCTGCGCCTGGCTTTAAATGTGATTCGTTTGTATGCGGTTCTGTCCGCTCCGGTTATCCCTGAAACGGCGGAAAGAATTTTCGGATTGATAAACCTGAAAAACGAAGCGTTAAATTGGCCTGAAGAAAACCTGACCGAAGAATTGCAGACGTTAAAACCGGGACATGCCTTTAATGCGCCGGATACGCCTTTGTTCCAGAAAATCACCCCCGAAGCTGTCGCTGATTTGTGCGCCCGCTACGGCGGAAATCCTGATGAATAAAAGATGTTTTTGGTCAGATATATCGGCGGCATTATCGCATTGGCAAAAGACGCGCTGCGTTTAACGTTTTTTTTGCTGAAGCGTCCGCATTATGTTGCTGTTTTGTTGGCAGCCGTTATCGGGCTTTTTTATTTGAACGGCCTTTCTCCGCACGAGATATCAGTGTTTTTGGAAAGCAAATGGCAGGCGGTTGTTGAAAACAGACGACAAACATTTAAAGAAGATATGCAGCTGATTTCAAAGCGTTTCGGAAATCAAAACGGAGCGGCGGTTAATATTTCGGTTAAAAATATAGAAGAAGTTGCTAACACAATAAATGCTGCGGATATCGAAGATCCGTTCAAACTGACGGACAATCCGGTTATACGCCGGGAAGAACTCGTCAAACATCCGCAATTTGAAAACAGCGAACAGCAAATGAAGGAAGAAGTTTTCGGTTGGCAACAGGCCTTTCGGGAAGCGCAAAAACCAATAGAAATTTCAGACGAAAATGTCGTTGAAGGTGTATTATCTGTCGTTAACGCAGGCAAAGTTCGCATAAAAGAAAAAACTTTTTCATTGAAGGTACGGCTGCGGTCGGGAAAAGCTGGAGAGGCGTATCATAGAGTTAAACATCATTTTGACGGCAAAACGGCAAAATGCGTTCCGGACAAGAACGACCCCGAAAAAGCGGAATGTTTTGTCGGCGCTTTAGGCGTTTCGGAAATGCTGATAGATTTTGGGCTTGCAGATCCGATTTAAGCTTTTCCTTGTTCGGGAGATAAAAGTATAGGGTCAATCCCTATCTTTTTCAATCCGCACTCCCATTTCTTTTCAGGGGACAGCAAAAAAAGCAAATCGGCCGAAGTTTCAACGGGCAGCCATGCATTTTCTTTAATTTCCTGTTCTAATTGACCGCCGCCCCAACCGACATAGCCTAAAGCGATCAAAAAATTCTGAGGTCCGCTGCCTTTGGATATATCCCGAATAATGTCCGTCGTTACGGTTAAAGAAGCTTGCTCCGTTATTGCTAATGTCGTATTGCTGGCATATTCAGGCGAATGCAGCACAAAACCGCGGATAATATCGACAGGGCCGCCGGCAAGGATAGGCGGTGCGGTTAATTGATTGCTAGGTTCTATATTTAGTTGCGTCAGTAAAGACGAAAACGTCAAATCTCGAATGGGACGGTTGATCATCAGTCCCATTGCTCCTTCCTTTGTGTGAGCACAAACATACACGACAGAACGTTCGAAACGGTCGTCCAGCATTCCTGGCATAGCAACTAAACATTGTCCACTGAGAAAGTTCATGCTTGTATTTTCCCTATTTTTTTTCATTCGGGTATGATATCCTTTTTTTTAAATTATACCATAAAAATTAAAGGATATTGAAAAAATGCGCCGAAAAATATTTATATTTGTTCTGTTCGTTTTGAGTGCTTTTTTCTGTTTTAACCCTGTCGAAGCGGCGCAAAGCAAATTAACCCCCATAACAGTCGGCGATGTAAAACGAATAAAAACATATACGGCAAAAGAAACGTTCCATTTTATAGCGGAATATTATTTGAAAAACAAACAGCAGGGCGCAACGGATGAAGAAATTTTAAATGAACTGTTAAAATTGATCGATCTTGATTCCGAACAAGTTGAGGAAGTCAAAAAGATTTCTCTGTTCGGAAAAAGATATAAAGATTTGGAAGAAATGGTTCAAAATGCGGTCAATGATATCAATATGTCGATTTTGGAAAAAAATCCGGGACGTACGGATATGATTGTCGATTTATCCGATAAGAATACTTGGAAAAATATAAAAAACGTTTATATCGGGAATACAAAAATTGAGGATTATATCAGGAACTTTCACAGAAGTTCTTATTTTTCAAAATCCGTAAGCTCTGAAAAGGTCGGCGCTGTATTAGCTTCATGCGCAAATATGGGGCAGGAAAACATACTGATGTCTTTTATTCTTTTCCCGGAAAAAGATGTTTTCTTTGTTACGCAGGAAGAAGGTTTGCCGGAAAACGGAATTCAAATCGATTTCACCGGATCAAAAAATGTTGTTTTGGATTCAATGTTTTTTCCGATGGAAGAAACTATAAATTTAAACGGAAAAAAATATTGGGGTTATACGGAAAAAGTTTATCTGCCGTTTCAAGCTAAATTGGTTAATCCGAAAGAAGAAGGAACTGTTCGCGCAAAACTGACCGTAAATACTTGTTCAAAGGATGTATGCCAAACAAATATTTTGCCGGAAATTACATATACAACCGAAAAATCTGTCTTAGAAGCGTCGTTTTGCCAGAATTTAGTACAGGAAGCGACCCAATCTCCAAAAAAACAAAATTTGGGAGTTTCTTTGAAAAAAGCCGTTTTCGAAAAAAGCGGAAAGGCCAACATAGATTTGGCGGTTTCTTTAAAGATGCCGTTTTTAAGCTCTTCTAAAGTAAAAGTTTTGATAAAAAATGATCGGGGATTGCATTTTTCAAAGCCGTTTTTGATGCAGAATGGGCGGGATCTTTTTATTATGGCGCATTTGTTAAATCCGGAACAGCTGAAAGATCCGGCCGAAGTTTCAGTGGCGGTAACAGTTCCCGGATTAGGGGCGGAATTTAATGTTAAAGCGCCGGTCGAACAAAAAACATTCGGAAAAGTGAGAGATATTTTTTCTTTTTCTGTGCTGGATTTTATCGCGTCGTTTCTTATGGGAATAAAATTTTTCATTTTAACGCCTGTTTTGATGGTCTTTTTACTGGCTGTTTACCAGTTAATAATCGTTCAAAAACAATCGAACGAAAAAACATTCCTGTTTTATAAAGGCTTGATGAAGATGTTCTTTGTATGGACGGGGATTTTCGTAACGGTATTTGCGTTGTGCGTATATTCCTCTGTTTTTGGCGGTCTGGTTTGGGGGGCACAATTTAATTCTCCGTTATTTAATTATATTTGCATTGTCGCTTTGGTTTTCTTTTCATTTAATTGGAAAAAAATCTTTGATGATAAGGTTGTCGAAAATATAAGCCGGCGTTTTGAGAGCGTATTTTCTTCTTTGAAAGCCAATTTTTTATGGGAAAAGGCTGGTATTATTACCGGTTTTGCGGCGGGAATGTTGCTGTTAATTACCCCGATGACGGATTTGTACTATCAGACGTATGATCTGTTGTCCCGTTCATTTATATTTTATTCGTTGGCTTTTTTGTTGGGACTGTCTTCGCCGTTTCTGCTTTTGCTGCGGCTTAAAAAGCTGTCTGTAGCATTTGAAGAAACCAAACAGATCAGCCGGTTGATTAATTTAGGTATGCCGTTGCCTCTGTATTTTCAAATTTTGATTTTGTTGCTGTTAATCGGGTGTGAAACCGGTATAGAAATTGCGGCGGGAATAATATTATTGCTGTGCATTTTTCTTTTGATCATTTGGAAAATCAAAACCTTTCCGAAAAAAAGAGCTATTGTTTTTCCGTTGATCGGTTTGATTTTTGTTCCTCTTCATCCGTCTGACAAAAATTTGAATAACTGGGGCAGTATTGAATTTAATGAGACTTTGCTGTATAGGCAGGTTGATGCGGGGAAAGCGGTTTATTTGAATGTAACCGAAGATTTTTGCCTGTCGTGTTTATGGAATCGTTTCGTTATGGTGACAAACGGAGCCGCAAACGCGATTCAGAACGGGGATTTAATTGTTATGCGGATTAAATATAATGATCCGTTCTTCAATAAGTTGTTGCCGCAGGATGCTTATCGCAGCTTGCCGATGAACGTTATTTTTTCACCAAAATATCCGGAAGGAAAGGTTGTCGATGCCAGATTTGAAATGTGGTCTGCCGCTCAAATTATGGAAGAAGCTTTTCCGGCTAGGAAAAGCGAGCCAATTCCGCAAAATCCGCCAGAACAAAACGCGCTAAATCCTGAGGAGAAAGGCTTAAATTAAGCCCGACTTTGCCGGCGCTGACGCAAAACTGATCATACAATAAAGCCGTTTCGTCAATAAATGTAGGAAACGGCTTTTTCATACCGATCGGGGAACAACCGCCATGAACATAACCGGTTGTGCTTAACAGCTGTTTTAACGGAAGCATCTCAATGCTTTTTTGCTTGGCTGCTTTAGCAGCCAGTTTTAAATCAAGTTCGCAAATTGACGGAATGACAAAAACAAAATGTTCGCGGGCAGGGGATTGCGTAACAAGTGTTTTAAAAACCTGTTCGGGCTCTTGTCCTATTTTTTGAGCAACGGAGACAGCATCTATTTTGCCGTCAATCGTTTCATATTCATAGCATTTATAAACGATATGCGCTTGATCCAATAAACGCATCGCATTTGTTTTTTTGAGTTCAGCCATTCTAAAAACCTATGAAGGATCTGTTGTTCGCGATTTCAAAATTAAATTTGTTTCACCGTGAAAATCATCAAAATTCGTTTCTGTCAGCGGCGGCAAAACAACGCTGTGCAATTTTAAAACGGGACGTTTTTTCAAGTAAAGTTTCATATACGTCCGTCTGTCAATAAACGGCATACGTTGAATTGTGTTCAATAAAATCCGGTTGATTTTTGCATGAGCTTTATTCATTTTATCTTCCATGCCGGATAAATAAAAATCTGCCGCGTTTTGATCTGGTTCTTTTGCGCTGATTGCCTGCAGCATTCGTGTCTTTTCAGCCATAATTTCGCCGACATCTTCATCTAAAACGCCGTTAATTTCTTCGGCCATTTTTTGAATCTCGGAGCGCCCTTGCGAAGTAAAATCGGACAGCGCCAACTGTGTTAAGCCGATGTTTCGATCTTTAGGGGCAAATAAAAAACCACAGCCGATTCCCAAGAGGAAACCGGCTGTTCCGATTAAAACGGTATTTTTGTTCATCGTCCTGACGCCTGACGCGCAGCCGCCAACAAATTGACTTTTGTTCTGCGCTCGGAAACAGACTTAGAGCCGTTGGAATAACGCTTGACACCGGGATCTTTCAGAAAGTCAGCCGCATTTTGACGTTCCTTTTTCTCTGAAATTCCCAAAGATTTAGAAACAATTTCATAAGTGTTCGGCGATAAATCCGGCGTTTCAATGATACGAGTCAACGCCTTTTTCATCATTTCCTGACGTTCGGGATCGAACTTTTTCCAGTTACCCAAAGCGACGGGAATCTGCGCGGCGACTTGCGGATTGATTTTGTCAACGGCTATTGTTTGTTCCGCAATGAAATCATACCCTGAACCGTCTTTTTTATGCAAAGCCGTCGGATTGGCGGCAAATGCATTGATCAAAGCGCGAACTTTGTTCGGATTTGTCATAGAAAATGCTTCATGAGTCATCAATTCTTTGACTGTTTTTAAAGAGTCGGCAGAGGCTAAAGCCTGCATAGACAGCCATTTGTCAACCACCAAAGAATCTTTCTTGTAGGTCTGATAGAAATCTTCCATAACAGCTTTGGCTTCAGGCGTATCTTTGCCGGCAAAAATGCGGACGGCGGCATCCTTGTCCGTCATCTGTTCAGCGGAATAGTATTGTTTCAGCGCCAAAGAATCGTCTAAAATGCTCAAATAACCCAGCGCCATATTTTTAACGGCGCGTTTGCCTGAATCTTCAGCGTTCGGGACATACTCGCCTTTTATTTGATTGTTGTCGTAAGCTTTTTTCAAATCGTCCTTCAATTCCGTCGCGATGTGTTTGCGCAGTGTGGCGCGCGCCTGAGCAATCGCATCAACGTCAACAACATCCATCCGTTCCGCAACGGCGCGTTCGGAAGGAAGAATAAACGCCTTGGCAATGAAAGCTTTGTCAAGGTTGTCATCGTTCAGGTATCCCTTCAACGCTTGAGTGAAAGCGGCGGAGATCTTTGTTTCTTTGCCCGCCTGGATATCTTTTACCATATCCAGCATAATATCGGTTGCAAACTGCTGTCCGGCATCCCAACGGTTGAACAAATCGGAATCCTTAGCCATTAATAAACCGCGCTGTTCCGGCGTATAATCCGCTTTGAAATGAATCGGTGCCGTGAAAGCCCGGTTGCCCGACAAAACGGGCTCTTCCTTGACGTTTTCAAAAACGAACGTCTGTTCCGGTTTGTTCATAACAATAACCTTGGAGGTCTTGCCGTCCTTTTCCTGTCCTTGGATGTCCAGAGGCATATCATTGCCGTCTTTATCCAGCAGACCGACTTCCAAAGGAATGACAAACGGCTTTTTGATCGGCTGTCCCGGAGTGGCCGGCGTGTGCTGGTTCAAAGTCAGCGTGTAAGTTTTCTTTTCTTTGTCATAGACGCCTTTGGCTTCAACGACGGGCGTTCCTGCCTGATGATACCATGTGTTGGCAAATTGCTTCAAATCAATGCCGGCGCCTTCGGAAATCGCCGCGACAAAATCGTCGCAGGTAACGGCTTTGCCGTCATTGCGTTCAAAGTATAAATCCATCCCTTTGCGGAATTTTTCTTTGCCTGCCATACGTTCCATCATTCGGATGACTTCAGCGCCTTTGTTGTAAACGGTACCGGTATACAAAGAACGGACGGAAATATAAGAGTCCGGTTGAATCGGATGCGCTAAAGGACTTGCATCTTGTGTAAACTGTCCCGCGCGCAGAGACGAAACGTCTTCGATTCTTTTGACGGCGCGGGAACGCATATCGGAAGAAAATTCCTGATCACGATAAACGGTTAAGCCTTCTTTTAAGGTCAAATGAAACCAATCGCGCAAAGTAACGCGGTTTCCTGACCAGTTGTGAAAATACTCATGGCCGACAACGCCTTCAATGCTGGCATAATCCGCGTCAGTCGCTCTGTTCGGGTCCGCCAGAACATATTTATCATTAAAGATATTTAAGGATGTGTTTTCACATGCGCCCGAATTAAAGTTTGATACCGCCACAATATTAAAGACATCGTGATCGTATTCGCGACCGAACGTGTCTTCATCCCATTTCATCGCTTTTTTCAGGGATTCGACGGCGTAACCGCTCATTTCGCCTTTGCCTTCTTCCACAAAAACGTTCAGCGTAACATCACGACCGGAGCGGGTCACAAAGTGATCCTGCTGCTGGTCAAGCTTGCCGGCAACGACGGCGTACAGATAGCATGCTTTGGGAACGGGGTCGAAAAAGACTTCCTTTTTGCGGCCGTCGGGCAGTTCCTCAACGGCTTCCTTGTTGCCGTTGGAAATCAGCTTGGGCAGCTTTTCTTTGTCTCCGATCAGTGTCGTGCGCCATGTCGGCATCACGTCCGGACGGTCGGGGAAGTAAGTGATTCTGCGGAAACCGTGTGTTTCGCACTTTGTGCAAAGAATACCGTCGGATTCGTATAACCCCTGCAATTTTGTATTTGCTTTGGGATTTATGTCCGTTTCGATCGTCAGCGTAAAATCTTTGGGCGGATTCAGCAAAGTCATTCCTTCTTCGGATAAAATATAGTCTTCCGGCTTTAAAGGTTTGCCGTTAATCGCGATGCTTTTTAATGTCAATTCATCGCCGTCCAGCCACATCGGCGCATTTTCCGCCGTATCCGGTTCGCGGTGCACTTTCATTTCCGCAACGGCTTTCGTATGCTCGGAATCCAAATCAAACGTCATATCGACATGACTGATCTGATAAGCCGGCTTTTTATAATCTTTGGCGTAAACGGTTTTCGGTGTGGAAGACATTTTAAAAATTCCCCTTAAAGCTTCAAAATTTTGTCTATTTTACTCAAAAAAGATTATGTTTCAAAGATTTTTTTAAGAAAACTCAAGAAATTTTTTTTAAATGCTTTTTTAGGAAAAAGGCTTTTATAATACTGTCCGGAAATATAACCGAAAAGGGAGCCAATGGGACTGAAAATCAGGGTCGGAATGGTTGTTTTGCTGACAGCGGCGCTGTCCGGCTGTGTTGTTGTGCCTCTGAACAGCTCGGACGGATATCAGCGCGTTCGGGCGGTGAATTCCCGGAATACAAAGGTTCATGACAGAAGCAAATACAGGTTGCAGAGTATTTCTCCCGAATTTATCACGGTGCATAAAGACGATACGGTTTATTCTTTGTCCAGAAAACATAATGTTCCGACAAGAGCTCTGATCGAAACCAACAATTTAAAAGCGCCGTTTTTGCTTTCTCCCGGTCAAAGGTTAAAGCTGCCGCCCGCTTCAATACACGTTGTTCAAAGAGGAGATACGATTTACAGTATTTCCAGGCGCTATAATGTGGATATGAGCTTGCTGGCCAGACAAAACCGGTTAAAGTCTCCTTATAATATATATGAGGGACAATTTTTAAAATTGCCGGGCTCCATCGTGGAACATAAACAAACGCAAGTCGTCGCTTTAAAAGCACCTGAAGCCAAATCGACAACCAAAAAGTCTTCGCAGAAAAAATCTTTGGCAAACAAAGCCTCTTCAAACAGGAAAACCGCTCAAAGAAATTCCGTTCGCCTTCCGTCGCCGCCAAGCAGAGATAAAGCTAAGTTTGCCTGGCCAGTCAAAGGCAAGGTTATGACAAAATTCGGTGCGGCCGGAGCCGGGCGGCATAACGACGGAATTAATATCCGCGTTCAGGAAGGGACGTCTGTTCGCGCGGCGGAAAACGGCGTGGTCGCTTACGCGGGAAACGAATTAAAAGGTTTCGGAAATCTGCTGCTGATCAAGCATGCGGACGGATGGATAACGGCATACGCGCACAATGCTTCAATTTTGGTTAAACGGGGGCAAACGGTTTCCCGGGGACAACCTGTCGCGAAAGCCGGTAAAACGGGAAATGCAAAAGAATCTCAGCTGCATTTTGAAATCCGTAAGGGAACGAAAGCCGTTGATCCGTTAAGTTATATGGATGCGGGATAAAACGGCTTAATCGTTGTTTCGCATTTAAAACGCTTTGCTTAATTATGAAAAAAATTGAGTATTCGGAAGCCCGACTGTTTATATTGTTTTGTATGCCGGTATAAAAATAACGCCTTCATTGATTTTCAACGAAGGTCGTTTCTCTTAAATCAGACAGAATGAAAAAAACGTATTCTTTAATTGTAAAGAAATTACAAACGAATGTAAGGAATAAATTCACCTTCAAACGTAACGTAGGGCAGAAATTCACCTTCATATTCGATAGTCATCAGCAGTCTCCGTAAAATTCATTGGTATGTCTTCTATATGAAACGCCTTTGAATTGCAAGCGTTTTTTACGGTTGCCAATCTTTTTTTTTACAGATATGCTTTTTACTCATGATTTGAAGGAAAAATCGTCTGAAATCAAACGATTTGGGGGCTGAACGATTCTTGTGGAAAATGCTTTAAATATAATGTTGATCTTTTGTGTCAACATGTCTGTAATTTAATTTCAAAATCGGGAATCTCGGCGGCTCTGCGGAAGATTTTCAATCATAAAAAGCTGTTAAGTTGATCTCTTTGAAAAAATAAAAGGAAGCAAAAATGAAAGTAGGGATTTTGGCAGGAGGATTGGGAACACGATTAGGCGAAGAAACAGGGATTCGTCCTAAACCGATGGTCGAAATAGGGGGGTATCCGATTTTATGGCACATTATGAAAATCTATTCCTGTTACGGATTTAATGATTTTGTTGTTATGTGCGGTTATAAACATGAGATTATCAAAGAATATTTTCTTAATTATTATTCAAACACTTCAGATGTAACAGTTGATCTGAGCAATAATAATGTCACGGTTCACAAAACCCGCACAGAGCCGTGGAAAATAACATTGGCATATACAGGTCAAAATACAATGACCGGCGGCCGTATCAAGCGGGCGCAGGAATATTTCAATAAGGAGCCGTTTATGCTGACTTATGGTGATGGCGTGGCGGATATCAATATTTCCGAACTGTTGGAATGTCATAAAAAATCTAAAAAAATCGCAACGATGACCGTTGTGCAGCCTTCGGGACGTTTCGGCATAGTTGATGTTGAAGAAGATGGCACTATTCGGCAATTTCACGAAAAACCGGCGGGAAAAAGCGGGTGGATCAACGGGGGATTTATGGTGTTGGAGCCGGATGTTTTTGATTATATTCCGGATGATGACTCCATGCCGTTTGAAAAAGAACCTTTGCAAAATTTAGCTGAAGACGGACAGCTGAATGCATACCATCATAGAAAGTTTTGGCGTCCGATGGATATGATGAAGGATAAAAAAGATTTGAATGCTTTATGGGATCAGGGCGCTGCTCCTTGGAAAATATGGAAGGATTGATCGTGCTTTTTTCCGACATTTATAAAGGCAAGCGCGTATTAATCACGGGACACACCGGCTTTAAGGGGAGTTGGTTGAGCCTGTGGCTGTCCCGTTTGGGAGCAAAAGTGTGCGGTTATTCTCTTGCGCCGAATACGAAGCCGAGCTTGTTTGAAGCGGTGAAAGTCGAGGACAAGCTCGAAAAATCCGTGATCGGTTCGATTCTTGACCATAGGGCGCTGCAAAAGACTTTTGACGACTTTAAGCCGGAAATCGTTTTTCATTTGGCGGCTCAGCCGTTGGTGCGGTTAAGTTACGCCGAACCGGTACTGACGTATGAAACGAACGTGATTGGATCTTTGAACGTATTGGAAGCCGCGCGCAAGTGCGGAACAGTCAAAGCGTTTGTCAATGTAACAACGGACAAATGCTACGAAAATAAAGAAGTCGCCGAAGGATATACCGAAAACAGCCCGATGGGCGGATACGATCCTTATTCGTCTTCAAAGGGATGCGTGGAAATCATGTCTTCTTCTTACCGGCGTTCGTTTTTGAATGGCGAAGACGGATACGCGATGGCGACGGCGCGCGCCGGCAACGTGATCGGCGGTGGAGATTGGGCACAGGACAGATTGGTTCCCGATTGCATCCGTTCAATCAATAAAGGAATCAAGATCGAGATCCGCAATCCGGCTGCCGTCAGACCGTGGCAGCATGTCTTGGAACCGTTATCCGGTTATATGATTTTGGCGGAAAAACTTTATATATACGGGAAAAAATTTGCTCAGGGCTACAATTTCGGCCCCGAAGAGGACAGCGTTTTAACCGTAGCGGAAGTATCGCAAATGATAACGGAAGCTTACGGCAAAGGTGAGGTCGTTGTCCATAAACGCGACGACTTGCATGAAGCGGGATTGCTGATGCTGAATATTGAAAAGGCGGCAAAAGAGCTGGAGTGGCGCCCGACTTGGCCGGCAAAAAAGGCTGTCAAAGAAACAATCGAATGGTATCGCCGCTTTTATGCCGGCGAAGAAATAAATGACTTTACATTACGGCAAATCGAAGATTTTGAAGGAAAATTGTCATGACTCCCGAAGAAATCAAAGAAAAAATACTGGAATTGTCGAAAGAATACTACCGGCAGGTTCGCCCCGATAAAAAACGGGCGGATTACATTCCCGCCTCGGGCAAAAAGCTCGGAGAAGAAGAACTGTGCAATATGGTCGAAGCCAGCTTGGATATGTGGCTAACGGCGGGGCGGTTCAACGCCGAGTTTGAAAAGAAATTTGCAGAAAAACTGGGCGTCAAGCACGCTTTGACGACGAACAGCGGTTCCAGCGCGAACCTGCTGGCGTTGACCGCTTTGACATCGCCGAAACTGGGTGAAAAACGCCTGAAAAAAGGTGATGAAGTCATTGCCGTCGCGGCGGGCTTTCCGACAACCGTCAATCCGATTTTCCAAAACGGGCTTGTCCCCGTATTCGTCGATTCCGAATTCGACACCTATAACATTGACATCTCTAAAATCGAAGAAGCGGTTTCGCCTAAAACAAAGTGCGTCTTTCTGGCGCATACGTTGGGCAATATGTATGATATGGATAAAATCGCCGATATCTGCAAAAAGAACGATTTGTGGCTGATCGAGGATTCCTGCGATGCGTTGGGCGCGAAGTGGAATAATAAATACGCCGGCACAATCGGACATATCGGCACGTTTTCGTTCTATCCTGCGCATCATCTGACAATGGGCGAAGGCGGCGCGGTCATCACGAACGATGCGAAACTGCACCGGATTATCCTGTCCGTCCGCGACTGGGGACGCGATTGCTGGTGCGCTCCGGGGCACGACGACACCTGCCGCGCACGGTTCAAGATGAAGCTCGGTAACCTGCCCGAGGGCTACGACCACAAGTACACCTATTCCCACGTCGGCTACAATCTGAAAATCACGGATTGGCAAGCGGCCTGCGGCGTCGCGCAGCTAGACAAGTTGGATGACTTTTTGAAAATCCGCCGCGACAACGCCGAAACGTTGCTGAAAGAATTTGCGGACTTGCGGGACTATCTGATTTTGCCGTCCCATAACGAAAAGTGTCAGCCGTCGTGGTTCGGTTTTCTGATTTCCGTCAGGGAGGACGCGCCTTTCACCAAGCAACAACTGGTCGAATATCTGGAAGCGCACGGCATCGGCACACGTCAGCTGTTCGCCGGAAACCTGTTGCGCCAGCCGATGATCACGACGAACAACCTGCCGTTACGGATCGGCGGCGGCAAGTTGAAAAATTCGCGCGATCTGACCGAAGATGATTACAAGGCTTTGCCCGTAACCGACTTTATTATGAACCACACGTTCTGGGTCGGCGTCGCGCAAAACGTTACGGTCGAAGATATGAAGCAAACAAGCAAAGTCTTCCACGATTTCATCAGGGAGAAATGCTGATGAAAAAGGTCAAAGCAGGAATTATCGGTACGGGAAATATCGGAACTGATTTATTAATGAAAGTAATGCGGTCTGATGTCTTGGAATGTGGCATTTTTGCAGGACACAGTCCGGATTCAAAAGGGATTGCCAGAGCCAGGGAACTGAACATCCCGGTGACCTGTAATTCAATACGGTATATTGAAGAAAACCCCGATTGCTGCCAAATCGTTTTTGATGCCACTTCAGCTAAAGTGCATGAGCAGAATGCCCCCATATTAAAAAAATTGGGCAAATATGCGATAGATTTAACCCCTGCTCATATCGGCCCGTTCTGTGTTCCGCAAGTTAACCTTGAAGCGGCGATGGAACAAATGAATGTCAACTGCGTAACCTGCGGCGGACAGGCAACGGTCCCTTTGGTAAAAGCGATAAGTAGCGTAGCGGACATCAAGTATCTTGAGATCGTCGCTACGATTGCTTCCAAATCGGCAGGAGCCGGAACGAGAAACAATATTGATGAATTTACGCAGGCGACAAAAGAAGCGATTCTTGAATTGGGAAATGTAAAAAAAGCAAAAGCGATCATAATATTGAATCCGGCGGAACCGCCTATTATAATGCATAATACGATTTATGCCCTGATAGACGATCCGGATATGGATGCCATTGGCAAAGCTGTAAAGTCTGCTGAAAAAGAGCTGCAAAAGTATGTTCCGGGATACAAAGTCGTTCTTGGTCCCGTATATGAAAACGGAAGAGTCACAACCGGCGTTGAAGTAACCGGATCGGCTGATTTTCTACCGGCTTATGCGGGTAATCTTGATATTATTACCTGCGCCGCAATAGAGATTGCCGAAAATTATGCAAGGAGAAAGTTGTTGTGAGCAGAATTAGATTTTTTGACGCAACATTGAGAGACGGTTCGCATGCAATAAAGCATCAATTGACCAAAGAAACCATCGCTGTATATTGCGAAGCAATGGATAATGCGGGAATGTACACAATCATCGTCGGCCACGGCAACGGACTGGGGGCCTCTTCTCTTCAGGTCGGTTTGTCAAAATTAACGGATGAAGAGATGCTTGCAACAGCGAAAGAACATCTTAAACACACCAGATTGGGCGCCTATATGATTCCCGGATTCGGAACGATTCAAGATAATTTGATGCCGGCAATCGAAACGGGGGTTGATTTGTTTAAAATAGGGTGTCATTGCACCGAGGCCGATACCACAAAACAGCATATAGAGTTTATCAGAAATCAAAACAAAGAAGTCTATGGCGTCCTTATGAACTGCCATATGACTTCTACGGAGAGACTTCTGGAAGAATCGCAAAAAATGCAGTCTTACGGCGCGCAAGGCATTATTTTAATGGACAGCGCGGGAGCTTCGACACCGGAAATGGTAAAAAAAACGATAGCGACACTTGTTGACCATTTGTATGTTCTTGTGGGTTTTCATCCGCATAACAATATGGGACTTGCCGTCGCCAATGCCTACACGGCCATACAGGAAGGGGCCGGAATAGTTGACGGAACAATTCGCGGTTTCGGGGCCGGAGCCGGAAATGTCCAACTTGAGGCGTTGTCCGCGTTGTTGATTAAAGAAGGTTATGAATTGAATCAAAATCTTTATGCAATGATGGATGCAAGCGAAAATATTGTCCGCAAAGCGATGAAGGAAGACAGAGCGTTAACGGATATAAGCATCGTCAGCGGAATGGCGGGAGTCTTTTCATCGTTTAAAACGCAGGTTTTAGAAGCGGCAAAAGAGTTTCATGTCGATCCCAGAGACATTTTTATTGAACTGGGAAAAAGAAAGGTCGTCGGCGGACAGGAAGATATGATCGTGGCTGTTGCCGAACAGCTTTCTCATCCTGTAAAAAAAGACACCGAATCATATATGTTGTCCTCGCTGACATAACGGAGAGTCAAAAGATGAACATATCGGAATATATTTTTGATTTCTTTAATAAAAAAGGCGTTGAAGCCGTGTTTATGGTTACCGGCGGTCAGGCTATGTATTTAAACGATGCGGTGGGAAAAAATAAAAATTACAGCATTATATGCCATCATCATGAACAGGCTTGTTCAATGAGCGCGGATGCTTACGGCAGGATAAAAAATAAGCCGGCGATAGCTCTTGTAACGGCCGGTCCCGGAAGTGTAAACGCTATGAACGGTGTCGTCGGCGCTTATACTGATTCATCGCCGATGATTGTCATTTCCGGACAGGCAAATCTGGCTTTTGTACAGTATGAAGAAAAAACGCGCATCCGCCAATACGGTATCCAAGGAATTAATATTCGTTCCATGGTTGAAGGATTTGTCAAATATTTTAAAACCATCGATGATGTGACAAAAGTCAATTATTATCTGGAAGAAGCTTGGGAAGCGGCGACAACCGGAAGACCCGGTCCAGTCTGGATCGACGTTCCGCTGGATATTCAGAGAGCCGAGTTTCCGTCCAATCAGGTCAAGTTCGGGAAAAAAATTGACCTCAGCGATTTATATCGCCTTGATTTAGCAGTTAATTCCATATTGGAACACTTGAAAACCGCCAGGCGTCCTTTATGGCTTGCGGGGCAAGGCGTCAGCCTTTCCGGTGCCAGAGAAAGCTTCAGAAAGCTTTTTGAAACGGCCGGTGTTCCCGTAATCACAGCAAGACTTGGAATAGATTTGATCGAATCCGACAATGAACTGTATGTCGGCAGACCCGGAAACTATGGAGAAAGAGCCGCAAATTTAGCCATTCAAAATGCGGATTTGATTGTTTCTTTAGGATGTCGCCTTGCTTCGTCTTTGGTAGGACATTCTCCGGAACAATTCGGAAAACACGCCTATAAGATCGTTGTTGACGTTGATCGGGAAGAACTTGATAAACCCGGGGTTGTGATTGACGAAAAAGTCAGGCTTGATTGCAAAGAGATTATCGACGAACTCAACAGCAGAATTTCTGCCCGGTCTTTGCCAAAGTATTCGGAATGGGTTCAACAGTGCAATTCGTGGAAATCCAAGTATCCGGTTGTTCAGCCGGAGTACAAAGACGAAAAGCCGGTTAATTCCTATTATTTCGTTGACAGGCTTTCCGCTCTGGCTCCCGATAACGCAAATATTATGGTTGATACGGGATCGTGTTTCCATGTTGTATGCCAGACGTGGAAGATTAAAAGGGGACAGCATTTCCTGACGACCGGCGGTCTGAGTTCTATGGGATATTGGTGCGCCGGAATAGGCGTCTGCATTGCTAATGATCGAAAGGATACCATTGTTATTACCGGCGACGGCAGTCTGCAGATGAACATTCAGGAATTTGCCCCCATTCATCATAACTCTCTTCCGATAAAAACATTCGTTTTGAATAATAACGGATATCTTCTGATCCGTTCTACTCAGCATAACTTTATGGAGGACAGGTTTGTCGGAGAAGGACCAAACTCGGGCGTATGGTGTCCGGAATTGGAAAGAATCGCCGCCGCGTATGAAATTCCCTACGTCAGAATAGAAAATATCGATGAGATTGATGAAAAAGTGAAGCGGGTTTTCGCTACAAATGGACCGGTAATTTGCGAAGTTATGACACCTGAGTGGCAGGCGCTTGTGCCCAGAATAACATCGGAAAAAACATCGGACGGACGCCTTGTGGCTCACGAGTACAGCGATATGTTTCCCTTTCTGAGCAGAGAAGAATATAAACAAAACATGATTGCGGAGGAATAACCGATTGAAAAAAATCATCGTTTCAGGAGCCACCAGTATGATTGGCACCGCATTAATCAAAGCGGCGGAACAAAAAGGAACAGAGATATATGCAATTATACGTCCTGACACCGACAGAAAAAAACGATTGGTCAAATCTTCCCTTGTTCATCCTGTTTACGGAACAATGGAAGAGTTAAGAGCGATAGATAATATGCCCGTTGATTGCGATGTATTTTATCATTTCGCATGGGGAGGAACAAGCAAAACGGATCGTGATGATCCTTTGATTCATGAGCGGAATATAAAATACACTTTAGATGCGGTTGAATTGGCTGAGCGCTGCGGTTGTCGAAGATTTGTCGGAGCCGGATCGCAGGCCGAGTACGGGCCGGTTGAAGGTGTTATCAATGAAGAAACGGAATTCGCGCCGATCATTTCATACGGCATAGCTAAATATGCTGCCGGAATTTTGAGTCGGAAACTGTGCGAACAAAAGGGCTTGGAACATGTTTGGGGAAGAATTTTCAGTGTGTACGGGCCGCATGACAATGCCGGAACAATGCTTGACTATGCCATCAGATGTTGGGAAAAGGGCGAAACGGCAAAATTTTCATCCGGAACACAATTTTGGAATTATCTTTTTGAAGATGATGCCGGACAACTGTTTTTTGATATGGGAAAGGACAGCATCCCTTCCGGAACGTACTTTGTTGCTCATTCTGAATCCAAACCATTGCGGGATTATATTGAAATAATGATGAAGATTTACGGTTCCGCCGCTAAAGCTGAATTTTCCGAACCAACTTCTTCAAATATCCCGGGATTAAAGGTGGATATGAAAAAAACAATAAATGTTTTGAGGTATGGGCGTATGGTCGATTTTGAAGAGGGGATAAAAAAAATGATTAAACATTATACTATGAACGGATAAACTAAAAAGAAAAACGTTTTCTTTTGAACACCTTATGATAAAGAACTTTTTATGAAAGGATAGTTCCTGATGAAAAAAATAAGCATTGTCATCCCTTGCTTTAACGAACAGGAGAATGTCGAGCCGGCTTATGCGCAAGTCAGGGAAGCTTTGGAAAAACTTCCGGATTATTCTTGGGAAATTATTTTTATGGATAATGACAGTGAAGATTTGACTCAGGAAAGGCTTCGCGCATTATGCGAAAAAGACAAACGCGTCAAAGCGATTTTCAATACGCGCAATTTTGGTCCCGAATGCAATACGATCAACGGTTTTTTCGCCGCAACGGGAGATTGCGTCGTTTTAATCTGCTGCGATTTGCAGGAACCGCCGGAAATGATTGTCGATATGGTTCATAAATGGGAACAGGGCGAAAAATTGATTTGGGGACAAAAGACCGGAACGCAGGAAGGTTTTGTCATGGCTGCTTGTCGAAAAATATATTACTGGCTGATTTCAAAATTTTCAGAAACCAAACAATATCCGCATTGCATCGCTTGGGGACTTTACGACAGAAAAATCATTGAAGAATTACGCCGGTTGAACGATCCGAATCCGATTTTACGCAATGTGATTCCCAATTTGGGATACAAGCCGTATTTGTTGCCGTATCAGCAAAAAAATCGCGAAAGAGGCAAATCCAGTTATAATTTCTTTCGTTATTTTGACACTGTGTTAAATTCTGTCGTCCATACAACAAAAGTCCCCATGAAATTTATGATCTATTTCGGGATGATTTGCGGGACTTTATCTTTTCTGATCGGCTGTTATTATCTGATCCGCAAGCTTTTGTTTTGGGATACGTTTGCGTTAGGTTTGGCACCGATTATTGTCAGCGTTACTTTTATTTCCAGTGTGCAGATTTTCTTTTTAGGAATTATGGGCGAGTATGTTCTGGCCATTCTTGACCGCGTCAGCTTCACAAAGCATGTCGTTGAAAAAGAACGGATCAATTTTGATCAAGAAGAATGATCTATTTAACCCGCTTTCAGGGTTTTGACGGCTTCGTCTTTGCCGAACAAATAAAGCAGCAGACGCAGGGCCTTTCCTCTTTCCGAGGACAGTTTCGCGTCTATGTTCATAATGTATTTGGCGTCGTTGCACGCCATTTTCAACAAATTCTGATCCGTTGCCAAATCGGCGATTTTAAAGTCGGGCATACCGCTTTGTTTCGTGCCGAGGACTTCGCCCGCGCCGCGCAGGGTCAGGTCTTCTTCCGCGATTTTAAAGCCGTCCTGCGTTTCCCGCATTGCCGTCAACCGCGCTTTCGCCGTTTGACTGAGCGGATCAGCATACATCAGTAGGCACGTTGACGCTTTTTCGCCGCGTCCGATACGGCCCCTTAATTGATGCAGTTGCGCCAATCCGAAACGTTCCGCATGTTCAATCACCATAACGGTTGCGTTCGGCACATCGACACCGACTTCGATAACCGTTGTCGCTACCAGAATATCCAGTTCTCCGGCAGCAAAACGCTGCATGACTTCATCTTTTTCGTTGCCTTTCATTTTGCCGTGAACCAGTCCGACACGGTTCGGGAAAAGTCTGTTCAGATATTCGAAGCGTTCTTCCGCCGCCGCAAGGTCGATTTTTTCGCTTTCTTCGACCAACGGGCAAACCCAATACACCTGATTATGGGCGCTCAATGTACGTTTCAGCGCCGCGGCGACTTCGTCCAGTCGGGAGGAGGGAAGTACCCTTGTTACGATCGGCTTTCTCCACGGCGGCAGTTCGTCGATCTGCGATGATTCCATATCGCCGTAATACGTCAGCGCCAGCGTTCTGGGAATGGGTGTCGCCGTCATCACCAGCATATCGGCGGCTTTGCCTTTTTCGGACAGGCTCAAGCGCTGATGAACGCCGAATTTGTGCTGTTCGTCAACGACAGTCAACGCTAAATCCTTAAAAGTTACGTCTTCGGAAAACAAAGCGTGCGTGCCGATGACGAGCTGCGCTTGCCCCGAAGCGATTTGATCAAGGATATCCTGCCGTTTTTTGCCTTTGTCGCGTCCCGTTAAGAGAACTGTTTGAACGCCGCCTGCCGCGGCCGTCTTACTGATCGTCGCAAAATGCTGGTTTGCCAGAATGTCGGTTGGAGCCATTAACGCAGCTTGCGCGCCGGCTTCCACGGCATTCAGCATTGCCATTAATGCGACCATCGTTTTGCCGGACCCGACATCGCCTTGTACCAGTCTTAACATACGCATCGGAGAATCCATATCCGCATTGATTTCTTTGATCACACGGATTTGTGCTTGTGTTAATGAAAACGGCAAAGCGTCAAGTACGGCTTTTCTGATTTTTCCGTTTCCTTTTATTTGTCGTCCGGAAGCTTTACGCATTTTTCGCCGCACCAAAGCCAGAGCCAACTGATTAGCCAGCAGTTCGTCATACGCCAATCTTTGTTTGGCGGCGGCGGTCTTTTGCAAGTCGTTTTCGTCTTCCGGTGCGTGAACGGTTTTTAACGCCGTTTCAAAATCCGGCCAATGTTCGCGTTTGGTCATCGCCGGATCCTGCCAGTCGGGCAGGGCAGGCATTTTTTCTAAAGCCGTTCTGATCGCTTTATTTAAAATTTTGCCGGAAAGTCCAGCTGTCAACGGGTAAACACATTCGATTTTAGGGATTTTTTCAAGCTCTGTTTCGGAAACGATATAATCGGGGTGTGTCATCTGAACTTGCCGGTTTCCCGCGCCAAAATGTTCGACTTTTCCGCTGATGAAGCGTTTTTCCCCGATCGGCAGAGCTTGTGCCGGATAGTTTCCGAAAGCGTGAAAAAAGACGACTTGAACCGTCCCCGTGTCGTCGCTGCACATCACGCGGTAAGGGCTTTTTCGCGTCGGGGCGGGGATATGGCGGTCGGCAACGACTTCCAGCGTAACGACACCTGTTTCCGGCGCATCCGCTATTGTTGTTTTCAGCCGCCTGTCGATAAACCCCGTCGGCATATGAAACAACAGGTCAGCCACCGTCGAACCGCACAATTTTTCGCACAAGACCGCCGTTTTCTTCCCTATTCCGGGCAAGGTGTCCAATGAAGCGAAAAACGGAAACAAAATTTCGGGACGCATCGGGCGGATTTTTCCTAAAAATAACAGATGATTTTCTTTTCTTCCTATTGTATTTATCTTGATGAACGGAGCAAGTTTAAAATGAAGTTTTCCAAAAATCATGGAGAGTATTTACTGGCGGGAGTTCCGGACAGCTATGCGGCGGTCGTTCTGGCTGAAATGGCCGAACAGACAGGTGATATTGTGCATATCTGTCGCGACGATGTCCGATTGGCGTCTTTGGGCGAACAGCTGGCTTTTTTTGCACCGGAGATTGACGTGTTGCAGTTCCCCGCTTGGGATACCGTGCCGTACGATCGCGTATCACCGAATACCGACATTATCGCGAAAAGACTTGAAACGCTTTCAATTCTGTATGCCGGAAAAGCGCAAAAGGCCAGAATCGTTTTAACGACCGTCAATGCCGTTTTGCAGCGTGTGCCGCCGGTCGATTTTTTCAAAACGTCTTTAAGCGCCGAAACAGGAAAAACTTTTGATGAGAAGACTTTTCATCAGTTTTTGGAAAAGAACGGCTATCAGCGCACGGAACAGGTGATGGAAGCCGGAGAATACGCCGTGCGCGGGGGTATTATCGACGTGTTCGCCCCCGGAACGCCGGAGCCTTTGCGCTTGGACTTGTTCGGGGATGAACTGGAAACGATCCGCACGTTTGACCCGATGACGCAGAGGACGACGGGGCAGATCGAACGGTTTGTGTTCAAACCTGTCAGTGAAGTCGCTTTGGATGAAGCGGCTGTTTCCCGTTTTCGTACGAATTATCGGGAATGTTTCGGTTCCGGCACGAACGATGCTTTGTATGAAAGCATTTCTGAGGGGCGTCGTTTTTCGGGCATGGAACATTGGCTGCCGTTGTTTCATGACGGTATGGACACATTGTTTGCCTTTGTTTCGGAATCCGTTATTTCTATGGATTATCAGGTGCAAGAAGCCATTTCTTCGCGTCTGGAACAAATTGACGAGTTCTTTCAAGCGCGCGCGGATGCCGAGAAAAACGGCTTATCCGAGGGCGGTTTCATCTATCACCCCGTTCCTAAAGAGCAGATGTTCTTAGATTTGGAAGAACTGAACCGTTTGTTGCGGGAGAGGGCGGTTTATCGCCATTTTCCTTTTGCCGCGCCCGAAGAAAAAGGGGAGCTTAGAATATTGGACGCGGGCGGACGGGCCGGAAAAGATTTTTCCGCCGAACGCGCCGTTCCCGACGCGAATGTTTATGATGCCGTCCGCCGCTTTATCATTGAAGAAAAACAGAATAAAAAACATGTCGTTTTAACCGCTTTTTCGGCCGGTTCGCGTTCCCGTATCGCTTCTTTGCTGAAAGAAAACGGCCTTATTGTCGCCGAAGCCGAAACGTGGACGGAAGCCTTAAAAAACAAAGACGGAACACCCTTTGTCGTTCTGTCGCTGGACGAAGGGTTCAAAACGGACAAGCTGACCGTGATTTCCGAAGCCGATATTCTGGGTGACCGTTTAATCCGAACGGCAAAGCGCAAAAAGCGCGGCGATCAGTTCATTGCTGACGTTTCCGCTTTGAACGAGGGGGATTTGGTCGTTCATGTCGATCACGGCATCGGACGATATAAAGGGCTGGAAACATTACAAGTCGGCGGAGCCCCTCATGATTGCGTGTGTTTGATTTATGCCGATGACGACAAATTGTTCGTTCCGGTTGAAAACATTGAAACGCTGTCCCGCTACGGATCGGAGCAGGCGGGTGTTTTGCTTGATAAGTTGGGCGGCGCGGCGTGGCAGGCACGCAAAGCTAAGCTGAAAAAGCGGATTCGCGATATGGCGGAAGCTTTGATTAAAGTCGCTGCGGACAGATACTTGAAAAAGGCCGACCGTTTGCCGGTTTCCGCCGGTGTTTATGATGATTTCTGCGCGCGTTTCCCGTATGCGGAAACGGAAGATCAGGAAAAAAGCATTCAGGACGTTTTGCGTGATTTAAGCGAAGGTCGCCCGATGGATCGCCTGATCTGCGGGGATGTCGGCTTCGGAAAAACAGAAGTCGCTTTGCGCGCGGCGTTTGCGGCGGCAATGAACGGCGTTCAAGTGGCCGTCGTGGTACCAACTACGCTTTTGGCCAGACAGCACTATGAAACTTTTTCCAAGCGTTTGACAGGCTTTCCTTTGCGTGTCGGTCAGCTCTCCCGTTTAACCGGAGCGAAACAGGCCGCCGCCGTCAAAAAAGAGCTGGAAGAAGGTTCTTTGGATATTGTCGTTGGTACGCATGCGTTGTTGGCCAAGACGATTTTCTTTAAAAAACTGGGACTTCTGATCATTGACGAAGAACAGCATTTCGGCGTCGCGCACAAAGAACGTTTAAAGCAGCTTCGCTCCAACGTTCATGTGCTGACTTTGACGGCGACTCCCATTCCGCGCACGCTGCAAATGGCTTTGACGGGAGTGCGGGAATTGAGCATTATCGCCACGCCGCCTGTTGACCGACTGGCCGTGCGCACGTTCGTTCTGCCGTTCGATCCCGTGATCATCAGGGAAGCTTTGATGCGCGAGTATTTGCGGGGAGGGCAGACGTTCTATGTTTGTCCGCGCATCTCCGATATGGACGAAGTGATGCGCAAACTCAAGGCTCTTGTGCCGGAAATTAAAGTGGTCGCCGCTCACGGCCGCATGAGCCCTAAAGAACTTGAAGACATTATGACCGCTTTCGCCGATAAAAAATACGATGTTCTGTTGTCAACGACGATCATTGAGTCGGGCTTGGATATGCCGTCCGTCAATACAATCGTCATTCACCGCGCGGATATGTTCGGATTGGCTCAGCTTTACCAACTGCGCGGCCGTGTCGGACGAGCAAAAACGCGCGGATATGCTTACCTGACTTTGCCGCCGCGTCAGAAAGTCACGAAAACGGCTTTAAAGCGCATGGAAGTGATGCAAAAACTGGATACACTGGGGGCAGGCTTCACGCTAGCCAGTTACGACCTGGATATTCGCGGGGCAGGGAACCTGTTGGGAGAAGAGCAATCCGGCCATATTAAAGAAGTCGGCATTGAACTTTATCAGAAAATGCTGGAGGAGGCCGTTGCCGAAGCCCGCAGCGGCACATCGGAACAGGAGGAGGAAACTTCCTGGTCGCCGCAGATTACGGCCGGAATGCCCGTCTTAATCCCCGAAAACTATGTGCGCGATCTGGGAATCCGTATGGGATTGTACAAGCGATTGGCCGATATGACGGAAATCAATGAAATCGAAGCGTTCGGCGCGGAAATGACAGACCGTTTCGGGCCTTTGCCGCCGGAGGTTGAAAATCTGATGGAAATCATCGTGATTAAGACGCTTTGCCGCCGCGCCAACGTGGAAAAGATTGAAGCCGGTCCCAAAGGAGCGGTTATCACTCTTAAAAATAATCGCTTTCCAAATCCGGCTGGACTTGTTAAATTCATAGCGCAGAACAGCGGCGCGGCAAAACTACGACCGGATCAGAAGATTGTCTATAAACGTGTTTGGGACATTCCGAAAGACCGGATCAGAGGAATGCGCAAACTGATGGAAAAGATGGCTGATATCGCATCAAAAACAGAATAAAATCAACCCGTTACAATAAAAACTTATTAGATTTGTTTAAGGAACGAAAGATGAATAAAGAAACGCATATTTTAACAATCATTTGTCCCGATAAGACCGGGATCGCGGCGCGAGTGTTCGGCTTTATTGCGGAACATGGCGGTTTTATCACCGAAGCGGCCCAATTCGGCGATGAAATGAGCCGATTGTTTTTCATGCGTATCGTTTTTACGACAGAAACGGAAAACGGTTTTCGGGCGGAATTTAAAGCGGCTTTTCAGTCGGTTGCTGCAGAGTTTGAAATGCAATGGAAACTGCATAACGGCGACCGTCCGGCGCGGCTGTTGTTGGCTGTTTCCAAGGAAAGTCATTGCCTGAACGATTTGCTCTACCGTTATCGGGCGGGATTGTTGAATATCGAAATCGCCGGTGTTGTGTCCAATCACGAGGATATGCGGGATTTTGTCGAATGGCATAAAATTCCTTACTATTATTTTCCGCTGCCGAAAGGTTCGACTTTTGAGCAGAAACGCGAGCAGGAAAACAAAATCCTGTCGCTTGTTGACGAACTGCATGTCGATCTGGTCGTTTTGGCACGTTATATGCAGATTCTTTCCGATGAAATGTGCCGCGCTCTGACAGGGCACTGCATCAACATTCACCATTCGTTTTTGCCGAGCTTTAAAGGCGCCAAGCCCTATCATCAGGCCTATGAACGCGGTGTTAAGCTGATCGGAGCAACAGCGCATTATGTCACGGCCGATCTGGACGAAGGGCCGATTATCGAACAGGCCGTTGAACGCGTTGACCATACAAACATGCCGGAACAGCTGGTTGCTATTGGCAAAGACTTGGAAAATATTGTTTTGGCGCGCGCGGTCAGGTATCATACGGAAAGACGCGTTTTGTTGAACGGTCATCGGACGGTAATTTTTAAATAACGATTGTGGAGGGTAAAGTAAAATGAAGCCGCATACATTAAAGCATCTTTTGATCGTTGGCGGTGTTTCCTGGTTGGCTTTAGCTTCTTCTGCGTATGCAACGTTAAAAGAAGCTTTGGAAGCGATTAACGATCAAGATTATTCTTTTGCCGCGCAAGAATTAAACCGCTTGATTGAAAAAGAGCAAAATAAAGATGCTCTGTATCATTTGGGACAGATGTATGAAGAAGGTCTCGGTTATGAAAAAGATATGCAAAAGGCCTTAACCTTCTACAAACAAGCTGCAGAAAAAGGAAATGAAAAAGCGGCTTTAAGAATGGGAAATGCTTACTATACCGGAGGAGAACTGGAAAAAGATTACCAAAACGCGTTTAAATGGTATATGGTCGCCGCGGAACAAAATAATTATCTTGCTCAATATAATATCGGTTTAATGTATGAAGAAGGAACCAGCGTAAAAAAAGACGCCGTCAAAGCATTTGAATTTTATAAAAAATCGGCGGATCAAGGATATGCTCCGGCTCAGATAGCGTTAGGACATATGTTTTTAAACGGCATAGGAACGCCGCAGGATTATACTCAGGCTATTTTTTGGTACAAATTAGGCGCTGACCAAGGAGATTTTAATGCGCAGATGAAATTGGCAAAATTATATGCCAATACCTCGGTGCGCGGATTGCCGTTCAATATTGTCGGCGCTCATATGTATTTCAACCTGATTGCCGCTTACGGTTCATCTCCGTTAAAAGAAGAAGCAGCGCGGCTGCGCGATGAATTGACGGAGAAAATGACAAATGAAAATGTGACGCTTGCACAAAACAGAGCAAATAAATGGAAAAAGAAAACGCGTGAAGCTTCTTTGCCAAGTCGTAGGGTCAATGACGGTATCCTTGATGAAGAAAGCGATGACTTTGTTCCGGATAAAAAAGAAAAAGGTTCGGAAGAAAAAGAGGAACAGATTCAGATCACTGTTCAAACGGATTTGCAGGAACTGCTGGTTGCGGCAGGAATATCCCGGCGGGATTTGAATAAAGCGGTAAGAGCGGATGATTTTTCGGAGATTGAAGCCGCTTTAAAACAAAAAACAGATGATCCTCTCGCGCAGCTGGGGTTGGCGGATTTATATGTTTTAGGACAAGGTTTGGATGAAAATCCTAAGGAAGCCATCAATATTTATAAAAAACTGGCCGGCAAAAACAATCCGATCGCTTTTTACAGATTGGCTCCCTTGTATTGCGAAGGAAACGGCACCGAACCGGATTTGGCGGAATGTTATAAATTGATGTTGTTGGCTAAAAAATATGCAGATGAGGCGTCTTTGCCCGCCGTTTCGGAAGCAATGCAGATGCTGGATGAAAATTTGGATAAGGAAATTCGGGATGCCGGCAAAAAACTGGCTGATGAATGGGGGCAAAAGAAAGAAATTCAGCCTAAAAAGAAAAAAATATTAGGATTGTTCAGCGGCGATAAAAAGGACGAACCAAAAGCGGAAAAGGCAGAAGATAAAAAAGAAGAATCAAAAAAAGAAACATCCGCAGCTGATGACGATGATTTGTTTTCGGGGTTGTAACAATGGATGATTTTCTGTTTCTTCAAAATGATCAAAAGCTTTCTTTTCGGCATGTTCCGGGGCAAAAAGAAACGGAAGTTTTGTTTATGCATGGCACGCTGTCGGACAAGAATGCTTCGAAGTCACTCTTCTTGGAAGATTTTTGCAAAAGAAATCAAATCGGTTATACGGCTTTTGATTTTATCGGCCATGGGGATTCTTCGGGAAAATATACCGACGGAACAATCGGAATCTGGTTGGAAAATGCTCTGGAAATTATTGATCGGGTGACACAGCGAGATTTAATCCTGGTCGGCAGCTCTATGGGCGGATGGATTTCTTTGCTGGCGGCCCGAATGCGACCGAAGCGGATAAAAGCGGTTGTTGGTTTGGCTGCCGCCGCTGATTTTACAATTGATGTCTGGAACTCTTTTTCTGAAAAACAGAAAAAAGAAATCCACGACAAAGGCGTGATTTACACGCCAAACGGTTGGACAGAGCAGGGGGATCCTTGGACAGTAACGTTGTTTGAAGATGCAAAAAAGTACCTGCTTTTGAATGGAAAGGGGAGTTTGGACATTGATTGTCCGATCACTTTAATTCATGGTCAGCAGGATAATTGCGTTCCGATTAAAACAGCTTTTGAAATAATGGATTGCGCAAAAACAGAAAACGTTAAAGTAATCGTTTTAAAAAATAGCGGACATAGGCTTTCGGAGCCGCATGAACTAGCTGTTTTGGAAGCGGAATTGTCAGCGTTTCTGTCTTGAAAAGTTATTTATAAACGGGATCCATACGCAAACGAACCCGGCGATTCCGCTGCTGATTATGCTGAATAGGTTCGCCGTAGGCGTTACGATTTGGATACAGAGGCTGATTGTCCGCCAATCCGACAGCGCGCAAACGCGTTGGATCTATCCCGTTATCAATCAGAAAACGCGTTACGGCCGAAGCTCTGGCCGCTGACAATTCCCAATTTGACGGGAATTGATCCGTGTGAATAGGCGAATCATCCGTATGGCCTTGAACTTCAAATCTGAAGATGTTGTACCGTGTGGCTTTTAATGTTGATGCCAGGCGCCTTAAAACAGGAGTAGCATTGGCTTTTAAAACAGCAGAGCCGCTGTTAAAAAAAGTGTCCGATTCAATGTCAAGGATTAATCCCATATGATCGCTGCCCAGCGTTGTTGTTTCATCCATTTTTAAAGCGCGCAAATCGTCATCGAGGTCGGATCTGAGCAGTGCTACCGGTTTATCGACCTGCCGATCCATAAATTCGCGCGTCATACCCGAACGAATCTGTTCAAACATAACGGTATCCATTTTTGAAGCGGCCAACAACATAACAAAGAAACACAGCAACAACGTTACGCAGTCACCGTATGTTCCTTGCCAGTCGTCAGTATTAACTTCTTTCTTTTTTGGAGGCACGGGCATACGAAAAATCCTTATTAACGCTCCATATCACGATCGATCAGGAAATGTTGAGACGGGTCAAGAAATGCATTCAGTTTATCTTGAATGTATCGCGGGCTTTTGCGTTCTGCCAACAAAACAAGACTTTCCGCAACCAGCAGATTGCGAAACAAAGCGTCATCAGAACGGGCGGTCAGTTTAATGCCGGCCGGCAAGTAAATCAGACGGGCAGACAGCACGCCGTAAAATGTTGTAATCAAAGCCACAGCCATACCGGAACCGATTGCCGATGCATCCGCCCCCATATTCGCCAACATAACAACCAAACCGATCAATGTTCCGGCCATACCGAACGCCGGCGCGTAAGCTCCGATATTTGTTAAAATTTCAGCCGGTTTCCCTTCGCGCTGATAAGCGCTGTAAGCGGCTTCTTTCAAAATTTCACGAACTTCGTTGCCAGTATAGCCGGAAATGACCAATTCCACGCCGTATTTTAAAAATTGATCGTCTTCTCCGACCGAACTTAAAGCATCGTTTTCCAAGCCCTGCAATCCATTTTTTTGCGTAATGTAGGCCCATCGGACAAAACGGCCGACTTCGTCTTTATAAGAAGCGGGAGCTTCTCCTTTGTTTTTAAAGATGGAAAGCCATTTTTTGTTTGCCAAATTGACTTCGGATCCTTTATATCCCATCAGCATTGAAAAATACGGGCCGATGATAACCAATAGAAAACTGCCGGTATCCCAGAACATCGAAATGTCCGGAGTAGCAATACGAATGGTGGCAAAAACAATGCCCCATCCCAAAATAATCCCCAAAACAGAACTTTTAGACATAGCGTACTCTGAAATTATTCAAGGTTTTAGATCATAATTTTTACCGCGCCCGTTCATAAAAATCAACGCTTAAAAGAAAAGCGGCATATTTTTTATAACGGAACGATGAATTTTCTTTTATTTTTTAAAATCATAAGTTATAAGAACAATACTTATAATTCTATCAGAGGGGGCTGAAACTGGTTTCGTTGTTAAAAAACAACTCAAACGCCATTCTTAAAATTGACCTCAAGGGAATAATCCTTGAGGCAAATGTCACGGCTCATCGTTTATTCGGTTATGAAAACAACGAATTAAACAATAAGCCGGTGCAGCTTGTTTTGCCCCAAAATGATCATAAACAAATTCCTTTCGGAATTTTAGAGGGCATGCTCGATCATCTTGATCAGTCCAATATGATTGAGGCCGTCGGGCTGAAAAAAGACGATACAGAGTTTCCCGTTGAAATCGTTTTGACACGGTGTGCGTCCGAATACGTTTGTCAGCTGCGCGATATTTCCCGCCGACAAATGTCCGAAAGTATGGATAATATTCTTCATGCGACGCTGCGTCGAGTCATACGCGGTCAGACATATCAGGAATTTTGTGCGTTTTTATGTGAAAAAATTGTTGATTTACTGGGCTGTCCTTTGGTGTGGATCGGCAAAAAAGAAACAGACGGTTCTGTTTGTGTTGAAGCTGTCGCCGGCAAATTGTCGGAAGGATTCCCGACAAAACCGATCCGTTGGGATGATCTGACGGAAAAATTCGGTCCGACCGGGCAGGCCATTCGAACCAAACGCACGGTCGTGGTAGAACTGCTGGACGACAAAGTCGTTGATGCGGACGGACGGGAACATACCCGGCAGATAATCGTTTTTCCCTTAATGACGCATGAGGGGGCTGAGGGCGTTTTAGAAATCCATTCGGGATTGGGAAAGCTGGATAAAGTGACCATACAACGTTTGGAAACGTTTTCTTTGCGTGTCGCTATGGCAATGCAGTTTGCAGCGGATCAGCAAAATTTAAGGCTTCAGCGCGCAGCTTTGGAAACGTCCGCAAACGCTTTTATAATTACAGATGATAAAGCTAATGTCGTATGGGTTAATGAGGCTTTTTGTTCGTCCAGCGGCTATCGGCAGGAAGACGTGCTGGGGCGCAGATTGCCCTTTTTAAAGACGGATCTGCAAAATGACGCTTTTTACAATGAAATGTGGGAAGCGTTGCGTGCCGGGAAAAGGTGGCAGGGGGAAATCGTTGAACGTCACAAATCCGGCTCTTTGTACACGGTAGATCAAAGAATCACTCCTATTTTAAGGGCAGATAAAGGATTATCCTATTGCGTCATCGCGCGTGAAGATGTGACCGAACGTAAAAATGCGGAAGGTCAGATTATACATCTGGCCAATTATGACCAGCTGACCGGTTTGCCGAATCGCCGCTTGTTTCATGAACAACTGAAGCAGATTTTAAAACGGGCAGAAAAACGTCATAAAAAAGTTGCTTTAATCTTTGCCGATTTAACGAATTTTAACAGAATTAACGACACTTTGGGTCATGCCGCCGGAGACATTCTTTTAAAAACCGTTGCGGAACGATTGTTGAAAATGACAGCCGGCGATGCCTTTGTTGCCCGTATCGGCGGGGATGAATTCACAATGATTATTGAAGACATTCCGAATGCCGAAACGGCGGCTTTAAGCGCTCGTACAATGATTGAAACAATACTGTCGCCGATTATTTTAAATGGAACGGAAGTTAATGTCGGAGCCTGCGTCGGCATTTCGATCTTTCCGGATGACGGAACGGAACCGGAAAAGCTGGTGAATTTTGCAGATATGGCTTTAAGAACGGCAGCTCATTCCTCGCCGAACAGCTACTTCTTCTTTTCCCAGGAAATGAACGAAGAAACGGAAGATCGGCTGACGTTGGAACGGGATTTGCGCAAGGGGTTGATACAAAAAGAATTTGCTTTGTACTTTCAGCCTCAACTGGATGTCAGAACTGGCAGAATCAATGCTGCGGAAGCGTTGGTTCGTTGGTTCCATCCGACGCGCGGCATGGTGTCTCCGATGCGGTTTATTCCGATCGCAGAAGATACGGGGCTGATTATTCCTTTGGGCGATTGGATTTTAAAAGAAGCTTTGCGTCATATAAAGCTTTGGGACGAGATGGGATTGCCGAAAATATCAATCGCGGTTAATTTGTCGGCCATTCAGTTTCAGCAGGAAGATTTAGCCGGCACTATCGAAAAAATTTTATCGGACAGCGGTGTCGCCCCCGAACGGTTGGAGCTGGAATTAACAGAAAGCGTCGTTATGCAGGATGCCCGCAAAGCCGATAACATTTTATCTCGTTTATCCCGTGTTGGGATTAAACTGGCTATTGACGATTTCGGAACGGGATATTCTTCATTAAGCTATTTAAAACGCTTTGCCGTAGATCGTTTAAAAATCGATCAGTCTTTTGTGCGTGATATGACACATAATTATGATGATGCCGAGATTGCCCATGCCATTATCAATTTAGGTCATACGTTAGGATTAGAAATCGTTTCCGAAGGCGTTGAAACAAAGGAGCAGCTTGAACTGCTGAAACAGCAGGGGTGTGATATTATTCAAGGATACTATATCAGCAAACCGATTCCGGCATCCGATATTCCGGACTTTTTACGCACTAAAACGGATTTTTAGCGTAGTGTCCTCTTCTCGTATGAAAAAATTAAAACCGTATCAGCAAGGAACAATAGATTACTTTTGCGGCGTGTATGCCGTAATCAATGCTTTTTGTTTATAAGACTCTTTCTTATGAAGAAGCTTGCTTGTTCTATCAGCATATAATTTCTTTTTTATTGAAAGAAGAAGCGTTTGATAAGGTTTTGCATCATGGGACTTCCTGTAAGCTTTTGTTGAAAATAATAAAACGAGCCGATCAGTATGTCCGCAAAAATTTTTCTCTTTCATTAAATGTCGAATTTCCTTTTGTTTGTACAAAAAAGAGCGTTCCTTCCGCTCTGAACGAAATCGGAAGTTTTTTGAAAAAGCCGGACACTGCTTGGATTATCCGTTTGAACAATCAACAGATCGGAGACCATTGGTCTGTTGGCACAGAAGTTACGGAAAAAGAACGCGTTCGTTTGTTTGACAGTTACGGTTATGCCGAATTTGACGCGAACAAAGCGGTTTGAACTCCGGCAATCAAAGATAAAAAAACGCCGGACAATCCAACAGGAAAGCCAAAACCGCCTAAAGGAAAAACGTTTTTATTAAAAAAAGGACAATTTCTGATAACAGTCAAGCCGGACTAAAAAAGCCTTTCGAAAGAAAGGCTTTTTTATAGAACGTTTAAAATAGTTTTTTGAGTATTTTTCCTAAAGAATCTGCCCCGGATTTAAACGCTTCGGCTGTAGCATTTGCTATGGCGTTCAGCGTTTCTGCTGAAAAGACGTTTATAATGGAGGTAAATGCTTCCTTAAGAGTGGATGGCTTGTCTTCACCGATACCCGTCATATGAATCGTTGGTAAAGGCAATGTCATGCTGACTCCGGAAACAGAGGCGGAAACAGTCGCATCTTTAAGAGTAAAATCCTTGATAATGACAGATTTTGCGGGTTTATCGTTCGTTTTATCAGATGAGGGAGAAGCTTTTTGAGCGTTCTGTTTCGGTTTTCCGGCGACATTTTTTTGAATGACGGCAATATTGTTTGTACCGTTTGCAATTTCATAGCGGGCGGCCACCGTATCAATCAAAATTTTATTAATAATGATTTTGTTGCTTAACAATGTTTTGGGTTGCAAATCAACGGTGATAAGCCCTAAAGAAAACAAATCGTTTTCAGAAAATCCCTTTGGATTTTCGATGCGTAAATTTTTAAGCATAACATGTCCCTGAAAAGGTTGAAAATCGACTTCTTCAAGGGTGACAGACGTTTGTAAGTACTTAGGGGCCACTTTTTCAACGGAATGTTTGATCAGCGCGTTGCGACCTATATAAACGCCGAACAAACCGATAACGGCAACAATAACAATACCGACGGATATTTTCAAAAATGTTTTCATGGCAAAGTCTCCTTTTCTTTTGGTGTATCAAAAAAATGTAAAAAAGGAAAGGGCGGAATCCGTATCAAAAAATGTTTTAAAACTTTTGCCTGTTTTACAAATGAAAAGGTGTTTGTTTCTTTATATTTTAGATTTTAACCTATTTAGGATTTTTTGTGTCCTTTTATCAATGATGCTGGAAATCCGTTTAATATATTCATCATATTCTTCCAAAGTTTTCGGTAATATATGCTCCTCGTTATCAATTAAACGTATGACTTCATTTTTTTCATCAAGGTAATCTTCCAACATGAAAAAATGAACATATTCGTTAAAATCATAAAAACGGCCAAAAAATTCATCCCAATATTCCTGTAAAATCCAAGACAGACTATTATCCCGGCTTTCATATTGTTTCTTTATGCAATCCAAAGTTAAATCGAACCGGTCTTTGATTTTTCCTCTGTAATTTCCGCGTGCAACGTTAATGCTGACTTTTTTATCTTTTTTAGGAAAAATGATGAAATTTCCCGGACGATAGATTATGTTTCTTCTACTGTTTTCCATTTCTGATTCCGGATTTCTTCCACACTTGATCATCTCATATCTGATATTTTGAAGGGCTTCATAATACAGATATAAAGAATTCATCGTATCGCTTCCGAAGCGATTGTTTCCATTCGCTTCATAAAGGTAAAAATACTGTCCGTTCGGAGATAATAAGGGATATTTTTTTTCAAAAGAGAACGGCCTGACGATATGCGAATCATATCGATTATATAATCGATAGTGCATTTCACGCAATTCTTCGCATACGGCATCAGGATCCGCATACGGATAATCGGGTGTGCAATCGATAAAGCAAATCGTTGAAAAGTCAATATCCATTATGATCAATTCCTTATATTCATTAGGAAAGAGCCGCTCAACCGAGCGGCTCTTTTGTTGAAAAATCTTTGTTATTTTCCGTAAACGTGAATACAATGGCGGCCGAACAATCCGTAAAATTGAAAGTCGTGTTCAACGTATAGGACTTTGGATATGTCCCCGTCTTGAACCGCCTCGATAAATTGCGCGCCATGCGTTACCGGAATAATGCCGAATGCGGCATAAGAGCAATCCAATCCTTCTTTGAATTCATAGCTGTTCGTGAAATCGACTTTGGACAGATCCGTCATATTGGAAACGGGCGTCCAAACAACACAACCGGATAAAGCAAGCGTTGCGGCCAAGGATAAAAACAGTTTTTTCATTTTTTTTTACGTCCTCTGATGAATTAGGATTCCTCTTATATAAGTCCGGAAATCCTGACACAAAAGAGCCGCTTTTTCAAGCAGCTCTTTCGTTAAAGGCAAGTTGCTTATTTCAGCAACATCTTGAAGTCAACGACAACGGCGCGGTCTTTGGTAACCAAAACGGGGTTGCCGTCAATTGATTTGATTTCAGGAATTTCCAAAACCAGCTTCTGAACCTTTTTCAGCGTTTCGGCCAAAGGTCCGACCGCTTTCGGTTCTTCGCCGCGGACGCCGTTCAAAATCGTACCGACTTTCGTTTCCTTGATCATCGCGTCAAAGTCGTCGGCCGGCAGAATACGCATCGTCGTATCGCGCATAACTTCCGTGTAGATGCCGCCCGTGCCGAAAATCATCACGCGGCCGAAGTTTTTATCGGAGTTCACGCCGATAATCGTTTCGGTGGCTTTGACGATCATTTCCTGAATCAGAACGCTCGCGTTCTTCAATTCGAACTTGGCAATCGTCGCGGTCAGTTCGTCAAACGCGGCGTTGAATTTCGCTTCGTCGTCGATGTTCAGGTAAATGCCCTTCATTTCCGTTTTGTGCAAAGCGTCCGGAGCGGACAGTTTCAAAACGACGGGGGCGGGGAACAGCTTCTTGCAGAACGCCAGAGCTTCCGCCTTGTCGGTGAAGTTGCCGCACTTCGGATAGTCAATGCCGTAGTGGTCCATAATCTTGTTCATTGTGGACTGGGGCAGGGAAGCCAGACCGTCGGCGACGGCTTTCTTGACGTCTTCGCGGATATCGGCCGGAACTTCGGACAATTCGGCTTTAACGTCCTTCATTCCCTTGAACGCCATCTGCGCCTTCATCAGGCCCAGCAGGCGGACGCAGTCGGTCGGATAGTCGTACGTCAAAACGTTTGCGGCTTTCAGCATATTGACCGCTTCACGAACGCGCGCACCGCCGATGAAGGAGCAGAAAATATTGACGTCTTTGTACTGTTTGGCCAATTTGATGACCGCTTCGGCCGTTTCGTTCGGCTCAGTGGACATCTGCGGGGTCAACAGAACGATGATGTTCTTGTATTCGCCGGATTCGCACAGAACGCGCAAAGCGTTTTCATAGCGGTCGGCTTTCGCGTCGCCGACAACGTCGATCGGGTTGCCGACGGAAGCTTCCGGCGTCAGAACGGCGCGCAGGGCTTCAATCGTCTTGTCGCTCGGACGAGCCAGATCCAGATGGGCTTCTTCGCACAGGTCGGAAGCCAGAACGCCGACGCCGCCCGCGTTCGTCAAAATGCCGACGGAACCGGAAAAGTCCGTGTGGTTAACATGCTGCAGCAATTCCAAAGCGCCGAACAGTTCACGGGTCGTATAGACCTGAATGGCGCCGCTGCGCTGCAAAGCGATTTCCAAAACGCGGTAGTTCGGAGCCAAAGATCCCGTATGGGACAGGCTAGCGGCCTGCGCTTTGCTGGATTTGCCCGGCTCCATGATGACGCAGGGCTTCGTTTTGCTGACTTCTTTCAGAATGCGCAGGAATTCCTGACCTTTCTTCAATCCTTCCAGATAGAACACAAACGCTTTGGTGTTCGGGTCGTGCTGAATGGCGTCAAGCAGGGAGGCTTCGTTCAAATCGGCCTTGTTGCCGATGGAAATGAAGTGGGAGAATCCGATGCCTTTTTCTTCGGCCCAGTCCAAAATCGCGGAGCAGTAAGCGCCGGATTGGGAAATGAAAGCGACGTTGCCCTGCAACGGGAAGCACGGCGCAAAGCTGGCGTTCAGTTTGTCAAACGTGGAAATGTGTCCCAAGCAGTTCGGACCCAACAGGTTGATGCCGTTATCCAAGCACTTCTTCGCGATCGTCAATTCCAAATCCTTGTGTCCGGCTTCGCCGAAACCGGCGGTGATGATGCTGACGTTTTTCGCGCCGTTTGCAATGGCGTCGTCAACGGCGGCTTCGCAGAAACGCGCCGGAACCAGCAAAACGACCAAATCGACGGGTTCCGGAATGTCGCGGACGGAAGCAAAGCACTTTTTGCCTTTCAGTTCCTGGCCGGCCAATTTCGGGTTGACACCGTACAGATTGCCGGAAAAACCGGCTTCAATCAGATTTTTGAACACAACTGCGCCCAGTTTGGATTCATCGGCGGATACACCGACTACGGCAACGGAACGCGGATTAAAGAATGTGCTTAAAGACATTTTAAAAAGTTCCTTTTCTATATAATAAACGCAACTGGGGTGTAATATGAAAAGTTATGGCTAAAAAGTCAAGGCAATTTTTACGTTTTTCAAGCGATTCCCAAAGCTTTATTTTTTAGTCTGAAAAATGGTGCTTTCAAAAGAAAGATATTGGATTAAGTTTTACCTGTAAGATGTTAAATATAAACAAAAACAATCTTTTTTATCGCTTAAAAAAAAGAAAAGCTTTCTTTTCTTTTTCATTCGGTGTAAAAAGGGATAACTTTTTGACTTTAATAGGATATAAAAATGGCTGGAAGCGTTAATAAAGTAATTTTGATCGGCAATGTGGGACGGGATCCGGAAATCCGTCAGTCCGCAGACGGCAGAAAGATTGTCAATTTGTCTCTTGCTACGTCCGAAACGTGGAAAGACAAGGCCGGAGAACGGCAGGAAAAAACGGAATGGCATCGCGTCGTCATTTTCAATCAGGGATTGGCCGACGTTGCTGAACGGTATGTCAAAAAAGGTTCTAAATTGTACATCGAAGGATCGTTGCAGACCAGAAAATATACCGATGGAAGCGGTATTGAAAAATATTCGACCGAAGTCGTGTTAGGTAATTACCGCGGTGAAATGACTTTGTTGGATAATAAAGCCGGAGCCGGTGAATCCGCTTTCGGCGGAGCTTCGGCGGGATTTGATGCCTCCGCGTCTTCTTCCGGCTGGGATTCATCCAAACCGGCGGATAACAATCTGCTTGATGATGAAATTCCGTTCTAAAACTAAATCTTAAAAAACAAAAACAGGAATGTGGCTGTGGCTGTAGATAATACTGTAAAAGATTCTTCAATCGTCGTTGTCGGCATTGAAGAAGAAATGAGGCGTTCTTATCTGGATTATGCGATGAGCGTAATTGTTTCGCGCGCCTTGCCGGACGTGCGGGACGGACTGAAACCCGTTCACCGCCGTATTTTGTATTCCATGCACGAAAGCGGATACGATTACAATAAACCGTTCAGAAAGTCCGCCCGTATCGTCGGAGACGTGATGGGTAAATATCACCCGCACGGCGACGCCGCGATTTATGACGCTATGGTGCGTATGGCTCAAGACTTTTCAATGAGCGTGCCGTTGATCTCTTCACAGGGAAACTTCGGCTCGATCGACGGCGATCCTCCGGCAGCGATGCGTTACACGGAAGCCCGTTTGGCTTTGTCGGCGCACAATCTGCTGGACGACATTGATAAAGACACCGTAAACTTTATGCCGAACTATGATGAAACGGTGATGGAACCGGTCGTTCTGCCGGCGCGATTCCCAAACATTCTGGTTAACGGCGCGGGCGGTATCGCGGTCGGTATGGCGACAAACATTCCGCCGCATAACTTGGGCGAAGTGGTTGACGCTTCAATCGCTTATGTCGATAATCCGGAAATTTCCGATGAAGAATTGTTGCAAATCGTTCCGGGACCTGATTTCCCGACGGGCGGCATTATTATGGGGCGTTCCGGTTCCCGTTCTACGGAATTGACGGGCAGGGGATCTATCATTATGCGCGGTAGAACGCATATTGAAGAAATCCGCAAAGACCGTTGGGCAATCATCATTACGGAAGTGCCTTATCAAGTCAACAAAGCGGCTATGATTACCCGTATCGCCGAGTTGGTGCGCGACAAAACAATTGAAGGCATTGCCGATATCCGCGATGAATCCGACCGTCAGGGCATTCGCGTCGTAATTGAAATCAAGCGCGATTTCCACCCTGAAATCATTTTGAATCAGCTGTTCCGTTATACGTCTTTGCAGACCAGTTTCGGATCAAATATGATCGCTTTGAACCAAGGGCGGCCGCAGCTGATGAATCTGCGCGATATGATTAAGGCTTTCATCGCTTTCCGCGAAGAAGTCATTCGCCGCAGAACAATCTATGATTTGGGAAAAGCCCGCGACAGAGCGCATCTGTTGGTCGGTTTGGCCATCGCGGTCGAAAATCTGGATCCGGTTATTGAACTGATCCGCAGCGCGCCGAACCGGCAAGTCGCCAAAGAAGGCTTAATGGGACGGACTTGGGACGCGCAGGAGATTGTGCCGTTAATCGACTTGATCGATGATCCTGAATATGAGGCTGTTGACGGCAAGTGCAAGCTTTCCGAAAAACAAGCGGATGCCATTTTGGATTTGCGTTTGCACCGTTTAACCGGTTTGGAACGTGAAAAAATTCACAATGAATTGCGTGACTTAGGAGCTGAAATTAAAGAACTGCTGTCGATTTTGGCTTCCCGTGAAAAGCTGTACGGCATTATGCGCGACGAATTGGTTGCGGTAAAAGAAGAATTTGCCACACCGCGCCGCACAACGATTGAAGAAGTCGAATTCGAACATGATATTGAAGACCTGATCCAACGCGAAGATATGGTCGTCACCGTTACGAACACCGGCTATATCAAGCGCGTTCCGCTGTCCGCCTACCGCGCTCAAAAGCGCGGCGGCAAAGGGCGCACCGGTATGAACACGCATGACGAGGACTACATTACAAATCTGTTTGTCGCCAGTACGCATACGCCGGTTCTGTTCTTCTCGTCTCTGGGACTGGTTTACAAGATGAAAGTCTATCGTTTGCCCGTCGGTTCGCCGCAGTCAACCGGAAAGGCTTTGATCAACCTGTTGCCGTTAAAGCAGGACGAACGCATCACGACGATTATGCAGCTGCCCGAAAACGAAGAGGAAAGCGAAAATCTGGACGTGATGTTTGCAACCCGCTCCGGCAACGTCCGCCGCAACAAGCTGTCCGACTTCATTGATGTGAAGGCGAACGGCAAGATCGCAATGAAACTGGACGAAGGCGACACGCTGATCGACGTCAAAATCTGCACGGACGAACAGGACATTCTGTTGGCGGCGAAGGGGGGCAAATCCATCCGCTTCCCCGTATCCGAAGTCCGCGTCTTTTCCGGCAGAACGTCAACGGGCGTCCGCGGTATCCGTTTGGGCAACGGCGATGAAGTCATTTCCATGTCCGTATTGAAACATACGGATGTCGAAATCGAAAAACGCTACGCCTACCTAAAGACGGCGAAGGCCTTGCGCCGTTCGGACGATACGGAGGAAGGGGCTTCCGATGAAGAAGCGACCGTTTCCAATGTCACCTTGTCCGATGAAGAGTTTCAAAAGATGCAGGCGGACGAAGAATTCATTCTGACGGTCGCCGACACCGGCTATGGCAAGCGGACTTCCGCTTACGAATACCGCATCACCGGCCGCGGCGGGCAGGGGGTAACGAATATCGACAACACCAAGCGCAACGACAAAGTGGTGGCGTCGTTCCCCGTAACCGACACGGCGCAAGTCATGCTGGTGACGGATGCGGGCAAACTGATCCGTATGCCGGTTAAAGACGTGCGCATCGCCGGCCGCAACACAATGGGCGTGATCATGTTCCGTTTGAGCGATGCCGAACGCGTTGTTTCCGCGACCTGCATTGAAGATTACGAAGATGACACGGAAGAAGCGGGTGAGGGCGAAGAACCTGCGGAAAATCAGGAAACGGCCCTGCCGGTCGAAGGAGAAGACAATGCCTGAGCGTATCGGCGTCTATCCCGGAACATTCGACCCGATCACTTACGGTCATATGAATCTGGTTGAGCGTGCCGCCAGTTTGGTGGATTGCCTGGTCATCGGCGTTGCTGTCAATCAGCACAAGCATTCTTTGTTCAGCATTGAAGACCGCTTGGCGATGACGGAGGAGGCGGTCGATAAATTCCGCCATAAAAGCAAAATCATCGTCAAACCGCTGGTGGATACGCTGTTGGTGAACTTTGCGAAAGAAAATAACGCGCAGGTCATCTTTCGCGGCTTGCGCGCCGTTTCGGACTTTGAATACGAATTCAAAATGTGCGTGATGAACAGAAGGCTGGAGGAAAACATCGAAACGGTGTTTCTGATGGCGTCCGAAAAGCATCAGTTCGTCGCGTCCGAATTCGTCAAGGAAATCTGCAAACTGGGTGGCGATATTTCGACTTTCGTTACGCCGGCTATAGCGGAACGGTTGATTGCCCGCTATAAAGAATTGGGAGAAATCAAATAATGGCTAAAGAACAGAACAACAAGCTTTTGTTGGAATTGAAGGACGGTATCGTCGAAATTGAAATGCGTCCGGATCTGGCGCCGAAACACGTTGCTAGAATCAAAGAACTGGTCAAACAGGGGTTTTACGACGGATTGAAATTCCACCGCGTCATTGACGGCTTTATGGCGCAGACCGGCTGTCCGGACGGCACCGGAAGAGGAGGGAGCGGTTATCTGTTGCGCGCCGAATTTTCCAAAGGACCGCACGTTCGCGGTACTTGCTCGATGGCTCGGGCGATGGATATTCACAGCGCCGACAGCCAGTGGTTCATCTGCTATGACGATTGCCCGTGGCTGGACGGTCAATATACCGTTTGGGGACAGGTCGTCAAAGGAATGGAATTCGTCGATAAAATCAAAAAAGGAACGGGCAATGACGGCGCTGTCAAGGAACCGGCGGACTGCATCATTTCGATGAAACTGGCCGAATAAAAAAAAGATTTAAAATTTTGAAAACTCCGCTCGAAATTTCCGGCGGAGTTTTTTTTCTATCAGAATGACAAAAACATATCCTCTATGTTACGCTGATATAATCGTATTTACTGAAAGGTATTTTATATGGCACGCCTGACAAATGCAACAAGCGCGATAGCGGGATTTCTGTTATCCGCCGTTTTGACGACTTCTTGTTCCACCGCAAAAGATGAAAAAAACGTATCTTCTGAAACGACGCAGACGGTTGCAGAAACGACGACGATTGATGATAAAGCGATAACGCCGAGTTTCGATTGCGCCAAAGCCAGAACCGAAGTCGAAAAACTGATCTGTATTCATTTTGATTCTGAACTAGAACGATTGGATAGAGAAATAAATAAACGATATAAAATATGGTATTCAAAGGCAGAGAACAAAAAAAATGTTATTGAAAATCAGAAAAGATGGTTAAAAAACTCGTGGATTCGTCTTGGAAAATGTTCTTTGAAGCTTATTCCAAAATGGAATAATCCTGATGATAAAACATGTGTAAAAAGAATTCTGAAAAACAGAATAAATTTTATTAATGAAAAAATAGAGAATGCCCCCGTTACGGCTCCTGAAAATCAAATTGAACTTGGAATGTTGATGAACGGTGGTGAATTTGAGTTTGTCCAACATAATGGAGCGATTAATTATAAAGATTACTCTGCACTCCCGTTTTCAAGAACGGAGCAAAATTTTGTGTGTGAGGCTGTTAAAATAGGAAAATATGAAAAGTATAATTTTAATGAAAATAAAATAGAAAAAAATTTAAAAAAGAATTTGAAGACAAAATATTGTCTAATATGAAAGGAAATGGTTATTTTAATGACGGATATCTTGATGAAATATTTTTAGAAAAAGAAAATTATGGAAGTTTAGAATATAGTGAAAACTATGGTAAGACAGGAATGCCTGCATATGTTTTTCAAATTAATCGTATTGAAACAAAACGCCGCGAAAGTGACAAGCTTTCACCTCGGACATATTATGAATGTAAACGGGATTTTATGGGGGGTCTTCTACATATCAGGTCCGGGAAGTTTTAAATTACTAGGTCATGCAAGCTATCCTATACAGCAAATTTTTAATGTTGATTGTGGAGGAGGAGAATCTTTTATAATTGTTGATAAAAAAGCATATTTAGCAACTAGAGATAAAAACAAAAACATCACGCAAATAGATCGGTTGAAAAGTGTTGAATGTCAAAATGTAGGAAATGTTTGTGATGAACAAACGTTTGCCATGTGCAAGTATCCTGAGGGAGTAAAATAAAAGCTTTAGCGGATTTGGATTCAAACAAAGACAGCGTCTTTGACGGTGAGGGCGCTCGGGTACGACCGGGGCAGGGGACGGTTGATCATTCGCGACCTTGTTGATTTGGGGAGCGAAACAAGGCTATTATACCTTAGCGGCAGAACCGCCGATCTTAGACGGCAGAATCTGGACGCTCGTATTCGGTATGTTGGGCATCGCGGGGTTTTAATTGTTGACTAAGTGTCTTCAATCGGATACACTTTAAGAAAATAAGGTAAAACAATGATACAAATTATAACAACGGCTGTTTTTAAAAAATGGCTTAAAAAAAATAAGGGATAATATTGCCATTGCGGTTATTTCTGCTCGGATTGATCGCTTAAAAGACGGCAACTTTGGAGATATAAAATCGGTAGGTGATGGCGTTTTTGAATTACGTATTCATTATGGTCCCGGCTATCGGATTTATTTTACAAAGCAAGGGAATACAATAGTTGTCTTGCTTTGTGGCGGCGATAAAAGCACACAGGAAAAAGACATTCAAAAGGCAAAGGAGATGCTCAAATGTTAACAGAAGAACAAATGAAAAAACTCGGTGCTGAAGAATTTGACGCGGCAGATTTTTTGAAATCTGAAGAAGCGTGTCAAGCATACTTGACTGAAATGCTTAAAACTGAAAACGCTGAACTGATTGTTTATGCGCTTGGTGTGGTTGCTCGAGCAAAAGGTATGATGAAAATATCCAAAAACACAGGGTGTAGCCGAACAAGCCTTTATAAAGCTCTTTCTAAAAATTCCAGGCCAGAATTTAAAACGATTTATAACGTTATGCGCGAATTTGGCATTGAATTAACGCTGAAAAAGCCTAAGAAACGCAAAAAAGAACTTGCTCCGGCATAAAGAAAAGCCCCATTTCGGGGCTTTTCGTTTAGACGAACAGACAACCGGACGCCAGAACGGACAGACCGGACAACCCGCCGATTTTTATAAGTATGCAATACATTCTTTCAGATCCTTGTTTAGCAGTTTCTTTCTGGGAAGCTTGATCATGAGCTTGATTTGATTTTTCGTCAGACCTTGTTTTAAAAGTTCCTGATAAAGGTAGGCTCGGGCGTATTCCTGAAACGCTTTAT
>CALDOX010000017.1:0-8790 GCA_937912005.1 uncultured Alphaproteobacteria bacterium
CGGTTCGCCCGCCATTCCCGCAAGCATCAACGGCGTGGCGCCCCACCAGTTTTTCGCTTCGATATCCGCGCCCGCTTTTATCAGCATCTCGACCGCTTCCGGTTTGGAACGTTCAAAACGTTCCTCCCGATCGGCGTCATCGCCTTCTTCGGGATCGTAATCGACTTCATCCTCGAAATCCCTCACTTTGGAGGGATCTGTATCGCCGTAATAATTGATGTAAGCGTTATCGTCCGCCTCGTCGTCTTTATCGAAATCATCATCTTCTTCGTTATAATCCTCTTGCGTATAAATGATTTCGGTCAGTAACGTTCCTTCGCCGACGGGCGCGTTGACGTCCGCCCCTGCTTTGACCAGTGCTTCGAAAACGGCGGGGTTCGGATTGTACTCCAGAGCGAGCATCAGAGTCTCTCCGGTTATATTTTCAATGTCGGTTTTTGCCCCTGCCTTTAACAATCTTTTGATGACGTCCGGATTTTCATTTTGTTGAGAGGCGATCATCAAGGCCGTATATCCGTCTTCATTCTTGGCTTCAAGCTTGGCACCCGCTTTCAACAACAAGTCGATAATGGCGGGATTATCGGTGTTCCCGGCGGTCAGCATCAACGCCGTTAAACCGTCGAACCGTTTTATTTCCGTTTTCGCACCGGCATCCAGCAACATCGCGGCAACGGCGGGATCAGGGTTGCACCCCGCGGCAACCATCAAAGCGGTTTCTCCGTTATCGGTCTGTGCGTTGACGTCCGCGCCGGCTTCGATAATGCGCCGCACGACATCGGCGGAAGAACGGGCGGCACCGATCAGCATCGTCCGTCCGTCATTGTCGCGGACGTTTATATCTGCAAGAGGAAGCTCCTTCGGGTTGGATTCAAAAAACTCTTTCCAGTTTTTCACTTTTGCTTTTTTAGCCATTTTCCATTCCTTTCATAAAAGCGGGTGATATATTTCGTTATACCACCCGCCTGCGACAAAATCTGACGTTTGATTCAAAAGTTATCCGGAAAATATTTCGGCGGCAAGTCCGCCCCGCCGCCGGAAAGAAAACAAGTTATTTGATAAGAGTCTGGAATTCGTTAGAAATGCTCAAACTAAACTGATTTAACCATTCTACGATATCATTCCTCAGTATCTCATATCCCTCTGAAGAAGATGAAAGCAACGTAAAGCGTTTCCGGTACGTTTTTTTATTTTCCTCTTCCTCTTCTTCAGTCCCTTCAGGAAGTGTTTTTGGTGGATTAAATTCCTTATCCTCATAAGAAAATTCAAACAAGATATTTTCTTCTTCCAATGGATAATTTTTATTTATATAATCATCGGAAATACTAACAAAAAATCTATTTCCAATTTTTATATACCCTTTATTTCTTGGAAGTTTTGAAACATCTTTTAAATTAAAGACATCTCGAATGACATCTTTATATGAAATTTTAGATACTAGAATATCTTTAATTCCCAATCCATCGAACCATTCTCTGTAGATATCAATGTTTCTATTCGTTATTGCATCGAATAACGGTTTATCTTCATCTTTCAACTTCCTTCCTTTAACATCTGGTTGTTTCACATTTTTCCAACATCTCTGTCGGCAAAAAGAGTTTCTCCAATCAGTCGGTGTTTTTATTTTTTCTACAGGAGAAATATCTTTATCGCTTCTATTATCGCTCAAAGGCCAAGCTCTAAAATTTCCAATAGATTGATAGAGATCTTTAAATCTTGGATTATTCTTAATTTTTCTACTCCAACTGTTCGGAGCGATGTGATCAAAGTCATACGGTCTATCCGTATCTTCTAATGTAAAGAGATTTTGATCAAAACTCTCATACAGAAACTCTCTTTGAGCATATAAAAGCAAATCCCTATCCCAAAAAATCCCCTGCTCTATTATTTCTATCTTTTGTTTTTCATTCATTGATTTTTTTAAATGAGGAATTTCTTCCTTTTTATCGTCATCTAATAATTCCGCTCGTTCAATAAGATTTCTAGACCAGAAAAGATTTGCGTGTTTTGCGTCTACGCGTATCATTAAAGGTCTAACCACATTTAGAACATGTAAATAATTCCGGCGGACCCCTCCATAATAGAAAAAGTATAACGTAGTCAAACAAGCGATTGCTTTTTGCCTTAAATTCGTATCGTTAAGAAAATTATCTCCTTTCACACAAATTCTATAAAATAAAATAAGTGCTAATTCAGAAGCGTTTTTGTTTATATGAACAAAAAATTCAAATGGCAGTCCTAACGGATTTTCTTTTGAATACAACAAAACCGTCTTATAATTCTGAATCGTTTTATTGTCTAAAAAAGATACTAGATATTCGTTTAACTCAGAGGCTGTATCTTTCGACATAAACTCCCTTTTAAAATCTTTTGTTTTAATTGAAAGGGAAAATGTGTCTTCATTTTTTCTCTCTGCTTGGAAAAGTCTATATACGATTGCCATCAATGTTGCCGGTTTAAAGAAATTTGAACATTCTTTTTCAAACCGTTCAATTAAGGAAGAATCTATATGAGTATTGCTTTTAACAATGGAATAGTTCAATTCCTCCTGTGTAATTGCAGTTCCACCTCTGTTGATTCGTTGAAACACGGTTTCTTCAACAGCGGTATCCGGAATTTTTAAAAAAGACAGAGAAATATCTTTTATCTTATTAAAAGCATCTATTAATTCGTTTATTGTGAAAAATTCTAAAATCTGCTTGTTTTCATCCTTATTTTTCTTTTTTTCTTTTCCTCTTTCCTCTTGTATTTTGACTGCTTGAAGTGTTTTAGAAAAATCTATCGTTGTCTTTTCATTCTGATAAAAGTCAATAATTTCATTATATCCTAAATTATAATGTTCCTTTATCCAATTGTTGATTTCGTCTTTAGACTCATCTTTAAAAAACAAATCGACAGGAACAGGGAAATAACAATCACACGGCCAGAAATTCCCCAAATCTTTTTCATAATACTTTTCAGCACCATCAAGAGAAAAACACTTTTCACATGCCTTAGAACGAAATTCCGATTTTAATGTTTTGGTATTATCGTTTAAATCATATCCCCAAGGATGAGATTTAGTATTAACCCGAAATATATACTTATCCTCCTCATCTGATTTTTTTAAATCAATAAAAATTCTTATTTTTTCAATGGTTGACTTAAAAGTGTTTGTTCCACCCATCCCCAAGGACAACGCTGTAATGCGTTGTTGTCCGTCAAATAAAGAAATTTTATTTTCATTCTTCTTATAAATAAAAGAACCTATCGGATATTGTTTAATCAAAGAATTCCAAAAATTTTCAATTTGATTCGCCTTCCAAACAAAACCTCTCTGTATGTTCGGAATCTCAATTTTATTAAAATCCAATTCTGAAATTTTCATGTCCCTCTTCCTTTTCCCAACGTCAGATTTTGACGCTCTAGTGTGTTAAAACTAAAACAATCGGCCGCCGGAGGATTTTTCCCCTTGGCGACCGGGAGTTCACAAACCGCACAAACACGGCATGATGCTTTTGGCAATATGCCTGAACATAACATCATCTCCCGGTCTTTCAGGATCGGGAGATTTTGTTTTTGGTGACGATGCGGCATCTCTTGACCGCACCGGTTTGCGCGGGATTGTGACGTCCCCGTCCGGCAAAGCGCCGAACAACGTTCAGTATGACAGAAACCCCTTTCGTTTACAAACAAAAGTTTGTTTTCCGCACGCCGCGTTTTTTCCGTCATTGCCGGCTTCTTTTTTTCGGGGCGACCATCATACAGCGCAGCGTGTTGATGTAGCGCGCGATTTCCTCTTTTGTTTTATCGGATTGCGGGTGTTGGCGCAACGTTTCTATCTGTTCAAAAACAAGGCCGAACAAATTTTCGCGCACGCCGGTCAGTTTTTTCGCCCCTTTTTCCGACAGATACAAAAACATGTCCGCGTTCTCGCTCATACAGGCGTGATCCAGCGCCGTTTCTCCGTATTCGCCGACCGCGTCCGCGTCGCCGCCCAAATCGTCGATCAGCCATTTCAAGGACGGCTGGTCGTTTTGCTCCGCCGCCAAAGGCACCAACGCGTCGACGGGATTGTTCGCGTCGAAAACGACGCCCTGTTTTTGCGCCCACCGCATAAACGCGACGTCCCCCGAACACACGCAGGTATAAGCAAGGGTGCGCCCTTCGTAGTCGCAGGCGTTCAAATCCGCTCCGCCGTCTTTGACCAGCACGGAAAACGACCGGCGGCGTTTGTAGCGGCATGCCGTCATCAACGGGGATATCCGTTCCGGAAAAACGTCGAAATCGTTATTGATATCAGCCTTTAAAAACCGCGCGGCGCGGACAAACGCCTTAACGACGTCGGCGTGATTCGTCAAAACGGCGTGATGAAAGGCGATTGTGCGCAATTCCTGCGGCAAAACGGGGAAAAGGGCTTCCGTTTTCGACGCCTCGCGCCGGCAGACGCTTATAAAAAAGCCGGTGCGCTGATAAACGTCCAATTCGTCCGGCAAATAATCCACCAGAGCTTCCGCCAGCATGTAAAAATCGTTTTCGACGCTTTCCGGCATATCGTCGTCGTCATCGGTCGCCACAAGGCCGAATATATCCCGTATCGTCACGGCTTTTTTCGCCGCTCTGACAAAGGCGTCGACGACGTCGGAATCGTCGGTCAGGACGGCGTGATGGAAAGCGACCGCGCGGAACCGTTCGGGCAGTCTTGCAAAGCCTTTTTCAATATTCCACACCATACGGCGGGCGACCCGTTCGCAAAAGTCCGTGTCCAGATAGTCCCCCAATTCGTTCGGGAAAAATATCGCCAGATTTTTTTGCAACATCAGGGTTTCCTCAAACGCTTCCGTCGGGGTGTTCATATAGTCCGCCTGTTCGTCGGTCACGGTGTTCATATCGATCATGCCTGCTCTCCTTTCTGACGTTTTATACGGATGGGAACGCGCGCCGAAAACCGACGCGCGCGCCGTTTTTTAAAGTTTGTTCGCGAATTCTTTCAGCCTTTCGATTTCGCGGGCGATTTCAAGGTCGATGACGTCGGACGGTCTTTGCGCCCGCAGTTCCTTGATATGTTCGACGATCGGCACCAATGCTTTTTCCGAATCTCCGATCGGATACGCGCCTTTGCCGATCAGATACAGGATGTTTTCCCGCACACCGAACATAAAGGCGTAATATAACGCCGTATGCCCTTCCTCGTCAACGACGTTCGCGTCGCCGTGCAAATCCTCGATCAGCCAACGCAACACGGCGGCCGAACATTCCGCCCCCGCCAAAGGAAGCACCGCGTCGACCGGATTGTTCAGGTCGAATTCGACGCCGTGCTTTTTCGCCCATTTCATAAACTCCAAATCATGCGAAAACAGACACGCATACGCCAGACCTCGCCCGCGGTTGTCTTTGACGGACAGGGACGCTTCGCCCTTTTCGACCAACACCGAAAACGCGTTTTCACAGCTGTTAAAGCACGCCTGCATCAAGGGCGAAACGCCGTATTCCGGATCGCAAAATTCGGCGTCGATGTTCGCCTTCGCTTTTTTCGCCGCATTGGCGCACGCTTCGACAATATCGGGATCGTCGGTCAGAACGGCGTGGTGGAAAGCGATCGCGCGCATTTTTTCCGGCAGGGCGGAAAACGTTTTTTCGATTTTTTCCGTTTTGCGACAAGCTACCTGTTGAAAAAAGTCCGTTTCCGGATACTCTTCCAAATCTTCCGAATAAAAGAACGCTTCCAATTTATCCGTCAGCGCCATGCCGGCTTCAATTTCATTTACAGTCATTTCATCAAGCATTTTTAATACTCCTGTTTGTGTTTGATAAAGACATTATAAAACGCGCATACGTCAAAATCTGACGCTTGTTAAAGCGACGGCGGAAGATTGTTCCAATTAAAGACGTCTTTGTTTTTCAAAACGACGTCCCGCGCCGTTTCGCCGTTCGCGTTTGTCGCCGTTTTGTCCGCCCCGTGCTTCAAAAGCCAGCGGATCGCTTTGACGTTGAAGCTTTCCGCCGCGACGACGATCGGCAGTTCGCCGTCATCGTTTTTCGCGTCGATGTCCGCGCCGATTTTGAACAACAGGTCAAGCCTTTTTTCGACATCGCTTTTTGTTTCGCACGCCGATGCGACGGGGGAAACGGTAAAGTCCGTTTTGCCGTGTTTGAAAAGGAACTGCAAAGCGCGCAGATGCTTTGCCGCGAAATTGACGGGCGTCAGTCCCTTGTTCGTTTTCGCGTCGAACTGTTCGCGGGAATGTTCCCAAACCAGTTTCACAGCGTTCAAATCCCCCGCCCGACAATACCGCATTAGTGCGTTGACGCCGTTTTTATCGGGGTTCGGGTCAACGACGCCGCGGAAACGTCGGAAATGTTCTTCCGCTTCTTTTCGCGCCTTTTCCCTTTCGTCAAAAGCGTCGATAAGGGAGCAGAGTTCTTTCAACGGCTTGATCAAAGCGTTCAGCTTCCGGACGTTCTTTGAAGTAACGGGGGAACAAAGCCTGCGACCTTGACTTTCCCGCAGTTCGGCCAAACGTTGTTCGTATGTGCCGGAAATAGCCGCCCCGTCGCAATAATCCGCTTTTTTCCTGTCGTAAAAAGACGCGTGAACGCCGCGCGTCATGGGGCTTTGCCAAAAACACAGCAAAAACCTTTCACGTTTTTCATCGCACCATAATCCGTCCGCGTAAAGATTGACATAATCGCCGAAAGAAAGGTGAAGCGGCGCGGATTTCAGCAACATCGCCCAACGATACGGCAGCCTGATGCCGCCGATTGCGCCGTCCGCGTTGATTTCCGTGCGAAGCGCGATAAATTCGTCCAGATTGCAAAACAGATACCGGTAGCAGTTGTTAATCAGAGCGTCTTTGTTCATGAGGTTTTTCCCCCTTTGTTCAAAAGGTCGGGGATATCCTCCCAATCCGCGGGCGCTTTTCGCCGCGCCATAACGTCCCGCACCGTGTCCCCCGCGTTGTTTTTGATGGAAACGTCGGCGCCCGACAGCAACAGTTTCCGCATCGTTTTGATGTTTTTGTATTTCGCCGCGACAATCAAAGGCGTGTCACCGTCCTTGTCCCGCGCGTTGATGTCCGCCCCGCGACGGACAAGGCACGAAACGACCCTGTCGTAATCCCTGCGCGCGGCAAAAACGACAGGCGGTTCGCCGTTTTTATCCTTTTCATTGACGTTTGCGCCCAGTTTTATCAGCAGATTCACCCGTTTTTCGATGTTTTTCACGCTTTCGCACGCCGAAGGTATCGGGGAAACGGTCAGCGTCGTTTTGCCGTGTTCGATCAGAAACCGTAAAATCTTTATGTTTCCCGCGGCGGCGCATAACAAATCCCCGCTGTCCGCCCTGTCGAAAATCTGCGGGAAGTTGTTCAGGACGTATCTCACCCTGTCCAATTGTCCTTTCGCACAATTTTCCAACAACGTTTCAACACCCGTTTGGATATTCTTTTCGGTGATTTGACCGTTAATCGGTCGGGCGAAGCCAAAACATTTGAAGTCGTCAGTCGCATAGTGCGTATATTCTTTCAGCGGTTGAAACAACGCCGCCAACCTGTTTTGCGTTTCAAGGGGGATTTTTTTCTTTCCCGCCTGCGGTTTGTATTGAGCGACGCGATGCGCCTGCTCGAACAGCGTTTCGGTGTCGGGAAAACCGCTGGGGTTTGTTTCAAATTCTTTTTCCTCGTTGTTCCAGCCGTACACTTTAACGTACCCGCCTCCGGGCAACGGCGATTGCAACATTTTATACAGAAAGACGTTCTTTTCCCGATCGCACCACTGACCGTTGGCGTAAAGCGTGATCAAATCCCCGAAACGAAGTTCGAATTCTCTGAAAAGAAAAGCTTTCTTTTTTCCGAAAATACAGGTCGTTCCGCCGCCGTCATGCGAATAAATTTCAGGGGTCGCGACGATAGCGTCCTTCAACGCGATGAATTCGTCGATATGGTCGAAAAGGTAAGCGTAGTATTCGCGATAATACTTATCAAAATCAACACACATTTTAAAATCCTCCTTTTAGTTGGTGTTTAACGTGCGCAACAAGCAGAGCCAAATCCGCACGATTCGTGTTTAATATACAGCAGGTGTGCGTCAAAAGCTGACACTTGCTAAAATCTTTTCGCTTAAAGGCGTTTTCATTTTTTAGAACGGGTTTCGCACTGTTTCCGCAGTTTTTCGTTCATCTCGTTTATCCGCGCTTCATCGATTCTTTTCCGCCTTTCGGGGCCTTCTACCGCCTCTTTCGCGTCGTATTTTTCATAAGCTTTCACTAACGGCGCGAACAGTTCCTTTAATTCCTGCGGCACTTCTTCGTATTTCAAAGTGAATTTGTTTTTGCGTTTTTTGTAATCGTTGATCATATCGTTGATCAAATCAAGATACGGAAAATAGACAAGACCGAAGCACTGACAGCCGGATTGCCACACGGAATCGCGCACAATTTTTTGCTCTCCGACACTCCAGAACAAGCCGTGATTCGCGCCGGACAAGGGTGAACCTTCCGTAAAAATCAGATAGCGCGTATCGCCGTCTTTTTCGATCTTCCACGCTTCATCATACAGTTTCAACAGATAGCCGATACAAACTTCGCTGTACCCGTTATAGATCGAAGCGATTCCCATTCCGCCGACAAACTGTCCGAACAATTCCCGATTTGTCAGAATTTGTTTTTTAAAACGCATAAAATCGTCCAGATGTCCGAAAAAATATTCGATTGCCGGATAATCTTTCGCGTAATACTCGTTTTCTTTTTTTGTCATGGATAACCTCCCTTTAGTTGATGTTTAACGTGCGCAACAAGCAGAGCCAAATCCGCACGAT
>CALDOX010000018.1:0-2928 GCA_937912005.1 uncultured Alphaproteobacteria bacterium
AAATCGAAGAGCAATCTGCAAATTAAACGAGCCTTTTTAAAACCTGAGAAAAATCGCGTTTTTCTGGATTACGACTTGCTTTATAACGGTCGGGAAGTCAAAGGAACGATGAAGGGCGACGCCCTTGATTCTTTGATAAAAGAAGGACGCTATAACGCCGAGATTGAGGCGGAAGCCTTAAAATGCCGTTTAAAAACGTCTGTCGCCCTGACGAATGTTTCCGGCGATTGGCATGTCGAAGGAAATTTGGATTTAACGTCCCCGGAGGGCAACTTCAATCTGCCGGCGTTACGGTTGAAGTCAAACGTCAGCGCCGATCAAAAGAGTGTGTCGCTCGGCATTGAGCAATTGGCGTTCGGAAAAAGCGTCATGCATGGTGATGTGAAAGTCTTTTTGACGGAAAAACCGGATATCCGGGCAAAAATCATCAGTCCTTTATCGGATGTTTCCTTTTTATTTCCGACAAAAGAAGACGGTTCAGAAAAAGCGTCCCCCGCGTCCGACGCGCCGACAGGCGATTTTATTCCGAGAGGAGAGTTGCGTTTAGATTTTCCGAAGCTGTTTGATACGCGCTCTGTCTTTGACATAGCGCATTTGGTCATCAATCAGAATTTGTCTTTGGATAAGGTCAAAGGAGAAGTCGTGCTTAAAAACGGCGTCTTAAACTTGAAAGGCGCATTTTTCATCGCCGGTCGTGGAACGGTGAAGGGCGAAGTGTCCTTGAATGCCGCAGACAATGCCGTGAAAATCAATCTGGACGGCTCCGGCATCGTTCTTCCGGAACTGATAAAAAGCCTGAAACCGAAAGAGAAAAATTTTTCGTTTAAAAAAGGCGGTATCGCTCATTCCCGCATTACATTAAAAACAAAAGGAAAAATTTATCGCGATTTGTTTGAAAATTTAGATGGGCAGGTTTTATTGGCTGTCGGACAGTCCGAAGTGCAATTTGGATTGTTGAAATATGTTCAGGGCAATTTCCTGACGCAGCTGATATCCGCATTGAACGTTTCGACAAAACAGACCGACGCCAGTTTAAAATGCGCCGTCATAAGAGCGGATTTTGAAAAAAAGAAGGTTCAATTTCCCAAGGGGATCGCGTTTGATTCGGACCAAATCAAACTGGTCGGGGACGGAAGCGTCAGTCTTACGGATAACAAGATAGATATCCTTATTCAACCGTTGAGCGGAGATTTAACGGAAACAAATGTGACGCAAATTCTTGCCTCAATGATTAAAGTGACGGGAACGCTCATGGAACCGTCCGTTTCCGTAAATTCCAAAGCCGTTATCAAAAACGCCGTCGGCGTAGCGGCCGGAGGCGCCATCTTTATTGGAACCAAATTATTACTGGATTCCGATGCCAATCCCTGCCGTACAGCTTTGCAAGGAACCGTTTATGAAGAAATGTATCCGAAAACAACCGGTATTAAGGCCGGAATGCAACGGGCGTATCAAAAAACTTTCGATACTTTGGAAAAAACGGCGGAAACCATTGTGGACAGCGGAACAAACGTGGGACAAGCCGTCCAAGATACGGCCCAAAAAGGGATGGATACCGTTAACAAGGCTACGAAGAGCTTTCTGAATTTGTTTGGCGATTAAGAATAAATCCCGTTGCAGAGCTTCTTTTATATAAGAAGCGATCTTTACAAGATCTATTTTCGTTTGGAAACAATGTTGAAAAGGCCTGTTTTATAAACAAATGATTTTCAACATTAAAAATACCCCGCCTTTTTGCAAAGGCGGGGTATTCCATGGAGAAACTAAGATCAGAAGTGATATTTCACGTTCAACAAACCGGTGTGATCGGAATAATCGGTCTTGAACTTTCCTTCATAGGAAACGCCGACATCGACTGCATCGGCAACCTTGAACGAAATGCCGGCACCCAATTCGAAGCCCAGACGATTCATGTTTTCACCGTTGGTGGCGTAAGTGGCGCCGTTGGCCAAAGTGACGGAACGATTTTGTTTATCGCGTTAAAAATCGGATTGGTAATGACTGATAAAAACGGTCATACAGATGAAACCCGATGGTTTGCCGAAAAAGTCATTCCGACATTGGAAAAATGCGGTTTTAAACCCGTCCGTATTGATAAAGATGTAATGATCGACAATAATTCTTGGTTTCATAGTATTTTCCCAGAGAATTGGATTATTTTTTTGAAAGAAAAAAACGGACAATGGATCGGACGACCGCATTACGATATGACAGGCGTTACCGTCAATCAAAAAGCCGTCGATACCGTTTGTCAACAACTGGATTTTCTGGATAAAACCGTATTCGCGGAGCAAAAACCGGCAAATGAGCCCCCGTATTGTTTCAGAATATATTCGGATGATGTTTCTCCCTGTCTTGTCGATTTATTCTATACGCTTGATCGGGTTTATTTTCGGAAAAATACGCTGCGGTACAAGAAATGTGTGCGGGAGTTTAATCGCTTGGTAAGCGATAAAACAATAACGTCGATCGATGAAAGGGCGGAAATCTTTTTGAAAGGAGAAAAAACGCTTCCCGCCGATGAAATTTTTTTGCTGTCGAAATCGAACGGCGAATTTGGATTTTCGCTTTCGGCGCGAAAGGACGCCGATATTTCATCAAAGCAAATCAGACAGATTTTATCGTTATGCCGCTTTTTGTCCGAATGTTTGTTTCCGTCAAAACGTCCCGTTCGGCCGCACGTTTCGATACGGGTCAATCAGCCGAAAGAAAACGTTGAAACATACAGCGCGTATTTATGCAAAAAGCTGGCGGAACTGTTCGGTGTCGATCCCTCCGGCATCCGTGAAAGCGATTACCTGCCGTTTCTGGAAGGCTTCGGCGATCTGATCTGTGAAAACAAAACAACGTCTTTTAAAAACGTTTATCAGCGCGTCAGCTTTTGACGCACACCTGCTGTATATTAAACACGAATCGTGCGGATTTGGC
>CALDOX010000019.1:0-8554 GCA_937912005.1 uncultured Alphaproteobacteria bacterium
GGAAAATATGCTGTTTGGGTGCGAATGATTGAAAAAAAATACGCGCCGGATTTTGCAAAAACTCTGCCCGAACACGGTGCAAAAGATCACGCTTTTTCATCATTGAAAAACCTTGAAGCCGCACGGGAAAAAGGACTGGATTTGCGTAATGAAAACGGTATCACCCGCGCTTTCTGGCAGGGGAATGTCATTCCCGAATTTGACGGGATTTCCAGCATACCGATTGAATGAAACGTCATATTCTGACGCTTCCGTATGATTTAATGGTTCTTACAATCAAAACAAATTTTTGAAAGGAACTTCTTATGCCGAAAAAAACGGAAAATATCACCTTGAACAATCTGCATTCGTTAAAGTGGAGGAAACTTCCCAAACCTAAAAAAGTGGAAAAGCTTACTGTCGCCAAAAGCACGATCATTTTCCAAACAACAAAAACACCGTGGTTCAAAACGTTGGTGTCGGGGCTTGTCGAAACCTTTTTCCCTGATAAAAAAATGACGTTCAGTATCGATTTTTCAAATTTGATATCTCGTTTTCGTCTTGGGGAATGTTATCGGGAGGATAATCAAATCCTGATAGACTGGCGACGAAAATATGACGGAATAGAATTGGCGGACGTAATCGTGCACGAAATCATTCATGCTTTGACCAAAAGAGATCATGATGATGTCTTTCAGAAAGAAGCCCGTAAAGCCGGACTGATTATGGTGCATTGGAAAGGCAGTACGGTGGCGTCGCAGGAATTCGGCGAAAAAGTGATCCCGATTTTAGAAAAATGCGGTTTTTTGGAGAACCGTTATTTGATTGAAGAGGAAGACGGCTCGGCGGAAAATAACGTTTGGTTTGTCAAAAACGATAATGGAAAATGGAGCGGTTCATATTCGTATTATAACAGGGATGCCATAGAAAAAGTTTGCCGGCGACTGGAATTCCTTGATAAAAACGTGTTCCGTTTTATAAAAGGAAAATCGTGTTTGAGGGTTTTGCGGTTTCCTGTTTTCTCATCTTTTCGATTGGAAAAAACGGATTTTTCCGGTTTGGTTCATACGCTCAACGATTTGTATTTTCAGACGAAATCACCGAAAGAAAAAGCGCTTCGGATATTCGAACGGCTGATGAAAGACAAACAAGACGAATTGAGCGATGAAAAATCGGAATTTGTTTCGGTATTGGAAACAAGACCCGTCGGAGAATTCTTGTCTTTGTCCCGTCGGGCAAACGATTTTTTTCTTTTACCGCAAATACAGGTGAATCCCTCGATGATTCCAACCGATCAAATCAGGGCGTTGTGCCGTTTTTTAACCGAGTGTTTGTTTTCCTCGAAACAGGCTGTCGGGTCCGACGTTTTGCTTCGGATCAATCATCCGAAAGAAACCGTAGAGGAATACTGTTCTTATTTAAGCAAAAAACTGGCGGAACTGTTCGGTGTCGATCCCGCGTGCATTTGTGAAAAGGATTATCTGCCGTTTCTGGAAGATTTCGGCGATCTGTTCGTCGCAAAGGAAAAAAGAAGGTTCCTACATCATGTTTATAAGCGACCCTCTTACAGATACGTCAGATTTCGTCGCATCCCTGCTGTATATTAAACACGAATCGTGCGGATTTGGCTCTGCTTGTTGCGCACGTTAAACACCAACTAAAAGGAGGATATCATGTCTAAAGCAATAAAAGTTTATGCGATTTCGCCTGAAAAAGATTATAAGGCTATCGAGTTTTTCTTCAAAAATCTGGACGTTTTCAAACGCTATAAAGAACAGATTCTGCAAAACAGGGAGGCTTACACAACGCGAATTGCGGGGATGGGGCTTTGCGGTTTGTTTATCGGGGAATATCCCGCTTGTCTCGGCGAATTGATGATTTTGTATGAAAACGCGTGGAAGATTGAGCAAGACGGCGATATTCGCTATCTGATTCATATGGCGGGATCACCGCTGTCGGGCAACAATTCCTGCTCGTTCTGGAGCATCAGGGAAAAGAAAATCGTGTATGGCGACATCGAACGTTTTTCTCACGCGTTCATTCCTTTGACGGAAGTGAAAAAGGAAAAGCCGCGATTTACGCTGAACGATAATGAAATTTCAAAAGAACTTGAAGCGTTGCTCTGTACGTTGGCGGATTTTTACATAGATTTCCACATCGAACAGGCTGAAGAAGAGGAAAAATGCGAAGCTACAGAAAGATTGTCGAGAATCATCGATCCGAACCCTGACAAAAACGGTGTCAACGCGTTGATGCGTTATTGTCAGGCGGGCGATATGGGGGCGATACGGCTGGTTTGGAAACATTCTCGTGAACAGTTTGACGCGAAAACGGACAAAGGATTGACGCCCGTCAATTTCGCGGCAAAACAGCTGCGCGTTTTGCAGTTTCTTTTCAAGCACAACAAGACGGACTTTACCGTTTCCCCCGTCGCTTCGGCGTGCGAAGTCAAAGATAATATCGAAAAAAGGCTTGATCTGTTGTTCAACATCGGTGCGGACATCAATAAAAAGAGCGATGACGGCGAACCGCCGATCGTTGTCGCGGCGGAAGCGTTCAACATCAAAGCAATCCGCTGGCTTATAAAACACGGGGCGGATAAACGTGCGACGAACGCAAACGGTGAAACAGCGCGGGACATCGTTCTGAAAAACAAAGACGTCTTTGATTGGAAAAACATCCTGAAGTCGCTTTAGTAAGCGTCAGGTTTTGACGTACTAACAGACTATAATACCTTTATTGAACATCAAAAGAGGAGAATAAGCCATGATTGATATGAACACGGTTACGGACGAACAGGCAGATTATATGAACACGCCGATGGAAGCGATCGAGGAAGTCGAAATGTTGTTAGACGAACTGGAGGCGTTTTTTCCATGCGAATTAGAGGATTATCTGGAAACGGACTTTTGCGAACGGGTTGCCCGCCGTATGGTGTGGGACATTGAAAGCGGATTTCCCGCTTTGCCGCAAGAATTGCGTGCGGTCGCTTTTCATCATGCCGTTCTGACCGATGATTCCGATATTGTCGAAGCCTTTATCGCGGCGGCGAAAAATGCGAAGGCGGACATCAATACCGACTTTTGCGATCCTGAATACGGAGTTCCGCCGCTGATGCGGGCGTGCTTTAACAAGTGCAAAAATTCGTTTTTAACTTTGGTTGAAAAAGGAGGCGCGTCCCTGTCCATCAAAGACAATCACGGGCGCGGTCTGGCGTATGCCTGCCTGTTTTCGCATAATTTAGCGTTTATGAAATGGGCAAGGAAACATGGCGTCGATTTTGACTTGAGCGATCCGGTTGATGCAGTTCTGCCTTTAGCGGGTGCGGAAGGATCGAAAGCTGTGCTGAAATGGCTGGTCGAGGATTTGGGCGGTAATGTGAATGTTGCTGATGCGGAAGGTCATACGGCGATGTATTACGCTTGTATGTTCGAGGTACGGGAAAACATTCTGTACCTGATCGATAAAGGGGCGTATCCGACCGATTTTTCCGAAGCCGCTTTTGTTCCGATAGTCGAGCGGATTAAAGAACTGCGGGCGCAACAGCCGTCCGACATTATCAACTTTGAAATCGACCGTGAAATTCAAAAGCTGAAAGGTTTTGCGAAAAAGATTTAACGGCTGAAAGGACGCTTTGAAGATGTTTGAGCAGTTTAAGCAAACAGATGATGCGGAAGTTTCTGAATGTGTCAGAAAAGAACGGAAAAAAGTCAAATTCGTATTGAAGCATTCTTTTTTTGATAAAGTCGTGAAGGCTTATATAAAAACCGATTTCTTTATGAGGCTCTGCCATCGTGAAGTATGGGCAATCGAAAGTGAATTTGACGCTTTGCCGCAGAAATTGCGGGCGATTGCCTTTCATCACGCAGTTTTGATAAACCGTGCCGACATTCTCAAAGCGATACTTCGTGCCACAATCAAACTAAAAGCGAGCGTTAATGCCGATTTTATAACGGATATGTGGGAGGATCCTCCGTTGATGACAGCGTGCTATTATGGATGCAGACGCTCATTTTTGATTTTGGTTGAAGACGGCAAAGCGGATTTGTCCGTTTGCGATGATCGGGGGTATTCTTTGGCGCGTGCATGTGTTTTTGCAAATTTAGGTTTTATGAAATGGGCACAAAGGCACGGAGTCGTCATTGACGCAAGCGATCCGGTTGACGCGCTGATTCCTCTGGCGGCGAAGTATAATTTTTTTTCTGTTTTGCGCTGGCTGATTGAAGACTTGGGTGGTGATGTAAATATAACTGACGAATATGATTGTTCTGCTTTGGATTATGCCTGTCTGCATGAAGAAAGGGAGATTTTTCTCTATCTGCTCGACAAAGGGGCGCAAATGACGGATAAGCGCGAAATTCTGTTCGGTTTTATCATTGACCAGATCAGAGAATTGCAAAAACAGCCGCCTTCGGAAATGATTGACAGAAGAATAGACCACCAAATCGAAACACTTCGTTTCCTGATGAACAAAGCCTGATTGCGGTCTGAAAAGGTATTGAGTATGATATGAAAATATATCATCACTTTTGGAGGACGTTTAAATGAAAAATACGCTGTTGGATATTATTCAATCTCCTGAAAGAGCATTGGATTTGGATGTAAATGATATTCGTGATGCTTTGAACACGGTAGATGATTTGTCGCACCGTCAAATAAAGAATGTTCTGAATGCATTGCTGGATAAATACAGCAATATGAAAAAAGGAACAAAAGCCGTTAAGACTAAAGAAAAAAATCAAAAAGAGAAACTTGCTAAAGAAGTGGAAAAATTAAAAGAAAATAAGAAAGTTCTAGAGAAAGAGAAGAAAAAATTAGAAAAAGAACTGAAAAGTATAGATGAAACGATTAAAAACGATAAACATCTTACAAAAAGAATTAAAGATGCTCATAAAAAAAGATCAACATTGGCTTGTATTGTTGTATCAGATCTTCCTATCAAAATTGCAAAAAGAATTATGGAATATGAAGGGGAGGATCGCGATGATGAATTATTGGCCGTTATTGAAGAATTTAACGAACAAGAGAGCTAATAACTTTTTCTGTATAGTCGAAAACACAGGAACCGATAATGTCAAACAACAAAGATAAAGAATTGGGAACTTACGTTCGTTTGGTCAAGCTTTTGAATTTGGTTTTGAAAATGCAAAACCGCTTTGTGACGAAAGATGAAGTTTGCTGCGAATTGCAACGTGAAAAACGAACGGTAGAACGCGTAATGGGTTGTTTGAAAGAAGTTTTTGGAGAGGCTCTGGAAAGAAGTGAAAGTGCGGGAGAAAGTGTCGCATGGCGTATTAAAAAGAATAGAACTATTCCTTTTCCGCCGATCACGAAAGACGATGTTTTGTTATTAAACCGTCTGTCAGATTATTTGTATCAAAGTAATCAGGAATTTGAAAGTGAGCGCGTAAAAACCATTCGAGAATGCCTTGTAAAAGCCGTAGATAACGCCGCGCGTTTTGAAAATGAACTGGAAGGTTTAGAAGCTGCCCAAGGAAGTGTTTTCCGTCCGGGGGTTAAAGTTCAAATCGACCCAGATATTGTAAAAAATATCAGGCTTGCGATTCAGGATCAAAGATTGATAAAAGTCGAATATTTTAACAAGAAAAGCGGCAAGACAAATATTAACAAACTTGAACCGTATGGTATTTTATACAGCGACCGGACACAATACCTGTTGGCACGTCATGCAGATAACTTTTTCGGCAATGAAATTCATCAGTTCCTACTATCGAATATCAAGTCTGTAACTTTAACAGATCAGCAGTTTAAAGGTATTGATTTTGATATGAACGAGTATGTAAAAGATTCTTTCGGTGTTTATCGTGAAGAACCGTATGATGTCAAATGGCGTTTTAAACCAAAAGCCGCCGCTGAAGCTAAAAAATTCATTTTTCATCCGTTGCAGAAAATGACTGAAAACGAGGACGGTTCTCTGACCGTGAAATTCCGCGCGGGCGGCACGTTGGAAATGGCATGGCATATAGCCACTTGGGGCGATCAAGTGGAAGTCATTCAACCCGCCGATTTTTGGCAACGTGTCGAAGAAGCCGAAGCGAAACGCTGGGGATAAACTTTCGTTTGTAAATGAAGGTTTAATCTGCCATACTGCTCTTGCCTGACAGCGAGTCAGGCAGGGACTTCACAATCCCTCACAAACCGGTGCGGTTAAGAGATGCCGCATCGTGACCAAAAACAAAATCTCCCGATCCTATGACCGGGAGATGATGTTATGTTCAAGCTTTTTGCCAAAAGCATCATGCCGTGTTTGTGCGGTTTGTGAACTCCCGGTCGCCAAGGGGAAAAATCCTCCGGCGACCGATCGTTTTTTTGGTGTAACACAAACAAACGACAAAACCTGTCGTTGGCGGAGGCAAGATGGCAAGAATGGTTAATATGGATTTATCGAAGGCGGTTCAAACAATCAATGTGAAATTACCGCCGTTTTTTTCCGATAATTTTAAAATCGTTTCCGATGTTGCCACTACATTTGAACAAATAGAACAAGAAAAATTAGAAAGAAAACAGGAGCTTTTCCAATCGATTGAGACTATTAACGGCTTGAAAATCGATAGCGCATATAGTTTCGATAAGGAATTTCAAAAACAACATCCAATTTTGGGAAATTTGAAAGACAATATTTTTTTTGAAAAACCTCTTTTTGAATCCATACAAGTCGGAATGAAAGAACCGCAATATACAACGGCTTTAGGGTGGTTTTTGCAAAAAGATCAAAAAGCTTGCCGTTTGTTTATTGAATCCCTTCGTGAGGTGGTAAAATTTCCGACTTCTTTTATTTTTCCAACAGAAAACTCACAGATTGAAAGTATATGGGAATATTCGGGTAAGAATTTACAAAATGAGAGCGAGGATGAAACAAATTCTGAAGAAAACATATCCGAATCCGGTCAGAGAAAAGAAGAAACGTCTTCTGGTGTTAGTGCTGGTAACGATGTGAAAAACCGTAAGGAAATAGATAACCTTTTGACTTGGGAGATTGATGGTAAGAAGTTTGGAGTAATACTTGAAATCAAATTCGGTGCGGATTTGCACAATGAACTTCCATGTTATCAGCTAACCGCTTTAAAAGAGATGGGTAAAAAACCTTGTCAGAAGAAGGATAAAAAGTGCTGTGTTTTCTCCACAGACAAGGAATTGAATTGTAAAGATTGTCTGGAAAACAATCCATTGATCTGCATTGTCTTATCATCAAATCGCATATCGGCTCAGGAAATCGAAAAGAACAATGGATGTCGAGAAATATGGCATAGGGTTTTGTGGTGTCATTTCCTGCCCAAACTTAATGAAAAAATGGCTCAATATCAAGAAAACGGAGATTACAAAAGATTCCTGTCTTCGTTATGGCGCAAAGTGTTTGAAACAGAAAGGTAAAAAAATGGAAGATACGAAAAATTTTGAAGTTTTTTCTGATAAAGAATTGGGAAAAGCGATAGCAACATACAATCTCTATATTGAAAACAAAGAAGCTTTTAAAAAATTTAGGGAGAAAGAAGATGATGGCTGTGAATATGATGAAAATAAGTCATTTCTAGAGAATGCAAAAGACGAAATAAATTTCTTTACAGCAAAAGCTAAAATAGAGGCAACTGTTCCAGATGCAATCATGCTTGCCACATATATTTTTGAAAAAGCCGTTTGTCCGATTTTGAAAGATAGGGAAATCGGAATTACAGAAATAAGTGTGATACCAACGTATGGGGATGATTCATTTCCAGAACTTGATCTAAGGATTGAAAACGAAGCTTCTCAAGTTAGTCTATTCTTAGATAGCGAATTTTTTCGGATTGGGGGAGCATTTGTTGAACAAGAAGGAAAAAAGAAAGAAATCTATAAAAAAATTTCCTGTGAAGGTTTTATAGCGGATAAGGAACTAACGGAAGGCTTCGTAATCTCAAAAAATAAATTTGAGTTTACTACAAAAGATCTTCTTTCTTTGGAGAGCTTAAACAAAACAATTATTCCTCAAATTGCAAAGGATTGCAAAAGATTAATAGATAAGGCGTTCCCTTAGAATAACTAACCTTTCTCTGGTGGCAAGCTCGCCCTGCCACCAGAATTCTTTTTCCTCAAACCAAACGTCAGGTTTTGTCGCAAGCAGATGGTAAACCTATTTAATATAATTTCTTATGAAAGGAAACTGAAATGAAAAAAACACAGCTCTCTTTAAGTATCGTTTTGGGATTAAGTGCGTGCGCTACTGGCGGCGTTCAAGTTTTGCAACGTTCGGACGAATTGACGGCAAGACCGTCTTGGGCAAAAATTTCAAGCCAAAGTTATCCGTGTACATATTCGGAAAGCAAAGAAGCGTATGTTAAAAAAGGAGAAGAAGCGGATTATCTTTGCATGGTCGGTTCGTTTACCCAACCGGCAGGAGAAGATACCGATATTTCCGGTATTCTGGAGGACGCGGAATATGATGCAAAACGGAAATTTGCGACAGCCATAAATCAAAAAATCGCTTCGGCATATAACCGTGTGTCGGAGAACAACGACTTATCATCCAGTCAAAAACAATCGGCCATAAGTGCTTTTAACAAAGTCACTCTTTCTTCAA
>CALDOX010000020.1:0-65562 GCA_937912005.1 uncultured Alphaproteobacteria bacterium
TATACAGCGTGCCGCTTTCCGTTAAAGCGACAGTACGCTGCTTTTCATCCTTTTCATAGTGTTCGGGTTTCAGCTTGGGTATCAAAGCGTCAACTTGAATATATTTTTCCGAAGAATCCTCGGCGCGTCCGGAAATAATCAAAGGTGTGCGCGCTTCATCGATTAAAATAGAGTCCACTTCGTCAACGATGGCAAAGTTAAAGGGCCGCTGAACCATATCTTCAATGGAAAATTTCATGTTGTCGCGCAGATAGTCGAAACCGAATTCGTTATTCGTGCCGTAAGTGATATCGCATGCATAAGCGGTTCGGCGTTCTTCGTCGGACATATCATGCAGGATGGCGCCGACGGTCATTCCCAGAAAACGATAAATCTGCCCCATCCATTCCGTATCGCGTTTAGCCAGATAGTCGTTGACCGTAACGACATGCACGCCTTTTTGGGACAAAGCGTTTAAATAAACGGCCAGTGTGGCGACCAACGTTTTTCCTTCACCGGTGCGCATTTCCGCAATTTGTCCCCGATGCAGGACGATGCCTCCGATCATTTGTACGTCAAAATGCCGCAAACCGATCGTTCTTTTAGAAGCTTCTCTGACAACGGCAAAAGCTTCGGGCAGAATATCATCCAATGTTTCGCCGTCAGCCAACCGCTGCCGTAAAGACGGTGTTTTGTTTTTCAGCTCTTCATCTGATAACGCGGCGATTTCCGGTTCCAACGCATTGATTTTCACAACCGTTTTTTGCAGGCTTTTGACATATCTGTCATTGGCGCTGCCGAAAATTTTACGCATAATGGCACCGATCATAGTAAATCCTCTAAAAGTAAAAAATAAAATCAAACAAGTTAAGCGCACAGATCGGTTTGTGTCAATCTTTCTGTGACAGAAAAGGAAGTTAAAAAGTTATTTTATTGATGCGGCAAATTATTTTAGCGCTTTACGCTGTTTTCAAAAATGGTATGATAACGCATCTTATTTGAACAAGAACAGGGGAGAGGCCTAAAAAATGTCAAAGAAAATAATTGCGGGCGCTTTGGTTGCCTTGTGCGTTGCTTTGCCTGCTCATGCGGCAAAAACAAAAGCTAAAACGGCAGAAACCGCTTCAGATTTGGTTGTTGCGACCGTTGACGGGGATAAAATCACATTATCCGAAATTGAAAACGTTCATTCTTCTAATCCGCAGCTGGCTGGTGTGCCGCTGCAAAGCATTTATGAACCGTTGTTGGAAAATATTATTGATTTAAACGTTGTCGTTAATGCGGCTAAAGCCGAAAAAGTCCAAAACACGCCCGAATATAAAAAGATGTTAAAAGATTTTGAAAAACAGCTGATGGCGCGTTTTTATTTGGAACAGCAGGCAAAAAAAGAACAGACAAAAGAAAAACTGGAAGCTATGTATGAACAGTTTAAAAAAGATAATCCGCCGCAGGAAGAAATGTCCGCCGCGCATATTCTGCTGAAAACGGAAAAAGAAGCTAAGGATGTGATCAAGCAGTTGGAAAAAGGCGCTGATTTTGCTGAATTGGCAAACAAGCTTTCGGAAAACAAAGGTTTGGAAGACGGCGATTTGGGATATTTTTCACGCGAATTAATGGTTCCCGAATTTTCCGAAGCCGCTTTCGCGATGAAAGAAGGTGAAATTTCCAAGACACCCGTCAAAACGAAGTTCGGCTATCATGTAATCAAAGCCGGTCCGCGCCGTTTGTCCGAAGCGCCGAAATTTGAAGATGTCGAAAAAGAATTGATGCAGGCGCAAGCAGCTCAAACCGTTGAAAAAACTATGAAAGAACTGCGTAAAAAGGCGAAGATTGTTAAAACGCCCGTTAAATTCGATTCAAACGGAAAAGTTGTTTCAAAATAAAGGTTTCCTTGCAGAAAAAAGCCTCTCGTCAGAGAGGCTTTTTTTGATCATAATAAAAAAGCGAACGGAGTTCGCTTTTTAAAACGGGTAAGCACAGATATTGTCAGGTAAGAATGCTTAAAATACGCGCGGCGGCGGATTTAGTGGAATTTTGCTGCAAGGTTGCCATGTTTGTATATCCGGCGGATAATAAATCGTTGGCCCCCTGTGCCGCCAGAACACTGCCGCTGACCGTGGCGGAACTGAGTGCATCCTGCGCTTTTGCCAAGGCGATATCAGCTTTTGACATCTTTGTGTGATCAATCGCTTGTTCCTGTGTGATATAATCATTTTTATATTTATCGCCCAGTTGAACCTGCAGAGCGTAGAGCGTGTCCTCTGATACCGGCTTGCCGTCTTTTGTTGTCACATGGACATAATAAGTCCCTTTCTTGGCAACATCAAACTGACCGCGCATCATCTGTTCAAAAGCTTCGGTTTGTTTTCCTTTTCCTTCTTCATTTGTGGCGACCAGAGTTTGGCGATTATTCACATATTGATAAACTTCAACCTTTAAATCCTGCCCTCTGAATTGTTCTATCGCCTTTTCGTAATTACTGGCGGCTTCTTCCAACTCATCGGATGCGGTTGTTTTGCTCGGATCTTTCTTGTTTTCTTTTTGTGCGGCGGAAATATTGATCGCCGTTAAACGCAGTTTGCCGCGAGAAGTTGCCGTGAAAGAAAACCAATCTTCCGTTTCTTTTTCTGATAAAGTTGTGATCATATTCAAACGCGAATGATTTAAGCGGGCCTGTCCCATATCACGCGCGTTGCGAATCGAATCCGTATAAGTGTCTGTGGAAGTTCGTTCCCAAGATTTGATATTGGTTGTTGCCGATGAAGCATTTAAAACGGTTGTGGCCATACTTAACCTCTTTTCTTCAAGATTACAAGGAATTCTTCCTATTCTTTTAGACTATCATATTCAAGGAAAGAAAAAAAGAATTAAAATTCCGGCAAAGTTTCTGATAAATCTTTTTCTACGGACGCCGCTGTCTGAGGATCAGCGGAATCGGATTCAGAGAGAAGGTTCCATACAACTTCATAGAGCGGCTGCGGTTCATCGATTCCTTTTAACCGGAAGTCGCCCAGCGAATTGAAAAGGTATTTTTTTCCGGACGATAATTCTTTAACAACGGAGGACACATAAATCTGTCCAGCGCCAGCTTGTCCGCAAATTCTTGATGCCATTTGAACGGTTGAACCGAAAAAGTCGTTGTCTTCAACGATGGGTTCTCCGGAATTTAATCCGATTCGTATTTCCAAAGGCACTGTCGGTGTCTGGCGGTTGTGTACAATAACGGCCTGTTGTATGGCTATGGCGGCATCTATTGCGTTGGAAGCCCATAAAAAGGACGCCATAATGCCGTCGCCGGTATGCTTGACTTCGGTTCCGCCGCAATTTTTTAATGCTTTTCTTACGATAGAGTTATGCAGACGAACCAATTCCTGAGCTAAATGGTCACCCAAAGTTTGCGTCAGATGTGTGGATGACACCATGTCCGTAAACATAATCGTGCATATGCCGGAGGATTTTTGTTCTTTTAAATCGGGATTTTTCCAAGTTTCCATCGCAGATTGAATCAAGGTAATCAATTCGGGCGAAGAACTGTTCCCCAAATAAATACGCATTCCCTCTTCGCCGCTTTCTATCATAGGCAGATATTTAGGCTCCAGCACATATTCATCCAGTTTGTAGAAGAAAATATCGGCTAAAGTTACCGAACGTCCCAATAATGTCAGCAAACCCGACAGGATAATTCTGTTTTGTTCTTTGGACAGATTGTCTGCTTCGCACATATGTTCGCATGCGCCGGCTAAAAACAATTCCAGCCCAAAACGGGTATATGTATTTAATAACATTTTCTTGTTTTGAAGAACACGCAGAATAATAGACAGAAAAGCGGTCATTTTGAAGTAATTCTGCTCCAGTTCGGGAGGGATGGTTACTTTGTCGTTTTCCTTTTCCGGCTCTTTTTCTTGTTCTTCGGTTGATTTTTCCTGCTCTTCCGGTTCTTTTTCCGATTCGTTGTCGGGCTGCTTTATTTGATCTTCCTTTTCCTCTTCTTCTTTTGTATTGCTTTCAGTTTCTGATGAAGTATCGGTTGTTTCCGTATTGGCTTTTTCCGTGTTCTCCGTGTTTTCTTCTTCTTCCTTTTTTTCTTCTGCCGTTCGCAATGAAAAAGGCTTTCGTCCGATCAAAACATCAAAAGAATCAAAAATATTTTCCATTATTCGGGAAAGGAGCGAGGAGGACGTCGATTCTTTATTTTTGTCGCTGCCATATAAATCTTTGTTTGAAAAATTGAATTTTCGGTCGGAAGGCAAGTGTGGGCGTTTGCCGACGGTGTCATTTGTAAGATCATCTTGGAAAAAGGCGTTCCAATTTACCCATTTGGCCGAAGTCGGAATTGAAAGGGCCAGAAAGAAGAAAGTGAATATTCCTAAAATGAATTGTTGTGTAATATACTGCGGTAAAAAATTAGACGCGGCTGTAAAATGCAAAATACCGGTTGTCAGAACGCCCGCTACGATAATAGAAAACAGCATAGCCAGGAAAAGCATCATAATGCTTTCCGTCGCATTTCCTTTTTTTTGTTTGCTTTGAGCAGCCTTAGGGGACGGAAGGGAGGAATTGGCATAAGGATTAGATTTTTTTTCCTGATTTTTAGGAATTTCACTAAGGTACACTAAAGCTTCATGAAAAGTTTGAGTGTTCAGATCATACGACTCTTTTACGACTTTCGTCGGGCAATGATCTGATCTTTCTACGCTTTTGGCATACTCTATCGCGTTTGTTCGCTGCTCTGCCGGATATCGGGCCAGCAGATCCCAAGTATTGCTTTGAAAAACATAAACTTCGTAATGTACAATGCCGGACACAATTTCACTCCTGTCCTCTTTATTTTAAAAGATTTTTTTGAAAAGGAAACAATAAAAAAAACGAAAAAGAAAAACGGCTTTCAAATTCAAGAAAGCCGTTTTGAAAAACGTCATAAAAATCACTTTTTGCCGGTAAATGCAGCAAAACGCTTGTTGTACTTAGCCAGCTGACCACCGCTGTCAACTAAACGGTAAATTCCTGTCCACGCCGGATGAGCTAACGGATCGATATCCAAACGAATCGTATCACCTTCTTTGCCCATCGTTGAACGGGTTTTAAATTCTGTTCCGTCAGTCATTACCACGGTGATTTCATGGTAATTTGGATGAATATCTTTTTTCATAGCTTCAGCTCCAGACAATCGTTTAAGTTTTTTCTCTATACTCTAAAAGTTTTCGTTTTTCAAGTTTATTTACGGTAAAAAAACGAAAATATTATCGTTCGGTCAATTTAAATTCGATTCGGCGGTTTTTTCTGCGCGCCGCTTCGGTATTCGCGCGGTCGATAGGCTGATATTCTCCGAAGCCGGCGGCAACCAGATAACGGGCCGGAACGCCTTGTTCGATTAAATATTGAACAACGGCAATGGCTCGATTTGCCGAAAGCTGCCAGTTGGATGAATACAATTCGTTGCGGATGGGGATGTTGTCCGTATGTCCGTCAACGCGCAAAACCCAAGAAATATTGGCGGGAATTTTCTTTTCAAGTTCTTTTAACGTCTTTGAAAGGAGGTTAAGCTGTTTTTTGCCGCGGTTTTCCAAAGAAGCGGATCCGCTTTTGAAAAACAGTTCGGATTGAAAAACGAATCTGTCCCCGACGATGCGGACATCATTCCTGTCCTTTAAAACTTTGCGCAGCGTCCCGAAAAATTCGGAACGATAAGAAGCCAGTTCCGAAGCTTTCGCGGCCAAAGCCCGATTAAGCTTTTTTCCCAAATCCGCGATTTGCGCTTTTTGTTCTTTGTCTTTAGCTTCGGCCGCGTCCAGTTGAGCGCTTAAATGAGCCAGCTCTTTTGCCAATTTTTCCGTTTGAGCCATCAAAACGGCAATGTGTGCTTTGGATTCTTCAGAAATTTTGCGTTCCGTTTGAATATCCTGATTTTTTTGCGCCGTTTCTTTTTCCAGTTCTTCTTTACGCAGCGTCAGCGCTTTAATATCCTGTTCCAATAAAGCCATTTGTGCCAGCGTTTGAGAATGTTCATCAGTTATCTGCGTTAACTCGGCCGTTAATTGGGCCGTATTTTTGCGTTGTACGGACAATTCGTCAGTCAGTTGCTTCAGATGTGAATTCAAGTGATCGATTTCGGTGTTTTTTACGTTCAGATTTTGCCCCATAAAAAAATGGGCTAAAACAAACAAAAGCAAAAAGAATAAAACGACGATCAGCAATGTTGACAGCGCATCGACAAAGCTGGGCCAAAAGTTATATTCATTTGCGTTTCTGAATCTGCGCATAAGCTTACTTGTCTTTTCCTGAAATCGTGCGCACCAATAACCGGAAAGATTCCCGAACTTCAGTCAACAGAGTTTCCTGGCGGGTTTCAGATCGTTTGTCAATTTGATTGACGTTATGATCAATCCGGCTGATGACGCGCAGCATATCCATGTCGGTTTGAGCGCGTTCCTGCGTCTGTGTTTCCGTTTTTTTCAACTGGCTGCGGATATCGGCCAGACTTTCGACAACCTGTTCCAACAAAGCGTTGGCATAAGCCCCGTTTGAGGTGACGGATTCGTCGGACATACTTCCGACAGAGGAGGAATAGCGCGTTAAAGACGCTAAATATTCATCGAGACCGTTGTAAAAGTTGTTTTGAGCCCGGCTGGCCTGCAAATCAAGAAAACCGACAATCAGCGCACCCGATAATCCGAGCAGGGAAGAAGAAAAAGCTGTTCCCATTCCGGATAAAGGTAATTCCAGACTGCTTTTGATCGTGTTAAAAGCTTGAGTGGCTTCTTCTCCCGAAACATTTAAAGACCGGATCACATCCGCAACGGCACTGACGGTTGCCATTAATCCCCAGAAGGTTCCCAACAGTCCTAAAAAAGTGGAAAGTCCGATTAAATATTTTGAAATATCCCGACTTTCTTCCAACCGCATTCCGACCGAATCCAAAATGGTTCTGGCAATCGTCGGAGATAAAACGGCGTTTCCTTTCGCCTGGTTGTTTTTTAATACCAAGGCCAATGGCGAAAGAAGCCTTAATTTTTGCAGATCCTGTTCGGATAAGGACAGTATGGGCGCTTTGACCCACTTTATTTCTGGATACAGAGCAAAAACGGAATGAAAATTCAGAAAAACACCGACCAAAAACACTAAAACGATTAATCCGTTCAACGCAGGATTGGTCATCAAAGCGTTTTCCAGCGCGGAAAAAAGCAGGGCGCCCGCGCCGGCAACCAAAATTAAAAATAAAAACATTCGCGTAATATAACGGCTGGGTAATTCCATAGCAAAAGACCTTATTTTATTTGTTTTGAAGAACTAAATCCGTTCTGTCTGGAATTTTGTTTCCGGCTCCCTTCGCCCCTTGCGCGCGCAATTCGATACGAAGACTGTTAACGCCCCGTGCCGCCAAATAGGATCTGATCATCAGAGCGCGCCGCAATGCATATTGGCGTTCTTTCCCCGGTTCGGCCGGATCGATCGAGCAATAAGAATACAAAATCAGCCGTTTGGTTTTGTCTTTTTTTATCAATGCGGCAATGTCGTTCAGCGCACTTTGCATTTCTTCGGTCAATTCATAAGATTTTTTTTCAAAAATCAAAATGTGCGATAAGATTTTTTTCTCGTTTAATGACTTAATTGTCAGGGATTCTTGCGGGATTTCCTGAGACAGGGCGACAGATCGTTCTGTCGGCGTCAACTTTCCTGAAACGGGAAAAACGGAAAAATTCAAAAGGCTCGGTTTATTTTCTTTGGAAAGATCGGCTTGTTCCGCTTTTAAAGTGTCCGGTTCCGGTTGTTTCACGACCGTTTCGGAAGAGAGAGCTTTATTTTGAAGCGCTGTTGAAGACAGGCTGTTCTGCTGCGGTGCGGCCGGAAGAGACGGAGAAACGATTTCCTCTTTCTTTTCTTCTTTCTCTTTTTTCGGTCCTTTTTGTGTTTCCTCTTTTACTTCCGCTTCTTCTTTCAAACGTTGCTGTTCCAAGAAATGTTTGGAAATTTTCGGCTTTTTCAATTCCGTCGACTCGTCGGGAAGCGTTTCTTCCGGCTGAGGTTTTTCCGGTTCGTTGTCCGCGGTGAGGATTTTTACTTTCGGAACGGGAGCCGCATTCGGCTTGAGCTTGTCATGTTCGTCTTTTCGAGTCGTTTCTTTGATCTGATACTTTTCTTTTTTCGCAGGTTCTTTTTTTATGTTCGTCTGTTTAGGTGCGGTTTTTGTTTTCGGAGCATTCTTTTTGACGGTCGGTTTTGCCGCAGGCAAAGCCGGTTTCGGTTTTTCCGGCGGAACGGCCTTTTTCGTTTCAACCGGTGCCTTCAACGGAATGAAGGCGTCTGATTCGGCCGCAGTTGCTTCTTTGGATGGAGGTTCTTCGCTGAGAACGCCTAAATCTAAAGTAATTTGAGCAAAAACCGTTTTTGAGGCTGTTATAAAAACAACACAAGCAAAAACGGTTTTTACAAGAAATTTCAACAGATTATCAGTCTTCATCCTTTTGCACAGTCATAATTTGTTTTTTGAAGGTATTAAACAAAAGATCGTTTGTTGCGACAATGTTTCCGCCGTTCAGAATGGCAAAAGGATCTTCAGTTCCGCTTAATGTGCAAAGACGTCCGCCCGCTTCTTTGACGATTAACATACCTGCGGCAACATCCCAAGGTTTGATATCTTCTTCCCAGTAACATTCAAAACGACCGGCGGCGACATAAGCCAGATCCAGAGCGGCCGATCCCATCCGGCGTACACCGGCCGTCTTTTCCATCATCGGCAGCAGCTGCAGGATGAAACGATCGGGAGAACCATGCCCTAAATGAGGAATACCCGTCACAACGACGGCTTCCTGCAATTTATTGCGGTTGGATACATGCAGACGGCAGGATCCTGACGCCGTCATCGCCCAGGCGCCGCCTCCTTTTTCCGCATAAAACAAATCGCCGGAAATCGGGTTGTAAATGACACCGGCAATAATCTCTTTATCTTCCTGCAGCGCCAGAGAAATGGCAAAATGCGGAATCGCGTGCAGAAAATTGGTTGTTCCGTCTAACGGGTCAATAATCCAGCGGTGCGATGTGTCCGCGCCGGTTACAGAGCCGCTTTCTTCCTGCAGAAAACCATAGCGAGGACGCGCTTTAAGCAAAAATTCCCGAAGAGTTCTTTCAGAATTTATATCGGCCGACGATGCAAAATCCGCCGCTCCTTTTTTTGAAATCTGAAGCTTTTCCAATTCGCCGAAATCCCGCATCAATCCGCGGCCGGCTTTTTGAACGGCCTGAATCATAACGTTTAAATTTGCGGATAAAGATGAAAGAAAACGATCTTGACGGGAATTGCGAAACTCCTCCACGGCGTCGGGTTTATATTCGCTGCGGGGCGCTTCGTCTCGTTTTGTTCTTCGTTCCGCCATTGCTTTGCGCATGGTTGTCCTTCTGACGGAAGGAGATGTGGATCTGATTGTCATTATAATTCCCTTTGCACGAAATTATTTTGCACGTTCCACATATGTGTTGTCGATGGTGGAAACGACAATCTTGTCTCCGGTCGCCACAAACGGCGGAACGCCGATGCGCAAACCGTTGTCCAACACAGCCGGTTTATAAGAAGATGAAACCGTCTGGCCTTTGATGACGGGTTCCGTTTCAACAACCGTTTGGATGACTTTGGCCGGCAATTCAACACCGACGGGTTTATCTTCAATGAACTGAACGACAACTTCCATGTTGTCTTGCAGATATGCGGCACGGTCACCCAATAATTCTTTGGGAACGGTGAACTGATCGTAAGTATCCGTCATCATAAACGTCAGATCCGTACCGTCCGAAAATAAATACTGGCAGTCACGGTCTTCGCTCATCAGCTTTTCAACAAAATCGGCCGTACGCCAACGCTGTTCCGTCTTTACGCCCGTGGCAACGTCGCGCATTTTTACCTGAATGGTTGCGTTTCCCTTGCCCGGAATAACCAATTCATAGTCAATCACGACGCACGGTTTGCCGTTGTATTCGATGACCATGCCCGGACGCATCTGGTTTGCTTGCATTTTCATGTGTTTTTTTCCTTGTATATTAAAAGAAAGACAATAAAATTTGTTGAAAAAGTACCAGATTAACGTCTTTAACGCAAGAGCTGTACGCAAACTCGGGAGTATTTTTTTTAATGAGCAGTCAAATTCCGTTCTGGCACGCCGGCGAATATGCCCGGCATTTGCCGTTATTGAAGCAAAGAGCCGTCGTTGTTGAAACGATTCGGTCTTTTTTTAAACAGCAGGACTTTTTGGAAGTGGAAACGCCGATTTTGCAGATATCTCCCGGACTGGAGCCGCATTTGAAAGCGTTTAAAACGGAACTGGCCGAACCGTTCGGAGAGAGCGATAAAACGATGTACCTGCATACATCGCCGGAATTTACAATGAAAAAGCTTTTGGCTGCCGGACTGCCGAAAATTTTTCAGATGGCGCGCGTTTTCCGGAACGAGGAGCGTTCCAATCGGCATCATCCCGAATTTATTATGTTGGAATGGTATCGGGCGAATGCGGATTATGAAACTTTAATGGATGATACGATAGAATTGGTAAGGGCTTGCGCTAAAGCCTGCGGCGTAAAAACATTGAGGGAAAACGAACGGGAATGCGATCCTTTTGCTCCGTGGGAAAAAATTTCCGTCGCCGAAGCCTGCCGCAGATATGTCGGTTTCGAATTGGAAGACACTTTGCCGGAAGAGCCGGATTTGGAGCCGGATCCGGCGCCGCTTGCCGCCATTGCGAAAAAATTGGGGATTGAAACGAATCCTCAAGACCGTTGGGACGATATTTATTTCCGGATTGCTTTTGAAAAAATTGAACCGAAACTGGGACGCGGCGTGCCAACGATTCTTTATGATTATCCGGTTTGTATGGCGGCTCTGTCCCGCCGGAAACCTTCGGATCCTCGTTTCGCTGAACGGTTTGAAGTCTATGTCGGAGACGTTGAGCTGGCGAACGCTTTTTCCGAATTGACGGATGCTGCGGAGCAAAGGCAGCGTTTTGAACACGATATGGACTTGAAAGAAAAACTGTACGGCGAACGCTATCCGATAGACGACGACTTCATCAATGCCGTCGCCGCCATGCCGCCCGCCGCGGGGATCGCGGTCGGCGTTGATCGTTTGGTCATGCTGGTTACGGGAGCAAAACAAATAGAAGATGTGTTATGGGCGCCGGTTGCATGAAAAAGCTGAAAATTTTGTTTGATTGGGGAATACATTTGGGAATGAAAATCACCGGTCAGTCCGAACAGTTTATTCTGTTTTTGGTGATGGGCGGGATTAACACGCTGTTTTATTATGTTTTGTATTCTTTTCTGATTTATATCGGGCTGTATTATGCAACGGCAGTTGTAATCGGGACGGTTTGCGGCGTCTTATTTAATTTTCAGACGTTCGGCAGGGTTGTTTTTAAAAATATTCGGCTGTGCTTGTTGGGGCGTTTTATCTGTGTGTATACTGTCGTTTGTGCCGTCAATATTGCTGGTTTTCGTTTGTTGGAGCTGGTTGGGCTGATGAACAAATATATCGCCGGCGCCGTTTTGATTTTGCCGGGCGCTTTGTTGGGATATGTTTTGAACAAAATGTTTGTGTTCAATCAAAAAGGAACCGAATCCGAAAATCCGCAGATTTCGACGGACGATCGGGATTAAAATCGACGCACGGCAGGGTAAACAGTTCGCTCCACCATTGCGTCAGATCAGCGGCTTTTTCGCCTTCAAACCCGATATAATCCGCGCCGTTTTCACCGGCGCGCATCGCTTCGTCACGGGTGGAGCAGGTCACGCCTAAGGCCAATTCTCCGATTTGTTTTCTGATTTTTTTTAAATCGGCATTATAAGCGATTTGAACGCCGTCCGCTTGTAAAGACAGCGCTTTTTCGGCATCGTTTTTGATAATGACGGCTATATTTTTGTTTTGGATTGTCCGAACAATTTGTTTTGCCGCCGCGTCGGTGTGTCCCGTCGGGTCGTACAAAACCGCCTGCGGCGTTTCGTTTTTGCAAAAATGTTCGAAAGCGGCGAAAGTTTGATCCGCGCTCAAGTCAGCGGAAATAATCAAATAAAGGTCTTGTTTCATTTTTTTTCCTTTCGGAGCATTACGACAGAAGGCAAAGAATTTGTCAATAAAGAGAAAAAGGTTTAAGAAGTCTGTTGCACAAAAAGCGGAACGACTCTATTTTAAAAGAAACATTTTTGATCAAGGGGAAAAACGTTGAGCGTACAGGGACAGCTGCAATCAGCATTGGAAAACTTGGCGCACGCCGCGCAACGCTTGGACGCCGCGGCGGAGATTGTTGTCGAACGGCAAAAGGAAACGGCAGAGCTGCGCGAAAAATGCGAAAGGCTGCAAGAAGAGCTGGACAGGACAAAAGCCGAACGGGATGCTGTGCGGCATTCCGAATCGGAATTAAATGAACTGAAGGCAGAAAAAGATGAATTGGTTGCCGTACGCAATCGCTTGGTGGCTGAAAAAAATCAGTTGTTGGGCGAACGCGAACAATTTAAAAAATTCCGCGAAGGATGGGGACGTGAACGACCGGCCTTGATTAAAGCAAAAACGGATGCCGAACAGGAATTGCAAAAGTTGAAAGAACAGCAAAGCATTCCGACGCAGGAAAACGGCGAAACGGATTCTTTAAAAGAAGAAATTGATCGTTTGCGTTCCGAACTGACCAACGCCGAAGAGCAAAAAAACAAGCTGGCGGATGAAAAAGAAAACCTTTCCATTGAATTGGACGGTTTGCGGCAGGCTTATGACGAATTAAAACAAACGACACGGGAAGCTTCCGAACGATTGGATTCGACATTGGAAGAACTGAAAATTTTAAGAGGATAGGCGATGGCAGACGTTCAATTGGTAATCGGCGGACAGAGATACACCGTTTCCTGCGGCGAAGGGCAGGAAGACAATTTGAAAGACTTGGCGCGTCAGCTGGATGAAAAAGTGTCGTTTATCAGAGCACATATGCCGGTATCCGAAAGTTTGGGATTGGTTATGGGCGCGTTGCTGTTGGCCAGTGATTTAACGGAAAAAAATCAGGAATTGTCCGCGGCTCAGACGGAAAATATAGCCTCGGCGGAAGTTTTAACGCAAACGACGCAACTGATAGAAAAAGTATCGGAACGTATTTCATCTGTTGCCGAAGCGATCGAAAATGCGTAATCTTTAGAACGGAAGATCGACTTTTCGATTCGTCAGGGTTCCGCTGGTACTCGGGGCCAACGTTTATTTTTAAGGGAGCTGTCCCTGCGGCGGGCAACGTGCTTTTATCAGGCGTCGAAGTCTTGTCGTATTACGGCGCCCACCTATACAAGGCGGCCCACGCGACGCGTGTTATGATCCAACGGTCAGAGAGGTTGTCTTCCACCACAAGTTTTAAGAAAGCAGGACGATGGATTATACCTTCTTAAAAAGACAGTTGCGCACGGCGGCCGTGCATAAGCGTTCCGAAATCGCTTTGGATCACGCGTTATGGTGTGCGGAAGAAATTGTAAATCGGTTTAATGAGCTGTCTTTGCCGGAAAATCCTGTTTTCTCGGCTTATTGGCCGATGAAAACCGAACTGGATATGCGGCCGTTGATGCATTCTTTGTTCAACCGCGGTTTTACGGTTTCCTTGCCTGTCGTTTCGGGAAAGAATGAGCCTTTGCTGTTCAGACGGTGGGAACCCGGTGCGGCGCTTGTCGAAGGGCCGTACGGCACCGAGCAGCCCGATGAAAAATATGAAGTCGTCACGCCGACGGTTTTGTTGCTGCCGCTTTTGGCGTTCGACCGTCAGGGCGGCAGATTGGGATACGGCGGCGGTTTTTACGACAGAACGGTAAAATTGTTGCGTCGGACGGGAAACCCTGTCGTCATCGGCGTGGCTTTTTCCGATCAGGAAATTGCTCAAGTTCCGTTGGAAGAAACAGATGAAAAGCTGAACTTCGTTTTAACGGAAACGGAAATCATAAAGGGAATTTGATGCGTATTTTATTTTTGGGCGATGTGCTGGGCAAATCAGGCCGTCATTTGGTGTCGGATACTTTGCCCGATTTTCGCCGCCGCTATCATGTTGATTTTACGATTGTCAATGGGGACAACGCCGCGCACGGATTCGGGTTGAGCCTGAGTGTCTGCCGTGAGTTGTTTCAAGCGGGTGCGGATGTGATCACGTCGGGTAATCACGGCTGGATCGCCAAAGAAATTCAGCCGATTCTGGATAAGGAAAATCGTTTGCTGCGGCCGGCAAATTATCCGGCGGGAACGCCCGGAAAAGGCGCGGGGCTGTACCGTTTGCCGGACGGCCGCAAAGTCGGTGTTCTGCATGTGCAGGGGCGCGTTTTCATGGACGCGATCGAAAATCCTTTTCATGCGGCAAAACAATGGGCGGATGCCGTAAAGCTCGGACAAGGCGCACAGGCGATGGTCGTTGACATTCATGCTGAAGCGACCAGTGAAAAAATGGCGTTCGGGCAATATTTGGACGGTTCCGTTTCTCTGGTGGTCGGATCGCACACGCATATTCCGACGGCGGATGCGCAAATTCTGCCGAACGGGACGGCTTATTTGACGGATGCGGGAATGTGCGGCTGTTTTGATTCCGTGATCGGCATGAAAAAAGACGAACCCGTCCGCCGTTTTGTCACGAATATGACAACTGAAAAATATGAGCCGGAAAAAGGCGAAGCTACTGTTTGCGGCGTAATGGTCGATACAAACGACATAACGGGGTTGGCCGAAAAAATTTATATGATTCGTTATGGCGGGCGATTACAGGAATCTTTACCGCCGCTTTAAATGGTGTTAAAAGAAAAAACGATATTCTTTTTTAACTTAAAGACCGAGGAGTACTATGTCAGGTCATTCACAATTTAAAAATATTATGCATCGCAAAGGCGCGCAGGATAAAATCCGCGCCCGCACTTTTTCCAAACTGGGCCGTGAAATCACGGTCGCCGCGAAGTCCGGTTTGCCCGATCCGGCGTATAACCCGCGTTTGCGCGCCGCGATAGCCGCCGCTCGCGCTGAAAACATGCCGAAAGACAACATTAAGCGTGCGATTGAAAAAGCCGCGACGGGCGATGCCGCAAACTATGAAGAAATCCGTTATGAAGGATTCGGCCCGGGCAATGTTGCCGTGATTGTCGAAGCGTTGACCGATAATCCGAAGCGCACCGCGCCGATCGTTCGTTCGATTTTCGGCAAGGCCGGCTGCGTGATGGGCGAAACCGGTTCCGTCGCGTTTAACTTTCAGCGGATCGGATTGATTGAATATCCTGCTTCCGTTGCCGAAGCCGACGCGATGTTTGAAGCCGCTCTGGAAGCCGGCGCCGATGATGTGGAATCAGATGAAGAAACGCATCGCATCACTTGTACGCCGGATGATTTGGGAGCGGTTCGCGAAGCTTTGGAAGCTAAATTCGACACGCCGACAATTTGCCGTTTTGACTGGAAACCGTTGGTCGAAGCTGAATTAACAGATGTTGAAACCGCCAAAAAATTCTTTGATTTCGTTGAAACGCTGAATGATGAAGAAGACGTGCAGCGCGTCGCTTCCAATGTTTCCGTTTCCGATGAGATCATGGCCAAATTGGAAGATTAATTTTGGCGGTTGTGCGGATTTTAGGACTTGATCCCGGCCTGCGTCATACAGGCTGGGCAGTCATTGACTGCAACGGTTCCAAAATAACCTATGTTGCGTCGGGAGTAGCGGATTCGAACGATTCGCTTTCTTTGGCGGAAAGGTTATTGGAACTACATCAAAAAATCCGCGCTGTAATCGCCGAGTTTACACCCGACGAAGCCGCCGTGGAGCAAGTGTTCGTCAATAAGAATCCCGAAACGACGCTTAAACTGGTGCAGGCCAGAGGCGTTGTTTTGATGACTCCGGCATCCTGCGGCATACCGGTGGAGGAATACGGCGCGAACCAGATCAAAAAAGCTGTTGTCGGGGTCGGACACGCCGAAAAGGCGCAGGTTGATATGATGGTACACACCTTGTTGCCGGCGGCGGGAAAGATGAAACCCGACGCGGCGGATGCGGCGGCAGCGGCGATTTGTCATTCGTTTTTGCGGGTGACAAAAGAACGGTTGAAACTGCTTTCGGAGCTGACAAAGAAATGATAGCGAAACTCAGGGGAAATGTTGATTCTTTCGGGGACGGCTTTTTGATTTTGGACGTGAACGGTGTCGGTTACCGGCTGTTTTGTTCGGGGCGGACATTGTCGAAAATGCCTCATACCGGAGACGAAGCAACATTGCTGACCGAAATGCAGGTGCGTGAAGACAGCATTAAACTGTTCGGTTTTGCGGACGAAGCGGAAAAAAGTTGGTTCGCTTTGCTGACAACCGTTCAAGGTGTCGGCGCGAAAGTTGCTTTGGCGATTTTATCGGCGCTGTCGCCTGAAAATCTGTCGTTGGCGATTGCTTCCGGCGATTCGAAATCCATGTCGCGGGCGAACGGCGTGGGGCCGAAATTGGCGGTGCGCATCGTGACGGAATTAAAAGGAAAGATCGGCTCTTTGTCTTCAATAACCGATTCAGATATGGCGATCGGAGAAACGACGGAGCAGACGACTTCCGGCGGTGCGGCGGACGATGTGATTTCCGCTTTGATCAATATGGGATACGCGCGTATGGACGCCGTTTCCGCCGTGTCTAAAGCGATGAAAACGGCCGGAGCGGACGCAGGTTTTGCCGATCTGATTCGCGAAGCGTTGAAAGGATTCGCTAAATGAGTGAAGAACGCTTGATTTCCGGCGCACGGCGCGACGGCGACGAAGAATTGGTAAAGCTTCGCCCGCAACGGTTGGAAGACTTTACGGGACAAAAAATCGTTTGTGAAAACCTGAAAATTTTTATCACGGCGGCGTTGGCCAGAGGGGAAGCGCTTGACCATGTTTTGCTGTCCGGCCCTCCCGGCTTGGGCAAGACGACGCTGGCTCAAATTGTCGCGCATGAGTTGGACGTTGATTTCCGTTCAATCGCCGCGCCGACGATTACAAAAATCGGAGACTTGGCGGCGATTTTAACGACGGTTCAGCCAAACTCCGTTCTGTTTATTGACGAGATTCATCGCTTGCTGCCGACGATTGAAGAAACGCTTTATTCCGCGATGGAGGATTTTCAGCTGGACGTTCTGGTCGGCTCCGGCCCTGCCGCGACGACCGTGCGCGTGCCGCTGCAGCCGTTCACCCTGATCGGCGCGACGACGCGATCGGGCTTGTTGAGTCAGCCTCTGCGCGACCGGTTCGGGATTCCTTTGCGGCTTGATTTTTATGACCCGTCGGAATTGAAAAAGATCGTTGTTCGCGGCGCAGGCATTTTGAATATCGGTATCACGGACGACGGCGCGGTCGAAATAGCAAAACGGTCGCGGGGAACGCCGCGTGTAGCGGGACGTTTGCTGAAGCGTGTCCGCGACTTTGCCGTGTTTGAGGGCAGAAAGGAAATCGACGCCGCGTTGGCGGACAGGGCATTGCAAAGACTGGATGTTGACAAGCAGGGCTTGGATATGATGGACAGGCGCTACCTGACATGCATTGCGCAAAAGTACGCGGGCGGTCCCGTCGGAGCGGATACTTTGGCGGCGGCGTTGTCCGAAGAACGAGACACGATTGAGGAAGTGATCGAACCGTATTTGCTGCAGCAGGGGTATATCCAGCGCACGCCGCGCGGCCGTATGCTGTCGGCGATGGGATTTAAGCATTTAGGGCTTTCCGCACCGGAAACATCGCAAAACGATTTATTTTCCGCGAAAAATTAAAGGGGATAAAAGATGAAAACATATATGCCGATCAGCATTTGTTACGAAGATACGGACGCGGGCGGTGTCGTGTATCATTCTAAGTATTTGGGCTTTGCCGAACGGGCGCGGATGTTTTTTTTGCACGAGCATGGCATTTCCTGCAAAGAAATGGCGCAAAACGAAAAACCTTGCGGCTTTATGATCAAACATTGTGAAATTGATTACAGAAGGCCGGCTTTGTTGGAAGATGAATTGATTGTCGAAACGGAGCTGTTGGAATTAAGAGGTGCCGGGTTCGATTGTTTGCAGGTCGTCAAACGCGGCGAAGAAACGTTGGTCGAAATGAAATTGCAGGTCGTTTGCGTAACGCCTGCGGGAAAACCGACGCGCATTCCTGAAAAGATCAGAATAAAATTAGCCGAACTTTCGTAAAGTGTTAATGAATATAGTTTAAGCTCTCCTTAAAAGTATACTTTAATATAAGGAGAGCTTTTCTATGCCGGCAGGATCTGTAACAACGGCTGTAGCCAGTCTGTCTATGTGGGGATTGTTTCTGCAAGCCGATTTTGTCGTAAAGACGGTCATCATTATTTTAGCAATGGCTTCGATTTGGTCGTGGGCAATTATTTTTGAAAAAATTATGTTGCTGCGTTCAGCGACTGAAGACGCCAAAAAATTTGAAGCGCAGTTCTGGTCTGGCGGATCATTGGACGAAATGTTTGATAAATTAGAAGCCAAACCGTTTCGTTTGGATCCGATGTCTGCCGTTTTCGTTGCGGCGATGCGGGAATGGCGACGGTCTTCCGGCACTTTGGGAATGGGCGGCGTGCACGGTACAAGCCTGAATCAGCGTATTGACCGCGTGATGCAGGTGACTATGGACCGCGAAATGGATCGTTTGGAAAAGCGTATGACTTTTTTAGCTTCAACCGGCGCGGTTTCTCCGTTTATCGGATTGTTCGGAACGGTTTGGGGAATTATGAACAGCTTTCATAATATCGGGTCGAGTTCAAATACTTCTTTGGCGGTAGTAGCTCCCGGCATTGCGGAAGCTTTGTTCGCGACAGCTTTAGGGTTGACGGCGGCTATTCCGGCGGTGCTGGCCTATAATAAACTGTCCAGCGATATGAACCGGTACGCGAAAACGTTGGAAAACTTTGCGGGCGAGTTCAGTACGATTCTGTCCCGTCAAATTGATGATACTGCGTATCGTTCCGAAAAACGGAGCGGCTGAGATGGGGGCTTCGGTTAAATTTTCGACACGCGGCAGACGGCAGAAAGCTTCTTTTGCGGAAATCAACGTGACGCCGTTTGTTGACGTGATGTTGGTGCTGTTGGTGATTTTTATGGTAACGGCACCGATGATGACGACCGGTATTTCTTTGGATTTGCCGCATGGCGACGGGCAGGCGATGGAGGAAGCCGATCGTGCCGTGGATATCAGTATTGATGCCAAATCCAAAATCTATTTGGGTGATGAAACCGTTCAGCCGGATATGCTTGTTAAAAAATTGCAGGCCATGCAGAAAAGCAATCCGGATTTAAAAATAGTGATCAGCGGAGACCGGGAAACGTCTTACGGTCAGGTGATAGAATTGATGAGTTTGCTGCGGCTGGCCGGTATTTCCAAAGTCGGATTGAAAACCGGCGATATGGTTGATGCGGGAATTTTGAATAAAAAGACCGAGACTAAGAAAAAATAGGGGTTTTAACCGGTGGGATTGCGGCTGAGTTTCTTTATGCGTTTGAGACATTGCCCGTTTTTATTCAAAACGGTGCAGGCCGCGTTTGATCATTTCCCGTTTGTTTTGTCGATAATGCTGCATGTTTTCGCTGTGTTTTTATTGACGTATGATTTTTCTTCCGAACAGAAATCGAATGTTGTTTCCGTTCCGATGTTTGTTGTGGATCTTTCTCAGGTTAAAGTTGCGGAAATAACGAATCTGCCGCCGAAATTAACGAAGGAAGCCTCAAAAAAAGGAACGAAGAAATCTATAAAGACATCGGCTTACAGCAAGGCCTCTTCGAGAAGCGCTTTGCCGGAAGCGCGCGGCGGCGCTAAATCGGGATCGGGCGGTAAAAAGAAATCTTCCGGCGCCATGCTGGAAAGTGATTTAAGCAAAATGTTGAAAAGCGTAACAACTGCTTCGAAAAAGCCGGAGGCGTCTTCTGATGTTCAAATGGTCAATTCAATTAAGAACTCCGGCGGTGAAATAGGCGGCAGCGCTACGGAGGATCCGTTTAAAACGCTGCTGGCCTCGGTTGACGGAATTAAAAACGGCATGGGATATGCCGATGCGCAGACCGAAGCTGAAGTCGATCCCGATGAGGTTGTTACGGAAGGTATAGAAGGCGGACAGGGCGGCAGTTATATGCAGGAATTGTCCGTTTCCGAAAAGGATATGATCGGCATTAAGCTGAGGGAATGTTGGAATTTGGATGCCGGCGTGCGCGGCGCGCAGAATATGCTGATTGAAATTCGAGTGTTTCTGAACAAAGACGGAATGGTGACGGATGCCAAAATCCTTAATAAAACGAGATACAATAAAGATACGGCCTTTCGTTCCGTGGCGGAAAGCGCCAGACGCGCAGTCTATATCTGCGATAAAAAGGAAGAAGACTCTCCGTTCAGAGTTTTTCCTAAAAATTATCAGGAAGCTTATGATACATGGAAAACGCTTCTTCTCAGGTTCAACCCGTTTGACGGCGGAGTAATTTAATGATTAAGAAAATACTTTTTACGGCCTTTTTTGTGTTTTTATGTGTTGTCGGTACGGCAAAAGCCGAGCTGAGCATTGATATTACCGGAGCGCGTTCCGAGCCGATGGCTGTCGGTCTGCCTTCTTTTTCAATCAGCGGCGTCAACAAAGGCAAAGCTCAGGAAATGGCTGAAAAAATCAAACGGGTGATAGAAGGGGACTTGAGCAGTTCGGGATTGTTCAGAATTTTAAATCCTTTGTCTTATTTGCAGTCGTTTAAAGGAATAGAGGATGCTCCCGCTTTTGTCGATTGGCAGGCTATTTCCGCCGAAGCTTTAATTCAAGGACATGTTGATTATTTAAGTAAGAAGCAAATTCGGGTTTCCGTCAGACTGTGGGATACTTATGCCGCGCAGGAAATGTATTCCGCTACTCTTGAAGCGGATGAAAACGGTTGGCGCCGTTCCGCGCATATGATTGCCGATGCCGTTTATAAACGCATTACGGGAGAAGACGGTTATTTTGATACGCGGATTGTCTATATTGCGGAAACGGGGCCCGCTTTGAACAGGATTAAACGATTGGCGATTATGGATCAGGACGGAGAAAATCATCAGTTTTTGACAAACGGTCTGAATCTTGTTTTAACGCCGCGTTTTTCACCGAATATGCAGCAGATTACTTATATGTCTTACTATAAAGACACTCCCCGCGTTTATTTGTTCGACATTGAAACGGGCAAACAACAAGTGGTCGGTGATTTTCCCGGCATGACATTTGCGCCGCGTTTTTCGCCGGACGGTCATAAATTGATTATGTCAATGGCGGAAAACGGCAAGACGGATATTTTTGAAATGAATCTGGATACGCGTGTGACCAGGCAATTAACGCGATCTTCGGCAATAGATACGTCTCCGAGTTATTCTCCGGACGGCAAAAGGATCGTTTTCAATTCGGACCGCAGCGGGGCGCAGCAGTTGTATGTGATGGATTCAAACGGGAAAAACGTCAGGCGTATCAGCTTCGGCAACGGTCGGTATGCGACGCCGGTGTGGTCGCCGCGCGGAGACTATATCGCTTTTACCAAAATGGCCGGCGGCAAATTTTATATCGGCGTGATGTTTCCCGACGGACGCGGGGAACGGTTGATCGCGGAAGGGTATTTGGTTGAAGCGCCGACGTGGTCTCCGAACGGACGCATTTTAATGTATTTCCGTCAGGATCCGCCGGATAAAAAGGGAATTCCGGGCGCGACGAAAATCTATGCCGTTGATATCACGGGATATAATGAGCGCCGTTTAATTACGCCGGTGGACGCAAGCGATCCGGCTTGGTCGCCTCTTTTGTCCAATCGATAAAAAAGATGAAATAAAGGTTGCATAAAACGAAAAATTTGCTTAAATTCACTTAGAAGTTTTGATCGTTTTTATTTTAGGAGTAAGTTCATGAAAAAACGTTTGTTCGCTGTTTTGGCCGCTGTTGCTTTGATCTCCGGTTGTGCTTCCACATCAGGTGACAATGAAATTGACGATGCCGATGCGCAGGAAGCCGCTCAGCAGGCTGAAGAACAAAGCGAAGCTTTTGTTCAGAACGCAAAAGACCGTGTTTTCTTCGGTTTTGACAAATCCAATCTGTCTGCCGAAGCTGTCAGAGTGTTGAAAGTTCAGGCTGAATACCTGAAAGCCAATCCGGAAAAACAGATTGTGATTGAAGGCCATGCCGATGATCGCGGCACACGCGAATACAACTTGGCTTTAGGCGAACGCCGTGCCGTAGCGGTAAAGAATTATTTGATCTCCCGCGGTGTCGATGCAGACCGTATTCGGGTGATTTCTTATGGCAAGGAACGTCCGGCTGTTGTCGGTGCCAATGAAGCGGCTTGGTCTCAGAACCGTCGTGCCGTTACGCTGGTTAAAGACTAATTATCAGCTTATCCGATAAAGAAAAGCACCCTATAGTGAGGGTGCTTTTTTTTTATGAACAATAAGGAGAAATCGTGATGAATAAAAAAGTGTTGGCTGCTTTAGGGGTTTTGTTGATGCTTTCGGGATGTTCCCATAACGCGGTTAAATGTGAAGGCTTTAAAGAAGAATTTCGCCATGATGAAGTTCTTTTTTCCACTGGAAAAGCGGATTTAACGCCCGAAGGCAAAAAGGTTTTGGATAAACAAATCGCATGGCTGAAAAAAAATCCTCAAAAGAAAATTATTATCCAGGGCTATACGGATCCGCGCAGAACAGAAGCGTATAATATGAAATTAGGTGAAAAACGCGCCGAAGCCGTGAAAAAATACATTACAAACGCCGGCATTAATCCTGATCGCGTTTCCGTTGTGTCTTTAGGCGAAACCGAATTGGCTACGACACAGAACACACCGAAAGGCTGGGCGGAAGACCGTCGTACGGTAACCGTGATTGTGACAGACTGATTTAAAAAAATATTAGCATAATCGGAAAAGAGTGCTTTATAATAAAGCACTCTTTTTATTATTTATGGAACTGTGATATGAACAGGTTTTTTTGTTTTTCTTTTGGGGTTTTAATTTTTGCCGGTCCCGTTTATGCGGCTACGGTTAATATCGGTGAATTGGCAGATCGGGTAGATCGGATAGAGGACGCGTTAAAAGGGGTTCAGAAAAAATTGTCCAACAATTATGTCGGCAGTTCTAAGCGGCCCGCGGCAGATAACGTTTCCGAGGACAAACTGGATTCTATGCTGATGCAGCTGCAGGAAACGGAACAGACGTTGCGTCAATTGACCGGAGAAATTGAAACGGTTCGTTTTAAACAGGAAGAACTGCAAAACCGTCTGGACAGGATCAGTGCGGATATGGGGATTCGTTTCTCTGAAATGGAAAAGAAAATGCAGGCGGCAGACGCTAAATTGAAAAAGATCGAAGATGAAAAATCTGCGGCCGAAAAAGCTAAAAAAGAAAGTGAAAAAAAGAAAAAGGAACAAGAAGCGGCTGCGGCTAAGGCGGCAAAAAATAAAGAAAACGAATTAAAAGGAAAATATGGCAAAAAATCGGCAAAAGAACTGTATGATCAGGCGTTCGCTTCAATTAAAAAACAGGATTACAAAACCGCGCAAACCGAATTTGAAGCCTTTTTAACGCTTTATCCGAAGAACGCATTGGCGGGCAACGCGCAGTATTGGTTGGGCGAATCTTTCTTTGCCCGTTCGATGTATTCCAAAGCGGCTGTCGCTTTTGCCGAAGGGTTTCAAAATTATCGAAACAGTCAGAAAGCGCCGGATAACTTGTTTAAGCTGGGCGTGACAATGTCTAAGCTGAATAAAAAAGACGAAGCCTGTATTGCGTTTAAAAACTTTACAAAGGAATATCCTAAAGTTTCCGAATCTATGAAAAAACGTCTTGAAACGGAAGTGCAGAAACTTTCATGTCCGTAAAGCAAACGCAGGCTGTTTTTCGCAGGGCGGCAGCAGCATTCGGATTGTCAGACAAAGATAAAATCGCGGTTGCCGTTTCGGGTGGTGCGGACAGTACGGCGCTCTGTTTGCTGACCCATCAGTTTGTGACGGAAAACGGCGGACAAATGATTGCTTTAATCGTCGATCACGGCTTGCGTTCGTGTTCGGCACAACAGGCTCTGTTAACAGCGGAACGTTTGAAAGAAAAAGGAATTCGGTACCGCCTTTTAAAATGGGAGGGGGAAAAGCCGCTTCACGGCATTGAACAGGCGGCGCGCGAAGCCCGTTATCGGTTGTTGGCGCAAGCGTGCAAGGAAGAAAACTGTTCCGTTCTTTTATTGGGACATCATCGGCAGGATCAGGCGGAAACTTTTCTGATCCGGCAGGCACGGGGAAGCGGTATTGTCGGATTAGCCGGTATGTCTGCCGTTCGTATTTCTGATTTTGCTCGGATTTTACGGCCGCTGTTGAGTATTTCTCCGGCAGATTTGAGGGAATACAACCGCTTTTTTAAAATGCCGTGGGTGGAAGACGAAACAAATTTAAGCTCTGATTTTGATCGCGGGCGATTGCGGCGGACGTTGACGGCAGAGCAAATTGAATCCGCTTTTCAACAAACATTGATTTATGGGCTGCAGCGCCGAAAAATCGAAGAAGAAGCCGCTTTTTTTATTCAAAACGATGTTGAAGTGTCCGATCGGGGATATTTACTTTTTTCAAAAGACGCGTTTTACTCGCTGCCGGAAGAAACAGCTTTGTTTTGTTTGGGGGATTTTTTGCGCTTTGTAGCCGACAGATCGTATGCGCCGCGGTTGGAAAACATCAGGAATTTATATAAAAAGCTGCAAACGCTTTCTTTCGGCGGAGTGACTTTGGGAGGCTGTCGAATAGCCGCTTGCAGCAAAAACAGAATTTTGATTTGGCGGGAATTAAAAGATTTGCCGGTTTGGGAGCGAATCGCCGGACGAACGATTTTTCGTTGGGACAGGTTCACTTTTTGTTTGAATTTTACCCCTTCCGATTCTTTGTTTGTCGCGCCGTTAAAAGAGGCAAATGCGGGGAAAAGACCTTTTCCGAAAAGAATTTTTTCTGTTCTGCCCGCACTTTTTGATAACGAAGGGCTTTTTATTGCGCCGCATTTGGGGTATAAACGGACAGAGGCTGGTTGTCAGGTCGCGTTTGCGCCATATGCTTCTTTGTGCAGAACGGTTCAATGGACAAGCCCTGTCATATAAATAAGGCGGTTAAAGTGAGTAAAAATATTTTTGTTTGGCTGATTGTCGGATTTCTGTTGTTTTCGCTGTTTGATACGTTTCAAAGCAGCGCGTCTTCCAAAAACAACACGGTGATGGCCTTTTCCGAATTTACCCAACAGGTGCAGGAAGGCAAAGTGCGCGAAGTTGTTTTGCAGGGCAATAAGGTTGCCGGCATTTTAACCGACGGACAGAAGTTCGCTTTGTATGCGCCGGACGATGCGGGACTGGTGGATAAACTGCTGGAAAAGAATGTTCGGGTTTCCGCCGTTCCTCCGGAAGGAGAATCGTCATTCTGGAGCGGATTGCTTTATTGGCTGCCGTTTATTTTGTTTATCGGAGTCTGGATTTTCTTTATGCGGCAAATGGCGGCGGGTAACGGCAAGGCGATGAGCTTCGGCAAATCCCGCGCCCGTATGCTGGAAGGGCAGGGAAAAGTAACGTTTGCTGATGTGGCGGGCATTGACGAAGCTAAAGAAGATCTGGTGGAAATTGTTGACTTTTTAAAGGATCCGCCGCGCTTCCAACGCTTGGGCGGAAAAATTCCCCGCGGCGTTTTGCTGGTCGGTCCCCCGGGGACGGGGAAAACGTTGTTGGCTAAGGCGATCGCCGGCGAAGCGGATGTGCCGTTCTTCACGATTTCCGGTTCGGATTTTGTGGAAATGTTTGTCGGTGTCGGCGCATCGCGTGTGCGCGATATGTTTGATCAAGCTAAAAAACATTCGCCGTGTTTGGTCTTTATTGATGAAATTGATGCTGTCGGCCGTCATCGCGGCGCGGGACTGGGCGGTGGCAATGACGAACGCGAACAGACACTGAACCAGCTGTTGGTTGAAATGGACGGTTTTGATACGAATGAAGCCGTCATTTTGATTGCGGCGACGAACCGTCCCGATGTTTTGGATCCGGCGTTGCTGCGTCCGGGACGTTTCGACCGTCAGGTCGTCGTGCCGAATCCAGATTTGGCCGGACGTGAAAAGATTCTGGCCGTTCATATGAAAAAAAGCCCGATCGGTCCCGATGTGGATATTAAAAAAATCGCGCGCGGCACGCCCGGATTTTCCGGAGCGGACTTGGCCAATCTGGTTAATGAAGCGGCTTTGTTGGCGGCCAGACGCAACAAACGCGTTGTGACGATGGCGGAATTTGAATACGCTAAGGACAAGGTGATGATGGGGGCGGAACGCAAATCCCACATTATGACCGAGGAAGACAAGAAAATGACCGCTTACCATGAAGCCGGTCACGCGTTGATGATGTTGGAATCTCCGCATTCCGACCCGTTGCACAAAGTAACGATTATTCCCCGCGGTCGCGCTTTGGGCGTGACAATGTCTTTGCCGACGGACGACAAGGATTCACGTTCTTATATTTATTTAAAGGAACGTATCGCAATCAGTTTTGGTGGCCGCGTCGCCGAAGAAATGATTTTCGGCGAAGATCAAATATCGACAGGGGCTTCCCAGGATATTCGCGTGGCGACAAGCATCGCGCGCAATATGGTAACGCAGTGGGGAATGAACAAAGAAATCGGTCCGATTGCGATTGAAGAGCCGGACGGCGAAGTTTTCTTGGGTTATTCAATCTCTCAGCGCAAAAACGTTTCCGAAGAATTGGCGGCAAAAGTTGACGCGGAAATTAAAGCTTTGATTGAAGAAGCGTATTCGACTTGCCGCCGTATTCTGGCTGAAAAGCGCGATGTGTTGGAGGCCATAGCGCAAGGGCTGCTGGAATATGAAACGCTGACAGCCGATGAGGTGAAAGCTTTGCTTCGCGGGGAAAAATTGACGCGGGAGGAACCGGGCGTGCATATTTCCGCCCGTTCAACCGTGCCGGTAACGGATCCTGCGCCTGAAAAGCAGAACGAAGAGACTTCCGGACCGAAGGAAGAAAATAAAAGCGATCATATTCAGAGCGATGATTCTTCCGATTCGTAACACGTTTAACTTTGTAACAGAAAGTGTATTGCCTGTTTCGTCGGATTTGGTAAAACATATCCGAAATAACAGGGCTGTTTTATGCGGCAAAAAATAGGAGTTTAAAATGGCGGTACGGAAACTTTTCGGAACGGACGGCGTCAGAGGCAAAGCCAACCAGGATCCGATGACGGCAGAAATCGCTTTAAGATTGGGTATTGCGGCCGGATCTTTGTTCAAGCGCGGCGATCATCGCCGGCAGGTCGTGATCGGCAAAGACACGCGTTTGTCAGGCTATATGATTGAAATGGCGCTGGTTGCCGGATTTACGGCTGTCGGTATGGACGTTTTGTTGTTGGGGCCTATGCCGACGCCGGCGGTTGCGATGCTGACCCGTTCAATGCGCGCCGATCTGGGCGTTGTTATTTCCGCTTCTCACAATCCGTATGAAGATAACGGCATCAAGTTTTTCGGCCCCGACGGTTACAAGCTTTCCGATGAAATGGAATTGGAAATTGAAGAACGCGTTTTCGGCGACACAAAAGACTGTCTGGCGCCTTCCTCCCAGATCGGGCAGGCCAAACGTTTGGACGACGCCGTCGGCCGTTATATCGAATATGTGAAAAACACGTTCCCGCGTGGCAAGCGTTTGGATGGGCTGAAAATCGTTCTGGACTGCGCGAACGGAGCTTCCTATCGTGTCGCGCCGACCGTCTTGTATGAACTGGGCGCGGAAGTCGTTACGATCGGCGTCGATCCGGACGGCCGCAACATCAACGACAACTGCGGCGCCGTTCATACTGATCAGATGTGCGCCAAAGTCGTTGAAGTCGGCGCGGACATCGGAATCGCTCTGGACGGGGATGCGGACAGGCTGATCGTCTGTGACGAAAAAGGGCAGGTCATTGACGGCGACCAGATTTTGGCCCTTGTCAGCCGCGAATGGAAAGAAGCCGGCATTTTAAAAGGCAACGGCGTCGTTACGACCGTGATGTCGAATCTCGGTTTGGAAAGATACCTGAAAGCGAACGGTATGAACCATATCCGCACGCAGGTAGGTGACCGCTATGTTGTCGAAAAGATGCGCGCGGACGGCTATAATCTCGGGGGGGAACAGTCCGGCCATTTGATTTTGGGCGAACATTCAACCACGGGGGACGGCTTGGTTGCCGCTTTGCAGGTGTGTGCCGCCGTTGTCAAGGAAAGAAAGGCAGTCAGTCAGGTGATGCACTTGTTTGAACCGGTGCCGCAGCTGTTGAAAAACGTGCGTCTATCCGACCGCGCTTTGGCCAAAGCGGCTTTGAACAGCGAACCGGTCAAGATCGCGATCGACAAGACGGAGCGCGCTTTGGGCGACAACGGCCGCCTGCTGATCCGTCCGTCCGGAACGGAACCTTTAATTCGTATTATGCTTGAAGGCGAAGACAGGGAACAGATCGCCGCGATGGCGGAAGACATTGTGCAGGCTTTGATCGGCGAGGTCAAAGCGTTGGAAGCTCATTTGTAAAAGAAGGATTTTGAAATGCAGAAACCAGTTGAAAAACCGAATTGTCCGAACTTTTCTTCGGGGCCTTGCGCCAAGCGCCCGGGGTGGACGCCCGCCGTGTTGCGTACGGACGTTCTGGGGCGGTCGCACCGTTCCGTGTTGGGGCGCTCCCGCTTGAAATTGGCGATCGATCTGATGAAAGAAGTTCTGCAAGTGCCGGAATCCTATCGCGTCGGCATTATGGCCGGTTCCGATACGGGCGCGGTCGAAGCGGCTTTGTGGTCTTTGCTGGGGCCGAAAGGCGTCGATATGTTTTCGTGGGAAACGTTCGGCAAAGGTTGGGTGACTGATGTCGTCAAGCAGTTGAAGTTGAACGACGTTCGCGTGTTTGACGCGCCGTACGGTCAGCTGCCCGATTTGTCGCAGGCGGACAAGACGCGGGATATCGTTTTTGCATGGAACGGCACGACGTCCGGCGTATGCGCCCCGAACGGCGATTGGATCTCTTCCGACCGCGAAGGCTTGGTGATTTGCGACGCGACATCCGCGGCTTTTGCGATGGACTTGCCGTGGGACAAACTGGACGTCGTTACGTTTTCGTGGCAGAAGGCTTTGGGCGGCGAAGCGGCGCACGGCGTTCTGATTCTCAGCCCGCGCGCGGTGGAACGTTTGGAAAGCTACACGCCCGCTTGGCCGATGCCGAAAATCTTCCGTATGACGAACAACGGCAAGCTGAACGAAGGGATTTTCGTCGGCGACGTTATCAACACGCCGTCGATGATGTGCGTGGAAGACGTGATCGACGCGCTGAACTGGGCTAAATCCGTCGGCGGTCTGAAAGGTATGATCGCCCGTTCGAAAGCCAGCTTTAAAGTGTTGGAAGACTTCGTCGCGAAATCCGACTGGGCGGAATTTCTAGCACAGGACGCGTCCTATCGTTCGAACACGTCCGTCTGCCTGTCGATCAAGGCCGATTGGTTCAAAGCGAAATCCCCCGAAGAGCAAAAGGAAATCGTCAAAACAATGGTTAAACTGTTGGGCGACGAAGGCGTGGCGTTCGACTGCAACGCATACAAGGACGCTCCGGCCGGACTGCGTTTCTGGTGCGGTGCGACAATCGAAGCCGACGACGTGAAAAAGCTCTGCCCGTGGCTTGATTGGGCATATGAACAGATCAAGGAATAAAAAAACGCCCAAAACAAGTTACCGGCTTGTTTCGGGCGATAAAGCGATTACCGCTTTATAAGTTCAAGCAATATTGCCCAAAATAATAAAAAGTAGGCAATCGCTTTTAGATAGAGGTTTGTATACATTCATCGCCCGCGGACTTACCACCCGCGGGCAAATTTTATGGAAAAACTCAGGATATAAAATAACGTTGTTCTCATAATGTTCTTAACTTCAGAGGTTTCTTTTCTTATCATAAAGCAATCAACAGTAAACGGTGCCCTTAAGAACGCCGAACGAACAACTGGTATGAAAACCGAGACAGAATGTAAGAACAGACTCAAAGTCTGTCCCGCTGCTGTTAAATAATCAACCAATGCGCCGATAATTCCGGCGTAATCAATATTATATGGAGAAAAATTATGCAGTATGCGTTAGTTGACGGAAAAAGGACTGAACCGGCCCCCGGTTTAAAAGGAATTTGTCAGGAATGTTTACAACCTGTTATTGCCAAGTGCGGAAATCAAAGAATACATCATTGGGCGCACAAATCCAAAGATGGGTGTAATTGTTGGATAGAAAAAGAGAAACTATGGCATCGTCGGTGGAAAGAGTGTTTTCCGGAAGATTGGCGAGAAGTCGGTCATATTGATGAAATAACAAAAGAAAGACACATTGCCGATGTGAAAACGGCAGGAGGTATGGTCATTGAATTTCAGCATTCCCATATCGATCCGAAAGAACGTCAGTCCAGAGAAGATTTTTATAAAATATGATTTGGGTCGTTGACGGAACAAGGTTGAAAAACGATATTGTTCGCTTTCTAAAAGCGATGAAAAATTTTAAGCCGTTTCCAGAAAACAAAGACTTATACACAGTGGAAAACTATGAAAAGGTTTTTCCAACGGATTGGTTGGAAAGTAAAGTTCCTGTCTTTATAGATTTTTTAGGAGAGAATGCGCCGGACGGTTCGAGAAAAGATGATTTGATTTGTATTTTTCCTAAAAGAAAAGATGGCAAAATAGTTTTTTGCGGTATTAAAAGGGAAAAGTTTGTTCAACGTTGCAAGGAAAACACGCTAGTTGTTTTTTTAAACAAGCTTTTTTCAAAATTATCACCAACATCTCAACCTTCTGAAAAGGAGAAAATTGTAAGACGATCGAACTATAGTTTCCGTCCTATAAATGTAGATTCTATGAGTGCTAAGAAAATAAACAAATGGAAAGATCAAGGATATAATTTTCGATTTTAAACAAAACATAACCTCTGATTGTCATTGCGAGAAACGATAGTGACAAAGCAATCCATATTTTTCATGCGTTCTGTTTTTTCCGGACTGCTTTGCTTTCGCTCGCAAAGATGATTGAAAAATCCGGCAATAAAAAACCGTCCGAAAACATCGGACGGTTTTTTTTCTTATTCGTGGAGACGATTAAGCTTGCGCGGCGCGCTTTTCGGCGGAACCCAGAATGCGCTTTTTCAAACGCTTGGCTTCGCAGGACAGCTTGCCGTTCGGCGTGGACAGCAGAAACGCGTCCAATCCGCCGTTGTGTTCAATCGTCCGCAAACCGCGGGAAGACATACGCAGAGTAACGGTCGTTCCCAATGTTTCGCTCAACAAAGAAACGGACTGCAAGTTCGGCATAAAACGACGGCGAGACTTGTTGTTCGCGTGAGAAACATTGTTTCCTGTCTGCACACCTTTTCCGGTAATAATGCAACGTTTGGCCATGACACAATATCCTTTAAACAAAAAATCAGAACCTTTCTTTTAGCTTCAAAAGCCGTTTTCGTCAAGATGAATCTCTTGATTGTGGAAATTTTTTCAAAAAAGATAAAAACGCTTGACTTAAAGTCAGCTTTAAAAGTTAAGCTTTAAAAAAATTTTAAGGAGAGGGCGTATGTTGAATCGAAAATTATTCGCTTTATTTTTAGGAACATTCATTATTTTAACGGGAGGAAATGCTATGGCTGAAAATGCTTTGACGGCAAAACAGAAATCCATCGTCGAAGCGGCCGCGTATGCCGCGAAAGGCAATCAAACGGGATTGAAACAGGTCCTTATCAACGGCTTGAACGCCGGCGTTACGGTCAACGAATTCAAGGAAGTCCTGACGCAGGCTTACGCTTATTGCGGATTCCCGAGGGCATTGAACGCTTTGGGAACGCTGATGACGGTCGTCAACGAACGCGGAAACAAGGACGAACAGGGCAAGCTTCCTTCCGCAAAACCGGTGGGACCAGCTTTGGAATACGGCACGGCGAATCAGACGAAGTTGGTCGGCGCCGAAGTCAAAGGGCCTTTGTTCGATTTCGCTCCGGCGATCGACGAATATCTGAAAGCGCACCTGTTCGGCGACATTTTCGCGCGCGACAATCTGGACTGGCGGACGCGGGAACTGGCGACGATCGCGATGCTTTCCGTGCGCGACGGCGTTGAAAGTCAGCTGAACAGTCATATCAACATCGGCAAGCACAACGGGCTGAGCGATGAACAGGTGGCGGAAATCCTGAATGTCGCGCAAAAAGCCGCCGCGCAAAGCGTATTGTTCGGATTCGGAACGGAAAACACGGCTTATGCCAAATACTTCAAAGGGACGAGCTATTTGCAGCCTTTGAATTCGAAAGAAGTCGGCATCGCGAACGTAACATTCGAACCGAAGTGCCGCAACAACTGGCATATTCACCACAAAGCCGGACAGATATTACTGGTAACGGCGGGACGCGGCTGGTATCAGGAATGGGGTAAACCCGCGCGGGAACTGCACCCCGGCGATGTCGTCCATATTCCCGCCGAAGTCAAGCACTGGCACGGCGCGGCGAAAGACAGCTGGTTCACGCATATCGCGATGAGCGTTCCGGTTGACGGCGCTTCGAACGAATGGTTGGAAGAAGTTTCCGACGTGGACTATGACAAACTGAAATAAGAGGGAAAAATGAAAAAAAATTTGGGAAACAAAACGGTCGTCGCGCCTCTGCCGGTTTTTATCATCGCGACGTACGACGAAAACGGCGTGCCGAACGCGATGAACGCGGCTTGGGGGACGCAGTGCGGCTATCACGAAGTGACTTTTCTGCTCGGGCCTCATAAAACGACGGACAATCTGATGCTGAAACGGGCGTTCACGTTGTCTTTCGCCACGCGGGAAACGATGGTCGCCGCCGATTATTTCGGCGTTGAAAGCGGCAATAACGTCAATAAAATCGAAAAGGCCGGCGTTCATTTAACAAAAAGCGAATTTGTCGATGCGCCCGTCATCGAAGAATTTCCGTTGACTTTGGAATGCGAAGTCGTCGAAATGAAAGAAGAGGACGGCGATTACCGCATCGTCGGACGAGTCGTTAATATGAAAGCCGACGAAAGCGTCCTTGACGAAAAAGGAAACGTCGATTTAGGCAAACTGCATCTGATTTCCTATGACGGCGCTTCCCACGCCTACCGCATCGTGGGGGACAAAGTCGGTCAGGCGTTCCACGACGGATTGGCGTTGAAAAAGTAAACGGCGCGCGAATGAACGGATTTTTGAAAATGGCGGCGATCGGAGTGCTTCTTTTGACGATTTTCTGCATCGGTTATTTGAATACGGCGAAATTCGGCCGGTTGCCCGATGAAATCAGCCGGACGAAAATCAAATGGTCACCCAACCAGAAAAACGGAAAGTTCGAAAACATTCATCCGACGGAAAAAATGACCGGACAAGGCGGTTTTTTCGGCACGATGTATGATTTCTATTTCGGCGACCACCCCGATACGAAGCCAGATAAAATCCTTCCGGTCGTTAAAACGGACATCAAAAATCTTGATTTGAAACGGGACGTATATGTGTGGTTCGGGCATTCTTCGTCGTATCTTCAGCTGAACGGCAAGCGGTATCTGGTCGATCCGGTGTTCAGCGGGAACGCCTCGCCTTTGCCGCATAATGTCGTCCCGTTCAAAGGAACAGCTATCTATACCGCCGACGATATGCCGGATATTGATTATCTGATAATCACGCACGACCACTATGACCATTTGGATTATGAAACGATAATCGCTTTGAAGCCGAAAATCAAAAACGTGATCGCGGGGCTGGGCGTCGGTTCGCATTTCAGGCATTGGGGGTATGACGATAAAATCATTCGCGAAGTCGATTGGAACGAAAGCGTCGATATCGACGGCGGCAAAATCCATTGTCTGCCGGCGCGGCATTTTTCGGGACGGTTGTTTGAAAACCGCACGCTGTGGGCGTCTTTTCTGGTGGATGCGGGGAATTACAAGCTTTATATCGGCGGCGATTCGGGATATGACGACCACTATAAAATCATCGGCGACAAATTCGGCGGCGTCGATTTCGCGCTTTTGGAAGCCGGACAATACGATAAAAACTGGCGTTATATCCACGAAATGCCGGAAGAATTCGTCAAAGCGGCAAAAGATTTGAAAGCCGCGAGAATCATTCCGGTTCACAATTCAAAATTTTCGATTTGCAATCATGCATGGTATGAACCTCTTAACAGAATCAGCGAATTGACCGCAAACACGGATTTGAACATCGCCACGCCAAAAATCGGCGAAGTCGTGGAGCTGCGCGACGCATCTCAGCGGTTTGACGCGTGGTGGAAAGAAATTAAATAAGGAAAAAATATGAAAAAAGGCATTCTTTTGACAATAGGGACGGCGTTTGCGGCGTCAGCGGCGCAGGCAGCTGACCCTTCTTCCGCGCAGCTTACGATATCCGCTTTGTGGCTGACGGCTTTTTTAACCGCCGTCATTCACACGATAACGGGACCGGATCACTATCTGCCGTTTATCGCCATTGCCAAAAGCCGTGATTACAGCTTAAAGAAGACGCTGCTCTGGACGTTTGTTTGCGGTTTGGGTCATATCGGCAGTGCATTGTTGATCGCTCTCGGCTTCATATATTTATCGCATTTTTTGACGGATACGCAATTTGCGTGGATAGAGGATAACCGATCGGATTTAGCGGCTTACGCGCTGATCGGTTTGGGCGGCGCTTATATCCTGTGGGCGCTGCGTCACAGATGGCTGCATAAACATGGTCGGGCGCATCATCACGGGCATACGGCGCATGGCGGAGAGGAAATCGAAGATAAAAACATAACCGTATGGGTAGTGTTTATTATTTTTGTTTTGGGACCTTGCGAAGCGCTTCTTCCGATTTTGACGGCGTCAAGCGTGATGGGCATTTCCGCGGTTGTCAGTTCCACCGTGATTTTTTCAGTTGCCACGATTGCGACGATGCTTGTCGCGGTGACGCTCGGTTATTTGGGGTTGGAAGCCTTGCGTTTTAAAAAGATCGAAGCTTATGCGCATGAACTTGCCGGAGTAACAATTATGGCTTGCGGTATTTTGATTTTGTGCGGTCTGTAAATCCGTCCGGTGTGAAAAATGCGCTTTGTCCGCAAAAGAAGCAGTGTTAAGATTCCTTTGCAACCGAACGGAGGAACGATCAATGATACTTTTAAACATCAATGGCCCGATTAATTCGGGGAAAACGACCGTTTCAAGGATTTTGGAAAAGCTGTTGCCTGATTCTTTATTTATCGAAGTTGACAATCTGTTGACTGATGAGGAAGAAAAACAGCTCGGTTTATCAATGGAAGATGGCTGGCGGGAAAGGGTCAACCGCTTGGAACGCTTGATTTTTCAGGAAAAGAAAAGCAAAAAGCACCGTATCGTTTTTTTCGCCTATCCGATCGGACGCGAATATTACGAGCGCTGGAAAAGCTATGAAGACGAACAGACGCGTTTTTTCAACGTCACGCTGTCGCCTGCCAAAGAAGAGTGTTTAAGGCGCGGCGGCGATGATATGAGCCAATGGGAACACGACCGTATTCTGGAAATGTATGAAGAAGGCTGTCATAACCCCGAATTTTCCGATTTGCTTATTCATAATGATGATCAGACGCCCGAACAAACGGCGCAGGTCGTTTTGGATTTCTTAGAAGAAAAGGCATGAAACGCTACATCGTCGGCGGATACGTCAGGGACAGGCTGTTAGGCAAAACGCCGCAGGACAGGGATTGGGTCGTCGTCGGCGCGACCGAAGCGGAAATGTTGGCAGCCGGCTTCCAACGCGTCGGAGCGGGTTTTCCCGTTTTTCTGCACCCCGAAACGAAAGAAGATCACGCGTTAGCGCGCAAAGACATCAAAACGGGGAAGGGGCATCGGGGATTTACTTTCGATTTTTCCAAAGACGTTACGCTTGACGAAGATTTGATGCGCCGAGACTTCACCGTGAATTGCCTTGTTATGGACGAAGCGGAAAAGCTTGTCGAAACGGGAATAAGCGAACGGGTTTTGCGGGATTTGGAAAACCGCGAACTGGACATTGTCGATGCGGCTCATTTCGGCGAAGACCCTTTGCGGGCGGTCAGGGCGGCGCGGTTTGCGGCGACGCTCGGATTTTCAATGACGGAACGCACGCGGACGGAATGTGTGCGTCTGGCAGAATCAGGCGAGCTTGCCACCCTGCCGGCGGAACGGTTCTACGCCGAATTTATCAAAGCGTTTGATGCGAAAGCGGGCGGGGCGTTTGTGGAAAATCTGCACGAATTGAAAGCGCTGAACGCTTACTGTCCCGCATTGGAAGAACTTTTCTCCTGTCCCGAAAAGGTAAAATACCACCCCGAAGGCCATACGGACGGCCACGTCGTCAACGCGTTGAAATGGCTTGACCGGAATATCGGATTTTTTGATTTGAACAAACAGGACGGACAGGCGCTTTACTGGGCTGTTCTTCTGCACGATATTGGCAAACCATTGACCGAACCCGCGGATTTTCCTCGTCATATCGGACACGACAAACTGGGGGCGGATCTGTTGAAAACCGATTTCTGCGCGCGGCTGAAACTGCCGTCCTTTACGGCGAAGCTGTGCCGGTTCGTTTGCGCGAACCATATGCATTTTCATCATTTTTTTGAAATGAGAAAAGCTACGAAATTCGACTTTGTTTTCGATATTTACAAGCAAACGGAAAACAAACCGGAAATATTCCTGACCGCCTGTCTGGCGGACAGGTATTGCAACCGCGACGATGACGGATGGCAAAAAGATTTTAAAGACGCTTTCGATATTATTTCCGCCGTGTATGAAAAAGCTTCGTCAATCCGCCTGACCGGAAAGGAAATCGCGGAAATCCCGCCCGAAAAACGCGCGGATGCGCTGCGGCAGAAAAGGCTGAAGCGGATAGAAAACCTTCTTTAATCGCGGAAATTAACGAATTGAAGAGGCTGATCAATGCCTAACGTTTTCACAAAAGCAATGACATCCTGCAAATCGTCCCGTTTTTTTCCGGAAACGCGCAGTTCGTCGCCTTGAATGGCAACCTGCACCTTTTTTTTGGAATCTTTGATCGCTTTGGAAATTTTTTTCGCGACTTCCTGTTCTATGCCCTGCTTGACATGAACGATTTGCCGGATCATTGCGCCGGCGGCTTTTTCTTCTTTGCCGAAGTCTAAGGCGGACGCGTCCAGTTTGCGCCGCGTTATATAAGTGATAACCAGTTCATGCACTTGTTTTAATTTTAAAGCATCATCCGCTAAAACGGTTATTTCTCCGTCTTTCAATTCGACAGAACTTTTGGATCCTTTAAAATCAAATCGTTGGGAAATTTCCCGCGTCACGCCGGCAACAGCGTTTGCAACTTCAGTCATATCTGTTTTGGAAACGATATCAAAGGATGGCATTTTTATTCTCCTGCAAAAATAATTTTGCTTAATTATATGCTAAAAATGCAAAAAGGCATTAATTTTTTCGTTTAAGAAAACGGCGGCGTGCGAAACCGCCGTTTTTCCATAATCACAGCAGTCAGGCCATCAGTTTTAAATTTTCGGCAGACATTCTGCCGTCTTTTCCGGGCAATAAATCATATTCCACGCATTGCCCGTCCTGCAAACCGCGAATACCCGCTTTCTGCACGGCGGAAATGTGTACGAAGACGTCTTTTGATCCGTCCGAAGGGCAAATGAATCCGAACCCTTTCACGGTGTTAAACCATTTTACTGTACCAACACTCATCTTTATCTCTTTCATAATAAAACAATTATAAACAGCCTTTTTCAAGACAAACGCCACAGTAGCAGAAAAAAATAAGGCGGTCACTTTATCCCTTAGTTGTGGTTAATTATGTTGTTCTTTTGTGAAATCTTTGTTTCTTTTTACTTTTTTCTTTTAAATTTTGTCAAAACAGGTATAACTAGACATAAAGACAGTTGTTTTTTTTGGGCCCCTTCGAAAGGAGAATCCCCGATGATGGAATTTTTTGAAGATGTCGATTTGGATCAGTGCATCGCTTTTTTAAGCGCGATCGCTCATCTGGCGCGCGTGGACGGTGAATTTGACGGAGATGAAAAGCAGTTTTTCGTTGATTTGGCCAAATTGTACAATTTAACAAAAGAAAACGCTAAAGAGGCTATTCGCCCCAGAACGGAAGAAGAGGCGTTGGCTAAGGTAAAAACAATTACGAATAAAGGATTCGCTTTGGTCTTGATTCGTGAAATGTTTTATTTGGGATATGAAGACGGCGATTTGTCCGACCCTGAAATTTTGTTTATTTCAAAAGTCGGTATGGCTTTGAATATTCCATTGGAAAAAATGGAACAAATCAGTAATTGGGTCATCAGAGGCATTGAATGGGAAGAAGAAGGCGCCGAAATCTTTTCCGGTTATGACTCTTCCGATATGTCCGAGGATGAATTGGACGACTACGATTTATAACAGCTTGTTTCTGATAAAAAAAAGGTGTAAACTGCCGAAGTTTTTTTAGTTTAAGGAGCCACATATGGCAAAAGAAGAATTATTGGAATTCAGCGGCATTGTTGTTGAAAAGTTGCCGAATGCCATGTTTCGGGTTAAGTTGGAAAACGATCATGAGATTTTGGCGCATACCGCCGGTAAAATGCGCAAATTCCGTATCCGCGTTATGGTAGGTGATAAGGTGGATATCGAAATGACCCCCTATGATTTGACCAAGGGACGGATTACATTCAGACATAAATCGCCTGTATAATAATAGTTCCGCCGTTTTTTATGGGGGAAGCGTTCCCGTCATTTTTCCATTTCACTCAAAGCTTAGAGGATGCAGATGAACCAGGAATTAAACGATACGGAAAAAGCTCGGTTGGCAGAACGGATTATACAGTCTGTCGGACGTGTTCCGTTTCGTGCCGGTCGGTTTGATATGAAAAGATATGCTCTGCCGTTTTATAAAAACGCGTATGACGTTTATGTTAAGTGCTTTACGACACGTCCCATTATCACCAAAGAATACATTTGCGATGACGAACGCGTTTTTGAAACGGACGGCGAAGAAGAAACGCTGATTAAAATAAACAAGGCTCTTTCTTTAAAATTGGATTCCGAAAATGTTGCGGCATATGCGGCTTTTTATTTCAAACAAGTTGCCGTCAACGATTCTTTTGCCGTATTGGCTTTAACGCCGGACGATATTATCGGCGAAGACTTTGACGAAGAGCTTCGGGAAACGTTGAAAAATCTTGTCGCGGCACCGCAAATTCGCGGAACGAAAGACGGGTTCGTCGTATCCGGCTTCGTATTGTTGGAAGATACTCTGTTTAAAGCCGATTTAAAAATTGAAAAAAACGGCGCCGTTTCCATTGATAATGAAGAAATCGTCTATGAAAACCTGCCCGTTCAACGCGTTATTCTCAGATAATGAGGTGTTTTTATGGTTAAAACATTAAAATCCGAAAAAAAGAAAAGTCCCGCTGCCGCATTGGAACCGGAAGTCGATATTCCCATTCGCGGCGGCGCTTCGGTCAAAAGGAAAATGGTCGAAGTTATCAATGAAATGTGCAAATCGGATGCGGGTCGAGCCATTTTGGAAACGGCTGCGGAAAACGGTTATGAGCTGAGATTTGATAAAAACGCGGCCAACGAAGGCATTTTCGGCTATGCGGATCCGTGCGAAGAATGCTGTGCTTTAAATCCGGAAAATTCTTTGGCGGAAAATATTGCCACGTTAGCGCACGAACTCAGACACGCCTATCAGTTTACATATGAAAATCTGACCGATTTGGAAGGGTATGAATACGATACCAAAACGTTATTGCACAGAGACCGCATCATGGAAGCCGACGCGGAAAGTTATGGCTGTCTGGTCGCTTGGGAATTGAAAGAACAAGGAAATGAAGCGTGCTGGAAAGATTTTGAAACGGAATTTCCCGAAATCACCGGCTCTTTTGAGGCGGCTTACAAAGAAACCGGCGATATTAATCAAGCCAGAACCGCCGCTTTCAAAGGGTGGTATGACAACGCCGACCGCAGAGATTCTTATGATGAAGGAGTTGTTCAGGAAATCGAGGGAACGTCTCCGCGCTCTTTCAATAAAAAACTAAAATCCGTCAGCGCCGCAAAATTTGTCAAAGCGTTTTGTTCCGATCCGCAAACGGGAGATAATTATTTTACCGACGATCCGAATGTTTTGGAAACAGGAAAATATACGGCTTTATATGAAGATATGAAAGACCGCATCGTTGCTCAGCATCAAAAACGGGAAGCTTTGTCCGGGCATATTCCCGATAAGACAATCGCCGGAATTGAAGCGCAAAAACGTCCGGAAGTGAAGCTTGAAAACAACGCCCGCGCTGTCAGCGCTGAGGCAAAAGAAGCTGCTTTGGCCAGTCGTCAGAAACATGCCGCGAAACAAATCAAGCAGCAGAAAAAGCCGTCTTTAACCGCGGCCGCTTTACTGCATAAAAAGAATAAGACGCGCTAAATCAATAGTGCGGCGGAGGAACTTCTTCGGAAAGCGGGCGAATTTGACCGCCGGCATCAAAGTTTTGCGCCAAGAAAAAGACTTCACGCTGAAGCCGATCGATTATTAATGCTTGTTCGGCGACAATTTGGTTTAAATCTTTCAGAGTGCGTTCGTTTTCGGCAATAATGCTTTCTAATGTGATAAAGCGTTCTTCTATTTTATCAAGCGTCATTTGAAACCTCTTTTAAATCGGATAAAACGAGCATAGCGCTATTTTGATTGTTGAGTAAATCTTTTAAAAAGCTTACCTTAAGAAAAATTATTTTTTTATGAGGTGCTTTTATGACTGCTTTAACCGACTTGTTTTGTGATTTGGCGCGTATTCCTTCTCCTTCTATGCAGGAAGACGCGGTTTCGGAACATATTCTTTCTTTTTTTAAAGAAAATAATATTTCTGCCGAACGTGACAGTTTCGGAAATGTGTATGCTTATATTCCGGCGGCGGATTCATCCAAACGGCCGTTGATGCTGTCCGCACATATGGATGTCGTCGGCGATTCAAGCCCCGTTCATATCGTCAAAGAGGGCAATATTATCAAAACGGACGGCAAACGCACTTTGGGCGCGGACGATAAAGCAGGCGTTGCGGCCGCAATGATGCTGGCCAAAACGGTTATAAACGATAAAGCGGCGCACGGCGGCTTGGAAGTCGTTTTTACCCGTGATGAAGAACAAAATATGAGCGGCGCACGCGCTTTGAATTTTGATCAATTCAAATCGGAATATATTTTAGTGCTGGACGGCGATCGTCTGGGCGATTTTCAAATTGCCGGAGCCGGTTATACAAAAATGGTTTTAAGCGTCAAAGTGTTTAAAGGCGGTCATTCCGGTATTGATATTGCCGACCCGTTACGCGTCAACGCGGTCAAGCTGATTGCCGAAATTATGGCGGAATTGCCGCAGGGCGTTTATTATAAAGATGAAACCGGCGTGGTTACATCTATTAATGCGGGGGCGGTTGTCGCAGGCGGCGTCAAGAATATACCGACAGACACGCAGGGATCGGAGTTCGCCTTTTTTATGGCCGATCATGCTATGTCCAACATTATTAACACGGATGCGTTCGCTCTTTATTCTATCCGCAGTTCGGATAAAGCCAAAGAGGCCGCTTTAATTCAGGAAATTCAGGATAAGATTGCTTCATTCAATAAAAAATACGACGGATTGGCTTCTTTTTCCGCGGCTTTTGAAGAACATATTCCTCCGTTTGAAAAAACAAGCGATACGACAATGATTGAAACGGCAAAAAAAGCCGGAGCTAAATTAGGCATAAATCTGAACATTTCTTCGTTTCATGCCGGTGCGGAAACGCATCTGTATGCGCAAAAGAAAAACGCGGACGGCAAAACGTTCAAACCGTATCTGGTCGGCGCGGCGAACATATATAATATGCATTCCGCCGCCGAATATGTCGAAGCCGATTCGATGGACAAAGGCTTCGAGCTGATCAAAACGCTGTTTTATACGTTTAACGGCCTTTAAAAGTACACTTTTTATTAAGGGCTTTTCCTTACAATATGTATTCCGGCTAAAAAGGATACATATCAATGGATTATCAGCTTTTACAAAAAGAATTAAGATACATTAAGGGATGGGTTTTTGATTTGGATGATACGTTGTATCCGCCGACCGGTGAAATTTATGCGCAGATGGCCGAACGGATTTGCGCTTATGTTATGAAAACGCTCCATATCGGAAAAAAAGAAGCCGCCGTTATTCAAAAAGAGTATTATCGCAAATACGGCGCGACTGTCTGGGGGCTGATGGTCGAACACGATGTGAACCCCGAAGATTTTACCGATTATGTGCATGAACTGGATTTGTCATCCTTAAAAGAAAATCCGCAGTTGAAAAAATGCCTTGACGCATTGCCTGACAAAAAATTCGTCTTTACCAACGGCGCGCATCAGCATGCGGAACGCGTTTTGGAACGATTGGGATTGACGGAATGTTTCAGCGGAATCTTTTCTATTCGCGAAGCCGACTATATTCCGAAACCGGCCTTGCAGACTTATCTGAAAATGTTGAATACCTTCGCTTTAAAAGCCGAAGAAAGCATTATGTTTGACGACAGTCCCGCAAATATTTTGGGCGCAAAAAAAGCCGGTATGCATACCGTTTGGATTTCTTCAAACGTGGAAAACAACAAATACTGTTCGGTCGATACACAGGATTTTTGCGACTATGAAACGCCGGATTTAATAACTTTTTTATCCGCGTTGCTGATGAATAAAAGCGCCTGATTACAGCCCGAAATTTCTTTTTTCTCGGCTGACCGTTGTCGGTTCGGAATGTCCCGAATACAAAACCGTATCGTCCGGTAAAGTCAAAATCTTTTGCCGGATACTGTTTTGCAGCTGTGCGAAATCGCCGCCGGGAAAATGTGTCGCCCCCATGCTGTCTTTGAAAATCGTGTCGCCGACAAATGCCGTTTTGTTCGCCGCGTCATAGTAAACAACGGAATCGGGTGTATGGCCGGGCGTATGAATGACTTTCAAAGCGACTGACGGATCGGCGTTTAATTTTATCTCATCTCCGTCGTTTAGATATTCGGCTTCGTTCAGATTGAATGTTCGATTGCAGTAATCCCCTAAATTCAACCGTCCGTCCGTTAAATATTCCCGCCCGTTTTGATGCGCGATATAGGGAATGTTCAGCCGGCGATGAAGTGTTTCCACTGCGCCGATATGATCGAAATGCCCATGCGTGATCAGCATTTTTTCGATCGTCCAGCCGTTTTCTTTAATGATTTGAAGCAATATGTCCGCTTGCGCTGCCGGATCGATCAAAAAACCGTTCTTCGTTTTTTCATCAATGTAAAAATAAGCGTTCGTTTCAATGATATCAGCGACACTGATTTGTTTAACAATCATAACCAAAGCCTTTCCGTATGTTTTTTCAAGCATACACAAAAAACAAGCCCGCCGTAAAGCGGGCTTATCTTATTTTTTCTTTTTGTGTTTCATCGCTTTTTTGGCTTTCGGCGGAAAAATTTCCACTTCGTCAACGATCAGGTAATCCGGATTATCCGCAAAATATTCCACCTGCACGCGGTCACCCGTGTTTAAATCGGTCAATGTGACATCTTCGTCAAACCATTTGCCGTTTTTTTCCATTTCTGTCACTTCGTTGACGTTGAACAAATAGGTATGTCCGTCGTCACCGCGAACGGTAAAAGTGTTTTCCGTTGCCGCTATTTTTTCCACCGTGCCGAACGTTTTCATACCGTCGGCAAAAGCCGGAGAAGCAGCCGCGCAAAATAAAGCTAAGCCTGTTAATATTTCTTTTTTCATCTGATTTTCTCCCTTTATAAACATGGTTAAAATATCAAAAATCAGATTGAAAATCAGGATGGCAGAAGGTTATCTGTCCGACGGTATTATATCAACCGCAACGCCGGCTTCTTCCAAAATGGTTTTAGCCAGATTAAAATTTTCCAGCCACCGGTCAGGAATCGGTCTGTCTTCGACGACAACACGCTTGATGCCGGACTGAATAATCGCTCCGGCGCAGCGTGAACATGGCAGATACGGATAAACGTAAATGGTGCAGCCGGCTACAGATTTGGGCGCGGTTAAAATCGCATTGGCTTCCGCATGAACGATCAGTTCGTATTTTAATTCCCGCTTGTTCAGACGTTCTTCCGTATCTTCCACGCCGATCGGCAGTCCGTTGAAGCCGACGGAAACAATGCGTTTTTTTTCATCGACGATTACCGCGCCGACTTGAGAAGACGGGTCTTTTGACCATGTTGCCACCAACTGAGCCAGATCAAAAAAGCGTTTTTGCCATTTATCCATAACGATCTCTCCTTAAATTCTGAAAGCATCATAGCAATCTTTCGGCGTGCCGACAATAAAAAGGCTTAACAAAATAGAAGCTTTTCGTTACTCTGAATGAAATTTATTTGTTAAAGGAAAAACGATATGAAACCGATTATTGCCGTCTTGTGCCCGATGCCCATGGAATTTAATGCCGTTGAAAAAGCGTTCGGCAAACTGGGAGATACTTTGGAAACCGTATTTGAAGAAAAGCGGTTTGATTTTAACGGATTGGACGTTATTTTAGCGCGCTGCGGCGTCGGCAAAACTTTTGCGGCTGCGAAGGCGCAGAAATTGATTCAGACATACGAACCGGATCATTTGTTTGTTTGCGGCGTCGCCGGCGCAATTTCCGAAAAACTGAATGTTTTTGACGTTGTCGTTCCCAACAGAATCGTGCATGGAGACGTCTGTTTCGGTGACGCTTACAGCCCGACCGACGTTACGGAGTCTTCCATGGAATTTTTTGCGGGCAAACCGGGATTTTCTCAAACGGCGTATTTGCCGGAACGAATGAACGCTTCTTATGAGGCGGGAACGTTGGCCACAATTGATTTCTTTGCCGAAGAAAAGGAAAAGGACTTTCTGGAAGAAAAATTTAATGCCGTCTGCATCGATATGGAAAGCGCCGCCGTCGCGCAAATCGCGACCTTGTGGAATATCCCCGTTACGGTAATTCGCGCGATTTCAGACAACAGAAAACATACTTTCGGCGATTTCGAAACAAACGCACCGAAAGCATGCGATGCCGCGGCGCAAGCATTGCTGGCGTTGTTAGAAAAGATTTAAAGATCGGAAGAATAAATAAACTCTTTCAATCGAACGGGGGCATTGCCCAAATTTTGCCATGGTTCGGCTATGTCCAGACAGGCCAGAGCCGAGGTCGGAAACCCGTCTGCAATCCGATGGTGATGCAGTTCTTCGTCCGCTGTATCCCAATCGCAGATCATCGGCAGAAAATTCTGCAGCCCGGGATTATGACCGATCACCAATACTTCGTGCTTGTCCGGTGCGGTACGACGCAAAATGCGTAAAATATCATCGGCGTCCGCCATATAAAGTTCGTCTATAAAAACGACTTCCGTCATACCGAACGCTTTCTTTAACTTAACAAGAGTTTCCATTGTCCGCACGGCGGGAGAACATAAAATCAAGTCGGGTCTGACCTGCCGGTCAATCATCAGGTTTCTGATTTTTTTCACGTCTTTGCGCCCGCGTTTTACCAAAGGACGAAACGCGTCGCGATCTTCTTTTTTGCTTTTTTCCGCTTTGCCGTGCCGCATCAAATATAAATGTCTGGAAAGTTTTGTTTCCGATACGGTTTCTTTTGTCGTTTTTAAAGCCATGCCACACCTCTTTTTTTTCTGTTCTTTCAGAATAAAAACTTCCGTAAAAAAGGAAAGATAAACGATCGGTTTAAACTTTTTTTATTCTTTTAATTTATATGAAAAAAGATTACTGATTAAATTTAACATATTTCTTTGTAAGGATTCTTTTTATGCCGTCAGATTCCGTTGTTTTTTCTCAGCCCGTGTCTATGGATTCTCCGTCTCGCTTTTTCAATCGCGAATTGTCGTGGCTGGCATTCAACCAACGCGTGTTGGAAGAAGCGATGAACAAACGTTATCCTTTGTTGGAACGTTTGCGTTTTCTGGCGATTTCCGGATCAAATCTGGACGAGTTTTTTATGGTGCGTGTCGCCGGCATTCTGGCGCAGATTTATGCCGGTGTCACAACGCGTTCCGATGACGGATTAACGCCGCAGGAACAATTGGATGCAATTAACGGCCGCGTTGAAATATTGCGCAAAACACAGGACGAATATTTCCATATTCTGAAAAAAGAAATGGAAAAAGAGAAAATATTCCTGATTTCCCGTGATCAGCTGTCTAAACAGGATGCTAAAGCGCTAAAATCTGTTTTTGAAGATTCTGTTTTTCCCGTTTTAACGCCGATCGCTTTGGATCCATCTCATCCGTTTCCGTGGTTGGCGAATTTATCACAGTCATTGATTCTTTCAATGAAAGACAAGCATGGAACGGAACGTAAGGCTTTGATTCCGTTGCCGGCCAGTCTGCCGCGCTTTATTCGCCTGACAAAAAAGCCGGCTCGTTTTATTGCTTTGGAAGATGTCGTTATGCAGTTTATTGACACGATTTTTCCGAATTTCACCGTTAAGCATGCCGGTCTGTTTTCCATTGTCCGCAACAGCCTGTTGGAAGTTGACGAACGCGCCGAAGATTTGGTGCGTCAGTTTGAAACGGCTTTGGCGCAGCAAAAGCGGGGCGACGTGATCGCTTTGGTGATGAATCAGGATATGCCGCAGGAACTGGCTGCTTATTTGACGCATAAACTGGATGTCGAGAGCTTCGGCGTCGTGCGCCGCAACGGTGTGTTAAGCGTGCGGTCTTTGTCGTCTCTGATTTTATCGGAGAGAAAAGATCTGTTGTTCAAGCCTTATAAGCCCCGTCACGCCGAACGCGTCCGTGATTTTAAAGGAGACCATTTCGCCGCGATCCGCAAAAAGGATATGGTGATTCATCACCCCTATGAATCTTTTGAAGTCGTTGTCAAATTCCTGCGTCAGGCCGCTAAAGATCCTGATGTGGTTTCCATTAAGCAAACGCTTTACCGTACGAACAAAAATTCTCCGATCGTCAAAGCATTGATTGATGCTGCTCTTGCCGGCAAAGACGTGACCGCCGTTGTTGAACTGCGTGCCCGTTTTGATGAAGAAGCGAATATCAAATGGGCGAAAGATATGGAGCAGGCGGGCGTGCATGTTGTTTTCGGTTTGATGAATTACAAGACACATGCCAAAATCTCTTTGGTAACGCGCAAAGAAAACGGCAAAATGAAAAGCTATGCCCATTTCGGAACGGGCAACTATCATGAAATTACGGCCAACCTCTATACGGATTTGTCCTTTTTTACCTGTGACAAACAGCTTTGCACGGACGCGGCGTTGGTGTTCAATTATCTGACCGGTTACGCTCAGCCCGAAAAGCTGAAAAAGCTGTCGATCGCGCCGCTGAATCTGCGGGATAAGCTCTTGAAACTGATTGATAAGGAAATTGCTTGTGCCGAAGAAGGAAAGCCGGCCAATATCTGGGCGAAAATGAATTCGTTGCTGGACGATAAGTTAATCGATGCATTGTACCGCGCCTCCCAGGCCGGCGTGAAAATCACGCTTGTCGTGCGCGGCATTTGCGCTTTGCGTCCGGGAATCCCCGGATTTTCCGACAACATCAAAGTGAAAAGCATTATCGGACGTTTTCTGGAACACGCGCGTATTTTCTGCTTCGGAGCCGGAAATAAACTGCCGTCGCCGAAAGCGAAAGTCTTTATTTCCTCGGCCGACTGGATGCAGCGCAACACGATGCACCGCGTGGAAACGCTTGTTCCGATCGAAAACGAGACGGTTCACGAACAGATTATGGGACAGATTATGCAGGGCAATATCAAAGACGAAGCGTTGAGCTGGCTCTTGCATCCGGATATGACTTACACACGCATTTCTGAAAGTCCGCAGGCTTTTTCCTGCCATCAGTTCTTTATGACGCATCCCAGCTTGTCCGGACGGGGGACGGCAAAATTGCGCGGAATTGTCGCCCGTCAGAAAAAAGCCGTTCGCAAGGAAGAAAGAACGGCCCTTCAAGCGCCTGAAAAACAGCCGCGAACGAAAAAGACCGCAAAAACAAAAAAAGACGAACCGGCCGTCAAAAAAACGCCCGTCAAGGAGCAGAAAAAAATCGTCAGAAAATCTCTGACCCAGTCTAAATTAAGGATTAAATCAATATGACACATCATCGTGAAGAAGACGGTATTGAATTTGAAGTTAATTTTTCCAATAAAGAAGAAGCCGAAATCCGTACCCGCTTAATTGCGTTGCAGGCAAAAATCAGAGAGGCCAATATTCCCGTCATTATTTTGCTGTGCGGTGTTAACGGATCGGGCAAAAATGCCGCTTTGGGCATATTGCGGGATTGGCTTGATCAACGTCAGCTTGATCTGCATGCTTATGAACGGCAGGATGTTCAAAAAGATCCGATCGAGTTTCGCCGTTATTGGTGCGATACGCCGCTCAACGGCAAAACGGGCATTTTCGTCAGCTCGTGGTATTCAGATCCGATGGTGTCCCATGCTTACGGCAAAATTGACGATGATGGATTGTATAAACGATTGGACGAGTGCAATACTTTTGAAAAAACACTGGCCGATTCAAATGCGATTTTCTGCAAGTTTTGGTTTCATAAAAATAAAGACGATCAGGAAGCTTTTTTAAACGCTCTGGATGACAATCCTTATGAAAAATGGCGCGTGATGCCGGACGATTGGAAAAATTGCTGTATGGCGGAAAAGTTTGAAGCGACAACCAAGAAAATCATTCGTTATACCGATAAAGACTATGCGCCATGGTTTGAAATCGACAACGGCAATTTTACGGAGCGTATGCGGGTCGCCTTGGATATTTTGTGTTCCCGCGTTGAAAAACAAATCGAAAACTTCAATAAACAGAGAAAAGAAGGCGAAAACAAGAAAAAAACGCCGAAACCTAAGAAACCGGCTTTTGTTAAAACGTTGGATATGACCGCGCAGCTTTCCAAGGAAAAATATGTCGAGCTGCTGCCTTATTTGCGGGCGCGGCTGAATGCTTTGCTGATGGAAGTCAAAAAACGCGATAAGAAAGTCATTTTGGCATTTGAAGGTCCCGATGCTTCGGGCAAAGGCGGCGTGATCAGCCGCTTGGCTTCGTCGATTTTTGTGCGGGACTGCAATATTTTTCCGATTGCCGCGCCGACGCAGGAGGAAATCAACCACAATTATCTGTGGCGGTTCTGGACACGTCTGACCGACCAAAAACTGCTGACCGTTTTTGACCGCACATGGTATGGACGCGTTTTGGTTGAACGAATTGAACACTTCGCATCCGATAAGGAATGGAAGCGTGCTTATGATGAAATCAATCACTTTGAAAAGCAGTTGGCTGACGGACGGAACATTGTTGTCAAATTTCTGCTCTATATTACCAAAGACGAACAAATGGCACGCTTTAAAGCCCGTGAAGAAACCGATTATAAAAAATGGAAAATCGGCAATGAAGATTGGCGCAATCGTGAAAAATGGGAACAATATGACGAAGCTTTTGATGAAATGCTGGAAAAAACGGATACCAAGTACGCGCCATGGTTCGTTGTCGCGGACAACAACAAAAAATACGGGCGGATTCAGGCTATGCGGCTGTTGTGCGAGCATTTGGAAAAAGTGCTGGATTATGATCCTGCCGAAGACGTTCCGCCGCTGAAAGAAGAATCAATTTCTGTAAAACCGAAAAAAAACAAGAAAAAAAGAAAAAGTCAGCATAAATTTCTTTTAATTCCAGAAAATCAACGGTATAAAAATAGGACTTAAAAATTACGGATATTTATCCGAAGGTCTTAATTTTTTTACCGGAGTTTTCTATGAGAGAAGCTATTCAGGTTGATCAGAAGTTGCCGTTTATGCAAGGGTTGCCTCTGTCTTTACAACACATGTTCGCCATGTTCGGCGCGAACGTTTTAGTTCCCATTCTGCTGGGCATTGACCCCGCGATCGTTTTATTGTTCAACGGTATCGGCACATTGCTTTATATGCTGATCACGAAGAAAAAGATTCCCGTTTATCTGGGCGCGTCTTCCGCCTTTATTGCCTGCGGGCAGTTGGTGGTTTCCAAGTACGGTTATCCTTCTGCTTTAAGCGGTTTCATCACTGTCGGTATTGCGTTTGTCCTTGTTTCCGGTATTATTTCCAAAGTCGGCTATAAATGGGTTTATGCCATTCTGCCGCCGGCGGCCATCGGTGCGGTAATCGCCGTTATCGGTCTGGCATTGGGCCCTATCGCCGCCAGAATGTCCGGTTTAACTGCAGAAGTTATGGATCCTGTCACTGTTTCCATTGCTATGGTCACGTTGGCGGTCACGATTTTCGGATACGTTTTCTTTAAAGGTTTCCTGTCGATCATTCCGATTTTGGTCGGTATCGTTTCCGGTTATATTTTTGCCGTCTGCATGGGGCAGGTTGATTTCACATTGGTGAAACAAGCTCCGTGGTTTGCTTTGCCGACCTTTACGGCGCCCGTTTATAACCCGAGCGCGATCGCGATTATTTTGCCGGTCGCTCTTGTTTGTATCGCGGAACATATCGGCGATTTGATCGTTGTCAGTTCCGTTGTCGGCAGAGATTTGCTGAAAGACCCCGGTCTGCACCGTTCTTTCTTCGGGAACGGTTTGTCCGTCATTTTGTCCGGTTTCTGCGGTTCTACCCCGAACACGACTTATTCGGAAAATGTCAGCGTTTTAGCCATTACCCGCATTTTCAGCGTCTATGTTGTTGCCGGAGCGGCAGGATTGTCTATTCTGTTGTCGTTCTTGGGTAAGTTCTCGGCTTTGATCCGCACAATTCCCGATTCCGTTATCGGCGGCGTTTCTTTGCTGCTGTTTGGTGTGATCGCCACGTCCGGTATCAGAACGCTGATGGAACAGAAGGTTGACTACAACAAACCGACCAATCTGGTGATGACATCGATCGTTTTGATTATCGGCGTTTCCGGCGCTCACATCACGATCGGCAGCGTTACCTTTGAAGGTATGGCTCTGGCGGCGATCTTTGCCGTTATTTTGGGCGCGATCTTCAAGCTGTTCAAGAAAATCTAATTCGATATGGACTTCGGCGCCCCGATTTACACGATAAGAGATGCTTATCTGCATTTCGGGGCGCGTCCTTTGTTTTCCGGGTTGGAACTGTATCTGACCAAAGGAAAAAGATATTGTCTGGTCGGCCGCAACGGATCTGGTAAATCGACGTTGCTGAAGGTCATAGCCGGTTTGCAGGAGGCGGACCGAGCGGAAGTTTTTATTCAGCCGGGGACGGTTGTTTCTTATATGGCGCAGGAAGACGAGCTTTCCGACTTTGCTTCTTTGCGCGATGTCGTTTTGTCGGGGCTGGATAAAGAACAACGGCAAAAACAGGAATATAAAGCTGACGTTTTAATCGAAAAATTCGGCATAGCCGCCAATGCTGATCCGAAAACGGCTTCCGGCGGCGAACGCAAAAAAGCAGCGTTAGCACGAGCCTTGATTAATGATCCCGATATTTTATTGTTGGACGAACCAACAAATCACATGGATATAGCGGCCATTGAGCGGTTGGAAGAAACATTAAGCAAGTTTACAGGCGCGCTGATCGTAATCAGTCACGACAAAATGTTTCTGAAACGCGTGGCGGACAATACGATTTGGCTTGATCGCGGCATTGTGCACATGCAGAGTAAAGGCTTTGACGCTTTTGAAGAGTGGCAGGAACGCGTCTTTGAACAGGAAGAGGCCGAACGTCAACGGTTGAATAAAAAAATCGAAGCGGAAACGGAATGGCTGCACAAAGGCGTTACGGCGCGTCGTAAACGCAATCAGGGACGTTTGCACAGATTGTACGATTTACGCAATGAACGTTGGGAGCAGATAAAAAAAACCGGATCGGTAGATTTAAATATTGATCAGGGCGAAATCAGAACAAACCTGATCGTTGAGGCCAAAAATATTTCCAAGTCTTTCGGAAATCGAACGATTGTTTCCGGCTTTTCCCTGCGATTAATGCGCGGCAATAAAATCGGTATTGTCGGCGCAAACGGTGTTGGAAAAACAACGCTGTTACGCATGCTGACCGGACGGATGGAACCGGATACGGGCTTTGTCCGTCGGACGCGTAATCTGCAGGAAGTCTATTTTGATCAAAACCGCGCAACTTTGGATCCTAAAAAGACCTTAAAAGAAACGCTTTGTCCCGACGGCGGCGATTATGTTTTTGTTTTAGGCGAAAGCAAACACGTTCGTTCTTATTTAAAAGATTTCCTGTTTTCGCCGACACAAGCGGATACCCCTGTTTCCGTTTTGTCCGGCGGTGAAAAGAACAGGCTTCTGCTTGCCCGGGAATTGGCTAAACCTTCTAATTTGCTGGTGCTAGACGAACCGACCAACGATCTGGATATGGACACGCTTGATCTGCTGCAAGAAGCTCTCGGCAACTATAAAGGCACTGTTTTGATCGTCAGTCATGACCGCGACTTTTTGGATAATACGGCGACGTCTCTTTTGTATATGGCCGGTGACGGCAGCGTTGTCGAATACATTGATTCCTGCACAAATATGTTGGCAAAAATCAAGGAAAAAGAGCAAAAAGCCAAACCGGCCGTCAAACAGATTGAAAAGAAAGAACGTCCCGTTCGATCGGTTCTCGATCAGTCGCCGCGCCTGTCTTATAAAGACAAACGGCTGCTCGAAACGCTGCCCGATGAAATAGAAGCGTTGGAAAACCAAATTAAAATGCTGGAAACAAAACTGTCCGAACCTGATTTGTATTCTCGTTCGGCAGCTGAGTTTGAACAAACGGCAGCCGCTTTGGAAAAAGCCCAAACACTGCGGAATGAAAAAGAAACCAAATGGTTGGAATTAAGTTTGTTGGCTGAAGGTTCTGTTTAAAAAAGGAGCTTTTAAAGCTCCTTTCTGTTGTTAAAAGACTGTTCCCATCGCCGCTCCGTCCGCGTCCCAACGCATCAGCAATAATTCCGTTTGTTCCGGAGATAACGGACGCGAAAATAAATATCCTTGAATGATATCGCAGCCCAAATCTTTTAAAATTTCAAAGTTTTTCCGATTTTCAACCCCTTCTGCCAAAACGGACAAATTTAAAGCATGCGCCATAACAATGGTGGCCCGAACAATTTCTAAATTTTTGCGTTCGTTTAATTCCAAAACAAAAGAGCGGTCGATTTTCAGTTTCTTTAAGGGGAAACTGCGCAGAACACTCAAAGAAGAATATCCCGTTCCGAAATCGTCCAAAGCGCATTTGACATTGTTATCCAATAACGTCTGAATAATTCTTTGCGCATTTTCCGGATCATACATAGCCGAACTTTCCGTCAGTTCCAGTTCCAACAAATACGGCGGCAATCCGCTGTTGTTCAAGGCGTTGTCAACCAAACCGAGCAGCTGCGTTTCATTGTGAAACTGACGGCCGGAAATATTCACGGCCACGGGGACGCGGCACAGCCCCATAGAATACCATTTTTGATTCCATTGGCATGCCTGATCCAAAATAACTTCGGTCAACGCATCAATCAGCCCGTATTCTTCCGCTTCGGAAATAAATTCAGCCGGAGGGATAATGGCTCCTTCAGCCGTTATCCAGCGCGCCAATGCTTCCAATCCGATGATCTGACCGGTTTTAATATCGACCTGCGGCTGGAAAAAGGCTTTGATTTCATCGTTTTCAATCGCTTTTTTCAAATTGCGGCGCATATTGATATTAATTGCCGCTTTCATCGACAAATCGCTGTTATAGATATGCATGGCGCTTCGTTCGTCGGAATCAATTTTTTCCAAAGCCAGATTTGAGCGGGAAATCAGATCCTCTAATACTTCGCCGTCCTGCGGACAGAAACAAACACCGACGCTGATGCTAAGATCAAATTCAAGTTCGTCGATAAAAATGGAACGGTCAAAACTGCGCAAAATTGCCTCGATTTTTCTTTCGACCTCCATTGTAAATTCCAAACCGGTCATTAAAACGACGAAACGGTAATCGCCGATTTGTGCCAAGTAATCGTTTTGGGATAAGCAGGATCGAATGCGGTCGGCCATTGCCGCGACAGCATGGGCATTTATGTTTTGATCCGCTATGGCGTTTAATTGTCCCAAACTGTCTAATGCAATCGACAGAACGGCTATTTGGGTCTGTGAAACTTTTGCCTGATCCAATGCCTCGGTAAAAGTGTCTTTCAAATAAGTATAATTTTCAACGCCCGTATTTACATCGTGGTAAGCCAAATACAGCAGTTCTTGCTCTCTTTTATGAAATTCGGTTACATCCCGGAACACACAAACAAAGAATGAATCTTTCTGCATCATCTCTATTTCTAAGAAGAGAGGCGTTTTTCCGTCCTTTGGCAGGGAAACATGAATGGATATTTTTTCTTTCAAGGTCGAAAGAAGCATATACTGTTGCAGTGTTTCGGAAGCATCCGGCGGCAGCAGAGAAAAAATTGTTTTTTCCGCAACTTCGTCGGAAGAGCAAGATAAAATATGGATTAAAGAAGGTGAGAACGATAAAATCCGTCCTTGCCGATCAAAAGCAACAACTCCTTCGCGCACACTTTGCAGTACCAATGAGTTGAAATAATCTTTTTTCTTTTCCTGTGTAACGTCCTGCCATAACCCTTTCCAAACGATGTCGCCGTTTTTTTGCTTTTGAGGAAAAGCTGAACCGGTCAGCCAACGTTTTTCTCCTGAAGGCAGAACAACACAGAAATTTTCATCGGAAGGCTTCATCTCTAGTTCGGATTTATCTATTGCAGCCGCCAGTTTTTCCCTGTCTTCCCAGCACACAATGTCCAAACATCCGTCCGTATCGGTCAGAATTTCGTCAAATGGCGAAAAATCCAAAGCTTCTCTGTCCTGTGCGGCAGGAAATTCATAAGAAAATTTTCCTTCCGCCGTTTTTGTCCGTATAAATGCAATAAAAGGAAGATTTTTAACAATCGCAGCGTAAGAAAAGGATTTTTTTGTAGTCGGCATAAGAACCTCTTTATGAAAATTTCCTTTATTTTAATCTCGAAGATCAAGACTGGTCAAGCAAAGAAAAAAAGTTTTAGTTGACTTCTGCGTAAGATGATATAAAAAAAAGACGTGTTTTCTGTTTGAACAGGCATTGAACGCAAAAGGAGGACGGATAAGTCGAATGCGGCAGCCTCGAACCGGAGCGACAGTGAAGGTGTCGGAGCGAAGCGAGGACAAATCTGTTGACAGGCGTCAGCCATTAAAGAGACGTCAAAAGTTTGGAGAGGTGGCAGAGTGGTCGAATGCGGCAGACTCGAAATCTGTTGACCGGTTTATCCGGTCCGGGGGTTCGAATCCCCCCCTCTCCGCCATTTTGGAAAAGAACCCTTTGTTTTCAATGGGGTCTTTTTGTTTTTGCAGCAAGTTCAAAAACTTACTGCTAATGAAACTGCTAATAAAATCTCTCCCCGCCACTCTTTTCGAGGGGCTTCTGCCCCACAGGAAGGTGTCCCGATGACGCTGTATAACAGGGGCTTTTCCTACTATGCCGTTCATAACCTTTCAAAGGCGGAAGCCTTGCACGAAGGGCGGAAACAAATCTGGATTTCTCTGCACACCAAAGACAGGGGGCTGGCTGAACAACGCTATTTTATGGTAATGTCGGAGTTAATGAAACGATTGCGCGTTAAGGACGAGATAATGACAACACCTTTTCAAATTCCCGACGAACTTTTGCTTCCCAGTTTGAAAGAAACCAAAGACAAACTGCGTCAATCCGGTTACGGTTGCGTTTATCCGTATGACAAGCATTTGGTTGAGCTGTTAATGGTCGAGTACCTGCAAGACAAAATCCGCACCGAACAGAATAAAGCCGGTGTTCCGATGATTGCGGACATATACCAAAACCGTTTCAACGAAGCGCACGGGTATTATTACAACGGGGATTTCTCCCTGATTGATGATGAGTGCGGCGCGTATTTTGAACGGGAGAACCTACCCCGACCGACCGATTCAACCCGAAACGTCGTGTGCGAGGTTTTCATGCGCGTACAGTTACAGTTCTTGGATTATATGGTCAAGTACCTGAACGGAGAGAAACCCGCATTACCGACGCAAATAATCCCCGGCATACCCGCATTGAAAACCAACTCCTCCGTCTATGCGCAAAGCGGTTGCAACGCCCCTGTCAAAAAAGAGATTGTTCAAAAGGCAACGCAGGGAAAAACGTTTTTAGAGGTTGCTACGCAATACTGTAATCTTCCCGCCCGAAAGAATAAAAAGGACGCAAATAAAAAGATACTCGGTCGCGCAAAGGTTATTCAGGAACTGTTAGGCGTTGGTCGTGATATGCGGTCAATCACATCGGACGATTTGCAGAACGCCGCAAACAATCTGGCTTATATCCCGTATTCTTACGGACATGACCATAACAAGAAAAGCATCTTCAACCATATCAAAATCGGTAAAAAGAATCCCGAAAACTGCATTACGCAAAAGACGCTTGATGAGTATGTCGGATGCATAAAGACCATATTCGCTGAAGCTCTGCGGAAAGGGGATATTCAAGAAAACATCGTTGAGGCAGTAGATTGGCCTGTTTCCCATAATCAGGCTCCGACAAAGAAATACGCCCCATTCAGTATTGAACAACTCAACACGATTTTCCACGCGCCGTTATACACGGGGTGTGTCGATGATGGTCGCAATTATAATAAGGTTGGGGACAATCACCCGCGTCGCATTCGTTTTTGGTTGCCGTTGATAGCCTTGTTCACAGGGGCGCGCATCAACGAGATTTGCCAACTGCATACGGACGATATACAGGAAAAGAACGGTATCTCATTTATCAGTATTAACGAGGAAGACGAAAAACACGTCAAGACCAAAGCCGGAATCCGTCAAGTCCCGATTCATAATGAATTGATCAAAATCGGCTTCTTGGATTATGTCAATGAACGTCGATTGCGCAAAGATACGTTGTTGTTCCCAGAGGTAATGGAAAGTTTGACCAAAGGGGAAAGAGCTGAAAATGCGTCCCCATCCGCACCTTTATCAAAATGGTACAAGCATTTCATTGAATCTGTAAATGCGTGCATAGAACAGTCGGAATTGAAATTCACACCGGAACACGTCTTCCACAGCTTCCGTCATACGGTCAGGACGGAATTCCGTCGCAATCGCGCCCCGGAAGACGAGGTCTGCCGTATCTGTGGGTGGGAAGACGGCTCAAAAGGTAAAACGTTGGCAGACCATTATGGAGAGGCTGTATTAGAGAACTTGCAAGAAACCGTCAATTCCGGACTGAAGTATGACGGGCTGGATTTAAGCCATTTGTATAGGGAATAAAGGACTGCTTTGCAAAAACGATAAAAATTATATTTTGTAAACTGTATTTTACAAATTTATTGATTTTGAGAAAATTGTAAAATGCATATGTTCAAATTAAGGCGCCTCCGAATGGAAGACGCTTGTTGAAAAACAAGTGTTGATATGTTATCATATAAATCATTTTTAGCTCTATAAGAGACGATATGATGACGTTTATTCTAAAAACACCGCATGAAATACAGATGGAAATCACGCAAAGAATCAAAGCGTTGCGGTTGGAACAGAACCTGTCACAGCAGGGACTTTGCGACCGTTCCGATGTTACGCTTGCGTCTTTGCGTCGGTTTGAAAGAACGGGATTGATCGCTTTTGATTCGCTGTTGCGTTTGGCGAATGCGTTGGGACGGCTCGACGATTTTGAAAAACTGTTTGTCTCCGATCAGAAACCGGACACTCTTTTCGGAAAGGAAATCGCTCTCAAAGTTCGCAAAAGAGGAACCCGGAAATGAAACTGCGCGTTTATCTGAATATGTATGGAAAACGGTATCTTGTCGGTTTGTTGGAAGATACAGCAGACCGTCGGATCTTTTTTGAATACGCTCCCGAATTCATCAAAACGGGGATAGAGCTGTCACCGTTTAAACTTCCGTTGAAATCCGGCGTGTTTGAAGATGAAAAGCGTACTTTTGACGGACTGTTCGGTTTATTTAACGACAGCTTGCCCGACGGGTGGGGATTGTTGCTTCTGGATCGGAAACTGCAAAAAGCAGGAATGTCCGTTGAGCGGATTACACCTTTGCAACGGTTGAGCGCGGTCGGAAAACGCGGTATGGGAGCGTTGGAATACGAACCGGAGACGGACGAACCTCTGAACAAAGGGGACGGTCTGGTTCTGGATATGCTTGCCAAAGAAGCCGAACAAATCCGTCTGGGATATGACAGTAACGCTTTGGATAGGTTGTTGGCATTGAACGGTTCTTCCTGCGGAGCAAGACCGAAGATGTTGGCTCTGGTTTCCGACGATAAAAAAACGATCATTCCTGACGGAGAGGAACGACAAGGGTTCTCTCCATGGCTGATTAAGTTCACAACGTCAGCGGAACCCTCCGATTTCGGAAGAATTGAATACGAGTGTTCCGTAAAGGCACGGGATTTCGGTATCAGTATGCCGGAAACGTTTTTATTCTCGTCCGACGTCTGCGGCGGACACTTCGGAGTAAAAAGGTTTGACCGTTGTGCAAAAGGGAAAGTTCACACGCATACGGCGTGCGGATTGCTTCATGCTTCTCATCGAATGAGTACGATCAATTATGACGGGCTCTTGCGGTTGACGCAGACTTTGACCCGCGATGTCCGCGAAGTCGAAAAAATGTTCCGGTTGATGCGGTTCAACGTCCGTATCGGTAACAAGGACGATCACAGCAAGAATTTTTCTTTCGTGATGGATGAAGCAGGCGAATGGAAACTGTCACCCGCCTACGATTTAACACCGTCGGAGGGGATTAACGGCGAGCACACGTCTCTGGTCAACGGTAAAGGCGAAAACATCACTGATGACGACTTTCAAGAGATGGCGAAACGCTTTGGGATTAAGTGGTGAAACGCTGTTTCTGTCTGTCTGCTCTGATCGCTCGGCAGGGCATATCTGAAGAGGTTAGCCACAATTACGTGTTTTTTTGATAAATCAAACCCTTACTTTCTTAAAAAGAAAGTAAAGGATAACGTATTATCCTTTACTTTTATATCAGGAAGCCCCCTCGTGATATCACGAGGGGGATGATGGCTTATTTTTCTTTCAATTGTGTGATCCTCCTTTTCAGCTCGGGCATGTTGATGGACATCATTCTGATGCGGCAATTTTCTTTGCCCAAAGTATATTGATCGTACCCGTCCGGCTTCTTTGAAACCAACCCGTGTTGACTGAGCGTACTTTCAACAGACCTGGCATATGCTTCGGTTTCGAACCACGAACTGAATACCCGAAACGGTATCAGGAAGTTTTTTCCGTCCTTATAAATAACACCGTTTTTGATGCTTTCTTCCAGCTCCACTTTATTTTCATAGAGTTTTGTTTGAAGATGCTTCCTTGGTGCTGAAAGCATCTTTTTCTTCAGCGTTTTCAGGTCTTTGAGTTCAACGATTCTCGGATCAATACTTTCCAAAGCCCGCTTTGCCACGCTTCTGGCTGCACGCAGAATTTCTTTTTCAGTCCATGTCAGCAGATTCATTTCCGAAGCAATGAGCAGTGATGTTACGGGAAAAGAGATGTTCTTGATCACTCGTTCCAACACACCGTCTTGACATTGAAAATGCTTCACTATTTGCGAGCAAATATCAGCGGTTTTTTGTTGGAAATAGCCTTGAAAATCAGGGTGTGCAATTATTTTTCTGATCCATCGTCTGCCCAACAAACCGTAGTTGTTTCGAATAATGTTGTCAATTTTAGCAATCAGAGCTCCCGAATCGGTTTCCCCTTCAGGAATTGACTTGAAAATACCAAACTCTCTAGAATAATCGGCCGAGATTTCAATCATGCGGACTTCCTGTCCTTTATAAAGGGCTACATTCTCTTTTCGCGCCATGTCGTGTAGTGAGAACTCTCCGGTCCCCAACCAAATTAAGTTCCAACCACCTGTGCTAAAGCCCATTTGTTCCGCATATGCGCGGCACCGCTTCCGAGGCTTCCCTTGAGAAATTGCATAGCTTGCATCTCTTACGGCTTCGCACAGTCGGCGATCATTGCTTGAGATTTGGCGCAGTTCGTCCAAAACCATAAGGGACGAATTATGTTCAAAACAACATTCTTCAATGCCTCCCTTGGTCACGTCCCAAGTATTATGATTTGACGGGATTCCTTGGACAGACTGAGCCAATTTTAAGCATGTTGTTTTGCCAATCGAGCTTTTGCCGTAAATATAGAACCCGAAAGAATCATCGCTTTTTGTCACCCCTTTAGCCAAGGCTGCCAAAGCGATTCCAATGGAAAACATTAGAATTGGGCTGTATTTTGCCAAATCCAGAACCTTTAGCCATTCCTGAAACTCTCCCTTCTTACTCAATACTTCAGCGTCGAATACGTTTTTTTTCAGCTGGAAAGCTGTATCTCCAAAGGTTGCGTGGGAAGCCACGTACGTCAAAGAAGGCGCATCTCTCACCCAACCGATTTGCCCCACGGTCCAAATGCGTTCTGCGTTTTCATAGTCATGATAGATCGCTTGTATGCTATCGTCTCCGGCCGACGTTGTAATCCCCTTCTGAGTCAAAAAATCCGCCAAAGATTGCTTGCGCAGGAAAGTTTTCTTATCAATTTCTTCATGGAGGGTTACGCCGGCCTCATTTTCAAATTCAAGCCCCACTTTTTCTTCTTGTAACGCCATGTCCCATATTTTATAAATGCTTAAAATCTTCATTTTTTACCTCTTCCATTAATTTCAAAATAATTCTGCACGCGCACGACGATATTTCGCGTTAGTGATATTCCCAAAGCAACCGATGTCGAAACATAAACATGTTTTGCTTTCGTGCGCGTGCGGTTAAATTCGATTGCTGTGTTGCCAAAACAAATCCAGAAAAGTCTAATCCTTCCCTTTAAGACCGCTGTTAACGGCAACAACCAATCGTTTTGATAAAAATCGTTGATGACAAGTTTCATAAGCGGACTCCATATTGAAATATGAAATCCGTTACTTTGTTATCCTTGATTTTGTCAGACAACTCAGCCAATTCTTTTGCTTTTAAGGAATATTCCTTTGCCGTCAAAAAGGGCTTTCGTTGTGTCGTTTTTGTGTTTAAAAAGCGAACTCTCCTTGGAAAATATGGAGCTGGCAATACGTAAGTCAGAGTCCGTTTGAATGTTCGGACTTTAACTACGCGTACCGGTCGCTTTACACATCCAGTCGAGGGATAATATTTTTTCAAAAGCATAGCTATTTCCTCCTTTCGTAATTTGCTTATGAAAATTAAGTGAAAATGCTTATGCCAAAATGGTTCCCACTCTTTGAGGCTGTCTTGATTCAGACACAGGTCAAAGCAACCGATGACAATAACGCGATCACCAAATAATCGTCTTAACCGTTGTGTCAGAGTGTTTTTAGCCTGGCGTATATCACCATTAAATTCGGCATTTACACTATCGATTAAAGTTATGGCGTAAAGATTAGAGTCTTGCCTTTTATCTCTGAGAAATGAGGTTAATTTTTCCTCAAGTTCTTTTCGTGAAGATCGCTTGCAAACAGGACAAAGAGCTTGTTGGCATGGATGACGCTTTGAACAATTTTCTAGTGTTTCGGCTAAATCAAAGCGAGATTGCTTCCTAAGCTGATTGACTATCGTACTCTTTCTATCTTTTGCCGTTTCGAAACTTTCCATAATAAACCTTCTTCCACTTAGAAATTTTCGAATACAGGTTTATTGTACGATGGGAAACGTCAGATATATTCCGATATGATTTGAGGGGACACCTATTCCAGAGTTTCTCTACAAAAAAAATTCCTGAAAAACAGGTGGTTAAAAATAAGCAAAAATTAGTGGCGTTTTATATTGGAGAATCCCTCATTTTTTGAGGGATTTTTCTAAAATTTCATCCCCAAATTTCCAATATGTGTAAGAAGCATATATCTTTAAAAGAGAGGCAAACTCATTAGTCTTTTCTATAATATCATCTATATGTTTTACTAGAAACTGTCGATTGGCGTATATGACATCACAATCTTTTGAAGTATTTTCTGTAAATAAATTGTCTAAATTACATCCTATCATTTCGCGATAAATTATATAATCGTTCTTGTTTCCATTTCTCTTCGTTTTTCTTTTATATCCTTTAATATTTTCTTCTTTTTGTAACAGAACAGTGTATATGCCATACAAAAGAGGAATTAGTTTTTTTATACCCTTTCTTTCACATATTTTTTCTAAGCTTGGTGAATTGTACTTGTGGGTAAAGCTTGTTATACAATAGTTTTTTTCTGTTGTTTCTTTTCTACAAATAGCTCTTTCTATAGCATATTCGTTTGTTTCTTCAGCTTGTTGCCTAAGACTTCTTGCAATAAGGTATAAATGATAAAAATACAGGCCATTATCAACCATCAATGATTTTATTTTGCTTTCACCGCTCGGTGTAATTTTTTTATTTTTTTCTTTCATTGATTCAGTGAAACTATGCTCTATAAAAAGAGCCTCTTTTAGAGATGAACTCTTCCTGTATTTTTCACTTTGATTGATCAAAATTTTTTCCATAGCAACGCTGTTATCATCAAAGTCGTACTTTTTTCTGATTTTTTCTGATATGAATGCTTCCTTTGTAATGCTACAGAATAACTGTATTTTTTTAAAAGTTTCGTGTGTCGTATCGTATTTGCACAAATATGGAACAATGCTATAAAATAAACACTTTTTTCCAAGCTTTGTTTTTAAAAACTTTTTCGAATATGGCGGTATAGCGAATTCTTGTAATTCGGACATAAACACTCCTCTATGGATAGTATATCATAAATACGATACCGGTATCATGGATACATCTTGCGTTATAGGCAAATATGTTGATGCCAAACAGACAACGGCTCCGTTACCTACTTTTATTCCGGCCTTTTCCAACACGTTGAAGTTTTTGATATCGCCATTGTCGGGATTGGTTTTCTTTTTGATTTCTATCGGATAAACCAAGCCGTTTTCTTCTAAAATGACATCAATTTGCTTTTTATCTTTATCACGATAAAAGGAAATGTTCGGCTGTCTACCGTTATGCAGATAGCTTTTCAGAATTTCCGAAACGACAAAGGTTTCCAGAATTTCACCGCTTTTAGCTCCGGCTTCCAATGTTTCAGGGGTATTCCACTTTGTCAAATAACAAACAAGCCCCGTGTCCATAAAATAGATTTTCGGCATCTTTGTCATTCTGTTGCTGATGTTTTTTGAAAACGGATAAAGTAAATAAATTAAGCCGGATGTTTGCAATATCGAAACCCAACGCTGAACTGTCGCAACCGGTTTGCTGATATCTCGTGCGATATCAGAAAAATTCAGCAGTTGTCCGCTTCTTGCTGCCAAAGCCGTTAAAAGTCCTAAAAACTGGATTTCGTCTCCGCTGTTGGTTAAGTCGCGGATATCCCGTTCTATGTAGGTGCGCACATAGGAACCGTAAAAATCTTCCCAATCGATATCGTCCCCTTTATTTAAAGAAGGGTATGAACCTTTCCATATGATTTGATACAACTCCTTTAAATCCAGAGTTCTTGCCGTTTTCGACCGTTTGAGAATCCATTCCTGTGTGGGCAGGAATTTATCATAGAACGGTTGTTTTTCTATTTCCGGCAAAGATAAACCTTCCAAGTTTAAAACACCGACACGACCGGCCAAACTTTCGGAAACACCTTTCATTAAGTGAAACTGTTGCGAACCGGTAAGCCAAAACAGCCCTTTTTCCTGCTTCTCATCAACAATCGCTTTGATATATGGCAACAGTTCGGGAGCGTATTGAATCTCATCAATCAACAACGGGGTTTCAAAACGTTGAAGAAACAAGGCCGGATTTTCTTTAGCCAGTTTTCTGTTTTCCAATGTATCCAAAGAAACATAGTGACGTTCAGTTTCACAGCATTTAAAAACCGTTGTTTTTCCAACCTGCCTTGCTCCTGTAATCATCACCACGGGAAAAGAGGTGTTCATTCTTTTAATGGCAGTTTCGATTGTTCTTTGAATGTACATAGTTCATAATCCGACTAATTTTCAATTCAATAATAAAATAGTCGAAAAATGCAAAAATGTCAATGCCACACCCCCGCGATGTGACACCCCATTTAATTTTGGACAGACAGTCTGTTCCCGAATCTTATTTACTTCATTTGTTGATTCTTGTTGTATCCGATTTCAAGGCTTTTGTAATTTTTTCAGTATATCGGACGCAATCATGACATCTGACATATTCGGCATCGTTCAATATCTTCACCACAACTATTTACCGGAAAATTACCGAAAATGTAAAGAATTTTTACCGGATTACGGTGCCCCATTAAAACTCAGAAAATGTTTCGTTTTAGCCTTCGGCATGTTCTGCGGGGTTAAAGGCTTCCCATTCGGGGGGCGGGGTCATAGAGATAGTTCCTTTGTATTCATAAACCATAATGCCGTTTATGCTGTAAACATTCGGGATTCCCAAACGACGGTTTTCTTCCTGCGCATTGCGGGATGCTCGATTGCATATCTTTGTCAGTTTAATCAACATCTCTCGCATTTCTTCAGACATTTGATTTCTCCCTGAACAGATCAAATAATTTTGGTTCAAAAATCTCTGTTTTTCGTTCTTCATTGCTAGCAACAATAGTGGTTTCTATTCCATTATAATATAAAAACAACCCGTCTACCAAGTCTTTATAAAGTGCGTGAAAATTATGTAAACTGCGGATATATCTGCGTCGAACATCGTCATCAGGGATAAAATGACCTCCTTGTTTGACCCGACCTTTGATCCGCGCAATACACATTTCAACGCTGTCTAAAAAAACATAGATAAGATACACCTTATATCCGGCGGCTCTGGCTTTTTCGATTGTTTTAACGTGAACCGCACCTGACAGAGTTGTTTCAACCGCGAAAGAACGTTCGTCACGCAAAAGTAGGTCTAATTCTTCAAATAATTTCTTTCCGGCTGTGATTTTGACTTTTTCGATAGCGTTCGGACTTAATTCCTTTGCGATGTCGTCCGCGTTCAGAAAAACTAAATTTTCATCACTGAGAAGCTCTTTTGCAATGGTGCTTTTCCCGCTCCCGTTTGCTCCGGCGATAATGTAAAGTTTTTTCTCTGAAACGGTCATTTTAACCACCTCTTGTTTTCCTTTACGCTATCAGTTTTTTTAATAAAAACCAATCATTCTTTTTACCCGATGGACTGCAGGGCTTCCTTGATATGCTTCGGATTGGAACGATAATAAATCGAGAGGGTTGAAATCGACGAATGACCGGAGATTTCTTTTATCAGGGGCAAAGGGTATCCTGCATCCATCAACTTGGTCAGAGTGGTCGCGCGCAAACTGTGACACCTATATTGCCTATCCAATCCCACTCCGTCGAATATCTGACGGAACGTGTAGATGATTTGTTGTTTTGACAGATACCCCCCTTTATTCGACCGGAACAGGTAATCGGTCGGGTTCGGGGGAAGAACGTTTACCAGATATTTTGCGTATCGGATCAGTTCTTTTTTCAAGGTTGCGTTTATATAAACCTGTAACGACTTTTTATGTCCCTTGTTTTGTTCCGGTTGTAAAAGGAAACTGTCGCACGGTTTGAAGTCGTCGTCATAGACCTGACCGATTGTCAATTTCTGAATTGAATGTATCCGCAGAGCCGTGTTTAACATCATTTCAAACATTGCGCGATTGCGTTCACCGTTTTCCATATCGT
>CALDOX010000021.1:0-3366 GCA_937912005.1 uncultured Alphaproteobacteria bacterium
CTTGGTAACGCCAAACTCAATTTCCACGTTACATCTTTCCGCAATTTTGTGGGTGTTCTCAATAGCCTCTGGCGCAAACGAAAAAAGTCATTCGGGAAAAATGGAGTCAGGACGAGGCTTTCTACGGGAAATTCAGCGAGCTTGTCGAAAACCTGCTGAACAAACTGAAATCGGCAAAGCGCGAAGATCTGGCGGCTCTGTTGGAACAGGCGAAGCAATATCAGGCGGACGTCGCGAATTATTCGGACGCCGATATTCCCGAAACTTTGCGCTCTAAGCAGGTTTTTCATCCGTTCTATCGCAACATCAAAGGCTTTTTCAAAACAACAACGGGCGAAGATTACGCCGATATTGTCCGGCATATCGTTTCCCTCGTCCAATCAAGAAAAGTCGTCGATTTTCAAACCAGAGACGATGTCAAACGCGCTGTTTTGAACGATGTCGAAGACTTCCTGTTTGACGAAGTGGACGAGAAACTTTCCGCCGACGAGATAGAGCGAATCGCTCTGACCGTCTGGAATCTGGCCGTTGAAAACAAGGATTTGTTCTGATGTCGGACTATCGCGTCGTTCGGGAAAAACGAAAATCTTTCGCCGCCGAAGTCAATCCCGACTTTCGGGTCGTCATCAAAGCGCCGAATGAAGCCGCCGATGTCGAAGTGGACGCTTTCATCCGCCGGAAAACAAAGTGGATCAACAAGCAACTCGACTATTTCAGGCAATTCAACCGCCCCGAAAACAGCCGGATCGTTTCGGGCTGTTCCGTTCTATACCTCGGACGGCAATATCAGCTGTTCATCGAAAAAGCCGCTTGGAAAAACGCCGTCCGCGTCCTGAAAAACAAAATTTACATCTTGTCGTCCGCCCCGCAAAAAACGGAAGAAATCAACGCCGCTTTTCAACACTGGCTTTTATCCCGCGCGCAAACCGTTTTCAGCGAACGGCTTGCGGAATGTATGAAATCTTTTCCGAATATGACACAGCCCGAACTGAAAATCAGAAAGCTGAAAAAACGTTGGGGAAGTTATCTGAAAAAGCATCAAATCGTGCTGAATCCCGATTTGATCAAAGCAAGCAAGCGTTCCATCGACTATGTAATTTTTCATGAACTCTGCCACGCGTTTTATCCCGATCACACGGCAGATTTTTACAACCTGCTTTCGACCAAAATGCCCGATTGGCAGGACGTGAAAGAAAAAATGGAACTCAAGCTGTTAAGTTATTAAAGCTTCACTTAAACCGTTCAAACAAATTGACCGGCTTGGCTTCAACTGAAAACATTAAGGACAAGCTCCTCGGATAATCACATTATTCGTTTGAAAAATGTGATAGTTCGCCAGTTATTCGTTTGAAAAAATGTATTTTTATCATTTTCTTTCCTTTGAAAAAGTGTAATATATCAGCGTAAGTTCGTTTGAAAAAATGTAAAAAGGAGCAAAAACGGAATGGAACGAATTGCTTTAAAGCGGCTGAATGAATGGAAAGACAAGCAAAACTGGAAGCCTTTGATCGTTCAGGGGGCGCGTCAGGTCGGCAAGACGTGGCTGATGCAGGAATTCGGGCGATTGCAGTTTTCCAAAGTCGCCTATTTCATTTTTGAACAAAACGAACAGCTGAAAGCCCTGTTTGAAAAGGACATCAACACGGATCGACTTTTGGAAAGTCTGGGAATCCTTGCCGGATTTAAAATCACGCCGAACGACACGCTGATTATTTTCGATGAAATTCAGGAATGTCCGAAGGCTCTGACATCTTTGAAATACTTTTACGAACAAAAGCCCGAATATCACATCTTAGCGGCGGGCAGTCTGTTGGGCGTCGCTTTACACGGCGGAATGTCCTTTCCGGTCGGAAAAGTCGAGTTTTTAAACCTGTACCCATTGAGCTTTTACGAATTCCTGTCCGCTATGGGGCAGGATATGGCTCTGGAACAGATCAAGAAAAATAATTTCGCCGTTCTGACACCTTTGCACAATACCTTTATCGATTGGGTCAAGCGGTATTTTTATGTCGGCGGCATGCCCGAAGTCGTCAAAGCATTTGCCGAACACAGGGATTATCAGGAAGTGCGCTCTTTGCAACAGGCGATTTTGCGTTCCTATGAAAACGACTTTTCAAAGCACATTCCGAAGGACGGACTTCCCAAATTGAAAATGCTCTGGTCGTCAATTCCGGGGCAGCTGGCAAAGGAAAACAAGAAGTTCATTTACAGCAAAATTCAGAAAGGAGCGCGGGCGAAAGAATTTGAAAACGCGCTGACGTGGTTGGAAGCCTGCGGACTGATTTATAAAGTCTGTCGGGTGAAGAAACCCGACCTTCCCCTAGTCGCGTATCAGGATTTGACGGCGTTCAAAATCTATGTTTCCGATGTCGGACTTTTATCGGCGATGTCGTCGCTTGACGCGAAAATGCTGTTGTCGCCGTCGGATATTTTTGAAGAATTCAAGGGAGCTTTGACGGAACAATACGTTTTGCAGGAATTGAAAAATCTGCCGGAAATGCCTTTGGCGTATTGGGCGAACGAGAGCGGCACGAACGAAGTCGATTTCGTCATTCAAACCGGTTCGGAGATTGTTCCCGTCGAAGTCAAAGCCTCGACAAACCTGCGGGCGAAAAGCCTGAAATGGTATATGGAAAAGTTCAATCCGAACCGTGCCGTCCGTCTGTCCGCCGCTACATTTAAACAGGAAAACAAGCTGACCGACTTGCCGTTATACGCCGTTCCGCAAATCATCAGCGTGTTAGAATAAAGCGATATAGCGTTCACATTTTTCACTTGCCCCCCGAAAATGAATAACGAAATCAGGCACGCGGACGGACGTGTTTTTGTCGGAAAAGAAAAATCCCCTCTGAATCGAACCTTAAAAAGCCTCTTTTTGACTTGCGATTTGTTCAAACAAATTGACCGCGCTTTGTAAAACCTGTACGACCGTACGGCGCGAATCGTGTATTCTGCCGTCTTGAAAATCAGCCGCGGCTTTAATCTTTTCCGGAACGAACAATCGGTTCGGAAAATCAAGGCTACTTTTGGCTTGCATTTTTGCCCTCCCCGAATAATCTGAAACCGGTTTTTTATCGGAAGGATACAGGGATATGTTTTCAAAGACGACGCTTTTAACGAAGGTTCTGTTTATCGTCCTGCTTTCCGTCGCGACGCTGACGTGTCCGGCGGTCGGGAAAAGCGAAACGCCCGTGACGCAAGCGGCGGTCGTTAAAGACGGGCCCGGCTTTTCCGTCCGGGAAATCTCGGACGACCTGTTTGACAGGATGAAACGGGGCAACACCTATAAAGACGATTGCGTCGTCCCCCGCGGGGATTTGCGCTACCTGCTCGTCCTGCACAAAGACAAAAACGGTCACACGCACC
>CALDOX010000022.1:0-6838 GCA_937912005.1 uncultured Alphaproteobacteria bacterium
GTTTTGCTATTCGCGAAGGCGGTCGTACGGTCGGCGCCGGCGTCGTTGCTAAAATCTTTGAGTAATATAAGGAAGTCGATTATGGAAAGTCAGAATATTAGAATTCGTCTGAAAGCTTTCGACCATCGGTTGTTAGATCAGTCGACTCGCGAGATCGTAAACACGGCAAAACGCACGGGAGCGCAAATTTGTGGTCCTATCCCCTTGCCAACTCGCATAGAAAAGTTTACAGTGAACCGTTCGCCGCACGTTGATAAGAAGTCGCGCGAACAGTTCGAAATCCGCACTCATAAAAGAGTGCTTGACATTATCGACCCGACACCGCAGACGGTTGATGCTTTGATGAAGCTCGATTTGGCTGCCGGCGTTGACGTTGAAATTAAACTTTAAAGGATAAAAAGAGCCATGCGTAGTGGTCTTATCGCAGAAAAAATGGGCATGACTCGCCTCTTTACGGAAGACGGGACGCACGTTCCCGTCACCGTGCTGAAGGTTGAGGGATGCGAAGTCGTTTCTGTCCGCACTAAGGACAAAGACGGCTATACCGCGCTGCAGTTGGGATTTGGTAAAACAAAGGCAAACCGTGTTGCGAAACCGGTTCGTGGCCACTTTGCCAAAGCCAGTGTCGAATTGAAGCGCAAGTTAGTTGAATTCCGGGTTAGTGAGGACTGTGTTCTTAACCCCGGCGATGAATTGTCCGCCACTCATTTTATTGCCGGACAGTTTGTCGATGTGGTCGGCTCATCTATCGGTAAAGGATATGCCGGCGGTATGAAACGGCACAATTTTGCCGGTCTTGAAGCTACACACGGTGTGTCTATTTCTCACCGCTCGTTGGGTTCTACGGGTAACCGTCAGGATCCGGGCCGTGTCTTCAAGGGAAAGAAAATGGCCGGACACCTGGGCGCTGAAAGAGTCACCGTCCAAAACTTAAAAGTCGTTGCGACAGATGCCGATCGCGGCCTGATTATGGTCAAAGGCGCTGTTCCGGGCTTTGAGGGTGCTTATGTTTTGATTAAGGACGCTGTGAAGAAAGCTCTTCCGAAAGATGTGCCGATGCCTGCCGGTTTAAAGGCTAAAGCGGCTGCTAAAGAAGAAGCTGTTGCAGTTTCCGAAGAAGTGAAGGAATAGTGGCGATGAAACACGATATCGTCAATTTAGATAACCAGAACGTCGGTTCGATGGACTTGGCGGACAGCGTCTTCGGCGCGGAAGTCCGTGAAGATATCCTGAGCCGCGTTGTAAACTGGCAGTTGGCTAATCGCCGTGCGGGAACGCACAAAACAAAAACGATCGCTGAAGTCAGCGGTACAACCAAGAAGCCCTATAAGCAGAAGGGAACGGGTAATGCGCGTCAAGGTTCCTTGCGTGCGACTCAATTCCGCGGCGGCGGCATCAGCTTTGGTCCGGTTGTGCGCTCTCATGCGCAGGATCTGCCGAAAAAGATTCGTCGTTTGGGGATGCGCTGCGCTTTGTCCGCCAAGGCCAAAGACGGCAAGCTGGTTGTTGTCGATGCTCTGAAAATGTCGGAAGTCAAAACGAAGGAACTGTTGTCCAAGATGGACAAAATGGGCTTGATTGACAAAGCCGGTTCCGCTTCCGCTTTATTCATCGGCGGCGCCGAATTGGACAATAATTTCTCTTTGTCCGCCCGCAATGTCGTTGGTGTTGACGTTCTGCCGGCTCAAGGGGCTAACGTTTATGATATTTTGCGTCGCGATACTTTGGTTCTGACCAAAGAAGCGGCCGAGAATTTGGAGGCTCGACTGAAATGAGTAAGCCGGAAGTGAAAATAACGGAAAAAATGTACGATACGCTGTTGCGTCCCGTCATTACGGAAAAGGCTATGAAGGTTTCCGAAAACGGTCAGGTGACTTTCCGTGTTCCGTTAACAGCGACAAAAACCGAAGTCAAAGCGGCAGTTGAAGCTTTGTTCGGTGTCAAGGTTAAGGCTGTGAACACTGTTCGTATCGCGGGAAAAGTCAAACGTTTCCGCGGTCAGATCGGCAAACGCAGCGATATGAAAAAAGCGATTGTTACCTTGGCTGAAGGCAACAATATTGATTTTACGACGGGGGTTTAAGAGATGGCGTTAAAAACGTTTAAAGCGGTGACACCCAGCCGGAGACACCTCGTTTTAGTCGAACGCAGTGATCTGTACAAAGGTGGTCCCGTTAAAGAATTGACCGAAGGTTTGAGCAAAACCGGCGGCCGCAACAATCAAGGTCGTATTACCAGCCGTCGTATGGGCGGCGGGCACAAGCGCCGTTATCGTTTCATTGACTTCAGACGCAACAAGTTTGATGTCGCCGCAACGGTTGAACGTTTGGAATACGATCCGAACCGGACAGCGTTTATCGCTTTGATTAAATACGAAGACGGTGAACAGTCCTATATTTTGGCCCCGCAGCGCTTGCAGGTCGGCGATACAATCATTTCAGGCGAAAAGGTTGATATCAAACCGGGCAATGCGATGCCGCTGAAAAACATGCCGGTCGGAACGGTGGTTCATAACATTGAACTGAACCCCGGCCGCGGCGGTCAGGTGGCTCGTTCCGCAGGATGCTACGCTCAGTTAATCGGTAAAGACGCGGGCTATGCCCAGTTGCGTTTGAATTCCGGCGAACTGCGTTTGGTCCGCGGCGAATGCTTGGCTTCTGTCGGTGCGGTTTCCAATCCGGACAAACAGAACGAAAATGGCGGTAAAGCCGGTCGTTCCCGTTGGCAGGGCGTTCGTCCTTCCGTTCGCGGTGTGGCGATGAACCCGGTAGATCATCCGTTGGGCGGTGGTGAAGGCCGCAGCTCGGGCGGACGTCATCCGGTCACCCCGTGGGGTAAATGCACAAAGGGCAAGAAGACTCGTACAAACAAGAAGACAAACGTCTTTATTATGCGTAGTCGTCATGCTTCTAAGAAGAAAGCTTAATGAGGAGGTAGTAGATTATGTCTCGTTCCGTATGGAAAGGCCCCTTTGTTGACGGTTACCTTCTCAAGAAAGCTGAAAAGGTACGCAACGCGGGTCGAAATGAAGTCATCAAGACTTGGTCGCGCCGTTCAACCATTCTTCCGCAATTTGTGGGTTTGACTTTTGGCGTGTATAACGGTAAAAAGTTTATTCCTGTTCTGGTTACCGAAAACATGATCGGGCACAAGATGGGCGAATTCGCTCCGACCCGCACGTTCTTCGGCCACGCAGGCGATAACAAAGCCAAGAAGGGCTAAGAAAATGGCAGTGAAAAAAGAAATTAAAAAAGCAACGGCTTGCGGTAGCACGATTCGCAGCAGTACGCGTAAATTAAACGTTGTGGCGGCTTCGATTCGCGGTATGGAAGTCGGAAAAGCTTTAAATCAGTTAAGCTTTTCTCCCCGTCGTGTGGCCGGTGAAGTAAAGAAAGTATTGCAGTCGGCGATTGCCAATGCGGAAAATAATCATAATATGGACGTTGATAAACTGATCGTTGCCGAAGCTTATGTCGGCAAGGCATTGGTAATGAAACGTTGGCAGGCTCGCGCCCGCGGCCGCGCCGGTCGTATTAAGAAAATGTTTTCCAACCTGACAGTTGTTGTATCTGAAAACGAGGAGAACCGTTAAAATGGGGCAGAAAGTTAACCCGATTGGTTTACGTTTGGGAATTAACCGTACTTGGGATTCCCGTTGGTTTGCTGATGCTGACTATGCAAAGCAATTGCATGAAGACTTCAAAATCCGTGAGTTTTTGAAGAAAAAGCTGGCTCTTGCCGGTATCAGCCGCGTCATTATCGAACGTCCGGCGAAAAAGGCCCGCATTACGATTCATTCCGCTCGTCCGGGTGTCGTAATCGGCAAGAAAGGCCAGGACATTGATGCGTTAAAAAATGAATTGCAAAAAATGACGGGTGGTGAAGTCCATTTGAATATCGTTGAAGTCCGCAAGCCGGAACTCGATGCTCAGTTGGTAGCCGAAAGCATTGCGCAGCAGTTAGAACGCCGTGTGTCGTTCCGCCGTGCGATGAAACGTTCCGTTCAGTCGGCTTTGCGTCAGGGTGCGGAAGGTATCCGTATCAACTGCGGCGGTCGTTTGGGCGGCGCTGAAATTGCCCGCGTCGAATGGTACAGAGAAGGAAGAGTTCCTTTACATACGCTTCGCGCTGATGTAGACTACGGAACTTCGACCGCGCATACGACGTACGGTGCCTGTGGTGTCAAAGTCTGGATTTTCAAAGGCGAAATCCTGGCTCATGACCCGATGGCGCAGGACAAACGTCTGTCGGATGCTCAACGTTAAGAAAGGACAAGTGAGAGATGTTAAGTCCTAAAAGAACAAAGTTCCGCAAACAGTTTAAAGGCCGTATTCACGGCGTTGCCAAAGGCGGAACGACATTGGCTTTCGGCTCTTTCGGTCTGAAAGCTTTGGAACCGGAACGTGTAACGGCTCGCCAGATTGAAGCGGCCCGCCGCGCGATCGTGCGTCATATGAAACGTCAGGGACGTTTCTGGCTGCGTATGTTCCCGGATGTGCCCGTTTCGAAAAAACCGCCTGAAGTTCGTCAGGGGAAAGGGAAAGGTAATCCGGAATTCTGGGTATGCCGCATTAAACCGGGCCGCATTATGTTTGAAATTGATGGTGTGCCGGAGAAAACTGCGCGCGAAGCTTTTGAATTAGCTTCGGCTAAGTTGCCAATCAAGGCTCGCTTTGTTTCCCGCAGCACCGTAGAGGAGGCTTAAGGTTATGGCTAAAATTAAAGATTTGCGTGCCAAAACGGATGATGAGCTGAACGAACAGATCATTGCTTTAAAGAAAGAAAGCATGAACCTGCGCTTTCAGCAGACAAGCGGTCAGCTGACGAATACGGCTCGTATGCGTCAGGTGAAACGTGAAGTGGCTCAGATCAAAACGCTTTTGACTGAACGCAAAACGGGGTCTAAGGAGAAATAAAGATGCCCAAACGTATTTTACAGGGTGTTGTCGTCAGCGATAAGATGGATAAGACGGTCGTCGTCAAAGTCGAACGCCGCGTTATGCACCCGATCTATAAAAAGTTTATCCGGCGTTCCAAAAAGTACGCCGCTCATGATGAGCTCAACCAGTTCAAAGTAGGCGACATTGTCCGCATTCGCGAAAGTGTTCCTTTTTCCAAGACAAAAACTTGGGAAGTTCTGGTTGATGCCGGTTAATCGGGAAAGTAAAGGATTTATCCCATGATTCAAATGCAAAGCAACCTGGATGTCGCTGATAACTCGGGCGCACGTAAAGTACAGTGCGTAAAGGTATTAGGTGGATCCAAACGTAAGACGGCATCTGTCGGCGACGTTATTGTTGTTTCTATCAAGGAAGCGATACCGCGCGGACGTGTCAAAAAAGGTGATGTTCACCGCGCAGTAATCGTGCGTACTAAAAAGGAAATTCGTCGTGCGGACGGCAGCGCAATCAGATTTGATTCCAACGCTGCTGTTCTGATCAACAAGGACGGCGAACCGATCGGTACGCGTATTTTTGGCCCGGTGACAAGAGAATTGCGTGCAAAGAAGTATATGAAAATTATTTCTTTGGCACCGGAAGTAATTTAGTAGAGGGTCAAAATGAAAATCAGAAAAGGTGATCAGGTCATTGTGACGACCGGTCGTGATAAAGGCAAACAGGGTGAAGTCCTGCGCGCTATGCCGAAGGACAACAAAGTCGTTGTTCAAGGCGTGAATATGGTCAAACGTCATACTCGTCCTTCCCAGACAAGTGCCGGCGGCATTATCTCTAAGGAAGCTCCGATTGACGTTTCCAACGTGGCTTTAATCGATCCCGAAACGGGCAAGGCGACTCGCGTCGGCTTTAAGGTCGTTGACGGTGAAAAAGTCCGCGTTGCGAAAAAGTCCGGCAAAGTTATCCCCGTGAAGAAATAGGAGTAGGGAATATGGCAAGACTTTATGATCATTATAAAAAAGTAATTCGTCCCAAGCTGGAAAAGGAATTCGGTTATAAGAACCAGTTAGAAATTCCCCGTTTGGAAAAAATCGTTATTAACATGGGCGTCGGTCGTGACGCCGTGGAAGACCGCAAAGCGGTTGATTCCGCCGTTCGCGATTTGACGGCGATTGCCGGTCAGAAACCCGTTGTAACGTACGCGAAAAAATCCATTGCCGCTTTCAAGCTGCGCGAAGGCATGCCGATCGGCTGCAAAGTGACTTTGCGCCGCGAACGTATGTATGAATTTCTGGATCGTCTGGTCACGATGGCTTTGCCGCGTGTTCGCGACTTCCGCGGAATTTCAAATAAAAGCTTTGACGGCAAGGGAAATTATGCTATGGGTTTAAAAGAACAGATCGTTTTTTTGGAAATTGATTACGATTCTGTTGATAAAGTCCGTGGTTTGGATATAGTATTCTGCACATCGGCTAAAACCGACAAGGAAGCGAAAGCGCTCTTGGCGGGATTTGATATGCCGTTTGCGAAAAACTAGAGCGATTGGAGTAAAAGAATATGGCAAAAACAAGTGCTGTTGAACGCAATAAGAAACGTGAACGTCTGGCTAAACAATACAAAGCCCGTCGTGCCGCTCTTAAAGCAAAAATCAAAGATCGTTCTGTTTCTGAAGAAGAACGCTTTGACGCCGTGTTGAAGTTAGCTGAATTGCCCCGCAATTCTTCCTTCACCCGCGTTCATTTGCGTTGTGAATTGACAGGTCGTTCTCGCGGCAACTACCGCAAGTTCAAACTGTCGCGTGTTGTGTTGAGGGATTTGGCCTCCGCTGGTCAGATTCCCGGCATGGTTAAGTCTAGTTGGTAACAGTAAGTTAGGTAAGGAGATACTACCATGTCATTTTCCGATCCGTTGGGAGATATGCTGACCCGTATTCGTAACGGTCA
>CALDOX010000023.1:0-2210 GCA_937912005.1 uncultured Alphaproteobacteria bacterium
CGCACCGCGACTTTTCGGACGAAGACATCGCGAAAATCACAAAGACGTATCACGATTGGCGCAAAGCCTCCCCCGATTACAAAGACGTCAAAGGCTTTTGCAAATCGGCGGATTTGGCGGAGATCGCCGCGAACGACTACACCTTGACCCCCGGACGCTATGTCGGCATAGAGGAAACCGAAACAAGCAGGGAAGAATTTGAAACGAAAATGGCGGCGTTGGTGGCGGATTTGAACGCGCAAATGGCGAAAGGCGCGGCACTTGACGCGCAAATCAAAGAAAATCTGGCGAAGTTGGGGTGGAAAGTTTAGGAAGCGTCTTTGATGAAACGGATTGTTGTCAGCGCGCGCAATAGCGGATATGATAAAACGGTTCGCGGGCGAAGCGCGGCAATCTTTTAATTCGGCAATGCGGAAAAACGATGATTCAATACGACAAGTTTCAAAAATCCTTAAAACATCTGGAAAACCAATATAATAATTTTGTGAATATGGATAAGGATTTGCCCGAAATAACGAAAGAGGCCATCGGGGAATCCGTCGTTCAGCGGTTTGAAGTTTGCTACGACTGTATGTGGAAAGTGTTGAAACGGTATTTGGCGGAAGAACTCGGTTTGCCGGATGTTCCGAACAGCCCGAAACCCGTTTTCAGACTGGCGATGGAAAATGACGTTCTGCCGTCTCCGGTCGAATCGTTCATACAATACGCGGACGCGCGGATAGAGACGTCTCACGATTACAGCGGAGAAAAGGAGAAGGCGGTTCTTCAAATTATGAATCGTTTTATTCCGGACGTCGTAAAGCTGTATCAAATAATGAGCAGGGAAACGTGGATCTGATGCCCGAAAGCCAAAACATCGACCTGACCGCTGAACAGTTGCGGATAATTCGGGAATTTTTGCAACGGCATATTCCGCGGGCGCGGGTTTGGGCGTACGGTTCGCGGGTCAAAGGAACGTCCACGCCGAAATCCGATTTGGATATGGTGGCGTTCGGTGATGTTAAACCGTTGCTGCCCGCGTTGAGAGAGGCTTTTGACGAAAGCTCGCTGCCGTTCCGGGTGGATTTGTTCGCTTGGGATAATATTCCCGAACAGTTTCATTCCAATATCGAAGAAAACTATTTCGAACTTCAGCCTGAAACGGAAAAATGACGGTGGCGGAACTTGACGCGCGAATCAAATCGAACTTGGCAAAGTGGGGGTGCTGGTCTAAAATGCTCCCGAAAGGTTTTTAAGGGCGGTTTTTATGATGACGGAATTTAAAATCGACGCTTTGCGCCAATCGTTGAAAACTTTACGGGAAGCGTGGGCGGCGTATCAAAATAACAAAGACGGTGTTTTGACCTCCATCATTGCCGATTCCTGCGTTCAAAGGTATGAATACACGTTGGAAACGGCGTGGAAGCTGATGAAAAAGTATTTGAAGCGAACATACGGAAAATCGGACGAGGAATTGACCGTCAACAATATTTTCCGGTTGATGAGCGGATACAATATGATTGGCGATTGGGAAAATTGGAAAGAGTATTATCTTAAACGCAACGAAACGGCGCACGAATACAATATTGAAAAATCGCGCGAGGTTTTAGATTTGATTCCGCGCTTTATTGACGACGCGGAAAAACTTTTGGCCTCTTTTGACAGGGTGACGGAAAACGGATGATTGGTGTCAGCGCGGAAGAATTAAGAATTTTAAAGGATATTTTTGCGCCGTATGCGCGGATGTTCCGTTTTGCGTGTTACGGTTCGCGCGTCAAGGGCGGTTTTGACAAAACGTCGGATTTGGACGTTTTGATATGCGGTCAATCCGCCGTCCCGCGGGAAATTGTGGAAAATATTAAAAACGCCTGCGACAACAGCCGCCTGCCGTATATCGTGAATTTTGCCGACCGGTGGAAAATTGACGAAAACTTTTACGCGCTGATAGAAAAAGATTTGGTTTTTATTTGAAAAATATAAAAATTCCGTTTGGAAAAGTGTTTTCCCTGTCCGGAACGACCCCTACCGTGTGAAGGTAGGAGCCGCAAAATCAAAACGGCGGCTTTTGATAAATCGGATAGGATAAAAGTAATCGAAAGGCTGAACGACAAAGGGGCGGAAAATGAATTGGAAAATATTTCTTTTACACGGATGGATAAAAGAATTTCATCAATCGAAAATCCGGCGGATATTGGCAAGGACGGACATCGGCGACGAAGCCAAAATGCTGT
>CALDOX010000024.1:0-3341 GCA_937912005.1 uncultured Alphaproteobacteria bacterium
GGACCGCACCCGCATGCCGACCGCCAAAATCATATCGAGAGAATAAACTTTCAGGGTTCGCTTGACTTGCCGTCGTCCTTCGTTTTGAACTTGTAAGTAATTCTTACAAGTTGCCTTTTCATCAATTTCATTATCGGCGTAAATTGCTTTTATATGAAGGGTAATGTTTTGCGGGGTCGTATCAAACAGCTCTGCCATTTGCGATTGCGTCAGCCAAACCGTCCCGTCCGTTTCACGCAAACTGATTTTCGTTTTCCCGTCCGCAGTGCTGTATAAAATCAAATCGTTGTCCATCACAGCCCCAATTCTTTCAAATACGCGTCCATCTGATTTTGAACAGTCGCCAGTTCGGTTTCAATCTTTTGTATTTCCGATTTCACCGCCTGCAGGTCGATTTCCGCTTCCTCCTCAAACGTGTCGACATAGCGCGGAATGTTCAGGTTGTAGTCGTTTTCCGCTATTTCCTGCGGCGTCGCGACGTGGGAATACTTTTCGATTTCCTTGCGTTCCTTGTAGGTGTTGAAAATTTTGGCGATATGTTCCGCCGAAAGCGTGTTTTGATTCTTGCCCGCGACAAATTCTTTGCTGGCGTCGATAAACAAAACGTCTTTGCGGCTTTCGTTCGCGCAACCCGCGGCTCTTGATTTGTCAAAAATCAAAATCGCGACGGGAATGCCTGTCGTCTGGAACAATCCCGCAGGCAAGCCGATCACCGCGTCCAGCAGGTTTTCCCGAATCAAAGCCGTGCGAATGCGTCCTTCCGAACTGCCGCGGAACAAAACGCCGTGCGGCACGATGACGGCAACGCGTCCGGAGCCGTCTTTCGCCGTGGCGATCATGTGCGAAATAAACGCGTAGTCGCCTTTGCTCGCCGGCGGCATGCCGCGGTCAAACCGGTTGTATAAATCGCTTTCCAGATGCTTTTCGCCCCACTTGTCCAAAGAGAAGGGCGGGTTCGCGACAATGATGTCAAACTGCATCAGGCGGTCGTCTTCTTTTAACAGGGGATTGTTCAGCGTGTCGCCCCATTCGATGCGCGCCGCGTCCTGTCCGTGCAAAAACATATTCATTCTGGCAAGGTTGTATGTCGCGCCGATCTTTTCCTGTCCGTATAAAGCGTAATCGTTCGATCCCTGCGCGGCGACTTCTTCACCCGCCAATAACAGCAAGCCGCCCGAGCCGCAAGTCGGGTCGCAAATCCTGTCCCCGGGTTTCGGCATCGCCAGCTTTGCCAGCAGGGAGGAAACAACCTTCGGCGTATAGAACTCTCCGGCTTTCTTGCCCGCGTCAGACCCGAACCGCTCGATCAGATACATATACGCGTTGCCGAGCAGGTCGCCTTCGACGTGCGACAAGTCGACTTTCTTGAAGTCGCTCAACATATCCCGAATCATCTTGTTGCGCTGCGACGTTTGTCCCAAAATCGCCTGACTGTTAAAGTCGATCGTGAAAATGTCGCGCAGAGAGTCGTTCGCTTCTTCAATGTTCCGCAAGGCGATGTTCAGCAACTCGCCGAGGTTGTCCACGTTCTGCTTTTCATATATGTCGTAAAAGCTGGAGCCTTCCGGCAAAACAAAGCGCGCGTTCCGCAGTTTCAAGGCGATGCGTTCTTTGTCGTCGCCGTAACGGGCAACCAGTTTTTCCGTTTCCGCTTTTTTGATGTCGCTGATGTATTTGAAAAACAAAAACGCCAGAATGTAGTCCTTAAAGACGCTCGCGTCCACTACGCTGCGGGCGGAATCCGCCGCGCTCCATAAAAGCTTGTTCAGGTCGTCTTGTGTCAAAGCGGTCATTTTTAAATCTCCGTATTTAAAGCGAGTTCCAATAATTTTGTTTTTTTCTCTGTCAGACATTGCGACAATTCCTGTTCCCGTAAGAGCAGAAAATACGTTTCCGCAAGCAACCTCTGCCTTTGCAACGGCAAAAGGGGGATGTCCAGACTCTCGATACCGGACCGGACGATCGCTTGTAGCGTCCCCGGATTTTTGCGAGCGGCCATTTGCGCTTGTCCCGATTTCGAATTCAGATAGAAAACAAGATAATCCGGCAGAAAAGCTTTTTCCTTGACGGAAAGAACGAAAAGCAGATTCGAGGCGAGTGTTTTGCTTTTTCCTTTATAAAGGGCGGCCTTGAATTCGCCACGGCTGGACAGAAGAATGTCTTTGTCCTTTAGCAAATAATCAGGTTTGAGCCGTTCCGGCGTGAAGCGAAGCGCAACTTTGTCAATAATGCCGCCGCCGAACACGTCTTTCGGCTGAATGACCTGGCATAATCCGTCCGGCATATTCGGCACGGATCCCCGAAAGGGATAGCCCGCGCGGATGTCGGCAATGTCGCAAAGTTGAGCCATTATAATTCCTCCACATCTTTGCGTATGGTAACAAAAGACAGTATATTTTGCAATATAAAAAGAATGCAGAATTTCTTTTTTCTTGACTGGAAAAAAGAAAAGGAATATCACTAAAAAAAGAGGGTGGATGTCCACCCTCTTTGACAGCCGAAGCGATGTTCGACTATACCTAAGCAATATCAGTCATACTTCATCGCTTTCGTTCCTGTCAAGAGATTATAACAGTCTTAGGAGGAGAACGAATATGGCTGTAAATAAAAAAATTGTAACAGATGTTTTAAATTATATTGGCGCAGAAGCTAAATCCGGTTGGTATGTCGGTATCGCAACAAATGCGAGAACCCGGTTATTCCAAGATCATAACGTAGATGAGAAAAATGGACGTTGGATTTATCGAAATGCCGATAGCGAAATTGATGCGCGAGATACAGAAAAATATTTGTTAGATAATTATTCGTTTAAAGGTGGAACGGGTGGTGGAGATAATCCCCGTTATGTCTATGCGTATAAGATTACGTCGGCAACCAGAGAATAGCATCTTTAAAGCAGCTGATTTTTAAAGCCGCCTTTTGGTAATACAAAACGGCCACAAAAACGGAGGGAAAAAGCCCCTCCGTTTTCTGTTGATAAGATCAGTCCTCGCTGCTTTTTTGCAATCGGTTTTCAATCCAGATATCCAAATAGGCTTTGCGGTATCGGACGACTTTCCCCAATTTGACAAACGGCAAGCCGTATCGGTTCGTCATACGCCAAACGGCAAGCGTGTTGATTTTCACGCCGATATAAACAGCGGCGTCTCTCGGCGTCATTAAACCGGCAGGCGTGAAATTGCAGGTTTCTTTAATCGGTGTTGCTTCTCTCATATTTTTTCTCCCGAACAGAAAGGAGAAAACGAAAAAAAACGCATTTCTCCCTTTGTCCTGATTTAAAGGTTAGAAATGCGAGCAAAAAATTTTGGTTGTTGCTGAAAAGCATATTTATTAAAGCAAAT
>CALDOX010000025.1:0-68059 GCA_937912005.1 uncultured Alphaproteobacteria bacterium
GCTAATAAAACCGGAGTGGCGGGGAGTTTTTCAGATGTATCTGTTTGATTTTAAAAGAAAAGAGGAGGACTTAACATATTTTCCCACGCCCTCCGCCATTTTTCAAAAGAACTCATTGTTTTCAATGGGTTCTTTTTGTTTTTGCAGCAAGTTCAAAAACGTATCTGCTGATAAAAAACGCTTTGTTCGTTTTTTTATGTTTTATGCTGTCACAGTAACCTTATTGCACATTGAAAAATCGCGTGAAAATGTGTAGAAAAATTAAGAAAATTCTCTGTTTGATTTTAGCCGCTTTTCGGGGAAAGGCGGCATCTGTCCGGTAAAATCAAAGGGAATAAACAGGACGATGGCATAGAATGAAAAAAATTTTGAAATGGTCGTTTATAACTTTGTTTTCAATTTTCTTTATCGGGATTATTGCCGGTTCCGTTTTCATTTACCGGTTTGATTTGAATACTTATAAGCTCCGGATAGAAAAAATGGTTTTTGACCGGACGGGGCGAAAATTATCTTTAGGCGACATACGATTGAAAATGTCTTGGTCACCGACGTTGAGAATCAAGCGGATTTCCTTTGCCGATGTTGATCACGGCGGGGAAAAAGCCATGATAACCGCCAAAGAAGCGGAAGTGTCCGTTGCAATCATGCCCTTATTCGACAAAATCGTCGCTGTTGACAATATAACGTTAATTCAGCCGGAAATTTACTTGTCTGTCAATGAAGAGGGCGGAAAAAACTGGGTTTTTGAAAAAGCTGCTTCCGAAACGGAAAAGAAAACGCCTGAAACGGATAACGGTTTTATGTCCGATGTGAAAGTGACCGTTGAAAAAATATCGGTTTCAGACGGGGTGATCATTTATGACAGTCCGAAGTCGAAGATCAATCTGCAAATTAAACGAGCCTTGTTAAGACCGGAGGAACATCGTGTTTTTCTGGATTACGATTTACTTTATAACGGTCGGGAAGTCAAAGGAACGATGGAGGGAGACGCCCTTGATGTTTTAATGCGTAAAGAGGCCTATAATGCCGAAATAGATGTCGGGGCTTTGAACGGACGTTTAAAGGCTTCTGTCGCCGTGACGGATATTTCCGGCGATTGGCATATTGAAGGAAAGTTGGATTTAACTTCTCCTGACGGAAACTTTAATCTGCCGGCATTGCATTTGAAATCAAACATAAGCGCCGGTCAAAAGAGTGCAGCGCTTGGCATTGAACAATTGGAGTTCGGAAAAAGCATTATACGCGGTGATGTGAAAGTCTCTTTGACGGAAAAACCGGATATTCGGGCAAATATTTCCGCGCCCTTGATAGATATTCCTTCTTTAATGCCGGCTGAAAAGGCTTCCGCGGCAACGGAAAAAACTCAAAATTCAACCGTGGACAAAAAGATTGTTTCGGATTTTCTGAATCAATTTAATGCGCATTTGGCGTTCGCGGTTGAGCGGTTGAATGTGAACGAAGATTTTTCGTTTGATCGGGTGAACGGAACCGCCGTTATCAAAGACGGGATTTTGACGTTAAAGCCTTTGTCCGCAAAAACGGGAAAAGGAAACCTGAAAGGGAGTGCCGTTTTAAATTCAAAAGGAAACGTCGTGAAGGTTGAAACGGATTTCCGGAATGTATTTTTAAACGACTTTTTAAAAGAAGCGCTGAAGAAGAAAGGTTTCGTCGTTGACAACGTTTCCGTTGCCCGCTTGAACGGGACGTTTTCAACAAAGGGAACGACTTATGGCGATCTGTTTAAAAATTTGAAAGCGTCTTTACAAATCGACAAGCTGAATTTTGATCAAAATTCGGTCGGCGGAAATGTGGATGTTTCAGTTAAGAATAAATTGAATATAAAAGGGAAACTCACCGCTTCCTTATTGGATATTCCCTCTTTATTTCCGGCGAAAGAAGAAGGTTCTGAAAAATCCGTTTCCACATCCGACGCTTCAACGGATGACTTCATTCCGGAAGGCGATTTGCGTTTGGATTTTCTGAACCGGTTTGACGCGCGCTTTATCTTTGATATCGCGCATTTGATTATCAATCAGGATTTGTCTTTGGATAAGCTCAAAGGAGCTGTTGTGGTTAAAGACGGCGTCTTAAACTTGAAAGACGTGTTTTTTATCGCCGGTCGGGGAACGGTGGAAGGCAACTTGTTTTTGAATGCCGAAGACAACGCCGTAAATATCAATTTGGACGGGACCGATATTATTCTTTCGGAGCTCATAAAAAGCCTGAAACCGAAAGAGAAAAATTTTTCGTTTAAAAAAGGCGGTATCGCTCATTCCCGCATTACATTAAAAACAAAAGGAAAAATTTATCGCGATTTGTTTGAAAATTTAGATGGGCAGGTTTTATTGGCTGTCGGACAGTCCGAAGTGCAATTTGGATTGTTGAAATATGTTCAGGGCAATTTCCTGACGCAGCTGATATCCGCATTGAACATTTCGACGAAACAGACTGACGCCGATTTAAAATGCGCCGTTATAAGGGCGGATTTTGCAAAAGGGAAAATTCAATTTCCCAAAGGGATCGCTTTTGATTCGGACCAAATCAAGCTGATCGGGGACGGAAGCGTCAGTCTTGCGGACAACAAGATCAACATAGGGATTCAACCGTTGAGCGGAAATCTGATGCAAACAAATGCAACACAAATTCTGGCCTCTATGATTAAAGTGACGGGAACAGTGATGAAACCGTCCGTTTTTGTGAATTCCAAATCCGTTATCAAAAATGCTGTCGGCATCGTTGCCGGAGGCGCCGTTTTTATCGGAGCCAAATTGCTGCTGGATTCCGATGCCGATCCCTGCCGTACAGCTTTGCAGGGAACCGTTTACGGAGAAATGTATCAGGAAACAACCGGAATTAAGGCCGGAATGCAGAGGGCTTATCAAAAAACTTTCGATACTTTGGAAAAAACGGCGGAATCCGTTGTGGATACGACCTATGAAAGCGGAAAAAAAGCGGGGCAAGCCGTCAAAAATACGGCCCGAAAAGGGATGGATGCCGTTAACAAAACGACAAACCGTTTTTTAAACTGGTTTGGTGATAACGAATAAATCAATTCATTCAACCCAAAATATCGTTAAAAGTATTTTTGAACGGTCGGTTTGGTTGATGCTATCGCTTTGACAATCTCGGAAACTGTCAATACCGGTTTCTTTTGAAAAACTGTAAATACTTTCTGTGCGGATTCCGAAGCCTTTTTGAGCGTTTTAATCTTTTCCCTGTCTGGCGCAAAAATGTTTTGAATGCTGATCAATGTCGTTTTCGCATTATTACCTGCTGATAATATATTAAAAGTTGCTGATACGACTGCTAACTAAAACTGCTAATAAAACCGGAGTGGCGGGGAGTTTTTCAGATGTATCCTGTTGATTTTAAAAGAAAAGAGAGAAGTCTAACATATTATCCCACGCTCTTCGTCATTTTACAAAAGAACTCATTGTTTTCAATGGGTTCTTTTTTTTATAAAAATCAGTCTTTAGATTTTAAGGATTTGACGTGTTGCGCTTGTTTCCAAAATATCGTAAGGAATGGCTAAAGAAATCTTGCTTTTACAATCGGAAAAACAGTATCTTTTGCAGGATTATATAATCAGAAAATACATTTAACGGAGAAGACGGATGAATATTTTTGAAGCGGGTATGCTTTTGTGTTTCGGTGCCAGCTGGCCGGCGGCAGTACTGAAAACATACCGAACAAAAAATGTCGAAGGAAAAAGTTTGATATTTTTGTTGTTGATCTTGATTGGCTATATCTGCGGTATGATCAACAAAGTCTTGAATTTTGGATACGACTTTGTTTTTTGGCTGTATGTTTTAAACTTTTTATTGGTTTTCTGCGATTTCGTCCTGTATTTCAGATATAAGAAAAAAACAGACGCTTCTGCAGCCGGGAACTAAGCGCGGCGGATAATAAAATTTTTAAACAGACGTTCTAATTCCGCCAACAATTCTTTGTCCGTGAAAAAGGCTGTTACATCTGCGGGGGCCGGCGGATTTTTTTCCGCAGGGTGAGGACGGTATTCCTGTATCGCGTAAGTTTCGACGCCTTTTTCCGCCAACGTATGCGCCAGTTGTTTCAATTCCTCCTTAGAGATCACGCGCGGATCCAAGGTGGTTCTGACCTCCAGTTCAACCGGCGAAGCAATCAGCATATCCAGACAAGCTTCAATCGTTGCCGCATGAGAATGCGGGATTCGTTCTTCGTAAGCTTCAAAAACCGTTTTTACGTCAAATCCCACCCAGGTCAACAGTGGCAGAATCTGTTTTAATCTGTCCCGATTGACACCCGATGTGTGTAATCCGATCAAAAACCCCATATCTTTAACGGCTTTGATCGATTCGTATAAGTCGGGCTGAGCCAAAGGTTCACCGCCGGAAAAAACGATGCCGTCCAGCAATTTTTTTCTGCTGTCCAGAAATTCGATAAAGGTTTCCCAGGAAATAAAAGGTTTTCCTTTAAAATCCTGCAATTCCAGATTATGGCAATAGGGGCAGCGCAGCGGGCAGCCGAGGCAAAATAAAACGGCGGCGAGCCTTCCCGGAAAATCTACCGTAGTAAAAGGTTCGACGCCGCCGATGGTTATAGGCATAGAAGGGTTATTCCGCCGCTACATCCATACACTTTTCTGTCGCTTTCTTTTCGGAAAAGCATTGACGTTCGGCATATTCGCTTTTCTTGCCGATATTGAATTCTGACACCGGACGAAAATAGCCCATCACCCGTGTCCAAACTTCACAGGGCTGACGTTCTTCGTTGGAAAGCTGAATATTTGTTTCTGTTGTCATGTTCTCTACTCGCTGTTGTTCTAAGTTAATCATAATCGGTTTGAAGGGTGCTTACAAGCCTGTATTAGCAGGCGCAGGCTTGCTGGCGTTTAAGAGCGATGAGTTCTTCATCGCATAACGGGCAGTATTTGTGCTCACCCGAGATATATCCGTGTTTGGGACAAATAGAGAAAGTAGGTGTCACCGTTACATATGGTATCCTATAATTCTCTAATATTCTCTTAAGGAGTGTCCGACAAGTTTTGGCATCGGAGATTCTTTCACCCATATACAAGTGCATTACAGTGCCGCCGGTATATTTGGACTGTAAAGATTCCTGCAGATTCAAAGCGGTAAACGGATCATCCGTAAAGCCGACCGGCAACTGCGAAGAGTTCGTATAATACGGAGCCTCTTTCGTGCCGGCCTGAAGAATGTCCGGATAACGTTTCTGGTCTTCTTTGGCCAGACGGTAAGTTGTTCCTTCGGCGGGCGTCGCTTCCAGATTATACATACTGCCTGTTTCCTGTTGGAAAACAATCATTTTGCTGCGAATGTACTCTAAAAAACGATTCGCGAACGCCTGACCGAACGAATCGGTAATATTGTGTTCGTCGTTGGTGAAGTTGCGGATCATTTCATTGATACCGTTGACGCCGATTGTCGAGAAATGATTGCGCAAAGTGCCGAGATAGCGCTTGGTGAACGGGAATAATCCGGCATCAATATGGCGTTGGATGACTTTACGCTTAATTTCCAGAGTCGAACGCGCCAAATCCATTAATTCGTCCAAACGCGCCATCAAACCGGCTTCATCGCCTTTGAACAGGTAACCCAGACGGGCGCAGTTGATTGTGACAACTCCGACGGATCCCGTCTGTTCGGCGGAACCGAACAAGCCGTTTCCTCTGGCCAGCAATTCGCGTAAATCCAGCTGCAAACGGCAGCACATTGAACGAACCTGTCCCGGCTTCAGGCTGGAATTGATGAAGTTTTGGAAGTAGGGCAAACCGTATTTTGCGGTCATTTCAAACAGCAGATCGGCATTTTCGCTTTCCCACGGGAAATCCGGCGTGATGTTATAGGTCGGAATCGGGAATGTGAATAAACGGCCTTTGGCGTCGCCCGCAGTCATCACTTCAATGTAAGCGCGGTTGATCATATCCATTTCTTTTTGCAGATCGCCATAGGTGAAATCCATTTCTTCGCCGCCGATGACGGGAGTTTGATCGCGCAAGTCTTCCGGGCAAACCCAGTCAAACGTCAGGTTTGTAAACGGCGTCTGCGTTCCCCAGCGGGACGGAACGTTCAGGTTATAAATAAATTCCTGAAAATGCTGTTTGACTTCTTCGTATTTCAGGTTGTCCTTGCGAATAAACGGCGCCAAGTATGTATCGCAGGAAGAAAACGCCTGCGCGCCGGCCCATTCGTTCTGCAAAGTGCCCAGAAAATTGACCATCTGTCCCAAAGCGGAACCCAAATGCTTGGGAATGCCGGATTCGACTTTTCCCGGAACACCGTTTAAGCCTTCCTGTAGCAACGCGCGCAAAGACCAGCCGGCGCAGTAGCCGGACAGCATATCCAGATCGTGAATGTGAAAATCGCCGTTGCGGTGCGCTTCGCCGGCCGCCTGCGGATAAACGTGGGAAAGCCAGTAGTTCGCAATGATCTTGCCGGAAACGTTCAGAATCAAACCGCCCAAAGAATAACCCTGATTGGCGTTGGCGTTGACGCGCCAATCCGCGCGTTCCAAATATTCATTGACCGAAGAGGCGACATCCACCAGCGTTTTCTTGTCCTGACGGGACTTGCTGCGGTTTTCGCGGTAAACGATATACGCGCGCGCCGTCGTGTAATAATTGGCGGAGATTAAAACCTGTTCGACGACATCCTGAATTTGTTCAATCGTCGGCAGAATGCCTTTGGAAAAACGGTGGCGCAAAACTTTTGTTACCTGCGTCGTCAAAAGAGAAGCTTCTTCCGCGTCAAATTCGCCGGTCGCTTCGCCCGCGCGTTTGATCGCCGACATAATCTTTTCGGAATTGAAAACAACTTGCGTCCCGTCGCGTTTGACAATGCGGGACAATTCGGAAGCGTCATCTTCTTCGTTGGTGACCACTTGTAAATTCGGTGTCTGATCCGACATAAAAATCTCCGTCTTAAAGCTAAATTCAGCGGAAGGGCAATACCGCGGTTTCCTTTTCGGAAACACAACAGATAGTGTGTCCTGTCCTTTTCTAGCGACAATATATAGTTATTTCCGGTGTTGGCAACAGAAAAAAAATATTTTTTTTGTTGACAGTAAAAACGACAGATTTCCGCCATTTTTAAAAAAGGAAAAAGATAAAAATTTTAACGTTATTTTAACCTTCTTCGTATGGTCAGAATGACTAAAACAGATCGTATCGTCAAACATTATTTTAAAAAATTTACAACCTGTTGATTTATGGCGATTCTCTTTTTTAAAGATAAAAAAAGACCGCCGTTAAAGCGGTCTTTTTAAACGAATCAACCGAAACTATTTTTTGTTCGCTTCGATCAATTTAGCGTATAGCTCTTTTGTCTGACGGGCAATGCTCTGCCAGCTGAACTGCTTTTCGACACGCAGACGACCGGCCTGTCCCATCTTTTTGGCCAAAGACGGGTCGCGAATCAACAGGTTGATTTTTTCAGCCAGGCGAGCGGCAAAATCGTCGGGATCTTTCGGGTCGTGCGGCGGTTTATCGGACAGTTCCGGATCGACCAGAAAACCCGTTTCTCCATCTACGACGACTTCCTTAATACCGCCGACGGCACTGGCGACAACGGGAGTCGAGCAGGCCATTGCTTCCAGATTGATGATGCCGAACGGTTCGTAAATCGACGGACAGCAGAAGACGGCGGCCTGAGAATAAAGCGCAATCGCTTCTTCACGCGACACCATTTCGGGAATCCAGACAACGCCGGAACGAATCTGTTTCAGAGAATCGACCATACCTTCCAATTCGGCTTTCATTTCGGGCGTATCCGCATCGCCCGCGCATAATACCAGCTGCGCGTCGGGATCCAATTTGGAAGCGGCTTTAAGCAAATACAACAACCCTTTCTGACGAGTCATGCGGCCGACGAACAAAACGTAAGGTTTATCCGTCCGAATGCCGAATTTTTGCAAAACGGCGGTGTTTTCAATTTCTTTATACTGATTGACATCGATTCCGTTATAAATGATGGAAACTTTATCCGGATCGATTTTGGGGAACAGGCGCAGGACATCTTCGCGGGTGCTGGTCGATACGGCGATGACCGCGTCCGCCATTTCCAAAGCCGTTTTTTCCACCCAGCTGGATACATCGTAGCCGCGTCCCAGCTGTTCGCGTTTCCATGGGCGCAGAGGTTCCAAAGAGTGAACCGTGACAACTAAAGGAATACCGTACAGCATTTTTGCCAGCAATCCCGCAAAATGCGCATACCATGTATGGCAATGAGCCACATCGGCATCCATTCCTTTACCGGCAAAAACCAATCCTTCATAAAACGCTTTCAAAGGGGAAGCCAGCTCCTTCGGGCAGGCTTGAAACAAAGAAGCGTCCGGCGTTGTTCCGTCAACGACCAAGTTGCCTTCTTCCGATTTTTGATCATGGAAGCTGCGGACTTCAACCTGCATCAGCTTGGCCAATTCTTTGGACAGATATTCGACGTGGACGCCGGCGCCGCCGTAAATGTACGGGGGATATTCGTTTGTGATAAACAGGGCTTTCATTAAATATAACCTCCTATAAAAAATAATCTGTTTCTAGAATTACCTTTTCACGGGCGTTCGTCAATCTTTTATCGTTTGTCGGAACGGATAAAAAAAACGATTAAAGGCTGGATTTTCAGACAAAATTTTTATACAACAGAAGAACTGTGACTTTCTTTTTTTAGGAATACATTATGCTGAAGAGTGTCTATGAACAAAATTTTCTGCAAAAAATGCCCGATGGTACGGTTAAACAGGTCAATCCTTTTACGGGAACGCAGGTCTGGACGGTTCCCGGCCGCGGCAAACGTCCGACGGTAAATAAAAAAGCGGAAGAAGAAAAAAAATTCGTTTCGGAAGAACGGGAAAATTTTTGTTCTTTTTGCCCATGCAATTACCTGAAGACTCCGCCGGAAAAATCCCGTCTGGTCAAAAATGCGGACGGTACTTTCAGCGTTTTGGAAAATTTGAAAGCTTCTCAGTTATTTGATACGACGGCGGAATTTCGTCGGATTCCGAATTTGTTTGAAATCATTTCTTACGAGTATTGGGAAAAGAACTACGCCTATGTCATTTCGGACAAAGCGAACGCTCACCGCGAAGCGTATATTGCCGAACCGGAAGGCAAAGAGCATGTTTTGGACATTGTTCATGCCAAATTAAAAATGAGCGGTTTATCCCGCGAAGAAATCGACAGTATTTCTTCCGGCCGCAAGCTGAAAATGGCCAACAGCTTTTTCGCCGGCGGGCATGAACTGATTGTCGGCAGACGTCATTTTATAGAAGGGGCTTCTTCCGAAAGCGAAAAGGCTTCTTCGGGCAGTATGACGCCGGAAATGCACTATCAGTATATTAATTTTACGATTCAGGCGCTGAAAGATATTTATCTGACAAACCGTTATGTTCGTTATGTGACGGTGTTTCAAAACTGGTTGAATCAGGCAGGGGCTTCTTTCGATCACTTGCACAAACAGCTGGTCGCCATTGACGGCATCAGCGCTTCGAATGCCGCCGAATTTGAACTGGCGCGCAAAAATCCGAATGTGTATAACGACTTTGCGGTCAATTATGCGGGATATCAAAATTTGGTTTTTGCCGAAAACGATTATGCCGTGGCTTTTGCCGATTTCGGACACCGTTACCCGACGTTGGCGATTTATTCCAAAGCGGAAAAGAACCAGCCATGGAACCATACGCCCGAACAGGTCAAAGGCATGTCGGATCTGGTACATGCCTGCCATGCCGCGATGGGCAGTGAAATTCCCTGCAACGAGGAATGGTATTACCGGCCGCCCGAAGTGGATGTTGCCGTGCCGTGGCATATTTTGATTAAGTGGCGTATCAGCAATCCGGCGGGGTTTGAAGCCGTAACGAAGATTTTTGTGAACACGGTTGATCCGTGGTCTTTGCGGGATCGGATTGTCGGACGGCTGTTTGAACTGCGCAGAGAGGAAAAAATAGCGAAAGGCATTAAAATCGCCGCGGAATGTGACTGCACGCCGAACTGTCTGATGTACAATCCGAAAATCCAGCCGATGGCTGCCAATCCGTATGCTATGCGCGGGCGCGGCACAACGATGGATATGTAACGCGTCGCTTTTAACGATTAAAACCGGCAGATAAATTTTATTGCGCGGGGATGCTTTCGGGCATGCCGATGTGATACTTTTTTGACAGATCGCCGTTTCCCTTGAGAATTGTTTGATTTTTGCTATACTAAACTAAATTATAGTGCGGTTTGCGGAGGTGACTATGTCTGAAGATATGGATGAAGATTTAGTTAAAATGGTGGCGCATAATAAAGCCGGCCGGCAGATGGAAGACTTTATCGCAGATTTTGAAAATCGTATTTCCGTTATTCGGGATGCCAAAAAAGAGTGGGAAGAGAGGCTGCGGTTGAACAATATGTTCCGACGTGCAAGAGCTTTTCCAATCTGTATTGTTTGGGAACATACACATATTCTCTGAATGCCGCTATGCATAAAAACGGCGATGATCCGAAATCCGGCGGTTTTTTGAACAAAGGAACGAAAGATAAGCCGAATGAAAGCTATAAATATTCGCGTTGGGGCAGCCCTCAAACCTCTACCTATGCGGCAATCACCTATTTCGATACCAATACAAACGAAGATTTTAAAAAGTGCGGTCAAAGTTTGAAAGATATGCCTCCGGGAACGACTTTAAGCGATATGCTGAAACAGGGATATGAAAACGGATCGATTCCTATCGGTTCTTTGGTTATGGTGCAGCGTACCGACAGCGAAGGAAAGCCCGGTTTGCATGCGACAATGTTCGCCGGCTTTAATGAAAAAGGCGAACCGCTTTTTTCCTGCGCCAATCCTGAAATGATTCGTCAGCCTTGTTCAAAATGGGCTGATCAGACAGTCGAAGCAAAGAGGGGCAGAGACGTTGATTGCTATGTCATTAATATGCAGCAGGCTCTCGAAACGAAAATAGAACTCTCCGAACGTGAAAATTTGGAAAAAGACAGAGAGGCTTATCGTGCGGAACATGGCGCGGAAATTATGGCGTTGCGGAAAGAAAAATACGGCGAAACGATTAAAATTGAGCCGATTAAAATAGAACAGCCGATTTTGGTTCAGCCGGAAGCGGCGCCGGTTAAGCTTGATATTAAACCGATTGAACCTCCCGCTGTGAAAAAGCAAACTGTTTTAAACAAGGTTGCCGCAAAGGTTAAGGACGCGGCTCAAAAAACGGGAGAAACGATTGCCGAAGTCGGTCATAGAATCGGCGAAAAAGCGCGGGCCGTTCGCCAGGAAATACGCGCTCGCGCAAAAGAGCGCTGTGAAAAGAAAACACAGGCTCGTTTGGAAAGAAAACGCCAGAGAGAAGAAAATTTGCAGGCAAGAACTTCGAATCGTTTGATGAAAACATTGCTGCGTCATGCGCCGGCACAGGATTATATGGCCGAAGGCACTTTGAATACTCAGAAAGTTCAGCGTTCGCCGATATCGGCAGCTGTGTTGCGCGACCGTATGGCGGGCAGAGGGTAATTCAACCTTTAATAATTAATGTATATAAGAAAAACTATGCGGCAATGCATAGTTTTTCTGTTTTAAATAGAGTGCGTTTATCGCGTACTGCCGTACAAAGAGATTAAATCTTGTTTTTCGGCGGGACATGCATCTGCCGACGATATTCCAGATTTCGTTCTAAGAATAGATTTAAACGCTGTTGAACTTTGCCGTTGATGCTGTTTTCGGGATATATGCCGTTGGCATCGCGTTCTCCTGCCGGCAATCCGGTCAGGATTTCAATGCCTTCGTCAATGGTTGAAACGGGATAAATATGAAATTTTCCTTCTTTGCAGGCTTCTACAATATCCTGCCGCAGCATCAGGTTGACAACGTTTGTTTTGGGAATCAGAACGCCTTGTGTGCCCGTCAGACCGCGTAAACGACAAATGTCGAAAAAGCCTTCGATCTTTTCATTAACTCCGCCGATCGCCTGAATCTGTCCGAATTGGTTGACGGATCCCGTTACGGCCAGATTTTGCCGGATCGGAACGTCGGAAAGAGCGGATAAAATAGCATATAGCTCTGTGGAAGAGGCTGAATCTCCGTCCACTTCGCTGTAAGATTGTTCAAAAACAAGCGTGGCTTCCATAGGCAAAGGGGCGTTTTGTGAAAAACGGGAAGCCAGAAAACTGGATAAAATCAAAACGCCTTTGGTGTGCAAAGGACCGCCCAGTTCAACTTCACGTTCAATATCAATGATATCGCCGGATCCCATTCGAGCCAAACAGGTGATGCGACTCGGTTTGCCGAAAGAAAGCTGTCCGAATTCTAAAACGGCCAGACCGTTTATTTGCCCGACAACGGAGCCGTCTGTATCGATTAAAACGGAACCGCGCATAATCTGTTCCGTCATTCTTTCCTGAATGCGGTCGGAACGTTTGATTTTAGCCGTGATCGCCTGATCCACATGGGCGCGGGTGATAACGGGGGATTTATTATCTGTCATTGCGCAGTAATTGGCTTCGCGGATCAAATCGCTGATGGAAGCGATGTGAGCCGTCAGCTTTTGACTGTCTTCCGCCAGGCGGGAAGCATGTTCCAACAAGCGGGCAACGGCTTCTTTTTTCAACGGGCGCAGCTGGTTGCGCCGGGCTTGCGTCGCAATTAAGCGTGCGTACTTGGAAACGTTTTCCTGTGTTTTTTCCATATAAGGGAAAAAGTTTGCTTCAACTTTAAACAGTTCCATAAAGTCGGGATCGTTTTCCGCCAGCATATAGTACAGTTCCGGTTCACCCAGCAAAACGATTTTGATGTTTAACGGGATAGCTTCCGGTTCCAAAATCGTTGTCATCATCCCGTCTGCGGCAGGCGGATCCATCGTGATTTTTTTTGACCGGAGCGCGCGTTTTAAAGCTTCCCATGAAGATTGTTGGTTCAGCAGATCTTTAGCTTCTATGACCAAAAATCCTCCGTTGGCTTCATGCAGAGCGCCCGCTTTAATCATGTTGAAGTCGGTGATCAAAGCGCCGTATTGCTGTTGACGATCAATTCGTCCGATCAGGTTCGTTAAAAGCGGATGGTCCAAAAAAATCAACGGCGCGCCGTTTTTGTCGGAATGATCGATCAACACATTGACCTTGTAACGGCGGAAAAAGCCGTCTGTTTTTTGTTTAAGCAAAGCGGGAATTGCCGGCTCTTCATCCGCGGGCATTTGCGGCTGCGGCGGTTCTTCGGCCTCGTCTTCCAGGAACATATCCGCATTTTCGATGATATCGTCATAAAGGCTGCGCAAAAAGGCTGTGGCGCTTTTATTGTGTCTGTATTTTTTTTTCAGATCGTCAATCAAATGTTTAATGGCCAAAGAAGCAAATTTTTCATTGAGCTCTTGAATTTGTTCCCGTTGTTCCTTTTCCCATTTGGGAATGTCATGAACGGCGTTTTCCAGTTCTTCCTGGGCGGCGTTCAGTTCGGCCAGCACTTCCTGCTGTTCTTCTTCAGACAGTTTTTCAAAGGCTTCAGGACTCAGCACGTCTCCGTTTTTTGTCGGAGCGACGACTAATCCGACCGGCATACGCAGAACGGACACATTTTTTCCTGTCGTGTGCTTTTGAATTTCGTCGTAATATTGTGTTTTCTGATCGCGGAAAGCGTCTTCAATCGCTTTAAGCTGAGTTTGATATTCGTCTCCTTCAAAGACAGCGGGCAGGGCGACGCGTATGTCATCAACCAATTTATCGACGGCTTTGGCAAATATTTTGGCTTTGCCTGCGGGCATACGGATTGCGGTCGGTTTATAAGGCGTTTTGAAATTATATACATAGCACCAATCATCCGGCGTTTTGCGTTTTTTAGCCGCTTTTGTCAGAATTTGGCGAACCAAAGAAGACTTGCCCGTTCCCTCCGATCCGATGCAAAACAGATTGTATCCGTAAGAATCCATACTGATTCCGAAGTTAATGGCATTGATCGCTTGTTCTTGTCCCAAAGGCTGATTTAAGTCTTCCAGGTCGCGGGTCGTTTCAAAAGATAAGAAGTCTAAATCGCAAGCGCTGTACAGCTGTTTATAGGAAAGTGCGGATATGGTCATTTAAGAACCTCTTTAGTTTATATGTTGTAAAGGCGCGGTCATTCATCACCTTTCTTGCGTTTCAAAATGTAAACGCTGGTTGAAATGATGATAGTGACTCCGATGACGAAATGTAAGGACAGGGCTTCGCCGAATAAAAACCAACCGATCAGGGCGGACAGAGGAATCTGCAGGTAATCTATCGGAGAAATAACGGTGGCTTTTCCGACCTGATAAGCTCTGATCACGCAATATTGTGCGGCGGTGGCTGTTGCGGCAATGATAAAAATACAAAAAAGCGTCTTTAATCCGAACGGAACCCACAAATTATAAGTCGGATAAGCGGTTAAAATGCAGCAGGCAAGGCCGAAATACATTAACATTGCCAGATGATTTTCCGTTCTGGACAGTTTTTGAATGTAAAGGTAAGTTAATGCAAGAAAAAATGAAGCTCCGAGCGCCGCTGCTTCCGGCAGGCTTAAACCCACGGGGCCCGGATTTAAAATGATTAAAACGCCGATAAAGCCCAGAACTGTGGCGATGCTTCTTTTCCAGCCGGCTCGTTCTTTTAACAGGAGAGCGGCTAACGGAATCGTAAACAAAGAACGGGTGAAAACGATGGATGTCGCCGTTGCCAGATGCAGATGTTTATAAGCATAAAAAGTCAGAACAATATTGGTAACGCCGAATAATAAACGGCAAGTGTAATTTTTATATTGCCGTGTTTTCATAATACTGATTCCCTGTTTGCAGACAAAAGGCAAAATCAGCAACATTTGAAACAGGCAGCGCAGAAAAACAAGCTGGAAAGAACTTAATTCTTCACTGGCATATTTAACCGCGCTGTATGAAATTTGGAACAAAACGACGGACGCCAACAACCATAAAGCCCCTGTTAAATTGGGGGAAAGAGATATTTTGTTGATTTTTTGAACGACATTCGGCATCTGATTTGCTACCCTTGAATCTAGCAGATCATTATACGAGGCAGAGTATGAATCAATCGTATATATTGACACAGGAAATTATCGAAAATTACCGCGTCATTTGCCGGTCGGAATCGCGGAATATTGAAAATTGGCTGATTTTAGGGCGGTGTTTGGTTGATGTTCAGCGCTATGACGAAGCGCAGGAAGCTCTGATAAAAATTTTTGAAGAAGGACGATTCTTTTCGTTTAAAAACGGTGTGCCGCGGCTTCGGCTTTCATCGTTGTGGCATTGGCGGCAGAATCGTATGTTGTTTGCCAAAGCGTATTCAGATTTGGCGATGATATCGCTTAATCAGGGCAATCTGGCGGAATCGGAAAGGCAGCTGACCATGGCCCTGGCTGTTTTTGAAAAAGAAGAGGACGATTTTGAATATGCCCGTGCGGCGAATCGATTGGGTATGGTTTATCGTTTGGCGGGCGCGTTTGAAAGCGCGGAAGAAGCTCATTATCGGGCTAAAAATCTGGCAAAAAAGCATCAGTGGACGGCAATTCTGGCTGAAACCCTCGGAAATTTGGGAATGGTTTATGAGGGCAAAGACAGATTTGATTTGGCACTGGAACAACATACGGATGCTTTAAAACTTCTGGAAAAAGACGAAAAGCATTCTTTTGAAGCCGCTTGCGTGCAGCGGCAGATCGGTTTGTGTTATCTGCGAAAAGGCGTATGTGATCAGGCTTTAAAGGCGCTCGAACAGAGTTTTAAGGCTTTTGAAAAACAGCATGATCTGATTATGCAAAGTCGTATTTTAAACGATATGACATTAGCGTATCAGACAACGGGAAATGATAAAAAAGCATTGGAGATCGCAAAACAATCCGTTCAAATGGCGATGGCGTCAAAAGACGGATTTGAATTGGCTGCCAATCGGCTGTTATATGGCGGATTGAGAGTGGAACAAAATAATACGGATGAAGAAACGGAAGAGTTGTTGTTGAACGCGTTAGACTTTTTTAAAGAAAAAGATCGAAGGGCGGAAAACGCCAATACGGCCGCTATGCTGGGATTGCTGTATTTGCGCCGCGGCGAATGGGATCAGGCGGAAAGCTATTTCAAAGACTCTATGCATATTGAGGAACGTCTGCATCGCAGTTTGGGGCTGGCTTCGGATTTCAGCAATTTGGGATTGATCGCGCAGAAAAAAGGACAAAATCAAAAAGCCGCCGAATATTGGTATCGGGCGGCCCTTCAATTTGAAAGCAGCGGAGATCATAAATCCGCCGAGTATTTTAAACAAAAGTCTTCTCTTATGTGGGAGGCTGCAAGAGTTCCTGTTCATCCAAAATAGGGGACAGCTGCAAAAATTCGATTTTTTTGCGCAAGGGAGCTATTTTGAAAACGGCCGAAATAGCGTTGTGACCCGTTTTCAGCCAGTCTTTAGCTTTAATGTCAGCCGTTTCAATTCCGGGATGTGTGTAAATATGATCTGTGGGCCGGCGCGAATAAAAGGGCATATCCATTCCTGAAACCAATAATTTTCCCTGCGGTTTTAATCCGGCATACGCTTCCAGGTCATTCAACAGCCAGCTCCAGGCCGAAGCGCCGAGATTTCCGATCAAAACAACCGGTTCGTCACGACTGCGGACAAAATTCGACAGTTCAAAAACTTCCTGTTTTGCTTTGTCGTAGTTTTTTTCATTCCATGGGTTGTCAAAAAAAGTCAGCAGGAATGTCAGTTTGCGCGTTTCAACCACACGGGAAACCCACAGACTGTCTTCTCCCAATGTTTCTCCACGGTCAACACTGGGAGTTCTGGAAAAAACAAGCTTCATTTTTCCCGTGGTATCCAGAGTTTGATTCTGCAGCGAATAAGAACCGATCACGTCTTCCAAATGACGGTAAACCTCTATCGGAACATTTGTCCACATAACCAAATCGGTTTGAATGTTTTCCATCATATGCCGTATCCGATCCAGACTGTTTTCCGAATCTTTCATATTTTGATATAAAACGGTGAAAATATGAGAATCTTCCGGCAGGTCGGATTTCTTTTGCGTTAAATGGGAATGAGACGCCATCAATATCAGGTTTAATAAAGCGCAAAGCAGAAAAACAAACATTTTTCCCCAACGCTGTTTAAACAGGCACCAGAAAAACAAAAGGAAACTCAGGCCGGCCGCCTGCATTTTAAATTCGCCCGCATAATCCAGTCGCCAGTTCAAGCTGCGCCCTAACGTGCTTAACAAAGTCAAAACGGGAATTAAAAAAAGCAGCCCCGTGATTAAAAAGTGTTCACGTTCTTCAAATTTACGTTTTGACAGATAACCCATTTCCCGTCTCTTAGAAAAAATAACTCTGGTAAGTTCGACAAAATAAAGATAACATACTGTTATCTGTAACACAACGCAACTGTTTATCGGAAAACAAATAAAAAATGCTTTCTTCTCCGTTTGATGTTTTCGGTGTTTTAAAACAATTTACGCAATCCGTCGGAGCTTTTCTGCCGGAACATGCCGGTTCTGTAGGCGGTATCGTTGTTTTTGCCGTTTTGGTCAGAACGGGAATCAAAATTTTGTCGCGTTCTCCGGCAAAAGGAGCGTCTATGCGGCAAACGGCGGCGCCGGATTCGGATAAATCGGTCGATGCTCAAGAGGCCGGCGCTTCAAACGGCGGAGAGGAAGAACAGTCGGAAAACAAACAGATTGAAGCCGAAAAACAAAAAGAAGAGGAACGTCGGCGTGCTCAGGAACAGCTGAAAGAGTTGTTTGAGATGTTTCAGGACGGAAACGAAAAGCCTAAACAAAGAACGCAGGAAGAAAAAGAGCTGGAAGAATTGGGGCTGGAACGCGGCGATCTGGAACAGCTCAGAGGGCAGTATAAAGAGCTGACGTTGGAAATTTCTTCTTTGTTGGAAAAGGGCTTGTCGGCGGAACAAACGGCTAAGACGTTAATTTCCAAAACAGCCGAACAAGTTCCCGTAATGGAACTGCAGCCTTTAATCGAAACAATGACGTTGTTTTTGAAAAGAGAAACGGCGGAAAAAAATACGGCTGTTATCGGTATGGATCCGCAATTTGAACAAAAAGCGGCGTTAAGCGCTTTAAAACGAGGCGATTATGAAACGGCTCTGGGATATTTGGAACGTCAGGCCATTGAAATGATGAACAAAGCTTCGTCTTCTCATCGCAGTGATGTTTGCACGCCCGCATTGGAACAGGCTGCCTCGTTGTATCGGGCAATCGGTGTTTTAACACGGCCGTTGGATCCCGAAAGAAGTTTTGAGGCGTTGAAAAAATCAAAAGAGCTGGCTGCCGATAATACAATGACAGACGCCTTGATCGCCCGGGCGTATTATGAAAGCGGCAAAGAGAAAAAAGCTCTGCAGACGTTTGAAAATATTGTTGAAAATATTAACGGGAGCGATTATGCGGCGCAATATGCGGCACAGATGCTTTCTCAAATCAGAACACAGCGCGTGATGCAGCAGGCGGAAAGAATCCGTGAAGAATATGAACATCGTTTGGGCGATGCGGAAGGGCGCCAGAAAACAGAGCAGAGAGAAACGCTGCAGCAAAGAAAGCGTGCCGAAGTGATGCGGGCGAACAGCCGCTTTATTGCCGAAGAAGCGCGCGAACGTGATAATGAACGTGAATTCGGTTGATTTTTTTATTCAAACAGAACGGGACGCCAATTAAAAGTCTTAGCCGGTTCGGGTTTGGGAGTTCTTAAAATAAAGTTTTTCAATCGGATCCACCACGGCTGTTTCGGTCTTAACTGTTCCTGATGCGCCAGGATGACATCTTCCAACTGGGAAAAAGAAACGACATCGTTGTCAAAATTTCCCGTGATGCAGCCGGCCGTAAAACGATGGCAGTTGTTGAACAGGACATTATACGGCGTTTGTTGATTAACCTTCTTTTTCGCGCGTTTGGCAATGGCTGAAGAACGCAGCGGTTCGTCCGTATTGCCGTAACAGGCGACGTAAATGCGGTTGGAAGCGGGATTTGTGCCGGGCGGAAAAAAGCTTCGACTGTTTTCGATACGAATCTGGCTGTGACGATTCAGGCTGACGATTTTGCCGTTGCCGATATACAGTCCGGTGTGTTCCAGAAAAACAGTCAGATCACATTTCAAAATACATCCTTTTACGGGGAAAACTTCAGGAAAAGCAAGCGTTTTAGATTGCCTCTTTCTGAAGTTTTTCCGCAGCATGCGCAAAAATCGTCTGCTTTTGTTCATCTGTTCCGTCCCAAAATAAACAAACGCATTTTATCGAAAATTGTTTTTTTTTAAAGCGTCCTTTGCAAAAAAAAATCTTTCTGATAAAAGTAATGTATAAAACAACAATCTCGGTTAATTGCCGGTTTTGATTTGAAGGACAGAAAAAATATGGAAAAGCCTTCCGTTCCTTTGCTGGAATTAAAGAACGTTACCAAGTTTTTCGGGGCGAATAAAGTTCTGGATGACGTTGATTTAACCGTTGATGACGGCGAGTTTTTGACGCTTTTGGGACCTTCGGGCTGCGGCAAAACGACGTTGCTACGATTGATCGCGGGATTTGAACGGCCGACAACGGGAAAAGTCTTTATGAACGGCAAAGAAATTTCCCATTTGCCGCCCAATCGCCGATTGGTCAATACGGTTTTTCAACAATATGCGTTGTTTCCTCATATGACCGTTTTTGACAATGTGGCTTTCGGCCTGAAAATGAAGGGTATGGGAAAAGAGGAAATAGAAACGGAAGTGTTCCGCGCGTTGGAAAAGGTAAAAATGAATATGTTTTACCTGCGTTATCCGGCCGAGCTGTCCAGCGGTCAGCAACAGCGAGTCGCTATGGCGCGCGCGTTTATCAATAATCCGAAAATTCTTTTGCTGGACGAGCCTTTGTCGGCGTTGGATTACCGTTTGCGCCAGGAAATGCAGATTGAATTGAAGGAACTCCAACGGGATTTGGGCGTAACTTTTGTTTATGTGACGCATGATCAGGAAGAAGCGCTGGCTATGTCCGACCGTGTGGCTGTTTTAAATGAAGGGATGATTGAGCAGATCGGAACGCCGATCCAAATTTACGAAGAACCTAAAAACATGTTTGTCGCCAAATTTGTCGGTGAAATTAATGTGTTTGACGGTATGGTCATCAAAGTCGGCGAAAATGATTTTGAAACGATTGTCGAAGGAATGTTTTATCGCTTGTGCAAGCCGAGGACTTTTGAAGTGGTGCGCGGATCGAAAATTAAAGTTTTGCTGCGCCCGGAAGATATGGTCGTCAGCAAGGTCAACGATCCGGAAGCTGAAGCGCCTGAAAACGCTTTGCGCGGCATCATCAGTTTCCTGGTTTATAAGGGACGTACAATTGATTTGTGGATTCAAACGGCCGGCGGCAATATGGTGATGGCTACCCAGTTTTTTAACGAAGATGATCCCGATATTATTTATGAACTCAATGATGTCGTGAATGTCAGCTGGATCAAAGATTGGGAGGTCGTTTTGCCCGATGCTTAGATCTGCGGATAATTTTTGCCGTCAGGCGGTGCTGTATTTTATCTTTGTTTGGTTCGGAATAATGGTTTTCGCACCCAATCTGTTGGTGCTGCTGGCCAGCTTTTTGTCTCGAGATCCGGTTTGGATGCTTCGTTTACCTTTAAATTTGCAGAATTATAAGGCGCTGACGGATACGAAATTGCTGACGGTGATTTTAAAGTCGTTAAATTTAGCTTTTTGTACGACGTTTTTTTGCTTGTTGGTCGCTTATCCTTTTACATACTTTATTGCACGAATTGCCAAAGAACATCGCGGGTTGTTTTTGATGCTGATTATTGTTCCGTTCTGGACAAATTCTTTGATACGGAACTATGCGCTGATCCCCGTTTTAAGCGATAACGGCATAATCAACAGTACGTTGATCAAATGCGGAATGATCTCTCAGCCGGTAAAGCTGCTGCATACAAATTTAGCGGTCTTTATCGGTATGGTATATACATTGCTGCCGTTTATGATTTTGCCGTTGTACGCGACGCTGGAAAAGTTGGATTTGAATTTACTGGAGGCGGCTCAGGATTTAGGGGCCGGTCCGACGGCTGCTTTTTTCCGGGTTGTTGTTCCGATCAGCGCACCCGGAATAGTCGCCGGCTGCACAATGGTTTTTTTGCCGGCTTTATCTTTGTTCTATGTCGCCGATATTTTGGGCGGAACGGATTCAACCGTTGTCGGCAGCGTGATTCGTGATTTGTTTATGGTGAAGCCGGATTGGCCGATCGGGGCCGCAATCAATGTTTCTTTGACGATTTTTATGCTGGTTTTGCTTTATCTGTATTATAAGAGCGGCAACTCTGTGGATCAGGAGCATCCGATATGGTAAACCGTTTTTTGAAATATTTTTATATTTTTGCTTTTTATCTGCTGCTGTATGTGCCGTTGTTGGTGATAATTATTTTTTCGTTTAACAATTCGGAAACGTCAGAAACATGGAATGGATTTTCCATACGTTGGTACGAACAGCTTTTAGCGGATAAAAGTTTGATCAGTTCGGCGCTGCGGTCTTTGTTTTTGGCGGCAGCCGCTGCGACGTGTTCAACGGTCATCGGAACGATTATAGCGATCGCTCTGCATCGTTACCGTTTTATCGGTCAGAAAGTGGTTTACGGCTCGTTATCTGTTATTATGCTGTCGCCAGAGATTATTCAGGGAATTTCTTTGCTGGTTATTTTCGTCGTTTTGGGCGTGCCGTTAGGTTTTTCAACGTTGCTTTTGTCGCATACTGTTTTTTGTTTTCCGTTTGTAACAATTACCATTTTAGCGCGGTTGAGAGGTGTCAGCCGTGATCTGGCCGAAGCTGCCGTTGATTTGGGCGCGTCTGATTTGGATACGGTGCGTTTTATTTTGATTCCCTTGATCGTTCCGGCTGTTTTCGCAGGGTGGCTGATGAGTTTCACGCTGTCTATAGATGATGTGATGATCAGCTTTTTCGTCAGCGGCAAGAACTATGAAATTTTGCCGTTAAAGATTTATTCTATGGTCAGAACGGGCATTCAGCCGGATGTGAACGCTTTGTGCGCGGCAATGTTTTTTATCACCTGCTTCGCCGTTATCATTTCCTATCGTCTGGTGCGTTCTAAAAGGTAGAAATTCCGGATTCCAATCCGGTTTTTCAACCATACTGTTGATGACATCCGTTTTGGGAACAAAGAGCCTGTCCCCCTTCACCGTCGTACACTGGTAAGCGCTGTTATAGGAAAAGAATTTTTTCGTGTTTGGTTTGATTTTTTCCCGTCGTAGTGCAGGAGTCTCTCCTCCCGCGAAAGATAGACAATATGAACGGAACAATGTAATTCACTCTTTTTTATTCTCCCTGCACGAGCCAGTCAGAAAAAAATCGTTTATTATTTTAAAGATCCAAGCGGCGGGCAAGTTTTCGCATTTTCTGTTTTTGATCAAACGGAGCGAAGCTTTTTATTTTGCAGATTTTTTGTATTCTTTTATATCCTCTTCCATTTGAGCTTTGGAATAACGATACAGCAGCCATACTTTGAAAGTCTGTTTCGATTTGTGTTTGTATTCCGAAAACAGCTGCAATCCTTTTAAAGAAACCTTGACAGAGCCGTCGGGCATACCGGTGATGGGAGAACTGGCTTTGTTGTAGGCATCCCGAACAGCTTCGTTTTTGGCTGTCTGAAACGAAGAAGATTCTCCATAGCCGATATACATAATGGCGTTTCTGTCGGTTTGCCCGATATATCCTTCCTTTTCGTACATTTCCACCCAAGTCGGGTAGTGAACAATTTCCGTTTCGTCTTCAAAAGAGGTCTTCGGCGCGGCGGAGTAACGTCTTAAAACGGCGTTGGCGTAATCGGTTCCGGACAGGTTTTCATTCAGAGCCAGCAGTTCTTCCGTTTCAATATGCGTCATCAGGGACAGGTTTGTTAAATATTCTCCGGCCGATGCCTGATAAAACTCTTTTTGCAGATGGGGATAGTTTGTCAGGACGTATCTGCGGATTTTATCCGTTTTGCTTGCTTCCAAAGCGTTTTCCGGAATCATATCAAAGAAGTATTTGTCTTCGTCGTATTTATAAATGCTGCTTGTTAGAAAATCCGTCGTTGTGGAATAAATGCCACCTGTTGTCGTGCCGAGAATGAAAAAAATGCTGAAAGATGTTTCGATCGTTCCCTGAGCGGTTTTATAGCCTTGTTTTTGCGCAGTTAAGTATAACGGGGCTCCGTGTCGTTTGACTGAAACGGTGCATGGCGTTACGCAGGAAAATGAGGAGCCGGTGATATGCACGCCGTCAACGTTGCTTTCAAAGAATAAAGTTTGCGTCGAGCCGTGCATAATTGAACCGCAGCCGGACAATAACAATAAAATCGGGACGAAAAGAAGGCGTTTCATCATTTATCCTTTTGTTCAAAGGCGAAAATTGCGGCCAGTCTATAAAAAACAAGGAATTTCATGTATTTCGTTTTGCTTGTTTTTTTATCTTGGATAATTATTTCAGCTCCGCATTGATACCCGTAAAAAAATACGGACTTTTGGTCTGTTTCTTACCATGGCAATTCCGCCTAAGACTTGCTTCGGGCGGCTTCCGACGCCCTTGCGCGTCAAGGCTCATTGAGTTCCGAAGAAAAAACAGGCATCCCAGCCTGTTTTTTCTCCGGACTTTACAATATTTTTACCTGTTGCTAGGATAATTGCTTAATCAAAGAGCTATATGCAACCTGTGCGGTTGTTTTTTTATGAAACGAGGGAAAAATGAATTTATCCAAAGGCCTTTCCATGTTTTCCAGCAGTCGGGCTCTGGAAAATAAAATAGATGAGTTTCTTGATCGTATTTCTGAAGCGGGATTGATCTATAAAAAAGCTATCCATGTCTTTCTGGAGCACGGAGTGACGGAAGATTTCGTTACCCATGCGGAACAAATCGGTCATATCGAAAGCCGTGCGGATGAATTGCGTCGTGAAATCGAAACGGGATTGTATGAACAAAATCTGATTCCCGATTTGCGCGCCGACGTGTTGAGCTTGGTCGAAGATTTGGATGAAATTTTAAACGCTTACGACGCCAGCGGATATCGTTTTACAATTGAACAGCCCGTGTTCCCTTCAACGCTTCATCCCGACGTTTTGGCCATTGTGGAATCTGTAACAAATTCCGTTGAACAGATCACGATTGCGGCGCGTACTTTTTTCCGCGATTTCAATTCTTGCCGCGATTATATCCATAAAGTGCGCTTTTACGAAAGCGAAGCCGACCGCATCAGCACAAAAATCAAACGGGCGATTTATTCGTCGGATTTGCCGTTGGCCAATAAAATGCATGTGACCAGCTTTGTGGAAATGATTGATAATTTGGCGGATATGGCGGAGGACATTACCGATAAGTTGGCTATTTATGTCATCAAACGCGATAACTGATATAAAGTAAAAGGGATATTCAATGGGAACTTCAGGCGTAGTTTTTCTTTCCAGCGGTTTGTTTCTGGGCTGGTCATTGGGAGCCAATGACGCCGCGAATATCTTTGGAACAGCCGTCAGTACGCGTATGGTAAAATTCAGAACGGCGGCGATTGTTTGCAGTATATTTATTGCGTTGGGGGCCGTTGTCAGCGGCGTCGGTGCCGCTTATACATTGGGCAGTTTGGGGGCGATTAATGCGATCGGCGGCGCGTTTGTCACGACATTTGCCGCAGCTTTTACCGTGTATTCGATTATCAAGTTCGGTCTGCCGGTTTCCGTTTCTCAGGCCGTTGTCGGCGCGATTATCGGTTGGAACCTCTTTACGGATTCCGTTACCGACGTTAATTCCATTGTTCGGATTGCATCGACATGGGTGGCATGTCCTTTGTTGTCCGGTACTTTCGCCGCGATTTTGTATATGCTGTTTAAATATTTGCTCAGCTTTGTTAAAGTGCATCTGTTGTATCGTGACGCCTGCACGCGCATAGCAATGATTTTAACCGGCGCTTTCGGCGCGTATTCTTTGGGCGCAAACAATATGGCTAACGTTGTCGGCGTATTTGTGCCGGTAGCTCCGTTCACTGATTTGTCTTTGGGCGGCTTCCATATTTCGGCGGTGCAGCAGCTGTTCTTTGTCGGGTCTGTGGCAACGGCCGTCGGCGTGTTTACTTATTCTTACAAAGTAATGGGAACGGTCGGCAAAGGGTTAATGCCGCTGTCGCCGTTCGCCGCATGGGTGGTCGTTTTAGCGCAATCCTGCGTGTTGTTTCTTTTTGCTTCCGAAGGATTGGAATTCTTTTTGGCTTCGCATAATTTGCCGGTGATTCCTTTGGTGCCGGTGTCGGCGACACAGGCTGTTGTCGGCGCGGTGATCGGAATAGGATTATGCAAGGGCGCCGCTAAAAGCATTAAATGGAGCGTTGTGATTCGCATTATGTGCGGATGGGTCATTACGCCCGTGATTGCCGCATTGATTTGTTTCTTCGCATTGTTTTTTATGCAGAACGTGTTTAACCAAAGCGTTTATATTCCCAAAACGTACTTAATGTCGGAAAAAGTTTTCGCCCGCATTGTTGAAGAAGGATTTTCCGCCAATAAACTGAGTGCTTTGAAAGGGGAAAGGTTTGCTTCCGGCGTTGATTTTATTCATGCCGTTGAAAGTCGGGTAGGGAAGCTGTCCAGCGCTCAGCAGCAACAGCTGTTGAATACGGCGGAAAATGTCAGAATAGTTATTGAACCGGATAAAATCGATAATTTGGATAATAATTTGTTTTCCGCTGAGGAATTGGTTCAAATCAGAGAACTGAGCGGTCAGCGCTTTAATTATCGTTGGGAACTGCAGAATGCTTTGGTCAGAATCGATTCCGATTGGCAGTATCGTCCGGCGACAATTTTAAATAAGCAGTATAATAAAATGCTGTCGCAAAAAATGACGGTTATCGAAAATAATTTTATTGTTCGATCGGGTAAGAAAAGAAACATAAATTGTTCGGTTGATTAAAAAAAACGGAGCTTTGGCTCCGTTTTTTTTATTGAAAGCCCTTATTTGACTTCTTTGAACATAGCGATGGCATTTTGCTTTTGTATCGGATCGGAAACAACGATCCCGCCCATGTTGAATCCGTCTTTGTTTGTAAATCGGTGCTGTAATTCCCGCAGCCGGTGGCCGTATCTGTCACGCAGTTCCAAAGCGGCGGGCTGCACATGGACGTTGATGACGTTGTGATGACAGTAAACATAACTGGCAATCGGAAATAAGAAGGCTGAACATAAGATATCGCACAGCTGCAGTCCGGCCAGATTATTGCTGTGCCCGAAACAGGGCATTTCTACAATATTCTGATACAACGGGTGCAAGTGCTGGAATTTTTGTGTGAAGACGGAATGGGACAAATTAATGTTTTTCATATAATCCCGACTGTCCGCAATCACAATACCGTAATCGCTTTCCTGCTGCAAATAGTTGTCAAAGTAAGTGTAGATGCTTTGAATGGAGGAGGTGTAAACGGATTTTCCGTTAAACGGTTTTCCCGGAATTTTTACCCAGATTCGACCGACAATGCGGATTTTATACTTATAAAACAAATCGACAATGCGATCCAAAAAGCCGATGGCATGTCGTTTGATGCGTTTTCCGCCGCGCATAGCGTTGCGTCGCAAATCCGATCCTTTGATTTCAGGGATGATGCGGTCTAAAAATTTATCCGTGGGATAGTTCAGCCCGGGATAATAACGATGTTTTAATTTGATAAAATCATGCGTAAGATTATATAAATCCTCATGATCTATGAAAATGCCCGCAAGAGCCAATACAGGCTGGTGATTGTCTTTCGGCGAAGAATTGACGGGCAGTGTTCCCAAATCGCCGGATTCGTCAATGTAACAGATCTTGACCAAAAGATCCTCCCGATACAACTAAGGCCACCGATCGGTGGCCCCAGGATTTTACAGCCATATAGGACTGTTGAAAAAAATTACTTGATTAAGATACGAAAAATTACGCTTAATGTCAAGAATAAAGGCTGAAAAATGAAACAACCCGAATGGAAAATCAGATTAAAAATTGATCCGGAGCAGGATGCCGCTTTAATCATCATGAACGAAGCGCAAAAGCATTCTTCTTTTTCGCCGTTTGAATTGATGACATATCGTTTGGCTGTTCATGAAGCCGTTTTAAATGCTTTGAAATATGGCGGCGGAGAGGCTGTTTTGACGGCTTTCGGAAATACTGGAAAAATGCAGGTGGAGATTCGTCAGAAAAATAAAATCATTTGGCCGAATCTGGTACGGCCTTTTCGGGGCGTTGCTTTGATCAAACGATATGCTCAAACGGAAATATCGGATAATTCCAGAACTTTAATTTTGCGCTTTTTAAAATATTTTTAGAATTTTTCCGGTAAAGTCGCGGCTATGAATCAAATCAAACAGCCTTTAAAAGCATTTTACGCAACGAAACCGATGCCGTGCGATTATCTTCCCGACCGTTTGGAATCAAAGACGGCCGCAGATTTAAGCGGAACGGCGGCGCAAACGTGGGCAAATGTTCTTTCGCGCGCGGGTTTTCGCCGTTCGCATAATTTATGCTATATTCCGTCATGTCCCGATTGCCGGGCATGCGTGTCCGTGCGCGTTCGTGCACAGGATTTTATACCTTCTCAATCGATGAAAAAGGTAATGCAACGCAATAAAACAGTTCATTTGTGTGTTGTTCCGAATGTAGCTACGGCAGAACAGTACGATTTATTTAAGGCCTATCAATCAGCGCGTCATGCGGGCGGTGAAATGGGAAAAATGCAGTTTGAAGAATACCGCGCGATGATAGAAGATTCCCCGATTGAGACGGATTTGCTTGAGGTCAGGGAACAAGGCAGGCTGATCGCCGTTATGCTGACAGATGTGTTCGACGATGGTTTTTCCGCCGTTTACAGTTTTTTTGAGCCGACTTTAAATAAAAGAAGTCTTGGTACTTTTATGATTTTGGAATTGATTCGCCGGGCAAGAGAGCATCAAAAACCTTATGTTTATTTAGGCTATTTGATTAAAAAGCTGTCGAATATGGCGTATAAGGAACGCTTTACGCCGTTGGAATATTATTGCGACGGCAAATGGAGCGATTCATTCCCCGATTAAATGCAGAACAATATGGCGGATGTGCGGCTGATCGCGGTGTTCGCACAGGTAAACGGCCTGCCATGTTCCCAAAGCCGTTTTTCCGTCCGTGACGGGAATGTTCAGGCAGACATTGGTTAATGCCGTTCGGATATGAGCGGGCATATCGTCTTTTCCTTCATAGGTATGTGTGTAGAGGGAATTGTCCTGCGGGACGGAACGATCAAAAAAACGGCGTAAATCCGATAAAACATCCGGGTCTGCATTTTCCTGAATAATCAAACTGGCGGAAGTATGTTTGATAAAAACGGTTAACAAACCGGTTTGAATGCCGGAATTATGAACAACTCTTTCTATCGCGGGAGTGATATTGGTAAAGCCTGCCGGCGAAGACTGCACATCCAAAGTGAACTGTGTCTGTCTCATTTATACAAGTTTCTTTCGTCGATTTGTTCGGCTTCCTCTTTGCTTAACAGAGGCTTGATGCCGTTTTCATCAATCGGCAAATTTTTAACGCGTTTGCACACGGCCGTATATTCGCGCGTTACCTGATAGTTTTTCGTTTCGGCGATCAAAACCTGATTGGCTTTCAGCAGGTAAGGACGGACTTCCGGATGAATAAAGTCCAGAAGGACGGAAGACTGCGGCGTTCTGTATAATAACGCATGATCTCCGCCGTCGTAAATCAATACGGGAGAGTTGGGTTCGCCTTCTCTGGCATGCATGGAAATCATCAGTTCGTCATATTTATTTAAGTGGACTTCATAAAAAGATTCTTGTTCCGGTTTTTTCGTCACGGCTTTCGTCCTTTTCAAATTTCACTAAAATCAGTATAGCTTTTTCAAAAGTTTCCCGCAAGTCAACTTCTATCTTTCTTTTGATATTCAGCGTGATATTATAATTCAGTTCTTTATTATTTTTTTAGGAGATTTATCCATGCACCCATGGCATGACGTAGAGCTGATCGGAAAAGTTCCTCAGTTTGTTCCGGCTGTGATTGAGGTCCCCAAAGGATCAAAGTATAAATATGAACTGGATAAGCCGAGCGGTTTGATCCGCGTTGACCGCGTTCTGTATTCCAGCGTTCATTATCCCGCGAATTACGGCTTGATTCCCCGCACCTACTGCGAAGATCATGACCCGCTGGATATTTTAGTATTGGGGCAGGAACCCGTGTTTCCGCTGACGATTATGGTCGCGCGTCCGATCGGCGTGATGAAAATGGTCGATCAGGGCGAAGCGGACGACAAGATTATTGCCGTGCATGCCGATGATCCGGAATACGCGCATTATTCTTCGATTGACGAACTGCCGCCGCATCGTATGATTGAAGTGCAGCGTTTTTTTGAAGATTATAAAAAGCTGGAAAATAAAAAAGTTATTGTCGAAGGATTTTTAAATCAGCACGAAGCCTTTAACGTGATTATGAAGGCAATAGACGAATACGAAAGAATAAAAACATCTTTGCCGGGCTATAAAACGCAGGTTTAAATTAAAAGGAATACTGCCGGGTCATTTGATCCGGCGGTATTTTTTTGTCTTAAATCTGCAATGCGGGCTTTTTTTCGTTTTCTAACGCTTGAGATATGGCAATGGACAGCTGGTCTGCGCAGGATGTTCCTTTGCCGGCGCAGTCGTTTCCTTTTAACGTTTCAACGGTTTTTTCCGCGTCCGCTCCTTCCAGCAAACGGCCGATCGCCGCCAGATTGCCGGGGCATCCGCCCATAATGCGGATGTTATGTAATTTGCCGTCTTCAATATCGAACGTCATCAGACGGGAACAAACGCCGCGCGGTGTATAAGTATAACTTGCCATTAAATTTGTTTCCCCAAACAAAAAGCCCCATGCGGGGGGCTTAAATTAAAATGGGGCGAAAGATGAGACTCGAACTCACGACATCCGGAACCACAATCCGGCGCTCTAACCAACTGAGCTACTTTCGCCGCCGTAAGGTCTTATCTACTGTTTTTAAGCAAAAGTGTCAATAGAATATTTTCCGTGTTCCCTTTATTTTTGTTTTCCTTTCGGGCGTTTTCCTGTATCTTCTTTGGCCGGAGGTGCGGATATGAAAAAAATCGAAGCCATTATCAAGCCGTTCAAACTGGACGAAGTCAAAGATGCTTTGCAGGAAATCGACATTCAGGGCATTACCGTTACCGAAGTCAAAGGCTACGGGCGGCAGAAAGGCCATTCGGAACTGTACCGCGGGGCGGAATACGTCGTCGATTTTGTGCCGAAAGTCAAGCTTGAAATCGTCGCTGAGGACGAACGGTGCGAAACGATAGTGGAAACAATTGTTCAGGCCGCGCGCACCGGAAAAATCGGCGACGGCAAAATTTTTATCGTGCCGGTGGAAGATGCCGTTCGCGTCAGGACTTTGGAACGCGGTGACGACGCTTTGTGATTTAAAAAAAGGAATAAAAAAGTGAAAGACATTAAAGACGCTGAAGATTTGTTGCAGTTTATGGTAGAAGAATCTATCGCTTACGTTGATTTTCGTTTTACGGATTATAAGGGAAAATGGCATCATGTCAGCTATCATCAGTCCGTATTGAACGAAGATACGCTGGAAGACGGATTGATGTTTGACGGCTCTTCTATGCCCGGGTGGTGCACGATCAATGAATCCGATATGCTTTTAAGACCGGATTATACCACAACGGGGATCGATCCTTTCGCGGCGCAAAAAACAGCGTTTGTCATTTGCAATATCGTTGATCCTGTAACGGGACAGCCGTATTCCCGCGATCCGCGCTCCACAGCGAAAAAGGCGGAAGCTTATTTGGCTTCAACCGGCGTTGCGGACTGCGTCTATGTCGGGGCGGAAGCTGAATTTTTTGTGTTTGATGATGTGAAGATGTGCGTTTCTCCCGAAAAAATATCCATTGAGCTCAATTCAATTGAAGCCGACAATATGGCGGATAAAGACATTGTCGGCGGCAATACGGGGCATCGTCCGGGCAATAAAGGCGGTTATTTTCCTTTGCCGCCGGTTGATTCGGCAAACGATTTGCGTGCGGAAATGTTGACGGTAATGGCGCAGTTGGGATTGCCGGTTGACAAACATCATCATGAAGTTGCCGTCGGTCAACAGGAATTAGGCTTCGCCTTTGACAAGATGATTAAAACGGCGGACAACCTGCAATTATATAAGTACGTCGTCCGCAACGTCGCCGACCGGTACGGCAAGACGGCGACCTTTATGCCTAAGCCGGTGATGGGCGACAACGGTTCGGGGATGCACACGCATATGTCGTTCTGGAAAGGGGACAAGCCTTTGTTCGCCGGAACGGGCTATGCCGATCTGTCCGACAAGGCGTTGTACTTTATCGGCGGGATTATCAGGCATGCACATGCGGTCAACGCGTTCACCAATCCGACAACCAACAGCTATAAGCGTTTGGTTCCCGGTTTTGAAGCTCCCGTTTTGTTGGCATATTCGGCGCGCAACCGTTCGGCTTCCTGCCGGATTCCGTTCGGTTCCAGCCCGAAAGCCAAACGCGTTGAAATTCGTTTCCCCGACCCGACCGCGAATCCGTATCTGGCATTTGCCGCTTTGATGATGGCGGGGTTGGATGGCATTGAAAACAAAATCAATCCGGGCGAACCGATGGATAAGAATCTGTACGATCTGCCGCCGGAAGAATTGAAAGATATTCCTTCCGTCGCCATCGACTTACGGCAGGCTCTGGACGCTTTGGATACCGATCGCGCTTTTCTGAAAAAAGGCGACGTGTTCACCGATGACCTGATCGATTCATACTTGGAAATCAAGCGGGAGGAACTCAAGGAGTTCGACCGGACGCCGCATCCGCTTGAATATAAGATGTATTATTCCCTGTAATATGATGCGCCGCGCCGTCCTGATATTCGGAGTTGTTTTCTGGCTCTTGATCGGGGCGGCCCGGGCTGAATCTCTTTCTTTGGTGCGTGACGAGGAAGTCGAACGCACCATTGCTTTTTATTTGACGCCTTTGTTTGAAAAAGCTGGACTGGATCCGAAAGCAATGGAAATCCATCTGGTTAAAGACGATACGATCAACGCGTTTGCAGCCAAAGGACTGCACGTTTTCATTCATACGGGCTTGATTTTAAAAGCGGATAACGCGCAGGAAATCATTGCCGTTTTAGCGCATGAAACGGGACATATTGCGGGCGGGCATATCGTTCGGCTGTATGAAAATATGCGGATTGCACAGCGCAGTATGCTCTTATCAATGATTTTTGGCGCGGTAGCGGTCGCCGCAGGCGGAGGAGCTGATGCTGCCGTCGGTTCAATGTTGGGCGGAACCAATATGATGCAAAGCGTATTTGCCGCTTACCGCCGGACGGAGGAAAACGCCGCCGATCAGGTAGCTGTTTCTTTATTGCAGAAAACCGGACACGATCTGTCCGGTTTGGAAACGATTATGCGGAAATTGAAGACGCAGGAAAGTTATCAAGCAACGGACGATTTCGTATTGTGGCGTTCTCATCCGGCGTCCAAAGAACGCTTGGAAGTCATATTGAATCAGAAAAAGACGAATTTTTCCCCGAACCGTAAAAGAATGGAAATTGAAAACTTTTTATTTGACCGCATTAAAGCAAAATTAGCCGGTTTTCTATATCCTGCAAAAAAAGTATCTGAACGTTATCCCGAAACAGACAACAGTTTGCCGGCCCGTTATGCCCGAGCGATTGCCGATTATAAAGACGGAATGTTTAAAAGCGCTTTGGAGCGTACAGACTCTTTGATCGCCGATTATCCGAACGATCCGTATTTTTACGAATTAAAGGGGCAGATTCTGTTTGAAACGGGAAAAGCGGCCGATGCGGTGGAGCCGTATCAAAAAGCTGTTTCTTTGTTGCCGGATTCCGCATTGATGCGGCTGGGATTGATTCAGGCACAGATTGAAAAGGACGATGCGGACAGTTTGGCGGATGCCGAAAAGCGTCTGTCCGTTTTTACCAATATGAGCCATGAAATTCCTCTGATTTGGCGGCTCCAAGCCATTGTGTACGGGCGAACGGGGCGACAAGGCTTGGCGTCATACGCTTTGGCGGAATACAATTTAGCTTTGGGAAATAAAAAACAAGCGGAAAGTTTTGCCAAACGCGCGGCTGAAACGTTGCCGGAAGGAATGCCGGCTCAACTGAGAGCCGAAGATATTTTACAAAGCGTCCAAAGTGTAAAGTCAAATAATAAATAAAAAGATAATTGTTTGAAATAAGCTCTTTTTTGTTGTACTATTCCTTCTTAGGTTTCTTACTATAAGAGGGAAGTTTCTATGTTGCGTAAAGTTTTTGTATTTTTGTTCTTGACAGCTGTTGCGGTTCCGGCTTCGGCCGAAGCAAAATTTTTTAACTTCGGTATGAATGAAGCAGAGGTTAAAAACGTTGTCAAAGAATATTTATTGAATAATCCTGAAATCGTCAAAGAAGCGATGGATAATTATGCCGCTAAAGAGGCGGAACTGAAAAAGCAGGCGGTCGTAAAAAAACTGAAAACATATCGCACCGCTTTGGAACGCGATCCCAGCACTCCGGTTTTGGGAAATCCTGACGGCGATGTGACAGTCGTAGAATTTTTTGATTATAACTGCGGTTATTGCAAGATGATGTTCCCGAAAGTGTGGGAGTATGTTCAGAATGACGGAAATATTCGCTGGGTTTTAAAAGATTTGCCTTCTTTGGGGGAAACATCCAAATTGGCTGCTCGGGCGGGATTGGCGGCTCAGAAACAGGGCAAATATTTTGAAATGCATCAGGCCATGATTACGCATGAAGGTTCTTTATCCGAAGAAGATATTGTCTCTTATGCAAAAACGATCGGTTTGGATATGGAAAAATTTGAAAAAGACAGAAAAGATCCTGCTTTGGATAAGATTATAAATGCAAATCGTACGTTGGCCGGACAGTTTGAATTCTATGGTATTCCTGATTTCATTATCGGTGATTTCATTTCCAACGGCGCTATGATGGGCGATGAATTGAATGTTAATGTAACGGCTTTCCGTGAAGCGGCTGCCGAAAAATAAGGAAAAACATTAATAAAAACAAACGCCGGAAAGAAATTTCCGGCGTTTTTGCATTATGAAAACCATGCCGGGCCGGGTAAAAAATATCTTGGATGAATTTAGACGGAAAATTACGGGCTTATTTTTGTCATATTAAAAAAACATCCGCCAAAGGACAAGGAGGCTTATATTTTATATATGTTTTTCTTTAGGGTTCCAATATCCGTTCAGCCGGTTCACGCTGCAGTTCCTCATCCGCGATTTCTTTTTCAAGGGAAGAATCAAGCGGTTTAAATTCGGTGTTTTTTGCTGTATCGGCAGCTGTTTTTTTACTTGCCTCTTTTTTGCTTAAATCGCCTTCTTCTCTGGTGATTTTGCCAAAGACGGATCGAAAGGCTCCCGGCGCAAGGGCGGAAAAGCCGTTGACCGAGATATCGGGAGAAGGCAATTTTCCTTTAATTGTATAGGTCGGCGCAATTAATCCGCCGCCTTTTTCGCCGGAAAACAGTCCGCCGATTAAAGGAATTTTGCCTAAAAAACTGTTAGCCGTGTAAAACGGAATAATCGAACCGTATAAGTTCATATATCCGGTCTGCCAGTAGTATTTTCCGTTCAATGTGATTCCCAAAGACGATCCGGAAACAAGAGCCGATTCTAATGTTAAGCTTTCATAATCAATCGTAAACGGAATATCGGCTGTGTCAAAAAACAAACCCTCTCCGCGCAAAGTGTCGATTATGCCCGTAAAGGAAGTCATCTGCAGAATTTTGATCAGCATTTGATCATTTTCCAGATAAAAATCAGATATTGTCAAAGTCCCTTTTGTTCCGATGCCGGCCGTGTAAGTTCCGTTCAATTCCAAATGACCGCCTTTGACGGTGGATGTATAATCCAGCGCCCGCAAAGTATAGCCGGCATCTTCGGAAGAGACAGATAGCGTGTAAATCTTTTCTTTTGATGTCGGCTTTAACAATAAAGACAAAGGAACTTTTTTGACGCCGACAAAACTGTTGAACCGCATATTTTTCCAGCCGTCATAGTAGTGCGCGGAAATTGTGTTTTTCTCCGAATATCCTTTTTCGCTCAGCCATAATTTGTCAATGGATACGTTTAATTTTATATGAAAAGGGGCGGTTGCTTTTTTTGCATCGGGATCCGGATGCGTGTTTAAGGATGTGCCGTTGTTTAATAAAGCTGAAATATCCAATTCCTTTCCGCTCAAATCGATGGAAATATCTCTGTCTTCGGAAAAATCAGCGGAAATGCGGGCATCGGTACGCGTTGTTTTAACATAAGGAACGGCAATTTGTTTTAACATCCCTTGTTTCGTAAACGTTAATTTACCGTTGATCTGTGTTCCCTGATCATCCGTCAGAGAAATTAGCGGCGCTTCTGTCGGTTTTCCATCGGCTAAATTTAAAGTAAAGGCAGCTTTTCCAGGAGCTTTTTCGGGCTTGTTCCAGCCGATTTCATACAAATTAATGGCGGTTTTTGTTAAATCGGCGGTAATGTTCAATACTCCCGTCCGGTTATGTTTCAGAATCAGACTGAGATCCGTCGGCATAACACCGGAAACTGCAGGCGCGGTAAAAAACGGATAGTTTAACCTGTCCCGTGCGCGATCGTTTAAATTGACGGAAAGTTTAATATCGGTCATAGGATTGATTTTCGGATCAAAGGTCTGGTCCAGCGTGTATTTTGCCGTGGCTCCGTAGAACAATGCCGTGCCGTTTAAAGACAGCTTTTTACCGTCCATTTTTACTTTCAGAATCGCATCCTGTAATCCCAATCCTAATACAATGTCTTCAACATCGGCATTGCGCACATCCGCATCGACTTTGACGTAAATTTGATCCGGACTTTTAAAGGCGTCCCCCAAAGGAAACTTGAGCTGTAAATTTCCATGAGCCGTCCCTGTCGTTTTTTTGGGATCAATTCCGATGGCGCTCATTAACTGCAGTGCGGGAAAATCCAGAATTTCCAGAATATCGGGAACTTTCCCCGCTGCGTTTATATTCAGAGCCGCAGTCGTTACGGGGTCTGTCATACCCAAAATGGAAAAAGTACCGCCTTTCTGCGCGGCAACATTATGCGAAACCGCTTTTTCAATCGTGACGATCAGATCGTTCAATGTTAAATGAACTTGACCGGATACATTATCGACGGTCGGCATGTTGTCCAGGTAAGCGACTTGGGTTTCCGTAACATTGATTATGCCGTCCACCATATCGGGAGTAATGCCGGTTTCATTTTGCAGTCCTTTGAAATGCAAAACAAAGTCAGCGTTATCAATCATTCCTCCGCGCAAATTCTGTTTGACCCAGGTATGCACATCCGGTTCGAGAGAAGCCGGCCAGTAAGAGGGCAGCATAGCCATAGGCACGTTTTGTGCTTTTGCATTCAGGGTCGCCTGAATTTTTTCCCAACTGCCGGTGTCGATAATGCTGCCGATTCCCGAAACGGTTAGGTTGCCTTGCGCCGTAGCTCCGCTCTGCATAACCAAATCAAAACGGGAAATATCAAAGCCGTCGGCAGAGCTGTGTATTGATCCGGTAACGGTGAATCGTTTCAAATCATAACGGGCGATTACCGGATCGGGCAGGTTGATCATTCCCCGCGAGCCGGAAAGCGTGAATTTAATTTGATTTACGGCGTTGCGCAGATAAGCCAGAGAAGCTTGTTTCAGCGGCAGGATATCCAACTGTGTTTCCAGTTTTAAACTGACCGGTGTGGTAAAGTTTTTTAAAAACGGATATTTTTGTGCCGCAGGCAATTGTGCCAGCTCAAGATTCTCTGTTTTAATCACAAAGGGAATCTTTTTATTTTTTCTTGTCCAACGCCCTTTGAGAGACAGAGATTGATAACGATTTTGGTCCAACGCAATTTTGACGGAACCGTCAAGCTTGTTTCTGTGGAATCGTCTGGAATAAGTCAAATTTGCATCCGATATATTCCAAATGGCATTGTGCAGCGCATCGGAAATTTTGATTTGAGCTTTGATTAAGGAAAATTCGGTTAAATGTTTTTCCCTTTTTAAAGTTTTCAATAACGTTTCCAATGCGATGGAAGATTTATTTTCATCGACTTCTTGTTTAATTTCACCTTGCTTGTCTAAAGTTAAATGCAGATAGGGACGGTAAATGACTAATGTTTTAGGGGCTATCGTGCCGCGCAGCAGCGCAGCCAAACTGAAAGAAAAGGAAAGCTGCGGAATAGAGGCGATTAATTTCTTTTCGTTATCAAAGGCTTTAAAATCTCTGACGGAAAAGTCTATCAGATGCTTTAGTCCGCCCCATTGAAGTTCGGCCGTTTTAATGGAAATATCCATCGGTGTATCCGAAGTCGCGGCAATTTGAACCAGATAGGGCGTTAATTTATTTATGTTTATAGGGCCATGGTGCAGGCGCCACAAAAAAGCTCCCGCCGCAATCAGAAAAAAGATCATAGCGATTTGCAGCGGAATCAAGAAGATTTTGAAAAGCTTGCGCAGCACGGACAAACCTCTTAAATTAGGAAAAGTTATAACACTATAGAATCCTGAAGGCGTTCTTTCCACAAAGAAGATGATTTTAGAACCAAAAAGCGAAGATTTATTATCGAAAGACGATCCTCTTTATATTCAATGGCGGGAGGAAGTCGTTGATTTGCTGGGCGAAGATCAGATTTTTTTGTCTTCCGAAGAGCAGGCGGATCGTTTTGTCAGATATTGGCTGAAACGTTTGAACAAAGCTTCTCCGTATTTGATCAGACTTCTTTTTATGGAAAAAGAATTTTTAGCGGCAATGATTCGAAAAGGATATGACAACGCTTTTTCGGATTTGATGAAAGAAAGCTTTATTCGCTTATACAATCAAAACGACCTTGAGATGATCGGACGAGAGTTAAGATTGCTGAAACGGCGGGCGGCATTGGTGATCGCTTTGGCGGATATTGCGGAAGAATGGTCTTTGGCTAAAGTGACCCATGCTTTGTCCGTTTTGGCGGAGGCTTGTCTGCGCATCGCTGTTTGTTCCGTTCTGAAATATTATGCCGGACGGGGAGATCTGGCTTTGCCGGATTCGGAACAGCCTGAAAAAGACTGTGGCTTTTTCCTGATCGCAATGGGGAAACTCGGTGCGCGTGAATTAAATTATTCTTCGGATGTTGATTTAATCGTTTTATATGACGAGGAAAAAGTTCCTTATGCGGGGAAGCGGGAAATCGGGGCTTTCTTTGTTAAAATGACGCGGGAAATCATAGCTTTGATTGATGATAAAACTTCTTTCGGTTATGTGTTTCGGGTGGATTTGCGTCTGCGTCCCGATCCGGGATCGACTCCTGTCGCGTTAAGTACGGCCGCTGCCGCGGTTTACTATGAAAGTTTTGCCCAGAATTGGGAGCGCGCCGCTTTTATCAAGGCCCGGATCGTCGCCGGCGACAAACGGGCCGGAAATGATTTTTTGAAAGAGATCAAACCTTTTGTTTGGCGGCGAACAACAGATTTTTATGCATTGCGGCAAATCAGCGCGATTAAACGGTCTTTAGGAGCCCGAAGCGCAGATTCTCCCGATAAGGCGGGATTTAATGTGAAGCTGGGGCAGGGCGGTATTCGGGAAATAGAATTTTACACGCAATTACAGCAGCTTTTATGGGGCGGCCGCGATTCGCATTTGCGTTTTCGAAGCACGCTTGTTGCTTTAAACGCTTTGACAAAAGCCGGTTGGGTAAAGCCTGAAGATCGGCAGTTATTAGAAAAAGCTTATGTTTTTTTGCGCACTGCGGAACACAGACTGCAAATGACGGAAGATCAGCAAACGCAAACGTTGCCGACATCGCCGGACAAACTGGAAGAATTGGCCGGATTGACGGGATTCGATTCGTATGCTGCTTTTTTATCGGTATTAAAGGAGCATTGCGCGAATGTTCGTCGGATATATGATTCTTTGTTTGCCGAAGAAGAAGCTGATGCTGAAGAACGTATGTCCTTCAGCGGAACAGAGTTGCCGGAAGAAACAAAATCCCGTTTGATACAAATGGGGTTTAAGGATTTAACTTTGATCGAAGAAACTGTGCGCGGTTGGTTGTCGGGGCGATATCGCGCTTTGCGCAACGACAGGGCAAGGGAGCTGATGTCCGATTTATTGGTCTTGATTTTTAAGGCCCTGAGCAAAAACGACAATCCTGACCGTGCTTTTTTGTCTTTTGACGAGTTTTTGCGAGGACTTCCCGCCGGCGTGCAGCTGTTTTCTTTGTTTCAATCCCGACCGGCTCTGTTGGACCTGTTGGCTGAATTGATCGGGCAGGTTCCCGCGTTGGCGCGCGAGCTGACGCATCACAGTTCTTTGTTCGACGCGGTTTTAAACCCTGATTTCTTTTCCGCGTTTCCGGATGAAGAAACTTTGTGTCGGGAAATACAATCGTTGCTGGAATTAGCCGAAGACGAAGAACAGGTGTTGGATTCTTTGCGTCATTTCGTGCGTGAAAAGAAATTTAAATGCGCCGTTTTGTTTTTGCGGCATTTGATTGACAAAGACAAATTGGGAAGGTGTTTGTCTTCGATCGTAACGGCGGCTTTGAGCGTTTTGTGTCCCGTTGTTGTTCGGGCGTTTGAAAAAAAGTACGGACGTTTTGAAGGCGCCTCTTTTTCATTGGTTCTGCTCGGTAAAGCCGGAAGCCGCGAAATGAGCTTTTCTTCCGATTTGGATTTGCTGTTCATTTATGATGTTCCGGAACAACAAACCGAATCCGCAGGCGGCACGTCGTCTTTATCTCCGGGGGTATATTATGCCCGATTGGCGCAAAGAATCGTGAACGCTTTGACAGTCAATACGCGCGAAGGCATTTTATGGCCCGTCGATATGCGCTTGCGCCCGTCCGGCAATGCTGGGCCTGCGGCGACTTCTTTAGAGGCCTTTTCCCGTTATTACATGCAATCGGCGTGGACATGGGAATATATGGCTTTGACAAAAGCAAGAGTAGTTTGGGGCAGAAAAGATGCTGTCGTTCAGCTGATCAAAGATCGGTTATGTGCCGAACGGAATGCGGAAACTTTAAAACAGGATATCCTGTCTATGCGGGAAAAAATCAAAGCTCAATTCCATGGACAATCCGTGACGGATCAAATCAAATACGGAGCCGGCGGAATGATTGATATTGAATTTTCCGTACAATATTTGCAGCTGCTTTATGCGGCAAAATATCCGGATTTGCTGCAGAAGGCTGTGGTGCCGGTTTTGGAAAAAGCGGCTTCTTATGCTTTGATCGCTTCCGAAGCCGCTGAGTGTTTGGCAGAAGCGTATCGTTTGTGGTCTTTTATTTCCGGATTGCTTTCTTTGGAACAGGAAGACATAAAAACCCGTATGGAAGAACTTTCTTCCTCAACGATCAAACTTTTGTGTAATTTCAATGCCGTCAAAGACGCGGATGCTTTGAATGAAAAAATAAAACAAACAGCTCAAAAGGCGGCATTATATCGGCTGTTCTGACAGCTTAATCGCGCCCTTTAAGTGAACGGCGGCCAAATCTGCCGTCTGCGTATCGTCCGCATGGACAAAGGCTAACGGCACTCGGGGTGAAACATACATTCCTATCCGGCACATATTGCTGAATCCGGCGGAATAGTCAATGCGTTGTTCCTGATAGAAACGACCGGCGCCCATTTCCAAAACAGCCAAACCGATCCAACGCATATTCATTTCGGAAACGTAGCCTTCCCTGTCCGGATAAACTGGTTTAATGACTTGAGCCGCCGGCAGGAAAAGTGCCGGATTTGAAATGAAATTCGGCAGGACACCCTGTTCATACAGCATACGTCCGAAGTGATCTGCCGCCTGACCGGAGCTTAACGCCTGATCAATTTTGAGGAAAGCTTCGTCTTTATTGGCGGCGATTTTGTTTTGAATCAAAACCGTTGAACAAATGTTTTGAATTAAAGTATGCAGTTCCTGATCACGCGGGCCGGAACCGGTCAAATAATCCCACGCTTCAAAAACTTCCAGGGCATTGCCGACATTTTGCCCGACCAAATGATCCATTTGGGAAAAGGTGATATCTGTTTTTATTCCGAAAGCCGGCGCGCATTCTTTGATTTTTTTAGCACAGTTTTCGGCTTCTTCTTTGGATGGAGTGAAAGAACCGTTGCCGACTTTGACATCCACGGTTAAATTTTTAATGCCGCTGGCAACCTTTTTGACCAGCATCGACATCAGCATCAGCGGGATGCTGGTTACTGTCGCCGTAACGTCACGAATCGATTGAATGCGCAAATCCGCCGGCGCAATTTGTTCCGTCGGCGTCATAAAAGCGCATCCGCTTTCACGCAGCGTTTTTTTGAATCTTGCCAGCGTCGGCCGGGAAGCAAAGCCTTTGATGCTGTCCAGTTTATCTAATGTGCCGCCGGCATGGTATTGCATACGTTCACAAATCATCGGTACATAAATACCGCAGGCAGCCAATAAAGGCGCTGCGATAATTTCCGATTTATCGCCAACTCCCGGCATCGTGTAAACCGATGCAACCGGCCCGTTCAAATCAACGCTTTCCCAGTCCAGAATAATTCCCGTATCTACAATGGCATTGACGAAAGCGATGATTTCATCGTGATTTAATCCGTTAACCAATGCCGCCATCAGCATAGCCGCAACTTGACCGTCGGTAATTGACCAATCGTCAATACCTTGGACAAAGTCTTCAATATCCTGAACGGTTAAAATCTGCTTATCACGTTTTTTGCGAATAATTTCCTGCGGCAGCATCGGACATTCCTTTAAAAATAAGGAAAAAGGGCATTCTGCCGAATGCCCTTTTCAAAGGGGTTATTTCAAGAAAGATTTCCCGTTTTCAAACGGTTCCAAACCAAAGTAATCGGCGATTGTCTGACCGATATCGGCATAGGTTTCGCGCCGGCCGATATAACGCGGAGCAATTCCTTTGCCGAACATAATCACGGGAACATGTTCACGGGTGTGGTCTGTTCCTTTAAATGTCGGATCGCACCCATGGTCGGCCGTGATGAAGTAGATATCGCCTTCCTGCATTAAAGCGAACAGTTCGGGCAAACGGCTGTCAAAATATTCCAAGCCGCCCGCATAACCAGAAACGTCGCGGCGATGTCCCCAATCCATATCGAAATTCACAAAATTCGGGAAGATAATCGAATTATCAGGGGCTGTTTTGATTTGTTCCAACGTGCGGTCAAACAGCTGTTCCAATCCGACGGCGGGCAAAGCCTGAGTAATCCCTTGAGCGGCAAAAATATCGCTGATTTTACCGATGGAAATGACATTTCCGCCGGCTTTTTTCATCTTGTCCAAAACGGTCGGAACGGGCGGCAGAACCGAATAGTCATGGCGGCCGCCGGTACGTTTGAAGCCTGTTTCGATTTCACCTTCAAACGGGCGTGCGATCACGCGGGCGATCAATCCGTTTTCCGTGCGCTTGTTTAATAAATCGCGCGCAATATGGCAGATCTCATACAAACGTTCCAATCCGAAATACCGTTCATGAGCGCAGATCTGAAATACGCTGTCCGCCGAAGTATAAACAATCGGCTTACCTGTTCTGACGCTTTCGGCGCCCAATTCATCCAAGATTACCGTTCCGGATGCCGCTTTGTTTCCCAAAACGCCGGGCAGTTTGGCTTCTTTAACAAATTCGTCTATTAAATCTTGCGGAAAGCTCGGGTATTCCGCGGGAAAATATCCCCATTTGAACATCACGGGAGCGCCGGCCATTTCCCAGTGACCGGACGTTGTATCTTTGCCTTTGCTGATTTCCTTTGAAAAACCGTAAACACCGGTGATTTCAGAAACGGGAATCTCCAAATTCGGAGCATATTCGCCGTTGCATTGCTTGTATAATTCACCTAAGCCTAATTTGCACAAGTTAGGAATATTTAAAGGCCCCGTGCGTCCTTTTTCCGCTTTTCCCTCGGCGCAGGCTTTGGCAATATGCCCCAGTGTGTCGGCTCCGGTATCGCCGAAAGCTTCCGCATCGGGCGCTTCTCCGCAGCCAAAAGAATCCATCATTAAAATAATAGCCCGTTTCATTGTGTTTCACCTCATCTAAAAATCAGGCGGCGACGGTCTCATAAATAACCGGTTCTTTAACCGGTTGCGTATCGCTGACCCGAATTGTTGACCGGAGCATTTTTTCCGCTTCGGCAAAAGTTTCTTCACTGTTTGCATGAATCATTGCAATCGGCGTGTTTGCATCTGTTTTTTCACCGATTTGCACAAAATCCGTAAATCCGACGGCAAAATCTATTTGCTGATCCGGCGTTTTGCGTTGTCCGCCCAGAACGATGACCGTTTCCCCGATTTTGCGGACATCCATTGCTGAAACATATCCGCTTTCTTCGGCATAAACAGGACGAATGATCGGCGCCTTGGGCATATGCTTTTCAGGATTTTCGATCAGATCCGCAGGGCCGCCAAGACAGGATACCATTTGAGCGAATTTTTCCGCCGCTTTTCCGGAATCCAGGGCCTGCTGCAGTTTTGCCATAGCATCCTCCCGCGTTTTTGCTAATCCTTTCAGCTGTAACGCTTCACCGCATAAAGTCATCACAATTTCATTCATACGCGGATCGCGGTACTCACCTTTGAGATAAGAAATCGCTTCAATGACTTCAAGAGCGTTGCCGACATTTTTTCCCAGAACTGCGCTCATGTTCGTGATAAGCGCCCGTGCCGACAATCCCGTTCCCGCAGCGGTTTTCACCATTGTTTTCGCCAAAGAACGAGCATCCTCAATGTTATTCATAAAGGCGCCGCTGCCGCATTTCAGATCCATGACCAAACCTTCAATGCCGGCGGAAAGTTTTTTGGAAAGAATGGATGCGGCAATCAACGGGACGGATTCGATCGTCGCCGTTACATCGCGCACGCTGTAAAAGCGTTTGTCGGCCAAAGCCAGATCGCTGGTCTGGCCGATAATCGCGCATCCGACTTCTTTAGTGACTTTGTAAAACCGATCCAAGGACGGAATGACAGTGTATCCCGGAATAGAATTCAGCTTGTCCAGCGTGCCGCCCGTATGCCCTAAACTTCGTCCTGAAATCATCGGAACGAATCCGCCGCATGCTGCTAATAAGGGTGCTAAAATCAAACTGACGCTGTCGCCGACGCCTCCGGTTGAATGCTTGTCCAGAACAGGGCCGTCCAAATCTTTGTCCGCCCAATTCATTACAGCGCCGGAATGCGCCATCGCCTGCGTCAGGCTGATTGTTTCGTCATTATCCATACCGCTGAGGTAAACCGCCATCGCAAAAGAGGCTATCTGACATTCGGAAACCGACCAATCGGCAACGCCTTTGATAAAGAAGTCAATTTCTTCTTTTGTCAGTTTTTTGTCGTCACGTTTATGGCGGATTACTTCCTGCGGCAGCATAATAATTAGTACCCTTTGTTTTCGGCCGGAGCTTCGCCGTATCCCATTGAAGCCAGCAGGCTGTCGCGCAGACCGCTTGCACCGAAACGGAATGTTTTCGGCGTTGCCCATTTGGGGCCCATAATCTTATCGGCTAAAGTCAAATAATCGGCGGCTTGCTGCGTCGTGCGGACACCGCCGGACGCTTTGAAGCCGACGGGTTTGCCGGAGTCGCGGATGACTTCCAGCATAGCGTTGGCTGCTTCCAACGTCGCAGAAACGGGGGTCTTTCCTGTTGACGTTTTAACAAAATCCGCTCCGATTTCAATGGACAATCTGGTCGCATCTGCAATCAGGGAGGCGTGCGCCAGAACGCCGCTTTCAATAATAACTTTCAGCGTATGGCCCTTGCATGCTTCACGGGTGGCAACCAACAAAGCTTTTGCCGTTTCTTTGTCGCCGTTCATAAAGGCTTTGTACGGCAGAACAACGTCGATTTCATCGGCACCGTCAGCAATTGCCTGCTTTGTTTCCGCTACGGTCGCTTCAATATCCGTTCCGCCATGAGGAAAGTTAACGACCGTTGCTACACGGACATCCGTTCCTTCCAAAGCCTTCTTTGCTGTTTTGACAAAGCGCGGCCAAATGCATACGGCTGCCGTTTTGCCGAATTCTCCATGCGCTTTGGCGCACAGATCAACGACCTTTTCTTCCGTATCGTTATCGTTTAAGCTGGTCAGATCTAACAGGGACAAAGCTTTTTGAGCAATTTCTTTCATTTTAAATCTCCGTTACAAAGCGTGTTAATATACGTTGCAGTTTTTTGCCGGCTTCATTTGCCTGGGCAATTGTCTCTTCATGAGTTTGTTTGTCAGAAACCATTCCCGAACCGTAGTTTGTGATTACGGAAACACCGACAACCTTCATACCGCAGTGCACGGCGCACAACGTTTCGGAAACCGTAGACATACCGACAGCGTCGGCTCCTAAAATACGGAACATTCTGATTTCCGCGGGAGTTTCAAAGTTCGGACCGGAAGTCATCAAATAAACGCCGGAACGCATGTTGATGCCTTCTTTTTCTGCCGTTTGCAGCAATTTTTGACGCAGCTCCGGATCATAAGCGTAGGTCATATCCGGAAAACGCGGGCCAACCGTATCATCATTCGGGCCGATCAGCGGATTGCAGCCGGACAAATTGATGTGATCAGAAATAACCATCAGACTGCCGGGGCCCATATCAATATTCAGGGAACCGGAAGCATTCGTTAGAATCAGCTTTTCAATACCGAGCTTTTTATAGGCCCGAACCACCAAAGCCAAAGCCGCAGGCAGATGACCTTCATAGAAATGGACTCGTCCCTGCATACATAAAACATCAACGCCGTTTAATTTTCCGACAACCAACCGACCGGCGTGACCGGATACGGTGGAACGGGGAAAACCTTCAATTTCTTCATAAGGGATTACAACGGCGTTTTCAATCGCTTCTGCAACGCCGCCCAGTCCGCTGCCCAGAATAAGGCCGATTTTCGGATTGTAATTGCCGATCTTGGCTTTAATCTGTTTGGCAACCTGATTGATAGTTTCTTTCATAAACATCCTCTATTTTTCAAAAGATAAGCCGGTTTAAATATTCAAATTTTCCGGACCGAACGAAACCGGTAAAAGTTCATCCAGAGTCATAGATTTACGCACGCCGTTTCTGTCGCAAATGTGAATAACGGCGTCGACATCCGCAAATTCGCGGATTCGCTGACGGCAGGAGCCGCATGGCGAAACCAGATGTTCGCCGTTTCCCATAACGACCATTTCCTGAATTTTAGAATCGCCGCCTAAAATCATAGCGGAAATAGCCCCCTGTTCCGCGCAGGATCCCGCAGGATAGGACGCGTTTTCGACATTGCAGCCGGCATACAATTTGCCGCTTTTTGCTTTGATAACCGCGCCGACGGAAAACTTTGAATAAGGGGCGTAAGCCCTATCCATAGCGTCGCGTGCCATCTGCAGCATTTCATCAAGTGTATTCATAAACCACCCTCACAGCTGTTTTATGCACTCTAAGATACAGCTTAAACTTTCGTCAAGCCATAAAAATTTTATGGTATGATATAATTATAGAAGGGAAACTTTTGATTTTATGAAAAATGTGGTTGGTTTTCTTTCGTCCATACCGTATAACTCTAAAGAGTGGAGATATTAAGCAAAGGTTTTTTTTATGTCGAACTGTTCCGAATTTCCTAATCTGCATATTTTAAAGCATCCGTTGATTCAGCATAAATTAACGCTGATGCGCGATACAACAACATCGACTCGCACGTTTAGAGAATTGCTTAAAGAAATAGCGCTTTTAATGGGATATGAAGTCACGCGGGATTTGCCGTTGGCTTATGAAGAAATAGAAACGCCGTTATGCAAAATGACGGCGCCTGTCATCGCGGGGAAAAAATTGGTGGTTGTTCCGATTTTGCGGGCGGGAATCGGAATGGCGGACGGATTGTTGCAGCTGGTGCCTTCCGCGCGTGTCGGACATATCGGTCTGTACCGCGATCCGAAAACATTGCAGCCTGTGGAATATCTGGTCAAGCTGCCGCCGGTTGACGACCGTTTGTTCATTTTGGTTGATCCGATGTTGGCTACGGGAAATTCTGCGGCGGCTGCGGTTCATACGCTAATGAAAAACGGCGTTCCGGAAAATAAAATCGTTTTTTTGGCATTGGTTGCGGCTCCTGAAGGAGTGAAAGTCTTTTCGGATCTTCATCCGAATGTGCCGGTTTATGTGGCGTCTTTGGATGAAAAATTGAATGAGCATGGCTATATTTTGCCCGGTTTAGGCGATGCGGGAGATCGTTTGTTCGGAACAAAGACAAGATAAAAGAGGCGGTTTCGTGAAAAAGCTTATTATTATTCTCTGTGTTTTAATTGCGGCGCTGGCAGCCGGCGTTTATTTTCTGTTGCCCACCAACATTAACTGGGAAAAATATGCCAAGGAAATGTCGGAAAATGTCAAGGCCAGAACAGGATTGACATTGAATATCCAAGGAAATCCGGTTTTTTCGATGAAACCGTCTCCCATCTTAAAATTAGGACAGATTCGTTTGGGAAATGTGAAAGACGCGACATATCCTCAAATGATGACAGCGGCGCATGCCGAGATTCTTTTTGATACGGCTTCTTTGTTCCGCAGAAAAATCAAGGTGAAAAAAATCACTTTGTTTTCGCCTCAGTTCTATTTTGAAACAATGCCGAACGGAAAATGGAACTGGCAGATGGCTTTTTTTGATAAAGCCGCGTCAAATGCGTCAATCGGTTTTGACAGCTTGCTGTTAACCGAAGGCAAGGCGGAAGTTAAACAGGATAAATACAGTCCGGTGCAGAAATGGGATCGTGTCAATGCTGAAATGTTTGCGGACAGCTTGCAGGGACCGTTCTTTTTTGAAGGTAATTTTGCCGCTATATCATCAAGTTTCGGCTTTTCTTTGAAAGTAGAAAAATATTTAAACGGCCAATCCCCTGATTTTTCACTGCGCTTGATCAATGCTCCGGCGGAAGCGTCTTTTGTCTTTACGGGAAGATACGGTTTGTCTGAAACGGATCGCGGAATGTTGACCGGAGGATTGACGTTTGATGTGCGTAAACCCGATCAATTTTTCGCTTTGTTATATCCTCAGGAAAAATTGCCTCCGCCGATTTTTCAGCCGTTGGTCGGAAATTTAAAAATTAATAAGACGGCTCAGACCAGAACAACGGAATTGACGGATGTACTGTTTCAATATGGGACTTCTTCCGCTTCGGGAAAACTGTCAATCCGTTCTTTGTCACCGCAAGAGGCTTCAGTCCGTCAGGCTGAAAAAGATGCTGTTGAGGATGAGGACGAAGAAATAGTTTTGCGGGATCCGAATAATCCTTCGGCGGAAGTCAAATTGGATGATTTGCCGGTCAGCGAAACTAAAATCGCACAAAATTTATTGCCGAAAGTCGTTGATGGTTCTTTTGTTTTTTCCAAACTGGATGCGGATCCGTTTGTTGACAATCTGCCGGCGATAGCGGTTTTTTTGGCGAACAGCGAATATTTTAAGAAAACGCAGGATTCCTACGTCTTAAAACTGATGTTTGATGTGGTGAATTATAAAAAAGATGTGATTCATCAAGTCAAAGGCCGTTTGGAAAACCGACCGAACGGGGTGGCTTTTGAAGGTTTTTCGGCGACGTTGCCCAGTAACGCTTACGTCAACGGTTCTGCGGCGTTGGCGTTGAATAAAACCCCCATTCTGTCCGGTAAGGCGGCAATCGATGCCGCAAATATCAATGCGGTTTTAAACTGGTTGGGAATCCCTGTCGCGGAAGAAATTCCTCAAAATCTGATGCGGCAGCTGAAGGCTGAAGCGGATTTTAAACTGGCTTTGAACGGTTTGATACTGCAGCAGATGAAGGGGACTTTGGATAAAACAGATTTTTCCGGATCTTTTGCGCTGCGGAAAGGCAAAAGGAATGCCGTTAGTTTTTCAATGGATGTTTCCGATTTGAATTTGGCTCAGTATTTCCCTGTTCGGAGTAAGGATTTTATTCAAAAACGTGAAGATTTCAGCCGTTTGTCCGTAAAAGAAAAGCTGAAAAAGCTGTTTGATGAACTGGCTTTCTTTAATGAATTTGATTTAAATGCCAAACTGGCGGCGAATATATTTTCATGGGCGGATATTAAAGCCGAAAATGTTAAGTCCGATTTTTCGATTGTTCGCGGGCAAATGAAAATCAGCGAATTATCCGCGGACAAGGTGTTCGCATCCACGATTTCTCTGCAGGGAGAGACAGAAGGATTTGGCGGAGAAGCTAAATTTAATAATTTTAAAGTCAATGTGGATTCGAAACAGTTATCCTCTTTAACTCAAGCATTGGGAATATCTTTGCCGCACGGTCTTTCTCCTCAGGATAAAATGTTGCTGTCCGCCAAAGTGACGGGAACAATGTTGATGATGGATTTTGAAACATCCGTCGATTTCGGTGCGGCGCGTTTCATCGGACAGGGCGATTTCAAGGAAGTCGCTCCGGATCAGATGAACTGGAATGCTTCCGTTGATATTTATCATGAAAATTTCAGGAATTTTATTCGTCTGTTTTCGGATTCCTATCGACCGATATTGGCTAATCCCGGCGCGTTGACTTTGAAAGGGCAGGCGATTAAAAGTAAAAGCGGCTTCCAATTTCAAAATATGAATGTTCAAATTGGCGATAACTCTTTTTCCGGTTCTTTCAAAATGCGCGATCAGGGGGAAATCCCCGTCGTGGAGGCCGAAATAACAGGCGGGGATTTAGCATTGTTGGGAGCGATGCCTAAAATTAATTTTATTGAGTCCCTATCCATTGATACGCGTAAAATTATTCCGGAGAATATTTGGGAAAAAGAGGGAGGTTTGACCCTTTTATTTTCGGATCCGGTCTTTTCCAAAAAGCCGTTTGATTTTTCGTTCTTGGGAAAATATGAGGCTACAATAACGACTAAGGCAAACAACCTTTTCCTGAACTCGTTGGTTTTATCTGATTTTGACGGTATTATTAAACTGTCTTCCGATAAAATCATCGTAGATGTAAGGCGCGCTTTGTGGAATAAAGCGAATTTCGGCGGTATCTTTAATTTAATGCCGACAAAGGACGCTCTTTCTATGCGCGGCGCTGTGCGTATTTCAAATATCAATGTGCCGGCAAATTTATTTCTTTCCGATACGTTGAATATCGGTTCTGTCGAATCAATGGTTTTGAATGTTAATGTCAGCGGAAACGGTAAATCAACGGATGCATTGATGTCGTCTTTGGTGGGAACGGGCAGTTTTAGTTTTGAAAAGGGTTATTTGGAAAAATTTGATATGTCTCGTTTGTATCAGGATTTTTTAAAGCTGCCCGATTTGTCTTTGGAAACGGTGCAGGACGATGCTTTGCGGGGACAAACGGAACTGACTCGCTTTTCCGCAGATGTAAATATTAAAGACGGTGTTTTTTCATTGCGGCCGGGGACATTCTTTTATAACGGCGCAAAGAATGCTTCGCCGTTTTTTGAGTATAATTATCTTGGACGAACTTTGTCAGCTGGGGTTTCTTTTTCATCAGGCATGCCGTCCGTTCCCGATATTTCTTTGTCCGTCAAAAAGGCGGAAGATCAGCCGGCTGTTTTATCGCAAAATATTAAGGATGTTGCCGGCACTGTAATAAACTTGAAAAATCAACAGAAGACGCGTGCTCTTCAAGAGCGGCAGAAGCAAATTCAAAAGGAAAAAGAAGGAAAAGAAAAAATTCGACGCCAACAGTTGGATCGTCTTAATCGGATGGATGAACGCCTGACGCTGGCAACTGCGGAAATAACTAAAAAAGCGTCGGCAGTTCGTTCTATGTCCGAAAAAGTGTATCTGGTTCATAAGAACTTGCTTCCTTTGGAAAATGCAGAAAAGATTTTAACAACTCTCAGTCAATCTGTCCAAAAAACAAAAAGTTTGGTTGACAACGGCATTTCAGATGCAATGCTTGATGCGCTGGAGCAAAAAATTAAAAATGATTATTTTGACAAAGAAGGTGAATTTGACTCCAATTATAATATGGCAATGATTGTCGGAACCAAAGGCTTTTTGTTCGATGTGGTGAAACAATCCAACGATATGTTGCTTGCGGTAACCAAAGAGCAGGCAGCTAATACGGATTTGTCGGATATTTCCGAAAATGTCGATGAAATAAAAAATCGCCTCAAAAATATAAAGGATATTCAGAGCAAATCGGAAAAAGAGAATTTGGGATTGGAAGATTTGACGGTATTGTTGGGACAGGCACAGGCAGAATTAGATGCCGCCACGTCCGCTCGTCAGAAAATAACGAACGCCATAGAACAGAAAAAGATGAAAATTGCTGCGGAAGAAAAAGCAAAACAAGAAGCCGAAGAACTGAAGAAAAAAGCGGAAGAAGAAGCAAAAAAAGCGGCTGAAACTGCCGCTGCGGCAGAAAAAGCCAAAAAAGAGGCCGAAGAACGGGAACGCCAGAGAACAATTATTCGCAAAGACGGAACTCAAACGTCTTCAAAAACAACGGCAGGAGCTTCTGCCGTTTTGCAGCCTCAACCTTCTTTAATTCCGGAAGAAGAACCGTCAGCGGAAAGCCGACAGGAAGAGAAAAAAGAAAATTCGATTGTGATTCGGCGGCGTTGAAAAACAGTATAAAAAAATTCATTAAAGAGGAAAAAAATGAGAAATAAAAATATTTTTATACTGTGTCTGCTTGCGGGAGCTATATCCGGTTGCGTTTCTCAGAAAAATGAAGTTCAGCCGACAGTTGAAATCAAGACGGAGACAGTCGCCGTCGTCAAGGAAGAAAAACAACCCGAAAAGAAGGTTGATATTACTCAGTCCGATTTCAAAAGAGCAATTCAGACGGCGGTTAAGAATATGCTGCAGTCGGGTTCTTTGGATAATCCGTCCGGAGACCATTATATCGTTGCGGTTTCATATATTGTCGATATGACAAAAAAGGGCTTTGATACGGAAGACATCAAGCAAAAATTAAGAACAGAGCTGGCGGCGGGACGAAAAGCGCGGGTTGTTTCTTTTTCGTCAAAAAACGTTGTTCCGCAAATTATTGTCGCAGGACGGGTTATACAGCGAACAGCCTATGTGCGCAACGGCAAAAAAAGACAGGAATATTATTTGCATCTTGTCTTAACGGAAGCTAAAAGCGGCCTGAAACTATGGGAAAATACAACGCCGGTCGTCAGGAAAAAGACTCAGAAATAATATTCCCAAGAAACATTAACGGTTTGAGCTCGAGAGCATTCAGGCAAGACGTCTTTCATTTCCGGCGGCAGCGGATGATGACCTGAAGTATAATCTTTCGGCCATTGAAATGTTGTTCCGCCGGTAGATATTTCAACCAATCCCGAAGACGGATCGCTTCCCCAATCGGCCGTCAGTAAATTAGCACATGTTTTGGGGTCAACATCGTAATAGGTTAATTTGAATGTCGGATTCTGTTCGGCAAAACCTGTTGCGGGCATAGTGATTTCCATTTTATGCCCCATTAAGTTTGAGCTTTGACCATCTTCCCCCACATTGTCAAAAATGCCGACTTTGTATAAAGTTTCAGAAGAGGTTTCGGTCGGCCGAAAGGCGGAAAACTGTTCGCGCATAGCCTTGATAATATCTTTTGTTTGCTGATGCTCGCGGGTAATCTGAATTTTTGATTTAGCCGAAGCAATTAAGGAATATGCTCCTACGGCAAGTGTGGATAAAAAAGCCAATACTCCGATCACTTCAACCATAGAGCTGCCTTTTTCGTTGATTATTTTCATAGCATTCATTCCTGTTAAATTATGATATTTACATATGTTCCGCGCGGCGCATCAAGAAAATATGTTTTGCCGTCAATTTCAACAAATTCAGCATTATGCGGCAGAGGAACTTCCCGTTTAAACGGAGAGGATTGAAACGTTGAAGCGTTTTTTTGATCCGGCGGCATTTCCGTTTTTTGCATCCGTTGCTTTGAAGCCACGGAGATACGATCTGTGTTGATGCCTGATCCTGTTATCGGTGAAGATACGGTCTTCATTTGAAAAAATCCCTCAGTCCGATATTGGTAAAGATTGTTTAATACAATTAGTGTACAAAAAATAAAGAAGAAAGTCGATACTATACAAAGTCATAATAAAAAAGGAAGGGGATTGTTTGTGTCGGAAGACAGCTTTGTTTTTTCAAAATCCGTTGTGACGCGTTTCAGTCATGATCTTGCGGGCGTTATCAGTGCGATATCCAACAGTTTGTCGCTGCTTGACGAATTGGGCGGAGCCGATGCGGAAACTTTAAAATTGGCGTCGGATAATGCCGATATTTTATTGGGACGATTACGTTTTTTTCGCGCCGCTTTCGGTAATGAAGGACCTTTAACGGATATTGCCGTGACGCAAAAAATTTTTGAAGACTATTTAAAAACATTGGAAAACAGAGTCGTTCGTTATGAATGTGTTTGGCAAACGGATCAGGAATTACCGATCTTTGTTTTTCGTTTGATCTTGCTCGGAGGAGTCGTTTCAGCCGAAAGTTTGCCCCGAGGCGGACAAATCACGATTCAGGCGCGGGCGGGCGACCGCAAAATTATTATCGAAGCGGAAGGAAAAAACGCCGCTTTCGATTCGCAAATACAAACTGTTTTGAACGGACGGGAAGAAGCTCTTTTTTTGCCGAAAACGATGCCGGCGGTATTTTTGAAAAAGAGTTTGGCAGATCAAGGCTGGCAATTTTCTTTTTCCGGTCAGGATGGAAAAACGGCTATAATTCTCAGTGAAAGACAATAAAAGCAAGGTTTGTTGACCCGATGACGGATTTTGTCGAAGACTTTTTAAATGAAGCGGCTTTACAGCTTTCTGATTTGGAAAGTCATTTACCCGCATTGGCAAAAGATCTGTCGCGGGAAGAGGAATTGAACGCTTTATATGTTTTTTTTGATTTTATCCGTTCCGTTGCTCCTTTTGCCGGATTTTTGCGTTTATATCGTTTGGCGGACGCAAGCCTCCGGGAAATAAAAGAATGTCAGAAAAAAGGAAATATTTTGGAAGCCTTGCCGGCTGTGTTGGCAAAGCTTCAGCGAATTAAAGAAATTTTAGTAACATCAGAACGTTTGAAACGGGAAGCAAGGGAGTCTGATGACGATCTTTTGCCGTCTGTCGATAATAATGTTTCGGATTTTTTTGTTCTCAATGCTTCCAAAAATATGAATGTCGTCCGATCGGGGATAACCGCGCAGGAAACGATACTGGATAAACGGGAAGAAGAACTCGTGTTATGGGCTCAGGCTTTGGCCGAACAGGAAAATGCTCTGAAGGATAAAGAAAACATCCTGTTTAAGGAAGAACGGAGTCAAACGGTTCTGCAGGAAAAAGTAAGTGAAACTTTAAAACGGCTGAATGAACAGGAAAAAATTCAAGGAGAGTTGGAAGAATGTTTGGCTTCAACACGTCTGACTTTGCAAAAATGTCAGGAAAAGCTTGCCGTTCAGGAAAATTTGCAAAAACATTCGGAACACCTGTTGGAAATGAAAGAAGCGGCGCTGAACGATACGAAGCAAAAAAATTTGGAACTGGCGCGGCAATTAGCGGAGGAAGAGAAATTAAAAGAAGAACATGAACAACAGTTCTTCCAGGAATTGGAAAAAAAACAGGTACAAAATAAAAAACTTCTGGATCACTTAAAGCTGTTGGAAAAAACACATTTTGAAGTTAATGAAAATCGTGAAAAAATATTTTCTCAATATGCTCTTTTGGAAGAAGAGTATCAAACGATTCAGCGCCAGTTAAAAGAAGAAAAAGAAAATAAAGATCAAATCCTGCAGGAAAAAAGAGAACTGGAAAAGCAGCATTTGGATTTTAGTACCCTGATGCTTTCTTTGCAGGAACAATTGAACGTTCAGGAAAAAAGCGCAAAACGTTTCGAAACTCAGCTGAAAAAGCAAAAGTATCGTTATGAAGCGCTTCAAAGCGATCTGCAGGTTTCGGGATGGCCGTATGACGTCGGAAAGCTTCAAAAGGAGCTGGCTGTTTTGGCTCGTCAAAACAAAGATGAAACCATGACAGACAGTTTGGCTGTTTTAAAAGAATGGATTGTTCAGATCAGAACGCATTCTTTTGTAAAAATTCCGAATTTTTTCAAAAACATCGTACACATCACAGCAGGGCGATACAAAAAACCGTATGAAATTGACATAAAATGTGACGTTGTCAACGGGGTGGATAAAGATGCGTTAAGCGTTTTAGAACAGATGTTGATGGAATTGATTGAAAATGCTTTTCGGCATGCTTTCCCTAAAGACGGAGAGGTGCTGCATTTGAACTTTTCTGCCTGGGAAAAGGGAACGGCGGTTTGTTGTTCTTTTAAAGATAACGGAAGTTCATTTGATTTTGATCAACTGTATAATGCTGTGCGGGCGACAGGATTGATTAATAAAAATATATCTTTGTCACAGCAGGAATTGTTGGCGTATTTGTTTCATAATGCTGTCAAAGGAAAAACAGAAAATCGCGGTTTGGTAAAGGCGGTTCGTTTGCTGGAAAAATCGGGCGGCCAGGTGTCAGCTGATTTTAAAGACGGTTTGCAGATCAATTTTTCCATTCCCAAACGTTTTTTGTTTGACAATGTTTTATTGTTCCGATTATCGGACAGATTAATGGCTGTTCCTTTAAACGCTGTGGCGGAAACGATTTTTTTGAAAGAAGAAGAAATAAAAACGGAAAAAGGCGGCAGCGGGTATTTTTTCTATTGGAAAGGTATCTCCATACCGGTGCTGAGGCTGGAAAAAAAAGAACAGAATAATTTCGGATTGGTTATTCAAGCCGGCGCCTTCAGCTTTTTGATTCCGATTCAGCAAGTTCTTGATACGGAATATATTTTGTCTTTTTCCGAACAGAAAACAAAAAAGAAAAATCCGTATTTAACACCGTGCACTGTTTTGGAAAGTGGCCGGGAACCGGTGTTTTTAGATATAGAAGAACTGTTGAATCAGATTGTTTTGCCGTTGCCCAGAAAAATTATTTCAAATGCGGAAAACGAATCCCATAATGCGGAAACAGGCGTGTTCTATTTAATTTTCAAGTCAGAGCCGGCTGTTTTCGGTGCGATTCGGGCTGACTCTATTCTGCGGGTGGAAGATTTCGTTTTTTCACCGAAAGAGTCAGTGCGCAAAAAATTTTTGGAAACGCAAGGGATTCGATTACCTTTAAGAGATTCATGCCCGCGGGACGGTTATCCGCATGCACAAGCTGTTCTGATTTTTGAAAAATTCGCCTTAGCTGTTCAGGAAGTGGTGGATATTATTGAAATCCCGAATGCGGAAACACAGGAAAGCATAGACTTTATAGCTTATCGCGGCAGAAAGGTATCTGTTTTTTCTGAAGATCTTTAAAAATGGACGACAAGTCCCAGACGTCCTTCATGAGTATCGGTATATTTCGTATCTTCGAACAGAAAAGAAGCTTCGATCGTCCAATTCTTTTTTAAAGAAACGGAAGCCGCTGTTTCATACCGCCATGCATCGGCATCTTTATTTGTGTAAAAAATCTTTTCTGCGTTGGCCGTTATTCTGACATATTTGAAGTCTGCCGCAAAACCGGCTTGAAAGCCGCCACCGACCATCGCGTTATGCGGCAGATAACCGCCGGCTTTGACGCGTGAGGCGACTAAAAAATATGCTGCGGTCGTTTCCCATGGATGCCAGGAAATACCTCCGTCGGCACCGGCGTAAAAAACGGAACCTTCCTTGTTTTTGACCGGGTAAGCATAGCGTTCCGCGCCCAGATTCAATCTGAAAGAAAAGGGAGTGAATAATTCGTTTCTGGCAGGAAAAGAAGATATGTCGATAAAGGAAATTTTCTGTAATTTTAAATCATTTTCATTTTCATACCAACGCAGAACCGTATCCAGATAAGTGATGGCGCCGAAAGGAACAAAACCGCCGGTTTCATCTAATAAAGTGTGATATGCGGGGCGGATCATAAAATCAATGAAGCTTTTATGATTGCGGCGTCCGCCGTATAAACCGACCGCTCCCGACAGATGTCCTTCGTCCGGACGGACTTCGGGAACGGGAATTTCGGTAATCGATGACTTATCCCGAATGGAACTGAGTGCCGTCAGGATTTTTATGGAATCCCTGCGCATTTCATCTAACGGAACATCACCGGCAATAAAAGAATATTGGATATATTCATAGGCTGTGACCAAAATGTTCGCTTTTTGCTCATCGTTTAAGTCAGAAGCCATCACATCGTCAATTTGTCTTGGTGCTTTGAGCAATTTGCGCAGTTGATCTTTTTCTGCGGAAGCCAAAAAGGAACGGGCATGATTCAGACGACTCTGCCGTGACGGTCTGTAAACGGCTTTTTTGAGAATGTTTTTTTGTTTTAAGATGGCTCGGACGGTATCAATGGGAATGGTATAGTCGGAAAACATCGGCCGGTAAAAGGCATCGGTTAAATCTTTTTCCGGTAAAGCGGCGTTTAATGTTTCCAACAACATATAGGAACAATTTTCTGAAAAGAAATAGTAATCAGCAGAATTATGACCTAATTCCCAAATATGGGCGATCAACCGTTCAAGCTGTTCTTTGTTCAGATTCAGCTGATATTCCCAAATATCCCGATTTTCCATATTATTGTACAAGTTGACCGTATCATAATAAGGGTAAACGGAAAAAATACCGCTGTAACCGCCGAAAACGCCTTTGAACATAAAAGGGATCCCGCCGTCAGAACCTGTAATCGCGCCGTAATTGACCGCATGTGACAGCAAAGGCGTTTCTCCCGCGCTGTCAAGGCGCAGCAATGTATGCCCGAACAGAGAAGCCGGATTTCCCATATAGGCGCTGGTAAAAATCAAAGCGACGCGTTCGGGGGAAATTGTTTTTTTAAAGGTTTGAAAATCCGAACAATCAACAGGAGGAAGAAGTTTCGGATTAAATTTTAATTTGCTGTTCAGCCAAGTATAGCGTGCCGGAAACAAACATTGCGGATGATTGTATTCCGCGCTTTTCTTTTCGATTTTTTCAATCTTGCCAATCGGTGTAAAAAAAGCGCGTAAAGTCGCCCGCAATTCTTTTTTTAAATCTTTTTTGCCGTCCGGTGACAGAAAAAAAGAAGGAGAATCAATGGTGCTTTCTTTTGACAGCCAGCGGCTGTGAAAGTGCATTAATGCACGCCATTGCGGATTTTCCGCCAGCTTTTGACGTTCCGCCTCCTGTTGTAAAAGATCAAGGTAAGACAGTTGTTCTTCAGACAAAGAAAACGGCTCTGCCGCGGCAGATATCCCGCCAAGACAGAGCCATATTAATAATCCGAAGGCAATACGCATTTTAAAAAAGCCTTTTGCCTCTTAATCAGATTAAGCCAACAGTTCGGAAACCTTCAGCGTAACCGTGACGGCGGAAACATCATGACTGTCGAAAATGAATGCAAAGTTTTCTTTAATCGTTTCGCCGGCTTTGTCGGAAGAAACGCCCATCAAAACGGCGACCGTGTCGATTGTTTCTCCGTGACCGCGCGCAGCGTCAACCGCGAATTGTTCCAGATTTTTTTCCAGAAAAGCCAACACTTTTCCCGTTCCGCCGGTGATACGCCCATGTTGATCGCAGCCTAACGTTCCGGTGGAAATACCGAAGGTCTGGTTGCCGAAAGAGCCGTTTGTGGTGACGGCCAGCGTTTGGAAAAGAAGACCGGATTGGCCTTTAAAGATAATGGATCCCAAACCGCAGCCCGTGCTGTCGACGGCAAATGCGGAAGAAGCGGAAAAAACGACTGCGAAAGCAGCCAAAGCTAATAATTTTTTCATTAGTAAATCCCCTGTAGGACAGTTTAAAACATTTAGTGACAATAAAATAAAAATATAATAGAATCAACTCAAAATTAATATCGGCGGAAGAGCAAAATGTCTTCAATTTTCAGAAAAACTCAAAATTGGGTTGATAAAGGATTGATCTCGGCTCGGCAGGCGCAGGAGATTATTGCGTTTGAACAAGAAAAAAGGCCATTTCTTTCATTATTTTCTATTATTGTGTTTTTAGGCGTTTTTTCAATTGCATGCGGAATTGCGGCGATTGTTGCGTCAAACTGGTACAATATTCCGCTGGCGGTAAAATTAGGCGGGATGTTCGGTCTTTTAATCGCATCGGGCAGCGCTTTGCCGTTGATTGAAAAAAAACACCCAACGGGGTTTGATGCCGGGCTGTTCTTTTTTATGCTGCTTCTTTTTGCGGCGATAGGCTTGGTCGGTCAGGTCTATCATTTGAAAAGCGATACGTATAAGGCCTTTTTATTCTGGTCAGGATTGGCTTTCCCGTTGTTGTTTTTAACAAAACGGGTATTGTTCGGATGGATATGGGAAACCATTTTCATCTGTGCTGTTTTAGCCTCGCCCTGGGGAGAAGAAGTTCTTCGGTTCATACGAAATTATTTTCTTTCTTCGCCGCTGTATTTTTCATTCCTGTGCGTCGCGGTGTTTTTTATGATTTCCCGCGCAGAAAAAGCGGCTTTATTCGTTGTGCCGCTGCGTACGGGATTGTTTGTTTTCGGTCTTTTGTTTTTATTTTGCAGCCGGCATCGTTTCGAAGTTTTCGATCCGACAACGGTAACGACGGTTAAGGGATTGTTTTGTCTGACAGCTATGGGGTTTGCCGCGTTCGTTTGGAAATGTGCGGATTTTAACCAAAAAGAAAAACAATCTCTTTGGATCGTTACGGGGGTGTATGCGTTGTTTTTCTTATTCCCGCTGAGTCAAGACATAATTTATTTTTCCGAATTGCTGCTGTTGATCTGTTTTATTTTTGTGGCTTATTGTTTCCAGCAGGAAAAGAAAGCGCGCATATTGGGTGTCGTTACGGCTTTCAGAATATTGACCGCATTCTTTGAATTGTTCGGATCGTTGCTTTACACGGGGATCGGAATGATTTTTTCGGGGATTGCCATTCTGGGCATTGCCTACGGATGTTATAAAGCGGACGGTTATTTGAAACAAAAGATTTCAGCCGGAGAGGTGGAACATGCTTAAAACAAAGATTTTATTGTTTCTGCCTGTCTTCATTTTGCTGGGCTGGACGCTTTCGGTGCAGTCTATGATTTCGCAGGGAACCAAAATAGATTTGCCCGTGCGCGGCTACGATCCTCGGGATATTTTAGCCGGTCATTATTTGTCGGTGGCGGTGGACTATGATTCTTTTCCGTCGGAATGTAAAACGGAGGACAAAGAATTGCGTTGGAAAAAACGCGAATCTTTTTTCTGTGCCTCTTCCGGCAGAATCGTTTTGGAAAGACGGGCGGACTGCGGAGCTTTTATTAAAGGCTATTGCCTGTATAATCGTTTCTATGACAATGTCAGCCGTTTTTATGTCCCTGAAGAAGTGGCCGGCCAGTTGGAAAAAGCGATCAGAAAAAAAGAGAATAATCCTATGCTGCGGCTTTCCGTTACGCCGGATGGAAAGGCTTTTCCGATAGAACTGATTTTACAGGGGATGCCTTATAAAGAGTGGTTGAAGCTGAGATATTAATAAAAAAGCCTCCTTTTTTCGGAGGCTTTTTTGTGCGTTATTTTTATTTTGGCGGCGGCGGAACGGAAAGATCCGTTTGTGTATCCGGTTCGTTTTCCTGAGGTTTGATCACGCGTCTTCCCCACATTTTAGGCGCCGCTTGTTGAGGTTGGGGTTCGGAAGCAGTTTCTTCTTCGGCTGTTCTTTTTTTGAACATACGGCCGGCCGCTTTTTCCATTTCGGCAGAGTCAACCGGTTCCAGATCGTTGGAAACAGCTTCAATAAAAGTGTCCAGCCATTCTTTGATCGGTTTGGCGGAAAATTCTCTTGTTTCGCCGCCATACAGGAAAAAAACGGCCGGGCAGTTGCCGCCGGACAAAAGAAGGTCTACAAAATCAAATCCTTTTCTGAATCTCAGAATCAGTTTGGGATTAATAACGCAGGACGCAATTTTCATAATATTCATATCATAACTTTCGGCACTGAAAAGTTTGCTTTGAATTTCAGCCATGCCTGTTTCGTTTAAAGAACCGCAGTTTCCGGTATGAGCGTATCCTTGTATGGTCGCGCTGCGTTTTTTGGGGCTTTTGCGCGCAATGCCGTAACAAAGTGTTTCTTCAGGTTCTCCGACGATATAAGCGGCATCCGCGCGAATACGTTCCCGAATAGGCTGAGAGACGATTTTTTCAAAAGGGAGCTCTTCTTTTCCCGTTTCATCCATATCGGGTATTTTCGGACCGGAAGCACTGTAAGAAGTTGAGCCCGTTTTATCAAAATTGGATTTGGTGTTGTAAAACATTTGCGCCGGAGCATTGGTCGCCCAAAGGAGACAAATGCCGGTTAAGATGGTTAAGGACAGTTTCTTTGTCATGGTGTTTTACCTCTTTTCTTCTTTGAGATCGAAAGATTGTTCCGTTGTTTGAACAGGACAGAATTTTTCGGAATTTTTTAAAAACACTTGCGGGTCAACGCGTTTGTTTTTCCAAGAAACAACCCAATGCAAATGCGGCCCGGTCGCACGTCCCGTCATACCGATTTGTCCGATTTTTTCGCCTTTTTTGATGAATTGTCCCTCTTTAACCTCAATTTTGCTCATATGGATATAACTGGTTACGACGTTTTGTCCATGTCCGATTAAAACGGTTTTTCCCGATAAAAACATATCGTTATGAACCAGCAAAACGATGCCGTCCGCCGGAGAAGTAATGGGAGTGCCTTCTTTATTGGCAATGTCTAATGCATTATGCGGCGTTTTCGGAACGCCGTTTAAAATGCGCTGCGAGCCGTAAACACTGGAAATGCGGCCTTGTGCCGGCATGGAAAAACACAGCGGCAATTCTTTATCGACGTTTTTTTGGCGGGCTTCTTTAGCTAAAACCATTTCGGCAGCAATGCGTTCCTGTTCTTCCTGTGAAGGGGTTACCGTGTTTTGCGGCAGTCCGTCTATGCGCTGAACGCGCCATTCGCGAGGATTGATTTTGTAAGAACGTTCGGTTTGTTTCCCGTCTTTAACGGCTTTAAAAGTCAGGATTCCGGTGTCATCCCGTCCGATTCCGACAGCAAACCAGCCGTCTTTTCTGGCGGTGATTTGTTCATCGTTAATTGTTATCTGCGATCCGGGAGAAGCAAAACCGAACAGCATTTCTCCCTGCCGTATTTGTCCATGCAAAAACAAAACGGGAGCTTCCGCGGCGCAAGCGGCGGTTATCGTTGCAGATAAAATCGGGAGCATAAAAAGTTTTTTCATAACAACCGTCCTTGTTTGTCATCGTTCTCATGTCGGATCTGTTTTTTGGAGACTTTATGCGTTTTTTCGTTTGTTGACACATGAAGCGTATCATCTGAAAACTTTAAAAGCAATTCGGAGCAGCAAGCCGCCTGAGCCGCTGTTGTGACCGGTTTGCCCTGCGGCGTCAAAGCTAAAATAAAACCGCGTTCCAGAATCCGTTCGTATGAGAAACTTTCTAGCAGACGGGACGCTGTTTGAAAACGATTTTCCGTCTGGGCGATAAAACTTTTGATTTGTCCTTCCAAAGGCAGTGCAGCCTGAAACAGACGGTTTCTGGCTCGTTCCAGCAAAGCGTCGGGGCGGGTAAGACGTAAGGCCGAAGTGTCCAGAAGGCTTTTTTTATTTTGGAAAAAAGTTTTAAAGGCGTTGTCCATTCGTTCCGCACGATCGTCCAACCGTTGAGTTTGTTCCGCAACAATCTGATCCAGTGAAGGCAAACCGCGCGACAAACCGCCGAGAATGTTTTCCTGTTCGCGCAAAAAGCGATTGACCCCTCGCTGCAGCCGAATGTCCGTTTCGGTCAGCTGCAGCTGTAATTCCTGACGGACGGGAACGGCTTTTTCGGCGGCGCCTGTCGGTGTCGGCGCGCGCAAGTCGGCCGCATAATCAATCAGAGTCGTATCCGTCTCATGGCCGACGGCGGAAATTAACGGGATTTCTGATTCGGCCGCGGCTCTGACAACGATTTCTTCGTTGAAAGCCCATAAGTCTTCCAGAGAACCGCCGCCGCGCGCGACAATCAACACATCCGGACGAGGCAGCAATCCGTCCGGCGTTTCCAGTCCGTCTTTCGGAATGGCGTTAAAACCGCGGATTGCCCGGGCAACCTGTTCGGCGGCTTCTTCCCCCTGCATTAAAGACGGCCACAGCAGGACGCGTCGGGGAAAGCGGTCGTTTAAACGATGCATAATATCGCGGATGACCGCGCCGGTCGGCGACGTGACGACTCCGATTACGTCGGGCAGAAAAGGAATCGGTTTTTTGCGCGCAAGGGAAAATAGTCCCTCCGCTTCCAATTTTTGCCGGCGTTCTTCCAATAATTTCAATAAAGCGCCGACGCCGGCCGCTTCCATGGTTTCGACAATCATTTGATACTTGGAACGTCCGGGATAGGTCGTAATTTTTCCCGAACAGACAACTTCCAGTCCGTCCTGCGGGACGATGCCGAGTTTGGCGGCTCCTCCGCGCCAACAAACACCATCCAGGACGGATTCTTCGTCTTTTAAGGCAAAATAAATATGTCCCGAAGCCGCTTTTTTCAGTCCTGAAATTTCTCCTTTGACGCGAACGTTGGCAAAGCTTTTTTCGACCAGCGTTTTGAGCGTTAAAGACAAAGCCGTAACGGACAGCGGTTCCGACGGTTTTTCTGTGACGGAAAGCAAATCTTCCGTTAATGCGGGCGTATTCATAAATAAAGGTTTGTTTGTCATTAACCGGCTCCGCGCAATTTTTTAAAAAAAGATGTTAACAATTCTTCGCATCGGGTTTGAGCTATGCCGCCGTAAACTTCCGGCACATAAAGATTCGCGGCGTTCTGGTAAAGACGACACCCATGATCAACGCCGCCTCCTTTGACGTCGTAAGCGCCGAAATATAACCGCCGCAGTCGGGCAAAAGAAATCGCCGCCGCACACATCGGGCAAGGTTCCAGCGTGACATACATATCATAATCCGTCAGACGCGTTTGCTGCAAGAGGGAGCAGGCAGACCGGATCGCTAAAATTTCCGCATGCGCGGTCGGATCATGATCTTGTTCCGTCCGATTGGAGGAAACAGCTATGATTTTTTGAGCTTCGGAAGAAAAAATAACGGCGCATACCGGAATTTCATGATATTCCGCAGCTTTTTTTGCCGAATTTACAGCCGTATCTATAACATTTTTTAAAAAAGTATCCATATTATCTAAGGTGTATTTCTTGGCAGAGGAAGTCAAGAAAAACCTCTTTTAATGCTTATAGGCGCTTGATATACTGCCGATTCGGAAAGGGAATGTTAAAGTGGCTTCGGATGTCGCGATAGAAAATACGGTGTACAAAATCGGCGGTTTTAAAGTCGATCGGGAAATTGTGCGCTATATTCAGGAAGCCAGCGAACAGGCCGGCGTCAGTTTTGATTATATGTTGGCAAAAGCCGGACACGAAAGCCGGTTTGAAGTCAATGCCGCCGCGGAACGTTCCAGTGCCGAAGGATTGTATCAGTTTACGGCGGACACATGGCTGCAGCAGATGAAACTGCATGGCGCAAAGTACGGTTATGCACGGTTGGCATCCCAGATTTATCGTGACGGCAGAGGGCGTTATCGCGTCAAAAACGAAGACGACAGGGAAGAAATTTTATCTTTGCGCCGTTCGCCGCGTATATCCGCTTTGCTGGCGGCTGAATTTGCCAAAAGCAATCAAAAAATTTTAAGCGACCAAATCGGCGGAGAAATTTCTCCGGTTGATTTGTATCTGGCGCATTTTATGGGACCGTCCGGAGCCGTAATGCTGCTGCGCGCGGACAAGTTCACGCCGAATAAATATGCGGCGGATTTGTTTCCCGACGCGGCTATGGCCAATCCGCCGATTTTTTATACCGAAAAAAGAAAAATGCGCACGGTGCATCAGGTGCGTCAGCGGATAGAGGAAATATTTCAGGATAAAATCGATCGTTTTACAATATTGCCGAAGTCGCTGAAAATTTGGTTGGACAAGCAGCCGAAAGAGCGTAAATCAAAAAAATCGACCGTTGTTGTCGAAGCTCCGATTTTGAGGTTGGAATCGGGGAAAAGCATTATTGCTTCCAATGAAGCGCCGCCGCCGATGCCTAAAGTCGTCGAAAGCCTGGAATTAGCGAAGATACTTCCCGGAGAAGGTGTCAATCTGGATGATGAACGGGCGTTGCGTACTTTAAGCAAGTCTGTGTTGGAAATGCATCTCTTTTCGGGAAAAGACGATAAAGTCGCCGCGGATTTTGTGCCGGCGGTCCGAGCCAGTTATCAGATTGACGGCATAACGGCTCTGGAATCGGAAATAAAAGCGGTGCCTCGTCCGGTATATACGGCGGAACAGGTTACTTTTTTTGAAACGGACGAATATGTCATTCAAGCGCTTCTGCCGGTATTGATGACGGCCAGCGTATCGACGTCCGTTTCTTTCGATCAGCCGGAAAAGGAAATCAGATGACTGAGCAAAAAGGTGAAAGAATAGCAAAAGTCGTTGCCCGCGCGGGAATTTGTTCCAGACGGGAAGCGGAACGGTATATAGAGCAGGGACGTATTGCCGTAAACGGTAAAGTGTTGACATCTGCGGCCGTAACGGTTTTACCGGATGATGCAATCACAGTGGATCAAAAGCCTTTGCCCGTTAAAGAAAAAACAAGAGTATGGCGCTATTACAAACCGGCGGGACTGATTACGTCTCACAAAGATCCGGAAGGTCGGCCGACGGTGTTTGATTCTTTGCCGGATTCTTTGCCGCGCGTTATTTCAATAGGGCGTTTGGATTTAAATTCGGAAGGATTGCTTTTGTTGACAAATGACGGAGAGTTGGCCCGCCGCATAGAGTTGCCTTCGACAGGGTGGATCAGGCGATATCGAGTGCGCATTCATGGAGAAATGACGCCGGATATAATAACAAAACTGGCGCAGGGCGTTGTCATTGAAGGGATGCGATATGCCGGCGTTTCGGTTGTCATTGATAAAAAACAGGGATCGAATACATGGCTGACCGTTTCTTTGAAAGAAGGAAAAAATCGTGAAATTCGCCGGTTGATGGAAGCTTTCGGATTGCAGGTAACACGTTTGATCCGTGTTTCGTACGGCCCGTTTCAATTGGGGGCGTTGCCAAAAGGTGGCATTGATGAAATCAGTGCAAAAACATTGAAGGAACAGATCGGCAGTTTGGCAGATATAACGGTACGAAAAAAGCGTTAAGGAATAAAATATGCGCATTATCGCAGGAAAATATAAAGCTAAAAAGCTTGCGGCGCCTGAAGGAAAAACGACCCGTCCGACATCGGATCGGGTACGGGAGGCCGTTTTTGATATATTGGAATCATATTTGCGCGGGAAAACGATCGGATGGACGGATGTGGCCGTTCTGGATGTTTTTGCAGGCACGGGCGCTTTGGGATTGGAGGCGTTGTCCCGTGGCGCGGCTTCTTTGACGGCCGCGGAAAAAGATCCCGCGGCAATCGCATGTTTTTGGCAGAATGCGGAAGTTTTTGTGAAAAGCGGTCTGTCCGTTCACTTGTTTAAGGATGCTTTAAATCCGCCGCAGGCGCAAGCACCGGTTACGTTGTTATTTATGGATCCGCCTTATGCCAAAGGGTTGGTCTCGCCCGCGCTTGATGCTTTAAGCCGCCAAGGTTGGATTGATTCCAAGACATTATGTGTGATTGAGACGGAACGCGGTGAAAAAAATATTTTTCCGGATTTGTTTGATGTTTTTGACAAACGATCTTACGGAAAAGCTTCCGTTTCATTTCTTAGAATGAAAGAAAAAGGCCTTTAATCATAAAGGCCTCTTTATTGGTTTTATTCTTCCGGTTTTTGTCCGTATCCGCAATAAGACGGCTTTTCATAAACGCTGATCTTTTTTGCATTTTTAAAGGTCAGACGGGCTTCTCCGTAACTGATAGTGCCGCTTGAATCGGGCAAAGTTCCATGTTTTGTCTGATAAGTGCGGACATCGGCCAGACTCATCGTTTGTCCGTTGGCGAAAACGGCGTTCCATCCGTATAAAGTATAGCCGGTTTTGATTAGAATATTTTCCTTTTCTGTTTCGGCAATGCCGTTATCCGCGGAAAAAGCAAAAACATCCGCAGTGTTTTTATTTTGACGGGATGAATCATACACAATCGGACCGGTACGGATTGCCGCTGTTTGCGCCGTTTGTGTCGGCAAGTCGGGAATGATGATTTTATTGACATGACTGAACATCAGTTGAACGCCGTTCGGCCCGATCAGCATACCGCTGGAATCGGCCAGTTCAATCGTCGCGTTTTCCTGGCCGGTTAGGGACATTACTTTAATTCCGCACAAAGCCAGATTTGTTTGATCTGCAGGAACGGTCAGCAGCGGCTGATTGGCAAAAAGCTGATGTGTTCCGTCTGCGTTGATAAATGCCCCCTGACAGAACGTGTCATCGGATAAGGGGACTTCCGCTCCGTTTTGTCCTTCCAAAGGCGTAACGGACATTTCGCTGATTAAAAGGTACCATTCGTTAAGCCGATCGAAGGCATGGCTGACATTGGTTAAGGCGACACTGTCCATAACCTCCGAGCCCGTGAAAGACATTGTTTGCGATCCGTCAAAAGAATAAGCGCCGGTAGCCGGCAAAGTGTCCGCTTCTTCCTGAGGATCAAGTTCTTCCTGTGTTTCCTCGGCAACGATTTGAGAATCATTTTCCGGTTCATTGGCTTCTTCGGCTGCTTTTTCCGCCAAAGCGTCTATAGCGGCCGTTCCCGCGACGGCAGTGGCGGCCGTCGATATAACGGAAGTTTCTGCCGGTTGTTCTGCGGGAGTTTCGAGTGATTCGAGTTCTGCCGCTAAAGCGGCATCCGCAACGGGTTCATATTCCTGAGCGGGTGCTGCCGCATCAATCGCTTCAAGATCTTCCTGTGCGGGAAGTGTTTCCGCCGGAGATGTTTCTTCAGGTGCGGTTTCAATATTTTCCGCCGACAAGGGCGCTTCCGTTTCGGCCGGAAGTATATTTTCCGGAACTGGTTCCTGCTCGGGAGAAGCCGGTCTTTCTTCTATATCATGCAAAGGTGCGGGAGGGACGTACTCTTCGGGCGGTAATTCGGGTTCGGCGGGAACGGCCGTTTGTTCCTGAACGGCTTCTTCCGCGGCGGGCGCTTCAGCAGCCGGAGCCTCTACATATTCGTATTCAACGGCTTCCTCGGCAG
>CALDOX010000026.1:0-6780 GCA_937912005.1 uncultured Alphaproteobacteria bacterium
AGAGCCTTTTCCAATTCAATGGTCGGCTTTCCCCGTTCCAGTTCACCGATAAATCTCGGACTGACGTTGCTCATGGCGGACAGTTGGACTTGAGTCAACCCTTGTTTCTTTCTGGATTTTCTGACGGCTTCACCAAAGTTTTTCGCGTTTTGTATCATCATTTTTCTTACCTCACGGTAAGATTATCACGATTCTCACCTCAACATCAAATAAAATCTTACCGAACGATAAGATTATTGTATCGGAAGTATGTTTTTTCACAAAATATTACCGAACGGTAATTTTTATTAACTTATAATTCGTTTGCACATCAGGTTTAAAGGGGATAAAATTATTTAAGCGACTTTATCATTTTAAATATAATATGATTAAAATAAAAAAGACATACAAGCAGAACGGATCATGACAGATATTGTAGATAAAAATAAACGATCATATATTATGAGGCAAGTTAAAAGCTCTAGAAATAAATCAACAGAATTAAAATTGATTTCCATTTTTAAAGAATTAAGTATCAAAGGTTGGAGAAGAGGTTATAAGTTAAAAGGAAAGCCTGATTTTGTTTTTCTTAAGGAAAAAACTGCTGTTTTTGTTGATGGTTGTTTTTGGCACGGGCATACTTGTAAGCGAAGTATTCCTCAAACAAACACAGATTACTGGATTTCTAAAATAAGGAAAAATATAAAGCATGACAAAGAGATCGCACAATATTTAACAAATAAAAACTGGAACGTAATTCGCATATGGGAGTGTGAATTAAAAAAGAAAAACAGAAATACTTTAATCAAAAAAATAAGTCTTCTTATAAAGTAATTTTTAAGAGCGTTTTTCCGCTTCATCGAGTCTTTTAAAGAGATGGGAAAGCAGGCTCAAAAGATCTAAACAATCTTTTTCTGTAAATAGGCCTGTTTCTTTCAAATCTTTAATTTCTTCATGACTTATAACATTTCTACCGCCTGCGACACATCCCATAGATAAAAACATCTGCCCATTCTCTATATTTTCTAAAGTTTTCTGTTCAAATGATTGTCCATCAGGGCGTTTTGCATACTTTGCCGTTGTTATTAAAGGTTTATCTTTACCGAATGAGTTTGAAACGATACTTAAATCTTCTGTAGCGGATACTTCCGATTTCGCTTTTACTTCATTTTTATATCGTTTCATGGCCTCATAAAAAGCAGCATAATAATTTTTATCATCCTGATAAAGCTTCTTTGATGCATCTTGTATAGAAGAATGCAATTCTCTCCAATGATAATATGGATAATCCGGAACTATTTCGTGCAATGTTTTCACGACCCCCGCATATTCTTCCGCATCAATATTATCATTATCACTTATTTTATTAACAATATGCTCTATATCGTTTTTCATTTTTTGATTCGGAATAGTGCTATACCATTTATCTAGGTCTATACCGGCTTTTTCTGTATTTTTCTTATTTTTTTTCTCTTTTCTTCCCTCTTCCCATTTTTTTACCGCATAACGAACGATTTGCTTTAAATATTTTTGTAATTCCTCCGCTTCAGGAAGATCCCAACTGAGAGACTGTCTGTCTGTAGCAATAATATCATGATCTAATTCATCTAAAAAGCCCGCGTCTATCCAACCAGATAAATAAGAAAAAGCATGAGGAGTTTCTGCTAATCCAAAAAAACTAGGAATATTTGCCATTCGTCCGTTAACATATAATGTTATACCTCTCAAATTTTGAGACATAACCTTTCCTTCTGGAGAAGAAACGATTACGCCTCGAACTTCATTTTTATAACTATAATCAGAATCTATATTGGGCAAAATATCCGCTACAATATCCCATTTAAATTCCGATACCATTCCGCTGTAACGCAATTCCCTTGATAGTTCAATTTGGTTTTCTATATCATCATTTCTGCGAATAAACACTCTAAACTCAGAATCGATAAAATTAAACATTTTTGACAAAGAAACAGCAGCGCTTTTTATATCGAACGCTGAAGATCTTGTAAGTTCTGATAATGTTATTATAGTGCCATGATAATGAATATCCTTTTTTTCTGAAAGTATTGTTTTAGGAGAATATTCTCCAGATTTTTCATTCAGAATCGCTTGCCAATTTAAAATAAAATCTGTTTCTTTCGTTTCTCCGTCTATGGACGTTTTAATCTCAATATTATTTCCGAGCCCAAACAACGCCAACTTACCAATGCCTTTGCGTCCTGTTATCATTCTTCCTTTATCGGTCACTCTTTTAGAATCTGTATCTCTTCTTTTACGTCCGATAACCAAAAATTTATCTTTAACATCTTCAAACGACATTCCGATGCCATTATCCGTAACAACAATTTTTTTATTCTCAACGTCATTATCATAAAGATCAATTCTAACTTCACTGGCATCAGCATCATACGCATTAGCGACTAGCTCGGCTAACGCTTGAGGCAACTGAGAGTACATTTTTATGCCCAAATGTTCAATTGTGCTAGGATCAAACTTAAGCGCTAAGCCGTTACTATAATTTTGCATTCTTGACCTCATCTAAATGTTTTTTTATAGATAATCCTATTATTTTTCCCAATTCAACAGGAACCGCATTGCCTATATGCCGACTAATCGTGGCGATTGCCATAGTTTTAGGATTTTCAAAAAATTTATATGTTTGGGGGAACGTCTGTAACAAAGCTCCTTCTCGCAAAGAAATTGCCCTGTTCTGTTCAGGATGTCCATATCTTCCGGCTCCAATATAAAAAAATTGCGTGGTGATAGTCGGAGACGGCTCATCCCATTTCATTCGTCCGTATACGCTTGTAAAATCTTTTCCTGAATTTTTTTTATGACAATTTGTCAGTAAATAGTCAGGCCAATCCCTCCATGTTCCTCCAGGCTTAGAACACTTAATCCTTTCCAAATTAATTTGTGTTAGCCCCGCACATCTATGCAATGGATCTTCAGCGTCTATCTCTCCACACTCCAAACGAGGCAAGCCTTTGATAACATCCCCAACAGTTTTTTTCTTTTCCGATGGAGGCAAAAGGCTTATAGGAGCATATTTTGACGCTAAAAGAACTAGTCTTCTACGCTTTTGAGGCAAACCATATTTTGCACAATCCACAATTTGATGTTCTATATAGTAACCATTTATCTTTAATTTATTGCAAAAATTTTCAAAAACATCAAATTTTTGCAATTCAGGAACATTTTCCATAGACACAATATCTGGCTGAATTTTTTCAACATAATCGGCAAAAGAATCTAACAAATGCCATCTTATATCTTGCGTTAAATCTGTATGCTTTCTTATCTTACGAGACTGAGCTGAAAATGTTTGACAAGGAGCACACCCTACAAGTATTTTAACATCCGCTTCTTTAAAAAGAGAATTAACCTGCTTCGCGGGATAAGACGATACATCCGCTAATATAAAGCGCGAATTATTGTTTTCATTATAAGCATATTCGCAGGTTTTATCTAAATCTATTCCCGCGACAACATTAAGTCCCGCTTCTTCTAAACCGTGCGTAAGCCCTCCCACGCCGCAAAACAAATCAACAACAGCTTCTTTCACTCTTATAGCCTCGAACAAAAACCGCAACATTGTTAAGCATAAAAAAAAGCTTATTGAGAATCAATATTTTTAAAACGGAGTATGCCTTTCATACAAGATGCTATACGAGAAAATCGAACATTTCTCTCAATTAAATTAGTTGCTCTAAAATTTGATTTTAATAAACTCATCGCAGTTCTTTTTTTTCGAATTAACAAGTCTTATTCACAAAAAAGTTCGTTTTTCGCTTTTATTTTGACAGCATCTTGATGATGTCAGCGTTGCCCGCTTTTTCGGCGATCGACAGAGCCGATTTGCCTTTTTTATTTTCTTTAAGAGGATCGGCACCAGCGTCGAGCAGAGCTTTTATTGCTTTTTTCGTGAATTCGATCGGGCGTTTAAAACGCGACAATTCGGCAAGAGTCATCAATGCGGTATCTCCATTGCAATCGGCAACGTCTGCTTTTGCTCCGGCATCTAAGAGGGCGTGTAAAATTTCTAATTCTCCCTCAGGATCTTTTTTAAATCTCAGCTTTGCCCATAAAAATAATGGCGTGTTTCCATCTTTATCTGTAGCATTCACATCCGCTTCTGCTTCAAGCATTTGTTTTACGGTTTCTTTGTTATTCATCCTTTGCAGAACAAACATTAACGGAGTCAAACCTTCTTCATCTGAAATATTAACATCAACCCCTTGCTCAAGCTGTTTAATAATATCTTTTTCCTTTCCATTTTTACATATTTCAATAAATTCCTTTTCTTCTTTTATTAATTTCTTTTCGATAAGAGGACTGAATTCAGCCCAGCCTTTATGCTCTGTATAAACATCAGCGACTGTTTCATGGTAGTATAAAGTATGTAGGTGAATATCTGCTTTTGATTTCAGCAATGCTCTAATAACTGAATCTCTATTATCAGTTACCGCAAATAGTAAAGCCGTATAGCCGTCAAGTTTCAAATTTCTTTTATTAACCTCTGCTCCAGCTTTAACCAAAGCATAAATAACCGCAGGATTATGATTTTTTTGTGCAGCATACATCAATGCTGTCATTTCATTCAAATCTTGAGCATTGACATCTGCTCTAGCCTTAATCAAGAGGTTTAAAATTTTTGTTTTTTTATTATATTGTGCGGCATACATCAACGCGGTTTCTCCGTCAGAAACGTTTCTGGTGTTGACATCGAAACCCTCGTCAATCATTTTTTGAATCGTTCCCACATCCTCTGATTTTACAGCCTTAAACCAATCATTTTTACGAATCTCTTCCTCTCTTCGTCGAATTTCTTCTCGAACACGTTCCTGTTCTTTCAATTCCTCTTGAAAGCGGCGTTCTTCTTCCGCCTTTCGCATAGCAGCTTCGCGTTCAAGATGTTTCTTGGTTTTCGGCAATTTTTCTTTTATGAAAAGACAAATATCCAAAAACAGATTAAGAATTTTTTCCCCAAGGCCTGAAACCTGAAGCATTTTGAACAGCATATAGAGCACGCTTCCTGGCAAACATATCGTACAAACAACTGCCGCTATCCATTGATGCGTCGTTGAGGCATTGGAAAACACCCATGCACCGGCGGCACCGGAAGTAAACACACCGAACGGCGTATCAATCAAGAAATTAGCAAAAGCGAAATACTCAAAAGAGCCAATAATAACGGCATAGAAAGGTACTCCCATAATTTTTCCCATTTCTTTATGGTCTTCTTCGCTTTCATATTCTAAAAATGAAGCGGCGACAATAAATGTCAGCACATATACGACGATAAAAAATGGTAGAAACGCACCTAAAAAGCCCAAGCGATCCAAAGCATAAGTCGCTATTTTCATAAAGTAGCCATCAATCGGGCGGTCGGGAGAAAAGAGCAAGACTACAATATTGTATCCGCCACCGATAATAGAAACGACTAAAAATATACCTAACAACCAAAGTAGGATAGTTGCCATTTTTTTCCCTTTCGCTTATTTTTCGGGTTTCATTTCGACGTAATACATACTTTGCGCATACGTTGCCGGATGTTCGGAAATTAACAGCGCGGGCACAATAATCGGAGAAAAGATTATCCATGTCATAGCCATACAAACCAGTTTTATCGGTTCTTCAATTTCTGAAATTTTTGGCATGGTATCGTAATCGGATTCTCGCGTTTTTTTATCATCCGCAAAACTCAAATAGGAAATGACTTTTTTCTTTATTTCGACTGGTTGAGTTTTATAACCTTTTTTTCTAAGAGACAGATTCTTCGTCCATTCCGGTCTCAATGTCGCAAAAAAAGGCGTTGTTCCAATCCTTTTATCGCCGGAATAAACACCCGCGGAAACATTTGAATCTATAAAAAGAGGCTCTTGCGTCACAATACGAGAACAACCGGTCGTTGACATAATAAAAAGAACGCACAAAACAACTCGTTTTATCATCAGTTTCCTCCATTGTATGTCAATACAACGCTTTGAATCTTATCCGCATCAACGCCGGTTAAGATCACTGGCTTTAGAATGGCTTGCAAAGAATTTTCCAGTCTGGGGAAAAACAAAACGCCGGGATTGTTTTTATTGCGTTTTTGTAACAGCTGATTGAAAGCGGTTTGCACATTTGGCAGATAAGTTTTATCCGCTTTTTGCATTAAATCGTTTTCACGAAAAAACTTCTGTATGCTGAACGGAACAGAGCGTGAAATTACACGTCCATTTGTCAAGGTGATCTTTAAATCAATCTGCCGTTTTATCTCTTTTTTCACTGTTTCAAACGACGGATTGGGAACCAATTTTGCGCCAACAGCTGTCAATTTAGCGGACGGTTCATCATCAATTTGCCGACGAACAAAAACTTTGTTCCTAAGCGAGTCAACGGTCTGATCGTATTCAATCAGAAAATTATTGCGGTCATAAGCTCCGATATTCCAAATCAATTTAACACTATCAGGACCTTTTGAAATATTGCATTTTTCCGTCAGGCGTTCCGTATCCTTTCCTTTTCTTTCACATTTGAAAGAAATCTTTTCAGAACCTGTTGATTCCGCGAGAGGTTTCAAGGCTTCCATAATCTTAGGGAAAACTCTTTCCCGATAGAGTTCATCGTCCAAAAAGATTTTTACGAAGACAATCGTACCTTTTTCCGAAGCTTTGTAAGATGTCGACGCTCGAACGATATTGTCCGGATAATCCCAGCGCATTAAAGAAACGACGCGCTCTTCTCTGTTTGCTCCGCGAGGGAAAACAGGTCTTGTTTCCGTTGGCGGATTGAATACGAATCTATGATATTTAT
>CALDOX010000027.1:0-12585 GCA_937912005.1 uncultured Alphaproteobacteria bacterium
CCCGTTATCCGAACGTGCTGGTCAATGGCGCCAACGGCATCGCGGTCGGCATGGCGACGAACATCCCGACCCACAATCTGGGCGAAGTCGTCGACGCGGCAATCGCTTTGGTCGACAATCCCGATTTGTCGGACGACGAATTGCTGGCCATCGTTCCGGGGCCCGATTTCCCGACGGGAGGCATTATTTTGGGCCGCTCCGGTTCCCGCTCCGCCGAATTGACGGGCAGGGGCTCGATTATCGTGCGCGCCAAAACGCATATCGAGGAAATACACAAGGACCGCTTTGCCATCGTCGTTACGGAAATACCGTATCAGGTCAATAAAAAGGCTTTGACCGAACGCATCCGCGATTTGGTGAACGAAAAGGCGCTGGAAGGCATCGCCGCTTTGCGCGACGAATCCGACCGCGAAGGTCTGCGCCTTGTGATAGAGGTGAAAAAAGACGCGCAGCCGGACGTCGTTTTGAACCAGCTGTTCAAATACACCACGCTTCAAACCAGTTTCAGCGCCAATATGCTGGCGTTGAACCTCGGCCGTCCGGAAACGATGAATCTGCGCCAGATTTTACAGGCGTTCATCGCTTTCCGCGAAGAAGTCATCCGCCGCCGAACGATTTTCGATTTGAAAAAGGCCCGCGACCGCGCCCATTTGCTGGCCGGTCTGGCCATCGTGGCGGAAAACGTCGACCCCGTCATCAAATTGATTAAAGAATCCGAAAATTCGACGGTCGCCCGCGACAAATTGATGGCGACGCCGTGGAACGCGTCGGAAATCGAACATCTGATAGCGCTGATAGACGACCCGGAACATAAAGTCGTCGACGGCAAGTATATGTTGTCGGAAGAACAGGCCCGCGCCATTTTGGATTTGAAATTACAGCGTCTGACCATGCTGGAACGCGACAAGATTCACGAAGAAATGATTGAAATCAGCGCGCAAATCAAAGAAGACCTGGCTATTTTGGCTTCCCGCGAACGGCTGTACGGCATCATGCGCGACGAATTCGTCGCCGTGAAATCGGAATTCGCGACGCCGCGCCGCTCCGTCATCGAAGACGTCGAATTCGAACAGGATATCGAGGATTTGATTCAACGCGAGGACATGGTCGTCACCGTGACGAACACGGGTTACATCAAACGCGTGCCTCTGTCGACCTATCGGGCGCAGCGCCGCGGCGGCAAAGGTCGTTCCGGCATGAACACGCACGAAGAGGATTATGTGACCAACCTGTTCGTCGCCAGCACGCATACGCCCGTTTTGTTCTTTTCCGACAAAGGCAAGGTCTATAAGATGAAAGTCTACCGTCTGCCGGTCGGGTCGCCGCAATCGACGGGCAAGGCGCTGATAAATCTGTTGCCGTTGGAACAAAACGAACACATCACAACCATCATGCAGTTGCCGGAAAACGACGAGGAGGCGGCCAATCTGGACGTCATGTTCGCGACGCGCTCCGGCGGCGTGCGCCGCAACAAACTGGCGGATTTCATGGACGTGAAATCCAACGGAAAGATTGCCATGAAGCTGGACGAAGGCGATATGCTGGTCGACGTGAAGATTTGTTCGGACGCCGACGACATTTTGCTGGCGGTCAAAGGAGGGCGGTGCATCCGCTTCCCCGTGCCGGAAGTCCGCGTGTTTTCGGGCAGAACGTCGACGGGCGTCCGCGGCATCCGTTTGTCCGGCGACGACGAAGTGATTTCCATGTCCGTTTTGCGCCATACGGATGCCGATATCGACACCCGCAACGCTTATTTGAAAGCGGCGAAGGCCATGCGGAAAGCGGAAGGCGTCGAGGACGACGCCGACGCCGCGCCGGAAGCCGAAGAAACGACGAACACCGCCGTGACTTTGTCCGAAGAGGCTTTCGCGGCGTTAAGCGCCAACGAGGATTTCATCCTGACGATTACGGGAAAAGGATACGGAAAGCGGTCTTCCGCCTATGAATACCGCATCACCGGACGCGGCGGGCAGGGTGTGACGAACATCGACACGACCAAACGCAAAGACACGGTCGTCGCTTCCTTCCCCGTGACGGACACGGCGCAAATCATGCTGGTCACCGACGCCGGAAAGTTGATTCGCATGCCTGTAAAGGACATCCGCATCGCCGGCCGCAACACGATGGGCGTCATCCTGTTCCGTTTGAGCGATACGGAGCAGGTGGTTTCAGCCACTTGTATCGAAGACTATGAAGATGAAAGCGATACCGAACAAGACGGCGAGCAGCCCGCCGAAAATCAACCGGAGCAAGACGTTACGGAAGAATCGTAAGGAAAAAAACTGATGACAAACCGTATCGGCGTTTACCCCGGCACGTTTGACCCGATTACCTTCGGTCATTTGGATTTGGTCGAAAGGGCGTTGCACGTCGTCGACACGCTTATCGTCGGCGTCGCGCTCAATCAAAACAAAGATTCTTTGTTTTCGGTGGACGAACGCCTTGAAATGACGCGAACGGAAATCGCGAAGTTGCCGGCGGCAAAGGGAAAAACCGTTATCGTCAAACCGCTGGTCGACACGTTGCTGGTCAATTTTGCGAAAGAAAACCATGCCGATTTGATATTTCGCGGTCTGCGCGCCGTTTCGGATTTCGAATACGAATTCAAAATGTGCGTCGTCAACAGACGGTTGGAACCTCAAATCGAAACGGTTTTTTTGATGGCTTGCGAAAAGCACCAGTTCGTTTCGTCCGTTTTCGTGAAGGAGGTTTGCCGTTTGGGCGGCGACATCTCTTCTTTTGTATCGCCTGAAATCGCTAAAAAACTGATTGAAAAATACGGAGTGAAAAATGCCTGACAGATTGGAAATGCGTTTAAAAGACGGAACGGTGGAAATTCAAATGCTGCCTCACGTCGCCCCGAACCATGTGAAACGGATAAAAGAACTGGTCAGACAAGGGTTTTACAACGGGCTGAAATTTCATCGCGTCATCGAAGGCTTTATGGCGCAAACCGGCGACCCGAAAGGGGACGGGACGGGCGGTTCCGGCAAAAAACTGGCGGCGGAGTTTTCAAAAATCCCGCACGAACGCGGCACCGTTTCCATGGCCAGAGCGTCGGACCCGAACAGCGCCGACAGCCAATTTTTCATTTGTTTCGAAGACGCACCTTGGCTGAACGGCGATTACACCGTCTGGGGTCAGGTGACGAAAGGAATGGAAATCGTCGACAAAATCAAAAAGGGCGAAGGAACTAACGGCGCCGTCACAAATCCCGACAGCATTATTTCCATGACGGTCATCGACTGAAAGAAAAAGAACCTTTTAAAAGAACACGCCGCGACATCGTATCGCGGCTGTTTTTTTACGCTCGCCAAAAACGCGGCCGGACAAGGGCGCAAGACGGACGAAAACGTTTCTTTGCCCGTTTTGAAAATCGAACAGACAAAACCGTCTGACGCGCTTCGTCGTATCAAGACACGTTTTTTCGCGACGAACGGGCCCACAGTGTCGTTTAACCGGCACCGTTTTTGAAAAAAGAAAATTATCGTTTAAAATCAATCGGTTACAACGACTTTGCTATATGACGTTTTGTTATTCGATTTTTAAAAACAATTTGTGATTTTGTCGGATAAAGACCGTGCATATCCCTGTGGATTTTTTAAAAGGCCGTTATCGAAAGGGGGCTGATTTCCCCCGATTTTCCCTTTTTCGCTTATACACAATTGTCGCATAATGTATATTATGTAAAAACAATCCTTGACACAAACGGCGTTTTTGCGCCAAAAACTTCTTTGACGAAAAGTTTTTAAACGAACACGGATTTTTTAACGCCCGACCTTTCGGCGTCATATCGTCGAAACGTTAAACATCTTCTGAAACGCTACAACGACTTTCATGGATGCCTGATACGAAAAAATCTCACGAAGACGCTCACAGCGTTCGCAATCCGACGGCGCATGTCCGCGCCTCCTTACGGCCGGCAAGGCTTTCAATGAACTCCGCCTGAAAAAAAGGCGCGTTTTAACAATCCGCGCCTTCTTTTTCACATTTGATTGATTTGCTGCATATACAGCAACAATTTTTCGTTCGACAAAAACGGCGCCAAAATCGTCCCCTGACGTTTTTTCGGATGATAGATGATGTTCGCCGGGACGTTGTAATTTTCCGCGTCTTTCAAAAAGCCGCTTATTTCCTCATCCGTCGGCAAGACCCGATACATTTTCAAATTTTTCTTCAAATAGTCGCTTCTGGACGAAAAAATTTTAAAAATCATACGGTTATAGGCGCACGACACGCATCCGGGCGTCGAAACGTTCAAATAAACGCTTTTGCCCGCGTCCAAATCGTTTTCCAGCATGTCCGAAGAAAAGTCCGCTTTGTTTTCCAACGTTATCGGAACGAACATCAACGCCGACAGAGCCAGAACCGCGACGCAAACCGCCGCCCGACCGATTTCGCGCATGGACGGCACATAGAAAAGAAGCGCGAAACAGCCGCACAAAGACACCGTCCACGTCAACAAAACGAACCAGTCCGTTTCTTCGCCGATTAACGCGAGCAAAAAGACGGATTGCAACAATAACGGAGCGCACAAAACCAGTTTTCCGACGGGCGTCATGTCTATTTGCTTGTGATACAGCCGTTGCACGAAATACAACAAAAACGCGAACGGCCACAAAAAGCCCGCCGAAAAAGCGATGACGCCGCCGACGGTCTGCGTTTCAAGCATGTACCGCATTCTGTAAAACAACGAAACCTGCGGCGCCGCGATGGTTAAAACGGCGCAAAAAGCCGCAAACGCCGTTTCGGAACGCAACGTTATTTTTTGTTTGCCGAACGCGTCGAACAGCCAAAACGGCGTCGAGACGAAAAACATCGACAGCATCGCGTTGCCGAACGGCGAGGAAAACTGCGCTCCGGAAAGCAATAAGGACGGGAAGAAATCAAACGACAATTTCATAAACGCGATAAAAAGGAAGAAAACCGTCCCTATTCCCAAACAGGTTTGCTTTTCCATATCTTCAAGACTTCTTTCCGTAAACAGGCTTTTATAAAACAGGAAAAACAACACGGTTAAAAACGGCGTCAGACATAAAAACTCCATCCCGAAAAAGAAACTGCCCAGATAATCCGAAAACGTCGTGTCGAACAGATTCCGATTATCCGAAACGCCGTCGAATTGAACATCCTGTTCCATTGCCCGGTCTTTCATGGCGAACATCAACCGAAGCTTCATCGGGAACGACGGATTTTCGGAAAGCAGCTTTGATTTGAACAGGATTTGATTGTTTTTAACGACATCAAACGGTTCTTCGAAACGCAAGCCGTCCTCGTTGACGATGAACAGCCGCGGCATAATCGGTTGCAAAAACGGCGTTTTCAGCAAGGCGAACAAAAACGTCCCCTGTTTTGTTTTTTTCAAGGAAACCTTCGCCAACGTCAGCTCCGTCTTGTCAAATTGCGGGACATGATGTTTCAACGTTTGCAATTCATAGCAACCGGCCGTTTCAAAAGACATTTCGCGTTCGTATTCTTTTTCGACGACGGGCGTCGTGACGCGGGAACATTGACCGTCCTTGCACAAATCAAACGACAACGCCGCCCTTAAATAGGCGGGTTCCTCCCGGTCGTTGACGGCAACCGTCAGCGGGAACGAAACTTCTTTCTCATAAATCAACGCCTGCCCGTCCGACAAGGCGACCCGCCGCGGCACGGGCAAAAACAGATGCCCGTCCTTTATGTTTTCGGAATCGTCCAAACGAACGTCGATGGCTGTCGGTTTTTCGCCCTCCTTCTGCCTTAAAACGGTATACCCGTCGTTTAAAATCATGTCGACCGCCGTCAAAATCTCGGCTTCGTCCGCTTTACGGGCGCAGGACCTTAAACGGATATAGCCGTAATCCGTCTGTTTTTCCGCGGAAAAAGAGGCTTTGTTCGACAGCGAAAACAAATATTCCGTCGCATGGGGAAAAATTTGAATGTCCGCGACATGCGACAGGTTTTTCAACGTGCTGACGTCGTTCGGGTCGATTAAGTATTCCGGATGGTCCGGATTTTCTTCGGCGATATGCACGTTAAGGCCCGATACGACGTGCTCGTAAATTTCTTTAAAGGTCCCCCAATGTTCCGACACTTCCTCCGACGTTTTGATGATGGTCAACGCCAGTTTCGGGTTCAATTTTATCAGCTCGTTCAAAATATCTTCGTCGGTGGCGGCGCGCAATTTGTTTTCGGCGTAATACGCCGCCATAAATTTCCATTTTTCTTTAAACGATTTGTTCGCAAACGCGGCGATTTCATCATTCGTCAGCGGGCGCAACAACGACGCCTGGACAGCCAGATGCTTTGTTTCCTGATGCGTGTCGGCGCGAACCGGGGAAAAGGAAAAAAGCAACGCGAAGACGGACAGAAAAACAAAACGAAACGGCTTCATAAAAAAATAACCTTTTTTCAGATTAAAAATTTTCCGACTCCTGTTATTATAAAAGAGTGGTTTCTTTCATACAAGGGCGCAACAAAAATGTCATTTCTTGGCGGAAAACTGTTGATAGCGTCTCCCGACATCGGGGACGACCGTTTTGACAAAACGGTCATCTATCTTTGCGCGCACACGGAAGACGGCGCCATGGGGCTGACGATAAACAAACCGCTGACGGGCATCACGTTTACGGATTTGTTAAGCCAGATGCACCTGTTGCCGGATGGCAAATAGGACAGCAGCCTCTAAACGCTCGTGTTTGATTGAGTGCATGGAACAAGCGGCGCGGGAGCGGTATTTGTATGTAGAGCAGGCATAATACACATTTTTCCCGCTCTGGCTCCGTGTAATGGATTTTCCGCAATCCGCACAGCGGAGAAACCCGCTGAACAGATGGAGCTCCTTTTTCCGTGGGGCCGTCCGGGTGTCCCGTTTCAACAGGGCCTGCACCTTTTCAAAGGTTTCCCGGTCTATAATCGCCTCGTGGGTATCAGCCACCCGCACCCATTCATCCTCCGGCACCGCCTCAATCTCATGTACCTTATAGCTTTTCACACGGCGGCGGCCCTGTACCAAATCCCCGGTATAAATCGGGTTGGTAAGAATGTTTGTAAGCACCCGATCTCCCCACATGGGATTGTCTGATACCGAACAGGAATAGGGCAGGCCCTTATTTTTTCGGTAGGTTGTCGGGCTGGGGATGCCGTGGTCGTTTAGGTGGTAGACGATAGCCCGCCTTGTTTCCCCTTGCAAAGTCTTGTTATAAATGAGCTTTACAATCTCGGCGGCCTCGGGATCGACAATCAACTGGTGTTTGTCTTTCGGAGCTTTTATGTAGCCGTAACTATTCTGTGAAGCCTATCATCTACAACAAATTTCTTTTTCCTTGGATCGCCTTCCGCACGATATACCATTAGGGTTTTCAAATCAAAGACTGAACTCCAGACGGTTTCAAAATTAGGATCGTCATATTGACACATAAATCCATAATCGCCTTTTAAAAGTTGCTTTGTCGTTTCTATATAATTATCTTGAATGTGTGTGGAAAAGCTATCTATAACGGTTTGATACCGTCTGTCGGAAAAATAGTCATCTCCCTTTGCCATGTCATAAGGTTTTATTTCATCAGAAGTAAAACTATTAACCGTACATACAATTCGATCACCATTAAGGCAGACGGCTTCTCGTATTTTCTTCGTAAAAGGAGTACATTCTACAACAAGCATTTCGCCGCTTTTATCTGCAATTAGAATATTACAGTTAGAAGCAATCGGTAATTCCATAAGTAAAGCAAGTGCTTTCTCCGTAGTATCAGCCTTTTCAAGCAAATATCGTACAACAAAACAGAATTAAACCCCGCCTGTATTTTGTCAAGGTCTGTCATCACAAAGGTCATAGCAACGGCCAATCCATGTTCATTCATACCTTCTTCGCCATTGATAAATGAAGAAGTTGTAAGATTAAATCGGTTTCCGTTTAATGGAGCATATATTTCACTTTTGCTCCCATTTCTTAAATATGGCGGCAGATCATTATTTCTACCATAAATTACTTGTCCATCTTTTTAATAAGCAAATGCAGTACAACCTCTGATTTCAACAGGGATATTATCTTCCAGGTTATACATACAACAGCCCATACATAGCATCCATGAAACAAAGGTATCATAATCTGCACCTATGGTATCAGTCACACCTTTTATTTCAGCACATACTTCGGGGAAAAAGTCTTTCAATATTTTTTCACTTTTTATTCCATGTTCAAGTTGAAACTTATCAAGATGTAAGGGAAAGGATATATTGCATTTTTGAAAAATTTTCCCCCGCTTGACACCCATTTGATAATGGTCGCCTTTTAATCGCAAATGGTACATTATATGATAATTATACCTCTGTCCCGGAGGGACAACAAGGATGCCTCCGGCTTTCAGCACCTCGGAATAAAGTGTCCCGAAGTAGTGAAAGCCGGGGAACGGCAAAACCGCTCCCCGGCAGGACTAACGCTCCACAATAGCAGACAACTTTTTCAAAAGTTCGGACAATGGCCCCCACAGCTTTTCATAGTCCCGTTGCAGAGCTTTGATTTCCTCGGGATAGATCCCGCCGTAGGTATTGGCCTGGATTGCCACTTGATTGAGATTGTTCGAGCACCGCCGCTGGAGCGACACCAGCTCCCGGACGGGCGAAAGGTCAACATGGAGCACATACCCATTCAACGCCATTTTCCGCATATCCTGCGCCGTACAGACCTATCCAGAAAAAACGGGTGGGCGGACGAATACGGGCGGATTTACCTGTACTATCCCATCAACGAGTTGGTGGAGCTGCTGCGTTGCGGGCGGCAGAAAGCGGTCAATACCCTACGGGAATTGCAGTATGCCGGACTGGTGGAAATCCAGAAACAGGGCTGTGGAAAACCCAACCGCATTTACCCAAAATCCTATGAAGCGGTTCCAAACACCGACTTCAAGAAATCCCGTTCTGGTACGCCAGAGGACTAAAAACCGTACTCATGGAGTACGATAATCAATCCTCTTGAAGTACGAAAATCGGACGGTATATAGAAATACAGAGATAAAAATATTGATTTATATTCTATCCATTCCCTTCCTATCTGAGATATTTTCTGCGGGATTTTCCAGTGGAAAAGTCCCGGAAGGGAACGGAATGGGGAAAGGAGTTTCATGGCACAGCACGCAATTTTGCGGTTTGAAAAGCACAAGGGCAATCCGGCAAGACCGCTGGAATCCCATCACGAACGGCAAAAGGAACAGTACGCCAGCAACCCCGACATTGACACCAGCCGGAGCAAGTACAACTTTCACATCGTCAAGCCGGAGAGCAGGTACTATCACGTTATCCAGAGCCGCATTGAACAGGCAGGCTGCCGGACACGCAGGGACAGCACCCGGTTTGTGGATACGCTCATCACCGCCAGTCCGGAGTTTTTCAAGAAGAAGTCCCCAAAGGAGATACAGGCGTTTTTCCAGAGGGCGGCGGAGTTTCTCATCGGGCGGGTAGGCCGGGAAAATATCGTGTCGGCTGTGGTACACATGGACGAGAAAACGCCCCACCTGCATTTAACTTTCGTTCCGCTGACAAAGGACAACCGCCTGTGCGCGAAAGAAATCATCGGCAACCGGGCAAATTTGACAAAATGGCAGGACGATTTTCACGCCTATATGGTGGAGAAATATCCCGCCTTGGAGCGTGGGGAGAGTGCCAGCAAGACAGGCAGAAAACATATCCCCACCCGGCTGTTCAAGCAGGCGGTCGATCTCTCCAAACAGGCAAGAGCCATTGAAGCCATGCTGGACGATATTACCCCGTTCAACGCCGGAAAGAAGAAAGAGGAAACCCTTTCCCTGCTGAAAAAGTGGTTTCCCCAGATGGAGAACTTCTCCGGGCAGCTCAAAAAATACAAGGTCACGATCAATGACCTGCTGGCAGAAAATGAAACGCTGGAGGAACGAGCCAGAGCCAGTGAAAAGGACAAGATGAAAGGCACAATGGAACGAGCAAAGCTGGAAAGCGAGCTGAAAAACATGCAGCGGCTGGTTGACCGTATCCCGCCGGAAGTGCTGGCAGAACTGAAACGGCAGCAACGGCACACAAAGGAACGGTGATCGATGACAGAAAAATTTTCACGCCGCAGCATGGCGCACTGTACTTTGAAAATTAAACACGGAGGTACTATGGAGCATATCAGATACAAGAAAGAAACCGAAGTCGTCACTTTTCAGGGAAAGGAAATAACGCTGGAAAACCGCTCCCCGGTGTTCACGCCGGAACAGGAAGCGGCCAAACGCCGGGAGCTGGAACAGCAGCTCTATGAGGTGTTCCGCAAATATGCCGACAAGCGGCAGAGCGAGGAAGCCGGGGCATAAGGTTTTGCAAAGCTATCGTTGATTTACGGGGCTGCTGACGGTATAATAAAGGTGTCAGCAGCTCCGTTTCTTTTTTAAGAAAAGGAGCGACAATATGAACAATCGAATAGACGCAATCTATGCAAGACAATCGGTGGACAAAAAGGACAGCATTTCCATTGAAAGCCAGATTGAATTTTGCAAATATGAGTTGAAAGGCGGTAACTGCAAGGAATACACAGACAAAGGGTACAGCGGCAAGAACACAGACCGTCCGAAATTTCAAGAACTGGTGCGGGACATCAAACGGGGCTTGATTGCAAAGGTCGTGGTTTACAAGCTCGACCGTATCAGCCGTTCCATTCTGGACTTTGCCAATATGATGGAGCTGTTCCAGCAGTACAATGTGGAGTTTGTGTCCTCTACGGAAAAGTTTGATACCTCCACCCCGATGGGGCGGGCGATGCTGAATATCTGTATCGTGTTCGCCCAGCTTGAGAGGGAAACCATACAGAAGCGGGTGACGGACGCTTACTATTCCCGCAGCCAGCGGGGATTTAAGATGGGCGGGAAAGCACCTTACGGCTTCCATACAGAGCCGATCAAGATGGACGGTATCAACACAAAGAAGCTGGTGGTAAATCCAGACGAAGCGGCAAATATCCGGCTGATGTTTGAGATGTACGCCCAGCCCACAACCTCCTACGGAGACATTACCCGGTACTTTGCGGAACAGGGGATTTTGTTCCATGGCAAAGAGCTGATACGCCCCACGCTGGCGCAGATGTTACGCAATCCTGTCTATGTGCAGGCAGACATTGATGTATACGAATTTTTCAAAAGTCAAGGGACAGTCATTGTCAATGACGCTGCCGATTTTACTGGCATGAACGGCTGCTATCTGTATCAAGGGCGGGATGTAAAGCCCAGCAAAAAGAACGACTTGAAAGACCAGATGCTGGTGCTGGCTCCCCATGAGGGTATCGTCCCCTCCGACATCTGGCTGACCTGCCGCAAGAAGCTGATGAATAATATGAAAATCCAGTCTGCCCGAAAAGCTACCCACACGTGGCTGGCAGGAAAAATCAAGTGTGGGAACTGCGGATATGCCCTTATGAGCATTAACAATCCTGTGGGAAAGCAATATCTCCGCTGCACAAAACGGCTGGACAACAAGAGCTGTGCCGGGTGCGGGAAAATCATCACTTCGGAGCTGGAAGCGGTCGTTTATCAGCAGATGGTGAAGAAGCTGGAAAAGCACAAGACGCTGACGGGCAGGAAGAAAGCGGCAAAGGCAAACCCGAAAATCGCCGCCCTACAAGTGGAACTTCTCCATGTGGACAGCGAGATTGAAAAGCTGGTGGACAGTCTGACGGGGGCAAACAATGTCCTGCTCTCCTATGTGAATGTGAAGATAGCGGAACTGGACGGACGCAAGCAGGAACTTCTGGCGAGGATAGCGGAGCTGACTGTGGAGGCTATCAGCCCGGAACAGGTCAGCCAGATTTCTGGCTACCTCGACACTTGGGAGAATGTATCCTTTGACGACAAGCGGCGGGTGGTGGACTTGATGATTACCACCATGGCCGCCACAAGCGACAGCTTGAATATCACATGGAAAATCTGACGGGTGGAACCCCTCCCGTCAGATACCTACCCTGTGTAGTCCCTTGTAAACTGTACTTTGGGTTTCTTCAACGAATGCCACTGCACATATATAATAAGTCAATACTATCCCTGGTCCACCCGGGACGAGGACATCGACGCTCTGATCCAGGATCTGAATGCACTGTAATATAAAAAAGGACCGGACTGCACCGCAGTCCGGTCCTTTTTCTTTGTTATTCCTCGTCGCCCTTCATGAGCAGATACATGACCGCCTTCTGCGCGTGGAGACGGTTCTCCGCCTCGTCGAAGATCTCATGGGCATGGGCCTCGAAGACGCCGGCGGTAATCTCCTCCCCCCGGTGGGCGGGCAGGCAGTGCTGGACCATACAGTCGGGGTGGGCCAGGGCCATCAGCTCCTCGTTGATCTGGTAGCCGGCGAAGGCCTTTTCCCGGATTGCCTTCTCCTCCTCCTGTCCCATGGAGGCCCACACGTCGGTGAGGATGACGTCGGCGTCCACCGCCGCCTCCTGGGGCGTGCGGAACAGGGAGAACTTGAAGTTCGGATCGCTCTTGGTGAATTCCAGCACCTTGGGGTCGGGATCGTAGCCCTCGGGGCAGGCGATGGCCACCTCCATACCGCACTTCAGGCCGCCCACGATGAGGGAGTTGGCCATGTTGTTGCCGTCGCCGA
>CALDOX010000028.1:0-60428 GCA_937912005.1 uncultured Alphaproteobacteria bacterium
CGGCGCGCAAAAATGAGGTATATACCCTACAATGTTCCTATGTCAATACATTTTTTATATGATTTTTTAATTTAGTTATGTTATTTTTCACGCAAGATTTTTTTGGGAATTTTTTTATGTCTGCGCCTAAGATCATCAGTCAATATATTATTCGTCAATTTATGATGTCGTTTTTTGCGGTCATGCTGGCTTTAGGAGCGGTTATTCTGCTGTTTGATGTCATTGAGGTGATGAAAAAAGAAGCCCTGTCTTCATTTGGCTTCGGGAATATTTTGACATTAGGATTATTAAAATTACCCAACATGATTTTAACAATCCTGCCTTTTATCGTTCTGATTGCCTCTATTATTGTTTTTCGCCGACTGACCAAAAGCCATGAACTTGTTATTATTCGTGCGGCGGGACAATCCGCTTGGCAGTTTATCACGCCGCTTTTAGTGACTTCTCTTATAATAGGTTTCTTTTCTGTCGCCGTTTTCAATCCGTTTTCCGCGGCAATGCTCGGCAAATATCAAAGATTGGATGATGCGCGCAAAGGAACACCGCGTATTTCCAGATCTCAGGGATTGTGGCTGCGCGAACATAGAGATGGCAAGATGTATGTTTTGCATTCACAAGGCATTCTTCAGGAAAAATATGAACTGAATTTAAAGAACATCAGTATTTTAATTTTTTCCGATCAAAATGTTTTTTTAAAACGAATCGACGCCGTAAAAGCTGTTTTAAACAAGGGCTTTTTCGAATTAAGCGACGCCAAAACTTATGAAAACGGAAAAACGATTGAAAAACAAGAACTTTTGAAAATCCCGACCGAATTAACCTTAGGAAAAATACAAGAAAACTTTGCGTCTCCCGAAACTATTTCTTTTTGGGATTTGCCGGAGATTATCTCTTTCTTTGAAAACTCCGGATTTTCTGCCCATTCGCACAGGCTGCACCTGCATTCTTTGCTGGCCTCACCTTTTTTATTAATGACGATGATTTTAATTTCCGCCGCTTTTACGGTTGATCCCAACCAACGCAGAGGCGGCGGCGCACTGAAAATATCCAGTGCAATTATCAGCGGTTTTTTATTGTATTTTATGACACGAATCACCTACGCTTTGGGTTTTTCGACAGCTTTGCCGGTCGCGTTTGCGACATGGAGTCCGATCCTGATTTTTGCATTCATCAGCATTTCTGTTTTGCTGCACCAGGAAGACGGTTAGTTTTTTTACAAAAGAGTCGGCAGCTTTGTAAAATCATCAAACAAAAGTTCCGCGCCGCTTTGCGTTAATTGCCGGCCGCGTTCCGGCGTACAGTGAGAACCGCCGATAAAGCCGTACACATGCATTCCGGCAGCTTTAGCGCCGATAATACCGGAAGCGCTGTCTTCAATTACAACACATTTATCCGGCTGTACTTTCATCCTTTCCGCCGCATAAAAAAACAGATCCGGAGCCGGCTTTCCGTTTTTGACAAAATGGGAACTAAACACCGTTTCATCTGGAAACCAAGGCCTTAATCCCGTTGCATCCAAGCACATATTCAGGCGCTTCGGACGACTGCCGGAAGCAATACACATAGGAATCGAAAGCATCGGAAGCGTTTCCAAGACTCCGGAAATCGTTTTCAATTCCCGGATCATAATCGATTCGGTCGTTTCATTGACTTCATCCAAAAAACCATCGGGAATATGATATCCGTATTCTTCTTCGACCAAAGAACAAATTAATGTTCCCGTTTTGCCCGTATATTTTTCCATAATATCCCGAGCGGGGACAGTCATTCCATGCTTAGCGAAAACATCTGACCAAATTTGGCATCCCATTGTTTCGCTGTCCACAAGCACACCGTCAAAATCAAAAATAATTAAATCAATCCCAGACATTTTCATCCTCCTCCGGCGACGCTTCGCCCAAAGCCTTTACAGCCGTTTGATAAGAGAACCCGGCGCGGGCTAAAACCGCCAGATCCTTTTTGCGAAAAAGCGAACAATCTTCTTCTGAGCGCAAAAAACCGAGCTTTTTTTTCTTCACCAGCAAAAGAGCCGCTTCCAGTTCCGCATCGGCGGAAAAACCGTCTTTTTCGCCCAGCGCTTCTTTTTGTATTTCCGGAGAAACACCGGATTGAGTCAATTTCTGACAAATATAGCGTTGGGATTTCCCCGCTTTTCTGTATTTTTCCGTTATTGAAAAAGCGAAACGTTTATCATCGACATATCCCAGCCGCTGCATTTCCGCTATAACGGAGTCGATCCACTCCTGTGCTTTAACCGGCATCACGACACCTTTTTTTTCGGCGCGCAGGATTCTGCGACGCAGCACCTGCCGAAGATTTTCAGACGAGCTTTCATATCGCTCCAAATAGTATAAGGCGATATTCATTAATCGTTTTTGTGTAATCGGCTTAACGGAAGGTTTCGATTCCGGCACAATGCATTTCCCTTAAACAACCTAAAAAAAGACCTTGATTTTTATAATGGAATTTTAAATCTTTTTAAAGAAAGATATCTCATTATTTAGAAAATTTAAGAGATTATGTATGACTGACGCGACCACAGACATTGTTTGTCCGTTTTTAATCGACTCCGGCTTAACCAGAGGCCAAGCCGTACGCCTGCAAAAAACGCTGGATACAATTATTTCTCAGCACAATTATCCCGAGCCTATCGGGATTTTGATCGCACAAAGCGCTCTTTTAACGGCGCTGCTGGCTTCGATCATTAAATTTGACAGCGTTTTTACCCTGCAAATTCAAGGCAGCGGCCCTGTTTCCATGCTGGCCGTCGATATGACGGCCGACGGCAAAATGCGGGGATACTCTCGTTTTGATGAATCTGCCGTCGATACGGCATATAAAGAAATTCTGGAAAAAAATTCTGATTTTGTTTCTTCTTTCTTTAAAGAGGGAACTTTATCCTTTCATGTGGAAATGAAAGATCAGAGCTATCAAGGCATCACCGCTTTGGATCAGCCGACTTTGGCCGACTGCGTATTAGCTTATTTCAAACAATCGGAACAAATTGCCACGGCTTTGAAAATCGAAGTCGCCCCGCCAAGTCAGACAGGGAAAGGCTGGATCGGATCGGCTTTAATGCTGCAGCGGCTGCCGGTTGATAAAAAAATTTCCGAATCTTTTCAGGAAAATGAAATCGACGATTTATGGGAAACTGCCGTTATTTTGCTGCATTCCGCCACAAAAGAAGAAATGCTGGACGAAAATCTTTCTCTTGAAAAATTGCTGTATCGTTTATATCACTCAAATAATTTACACTTTTTTATCCAAAAGTCGATACAATTTGGTTGCCGATGTTCAAAAGACAAGGTAATAAAAATGTTAAAGAGTTTTTCTGAACAGGAGCGACAAGAAATGGCCGTTGACGGAAAAATAAAAGTTGATTGCCAATTCTGCGGAAAAAGCTATATATTAACACCCGAGGATTTATAATGCGGGAAAAAACGGAGGATCAACTACAATGTCTTTAAAGCCGTTACGCTTTTCTGTTTTAGCCGTCGGCGCTTTGCTGGCACAAGCTTGCAGCTCCGGTCCGAGTTATCGTTACGACTCGCAGACGCAAAATTATGCGCCCAGCAATCAGCAGTCTCAATACAATCAGCCGCAGGCTTATTCGGAAACTCCTTACATTCAGCGTGCGCCCGGCGATTCTCATCCGTTGCTGCCGCAAGGCAAAAAAATCCGTTTAAAAGCGGAAGACATTAAATTTATTTCCAGTTACAATCTGCCGACCAGAGCGCCGAACGTCGATCAGTTAATGCTGGTTTATCCGGAACAGATCATTCACAAGTGGGCGACCAACCGTTTCGGCGTTGACAAGACTCCCGATCGTCATGTGCGTTTTTTGATCATTGACGCCAGCATCGTCGAAGAAAGAATCTATACGGGCGGCTCTTTGAACAAATCGGCCAAGCATAAATACATCGGCCGCTTCGAAATTTCACTGCAGATCACGGATAGCGAAGGCCGGGTACTCAGTGAAACACGGAAATCAGCCGACAGCCGCGATTTGCCCGAATCGGAAACCGTTATTGATCAGGAAGCTTCTTTTGAAGCGCGCGAAAAACTGTGGATGGGTATGACTTATGATTTGTTGAAACGCCTGTCCGTTCAGTTGGAACAGGAATTATCCACGCAAAGTTTTAACGAATTTATTGACAGATAACACAGAATTGCGGGTGTAGCTCAATGGCAGAGCAGCAGCTTCCCAAGCTGAATACGAGGGTTCGATTCCCTTCACCCGCTCCATAAAAGAAACCGCCTCTTGGCGGTTTTTTTTATGGATTAACGGAAACGGAAGTAACCTTTTTCCGTTTATTAAAAACGTCTTCGGGAAAGCATTTTCCGAACAAAAAACTGACACCCGTACAGCCAGTACCGACCGGCCTGACCGGTGAGCGAATGCGAACATTCCTTTCACCCGCATTCAGCCATAAACAACCATCATAAAACCGTTTCGATTTCCTTTTCCGCCGCGCGCAAAATGCTTTCCACATCCGCGCCGACCAGATCAAGATTTTCCGCTTTGACGCAGGAAACCTCCCGTATTCCGTAAAAATTTTGCGCTAAAGATTTGATATAGCCGAAACCGGCGTCTTCATTAAACATCGGACCGCCCGCCGTAGTCACATAAATCAGTTTATCCGCTTTGCACAAACCATACGGCCGGCCCTCGTCATTATACGCAAAAGTCAGTCCGATCACACTGACCGCTTCGATATAGCATTTAAGCGAAGCCGGAAAAGACAAATCCCAATACGGCGCGGCAATCACGATTTTTTCCGCCGCTGCAAAATCTTTTGCCGGATCAAACATCGGATCGTTAAAATTGCCTTCCGATACCCGCTTTAATCTGTATTCCAGTCGCGCGTTATTCAGCGGCAAAACGTTTTCCCGTTCAAGATTGACCTCTTTAACCGTATCGTCAAGTTTGTTTAAAACGTACTCTGCCAACCGTTTGGTTCTGGACTGAGATCTGACGCATGCATTAACGAACAAAATCATTTCTTACCAACTTTGTATTTTCTTCTTCCGGACAAACAAAAAGGCGGAAACATAAAAGTCTCCGCCTTAAATGGTAGGCGATGAGGGATTCGAACCCACGGCCCGCTGATTAAGAGTCAGCTGCTCTACCAACTGAGCTAATCGCCCGTAAACAGAAAAGGTTATAGTCTTTTCCTTTCCGTTTTGCAATAAAATTTTACACTTTGATCTTTCTTTTTTATTTCAAACGCGCCTCTTTCTTTTTCCGGTTAAAAATGATATCGTCGGGAAACTTTTATATAAAGGAAACATAAAATGCTGGCAGTTTTGGATTATGGCGGCGGCAACTTAAAAAGCATTGTCAATCGTCTTGAATCGTTCGGCACAGCGTATGCCGTCACCGACAAAGCCGAAGATATCGCCCGCGCCGACAAACTGATTTTCCCGGGACAAGGACATTTCGGACAGGTTATGCAGGCTCTGACCTTTAAAGGATTGGCGGAACCATTGATCAACAGTATAAAAAAAGGCACACCTTTTTTAGGCATCTGCGTCGGACTGCAAGTGCTGTTTGACAGCTCGGAAGAAGCGCCGGGAACGCACGGCCTGGGATTGTTGAAAGGAAAGATTGTCCGCTTTACGCAGGGCAAAATCCCACAAATCGGGTGGAATAAAATCGAAACAACTTCCGCAAACTCTTTCTTGCAGGACGATTATTTTTATTTTGTGAACTCTTATTATGCCGTCTGCGAAGATTCTTCAGTCGTCAGCGCGACTGCCGAATATCATATCCCCTTTACGGCGGCCGTCGAAACCGGCAACATTGCCGCGACCCAATTTCACCCCGAAAAAAGCGGACAGGCCGGCTATGACGCTTTGGCGCGCTGGGTTTTGAACAAATAGGATAAAGATATGCTGACAAAACGCATCATTCCATGCCTGGATGTCAAAGACGGTGAAACCGTCAAAGGCGTAAATTTCAACAATTTGAGATATGCCGGCGATCCGGTTTCCCTAGCCAAGAAATATTCGCAGGAAGGCGCGGACGAACTTGTTTTTCTGGATATCACCGCAACGAACGACGGCCGAAAAACAATGCTGGACGTTGTGGAACGCGTTGCCAAAGAAGTTTTTATTCCCTTTACGGTCGGCGGCGGAATCCGCACGATTGAAGATATTCGCGCTTTATTGCTGGCGGGAGCGGACAAAGTGTCTTTAAACACTGCTGCGGTTATGAATCCGTCCCTGATTAAAGAAGCCTCTTCTCATTTTGGATCTCAATGCGTTGTGATCGCCATAGACGCCAAACGCATTGGCGGCGACTTTTACGTCGTCACCAACGCCGGACAGAAAAAAACGGATAAAAAAGTGTCGGATTGGGTGAAAGAGATTGAAGCTCTCGGCGCGGGGGAAATTTTGCTGACCTCCATGGACGCGGACGGCACACAAAAAGGCTTTGATCTGGAACTGACCGCTCTTGTTTCCGGAAACACGAACCTGCCCGTCATCGCGTCCGGCGGCGCGGGTCCCGATCCGCTGCATTTTGTTGACGTGTTCACAAAAGGCAAGGCGGACGCGGCTTTGGCTGCATCCATTTTTCATTACGGAACGCTTCCGATTCCCGATTTGAAAACGGCTTTGAAAAAATACGGCGTCAACGTGCGTCAGGGATGATACGGTATGGACTTTTTTTCCTTTCCCCAACTGTTGGGATATGTTGCCTATTGTTTTGCACTAAGCGCCGCCGCCCAGAAAAAAGACAAGCGGCTGTTTCTGCTGTTCAGCATTGCCAACGCCGTGTTTAGCGTCCATCATTTTTTGTTGGGCAATTTCAGCGCCTGCATTTCAAAAATCATCGTCGGTCTTCGAATGTTTCTGAACATTCATTTCAAGGGCGCCGTCATCGCCTATCCCTTTGCAACGATCGCACTGGTTTCCGGATATTTATCCTATAAAAACCCGTACAGTATTCTGCCTGTGGCGGCTGTTGTGTTGGCGACTTTCGTCGCCGCTTATTCCGGCGGATTGAAATTAAGATTATGTTTTATCTTCTGCTGTTTTTTATGGCTGATCCACGATATTGCCGGTCATTCCGTCGGCGGCGCCATAGAGGATACAACCAGCATCATAATTTACACAACGACCGTCTGGCGGATGAAAAAAGATCAGAAAAAAAGTCCGAATTAAAATCGGCCGACGTTTTTAACCGAAAACATCATCAACCGTTTCTCTTTTCAAAGATGAAATCGTGTTTTAACAGGATTCGCTTGCCTTTTTTCAATAAAAGGCAAAATAGAAACTGATATTCAAAGAATCCTGCTGACCCGCTTAAAACAGCGCCATTTAAAATCGCGCCATAAAAAACCGTTATTATTACATTTATGTTACATATATACCCACCCTCCCCCCATATTTTTCTTTAAATGACTTTATATCAGGCTTTTAATTAAACTGTATAACTTTTCAAGGAGGGAAACTCATGAAAAAAATATTATCTTTAATAATGCCAGTTACATTGGCGGCGCTGTTCGCATTCGCAGACACTGCGGGAGCCGTAGTGAATGACGGCAACTCAAATCTGCAGCACTACCAAAACGCCTATCAAGTGGAGGCACTAGAAGGTGGCGGCGGTGGTGGTGGCGGTACGACCACGACCTGCGGCCCCGGACAGTATCGCAGCGGTTCATCATGCCTCAGCTGTGGGCCGGGAACATATAAAACCGGAGTAAACACCAATACGTCCTGCACAGCATGTCCGGCGGGAACATACAGATCCGGCACAGGAGGAACTTCTGCTTCTTCCTGCACCTCCTGCCCCAGCGGTACCGTTTCAGCAGCGGGCTCAACCTCGTCATCCGCTTGTACCAGCACCAGCCTCGGAATCAGCGGTGATTGCCCGAGCGGAACGCACAAATCCGGCAATGCCTGCATCAATGACATAACGGTGTCGATGGATCAGTCGTGTCTGCTGGATTACGCGGCAGCAATATCTTATTAAAAAGGAGCCCAGATTATGAAAAAATACGCGTTATTTATTCTGGCCGGCTTCCTTTTCTTTGCCGGTTCAAACGAACTTCAGGCCAAAGCCGTTAAACTGGGTCGTTCTACCGGCTCGGGAACCTCGTCCGGTTACCAGTTTCAGCCGGCCGACAACGGCGGCGGCAACCACGGAACAACTTTCTGTCCCGCAAACTGTGCGTCCTGCAGCGGGAATACCTGCACGCTATGCAGATCCGATCTTCTTCTCAAAAACGGCAGCTGCATAGCATGTCCGGACGGTCAGACCTGCAACGGAACAGAAACGCCAAGCGGCTGTACATCCGGTTATTATTCTTACAACGGTTCATGCAAAACTTGTCCGGCCCATAATGCCTCCTGCTCCGGCAGTTCCGTCACTTGTCAGACGGGTTATTACCTTACAGAAAGCGGCAACGGTTACAGCTGTACGCTTTGCGAAGCGGGATACGCATGCACCGGCGGCGGCAGCAATACTCACACGGCATGCGAAACGGGAACATATTCCGCAGCCGGTGCTTCGTCTTGCACAAGCTGCAAGACTCTTGTTGCGAACAGCTCTTATGTTTGCTGTTCGTCAACAGGTTCCATTCAGGGCATCACCTGCGCCAGCGGGTATCGTCAGGGGTCTAACGGCAATTACTGCATCGGCAACTGCACGGGCGTAAACTGCGCGTCGGGTTATACGCCGACCGCAACCGGCACAGGATGCGAATGTGTGGGGAATAACGGTTATTACTGCAGCGCCTTTTCTGACAGCAGCCAATACAATATGAACTTTAATTGTTATACCGGTTGGCTGGGCAACGCCAGCACAAAAGAAGAAATTTGTCAGTTAATGTTGGCAAACGGTATCAGTTCCTGGAGCGAATTGGCTACCGCCGATCCCGCTGCCTGCGTAACCGGCGGCAGCAGCTCCGGTTCGTCAGGTTCGAACCAGGGTTCCAACGGCAGCTCTTCAAGCTCAAGCAGCTCGTCCGGTTCCGGCAGCTCTTCAAGCTCCGGATCAAGCTGCACGCAGGTTTCCAAATATGATGGGCGGAACAGTAAGTCTGTGCAATCCTCCCAGCGACTATGGAGCGTCCTGCACAAGCGGTTCTCAATGTTCCAGCGGTATGTGCGCACCATGCAACAGCCATTACAGCTTTTCGTCGGGAGTACAGGGAAGTTCCTGCCGTTAAGTCGGCCGATACCTGATATAACCTAAACGTCGTATATTCTACGATGTCAAGAAACCGCGGAAAGATTGCCTAATCCTCCCCGCGGTTTCTTTTTATTTGCGTAAAAATGCTTTAAATTCGACAGCGGTTCCCTGAAAATATCTCCGCCGACCGAGCGTCTGACAGATAAAAAGAGCCTGAATCTATCAGGCTCTTTTTTGTTCTACAGCAGAAACGTTCCCCGTAAACTAAACACTGTCCCGAAATTTCTATCCCTTTTCGACGCCGGGTGCACATACAGCTGAACGTCCGGCGCAATTGTGAAAAACTGCGTGATCCCGATGTTCCAGTATGATTCAACAACTGTTTCAAATCGTCTCATCGGCGCAGCGGCATTGAAATAATCCTTGTTAACTTTGTTATAAGCCATCGCCAATCCGATCTGATCCAGCGGATTACGATTCATCGGATCATTGTAAACGCCTCCGACAACATAAGACTGAGAAACCGGCATAACGTCCCCCGTCGCCGCGTTCGCCCGCATAAAGACGCCCCATTTTTCCGATAAATTCTGTGACAGATTAATCGACCATCCGACCGTATTTTCCGGCTGAGTCTCAACGCTTGGCTGATTGTAAACCATAATGGAATATTGCCCTGACTGACCGTTGATTGTCGGCGTATAGGAAACCGATCCGAATGTTGTAAACCTGTGATCGCCCAACCCCTTGCCGGAAAGCGTCTGCCCCGACACGTTGCGCGCGTTTTGCAGACCGGCCGCAAACGACCATTCGCTGTTCGGATTAAATTGGACATAAGCCCCCAAGCCCGCGATCGGATACGTTTCGCTGGCGTTCTGCGACAAAGCATAATTGATAAAGTTCGTTTGCTGATTGGAATCGTACTGCGTTCCGTCAAAGTCGTATAAAGGAAACTGACCGATCGTCACGGACAGTTTATTGTCCAACATCGTTTGGGTATAACTTAACTGATCAAACGAATTGGAATTTTCCGTAAAATCATTGATCGAATTGGCAACGAACAAATTATTGCCGATATTTGCCGCCGTATTGCCCCAATAACGCACCGCCGTATATGAAGCATTAATCGTTCCCGATCCGAAGTCATTGTTAAACATCTGCCAAGACAACGTCGGCGCGTAAATACTCTGTGTCGCCGTTTTGCCGCCGTTCGGCACCCCTTTCTGTCCCATCATTGAAACATCCAAAGAAAACTGCAATCCATAGTCTTTGGCCAGTTTGGATTTAAAATCATTGTAGTTTTTTTCAACATCATGCGTCCCTTTTTCCAATCGTTGCATTGCATTGGACAAACGTGTTGACAGCCTGCCGGCATTGTTTAACTGTGGTTCGATTTCCATAACGGAAACCGTTTCCATTTCTTCAACAACCATTGTCTGCGCCAAAGCCGGAAAAGAAACACCGCCAAACAAGCCAACGTTAAAGCAGGCGTTAAAAACAAATCTTTATCTTTTATTTTTTTCATAAGAGCCCTCTCAAAATAAAACAAATCGGAAAAGAAAATAAAACAGTCCAAATAAAATAAAAACATGACAACTCATATATACAACACTTTGAATACTTTCGATTTATTATAAAAACCAAGTCTATCTGTAAAATATTTTCAATCTTCTTTAGCCTTCTTTCCCGAAAAGAATTTTTTCTTTTTTTCGTATTCATTTTTCAGGAGGAAATAAATATGCTATTAGGTACTCGTTATCCGACATTGGCTTTTCACACGGGCGGCACGGGACAGGCCGATGACGGTATTCCGCCGCAGCCGTTTGAAACGTTCTGCTACGATTCGGCTTTAACACAAGCCAAAATCGAAAATTTCAATATCGTTCCATATACATCCGTTTTACCGAAAGAATTATACAACAATATCGTTCCGGTCGATAAAGTAACCAAACACTTTAAACACGGCGCCGTTCTGGAAGTCATCATCGCAGGAAACGGCGCCTGCATCAGCGAACATCGAGCCATCGCTACCGGTGTCGGCATTTGCTGGGGCAAAGATAAAAACGGCGAACTGATCGGCGGCTGGGCCGCGGAATATGTCGAATATTTCCCGACCTATATCGATGATGAAATCGCCAAAGGCCACGCGGAAATGTGGTTGAACAAGTCATTGAATCACGAACTGGAACTGCGCGGCGTCGAAAAACACAGCGAATTCCAGATGTTCCACAATTATGTCAACATTACACAGCAGTTTGCTTACTGTCTGACGGCTTTGGGATTCTTGAATTTCGAAACGGCGGATCCGGTCAAATTGTAATCGCATCAAAGCGGTGCCGTTTCTTCACGGTGCCGCTTTTTTCTTTTTTAAGGATATAACCAAATGGCACAACAACAAACTGCAACAAAAAAACTGGGCTTGATCGCTCTGGCCAGCGTTGTCATCAGCTCTATGATCGGCGGAGGCATTTACAGTCTGCCGCAAAACATGGCCGCCGGAGCTTCGGTCGGCGCCGTCCTGATCGCCTGGCTGATAACCGGAATCGGCATGTATTTTCTGGCCAATTCCTTTCGCATTCTTTCAGATGTAAGACCCGACCTTACAGCGGGGATTTACATGTATGCCCGCGAAGGTTTCGGTCCGTTGATGGGCTTTACAATCGGATGGGGATATTGGCTTTGTCAGATTTTCGGCAACGTCGGATACGCCGTCATCACGATGGACGCGCTGAACTACTTTTTTCCGCCGTATTTCCAGGGCGGCAACAATCTGTATTCCATTATCGGCGGTTCTTTTTTGATCTGGTTTTTTAATTTCATCGTCCTGCGCGGCGTACAGCAAGCCAGCTTTATCAACACAATCGCAACGGTATTTAAAATTCTGCCTTTGCTTTTGTTCATTTTGATTCTGGCCGTTGTTTTCAAAGCGCATCAATTTGAAACGGATTTCTGGGGTAATTTAATGAGTCACGGACCTGCCTCTTTAGGCTCAGTTCCCGAACAGATCAAAAGCACAATGTTAGTGACACTGTGGTCATTTATCGGAATTGAAGGGGCCGTCGTCCTGTCCGATAAAGCCGAAATCAAGGCCGAAGTCGGACAAGCAACCTTCATCGGATTTTTAGGCTGTTTGATCATTTACGTCCTGCTGTCCGTTCTGCCCTATGGCTTTATGAGTCAGGCAGAGCGTGCCGCCGTCCCCAATCCGTCCACGGCGGGCGTTCTGGAAGCCGTTGTCGGCAAATGGGGCAGCTGGCTGATGAATATCGGATTGCTGATTGCCGTCTTAGCCAGCTGGCTGGCTTGGACGATGATCACAGCGGAAATTCCTTTTGCAGCTGCTCAAAACGGCACTTTTCCGAAAGTTTTTGCCGAAGAAAACGAACATAAATCACCGGCCGTTTCTTTATGGGTAACCAGCGGATTGATGCAGCTGGCAATCCTGATGGTTTATTTTTCCAACAACGCATGGAATACAATGCTGTCGATTACTGGCGTCATGGTTTTGCCCGCGTACCTGTCAAGCATTGCCTATTTGTGGAAATTGTGCGAAGACGGAGAATATCCGCAAAATGCCGCCGTACCGCGTTCCGCGGCTCTGATTTGTTCTATATTGGGATCGATTTACGCGTTATGGCTGATTTACGCGGCGGGACTGAAATATATGTTAATGGCGGTTTTGTTCCTGACCGTCGGCATCCCAGTTTTTATCTGGTCGCGCCGACAGAACAATCCGCAGGAAAAGACCTTTACGCATCGGGAACTGTGGTTCGCCGGGCTAATGGTTGTAACCTCATTGATTACAATGTTCCTGTTCTATCGGGGAATCCTATCCGCCTAAAAAATTTTTCCAACATAAACGGCGAAGTTTTCTTCGCCGTTTTTTTTACTTTACGATACAAGGGTGAAAGTGATAGCTTTATATTAAGTGTTTCATTTTTAGAGGATTTTATGGCTCTTTTAATTTTTCTGGTCGCTATGACGGTAGGCGTTTCTTTTTTATGCTCTCTTATGGAAGCTTCCCTGCTGTCAATCACCCCCAGTTATATTGCCCGTCTGGAAGAAGGCTCCCCGCGCCTTTATAAAAAAATATCTTATTTAAAAGCGCATATTGACAAACCCTTGGCCGCCATTTTGATGCTGAACACAATCGCCAACACGGCCGGCGCGGCATGTATCGGCGCGCAAGTGGCCGACGTTTTCGGTTCCGAATACATCGCTTTGGCGTCCGCCGTTATGACGGTTGTGATTCTGACGTGCAGCGAAATCATCCCCAAGACGATCGGCGCGACCTACTGGCAGAAACTGATCGGCTTTTTATGTTTTATGCTGAATTTCCTGCTGTTCGTTTTAAAGCCGTTTCTGAAACTGTTGGAAATGATCACCAACCTGATTACGCCGAAAAACACGCCGAAAACGGATATCCGCGAAGAAATCAAAGCGTTGACGAAAATGGGACGGACGGAAAATTTTCTGGACGACGATGAATACAATATGATCTGCAACACTTTGAATCTGGAAGAAATCAAAGTCAAAGACCTGCTGACGCCGCGCAATGTCTGCGCTACGGTCATCGCCGGCATTTCCGTCGGAGAGTTCATCGAAACGGCGACTCAACATTCTTTTTCCCGCTATCCGGTAATGAAAAACGAAGACGAGGAAGTCTTCATCGGCTACATCCATAAATCCGATATGCTGGGCAAGGATCCGACTCTGACGATCAACGATTCCATCCGTCCTTTGCTGGAAATCGCTTCGACATCAAACGTCGACTACGTTTTCACGGAAATGTTGCGCACGCACAACCATATCGGAGTCGTTTATGATGAATTAGGCACATGGCTGGGCATTGTTACGATGGAAGACGTTCTGGAAACGATTCTGGGACAGGAAATCCTTGATGAAACGGATAAAGTCATTGATATGCGAACCTATGCCAAGCTGATCTGGTCAAATAAAAAAGAAGCGGCTATGAGAAATAAAAAAGCGAAAATTAATATTGTTGCGCCGCAGCAACCTACGGATAGCTGATTAAACAATATTGCTTTTTTTCGTTCAGCCGGCCGCAAACATGATGAATATTTTCCGCCCGCCCTTTAATATACAAGCGGATATATTTTCCTTTTTCCGGCAGCGTTACATGCGTTTCAACGGTTTTAAAAGATGCCAGTTCGGGAAATGTCTGCTTTAATTCCCGCCATCCTTTTTCTAATGTTTCCTGCGTATGATAAGACGCCAAATGCGCATAAAGAGGAGGCTCCTTTTTAATCGACGTTGTCATTTTAATCGGCTTTTCCGGCTTAATTTTCTTTGTTTTGACCGGAGGCAGCAAATCGTCTTCTGTCGGCAATTCATGATCAATTTCGCCTTTTAAATGCATCAGCTTTTTTTTCGCCAATTCGTTATCCTGCTCTGCGGCCCGCTGCAACCAGACAATCCCTTCTTCTTCGTTTCTGGGAATGCCTTCTCCGCGCAAATACATTACGCCCAAATTATATTGCGCCGTATCCAGACCGCCCTTTGCCGCCGTATAATACCAAAAAGCCGCTTGTGTTAAATCCTGCGGCACACCTTTCCCCCAGCGATACAAATGCGCGATATTGCGCTGAGCCGTTAAATCGCCCTCTTCAGCTGCCTGCCGCCAATAATCCAACGCCTTGTCATAATTGCCCTGGGCAAAAGCTTTCTGCCCGTCTTCAAAAGAAGCGAAAGCGGGCGAAACACAAAGAAGAAACAAAAAAAACAAAAGAGTTCTCATTTTTTATTTCTTCCTTTTTTCGGTTTGGTTTTAACTTTGACCGACGGCTTGGAAGCCTGAATTTTCTGCGGTTTTACTTCATCCGGCACAGGCAATTGAACAGCTGTTTCCGTCATTCTTTCAAGCGGAGAATCCTCTAAAACGTCTTCAATAATATCCAAAGACAAATTTTGCTGTTCCAACAGTTCCTCTTGTCTTTCATTTTCCTCCCGCTCAACAGTACCCTGCTCATTAACGATATTTTTTTCAACGGCTTCCGCTCCTTTTTCTTCAGGTCGGATTTTATTGGCCGTCTCCGCATTTTTTTGATATCTGACCAAACGTTTTTGTTTGCGTACTTTTTTCCAATTCAAAATATTGCGCCGATGTTCGTCAAAAGAACTCGCAAAAACATGCCCGCCCGTTCCGTCTGCTACAAAATAAATCTCATTCGTTTTTTGAGGGTTCAAAACCGCCTGAACAGATTCACGCCCCGGATTGCAGATCGGCGCCGGCGGCAGTCCTTTATTCATATAAGTATTAAAAGGATGCGGAGTCCTTAAATCGCTGTGCGTCAAACGGCGCTTTAATTCCATAGTTCCGTTTGTTATGGCGTAAATCACCGTCGGATCCGTCTGCAGCCGCATCCCTTTGCGCAAACGATTAATAAAGACTCCCGCGATTCTGGGACGTTCCGATCCGACAGACGTTTCTTTTTCAATAATCGACGCCAAAATCAAAGCTTCCTCTTTCGTTGTATATGGCAAATCTTTATCACGATTTGGCCATAACTCGTCAATCGTCCGACGCATCCCGGCCATCATACGATCAACAATAACTTTGCGCGGCATACCATAGCTGAACACATACGTTTCCGGCAATAAAACCCCGTTTTCGGGGACTTCCGGCAAATCTCCGAACAATCCGGAAGTTTGGGCTAAAATATCAAAAATCTGTTTGCTGGTTTTTCCTTCAGGAATCGTAACGCGGCGAACTATCGTTTGCCCCGAAACCAAAATATCCAGAATTTCCTTAGCGCTGGCATGAGCCGGGATACGATATTCACCCGCCTTTAAAAATGTCGATTTTCCGGAAAATCGCGCGGCCGCTTTAAAAACCGCAATGCTTTTCAGCAAGTTATTTTGTTTTAAACGCCTGGCTATCCGATTTAAATTTTCCCCCTTTTCCACTAAAACAACCGTGGATTCGGAAACGTCATTTTGCTCATACAGCAATGAATAGAAACTGAACACACTGCCGCCGAGAAGAAAAAACAGCGACAAGATGAAAATTCTTAAAATCAACCGCCCGCCGGCCGCCATTGATTCAAACCTTTAAACGGCTTTAAAAATAACGGAAGCGTTCGTTCCGCCGAAGCCGAAAGAATTGGACATAACGGCTGTTACATTGCGTTCTTTGGCTTTCAATGCGACCAAATCCATATCTTCGGCGCCTTCAATCGGGTCTTCCAAGTTCAAAGTCGGCGGCAAAATGCCTTCCTGCAACGCTTTCAAACAGAAAATCGCCTCTACTGCGCCGGCCGCTCCCAATAAATGTCCGATACTCGACTTTGTCGAAGACATAGAAACTTTTGTTGCATAAGCGCCAAAAACATCTTTAACGGCGTTGACTTCCAAAATATCGCCTGCCGGCGTAGATGTCCCATGCGCATTAATATATCCGATTTCTTCCGGATTCAAATGGCCGTTTTTCAAAGCCATACGCATAGCATGCTTTGAGCCGCGGCTGTCGACAGCCGGAGCCGTCACATGGTAACCGTCGCCCGACAATCCGTATCCCGCGACTTCGCCGTAAATTTTTGCGCCGCGCTTTTTGGCGTGTTCATACTCTTCCAAAACAACGACACCGGCGCCTTCGCCCATAACAAAGCCGTCATGGCCTTTATCCCATGGACGGGAAGCCTTTTCCGGCGTATCATTATAATGTGTGGACAGCGCCTTGGCCTGAGCAAATCCGGCCATTGCCAAAGGATGAACCGCCGCTTCGGCACCGCCGGCAACCATCACGTCGGCATCGCCCCACATAATTAAACGGGCGGCATCGCCGATCGCGTGTGTTCCGGTCGCACAAGCCGTTACGCAAGCGTGATTCGGACCGTAAAAACCGTATTTAATCGATAATTGGCCGGAAACAAGATTGATCAGACAGGACGGAATAAAAAACGGACTTACCCGACGGGGGCCGCTTTCTTTTAATGTTACCGAACTATCATAAATAGCGCCGATTCCACCGATTCCGGCGCCGATCATAACACCTGTGCGAAAACGGTCTTCATCGGTTTCGGGTTTCCACCCGGAATCTTCCACCGCATCGACACCGGCGGAAATACCATACAGAATAAACGGATCGACACGGCGCTGATCTTTCGGAGCCATAATAGAATCAGGATCGAATTGCCCCTCTTCCTTTCCGTAAAAAATCTGTCCCGCTATTTTTGCAGGAGATTCGGAAACGTCATATTTTGTCACGGCAGAAATAGCGGATTTTCCCTGAATCAATCCCTGCCAAGTCTTTTCAACACCGCGCCCCATCGGCGACAGCACACCCATCCCGGTGATGACAACTCTTCTCATAGCGCCCCCTGCAAATTAAAAATATTGATTTAATGCAAGACGTGCCGACCTTCCGACCATATCGGAAAAAAATCGGCACGGATATTTCAACGTTATTAAGCGTTCTTGCTGATGTAGTCGATAGCGTCCTGAACGGTCAGAATTTTTTCGGCGGCATCATCGGGAATTTCAACGGAAAATTCTTCTTCAAATGCCATGACCAATTCAACTGTATCCAAACTATCTGCGTTCAAGTCGTCGATGAAGCTGGAAGAATCGGTAACCTTGGAGGGTTCGACTCCCAAATGTTCTACGACAATTTTCTTTACGCGTTCGGCAATATCACTCATTTTATATTCCTCTTGTTAAACAGGGCGCTTCGGTCTTTTAAAGACTTCAAGCGCTCACGAAAGCAATTTTCTTTACCATACTTTTTTGACCTTTACCAGTCAAAAACGACAACAACGATTCAAACAAATCCTTTTTTATAAGAAAAACCGCTTAAATCATTGCCATTCCGCCGTTAACGTGAATCGTCTGTCCGGTAATATAAGACGCTTCATCGCTGGCCAGGAAAACAACGGCGTTTGCAACATCTTCCGGCAGCCCCAAGCGAGCCATCGGAATATTGCGCGCCAGTTTTTCCTTTGCTTCCTCGGGCAGAGCGTCCGTCATCGCGGTCTTGATAAAGCCCGGCGCGACGCAATTCGCCGTAATTCCTCTGGAAGCGACTTCCGCAGCCAGGCATTTCGTCATTGCGATCATGCCCGCTTTGGAAGCGGAATAGTTCGCCTGTCCCGGATTACCCGTCACACCGACGATCGAAGCCATGGAAACAATGCGGCCGTAACGACGTTTCATCATTCCCCGAATGGCTGCGCGCGCCAAGCGAAAACCGGCGGTCAGGTTCACATTTAAGACCAAATTCCAATCTTCGTCTTTCATTCGCATAAACAGATTGTCTTTGGTCAATCCGGCGTTGTTGACCAGAATGTCAATTGCACCGGCCGCTTTTTCCGCTTTGGCGACCAGCGCGTCAATATCGGCCGGATCACCCAAATTGCAGGCAAAAGCGAAAACTCTTTCTTTTAATTCGGCGGCAAATTCGTCAAGCGTTTCCTGACGCATATCCGTTAAAATAACAGTCGCCCCCGCTTCGTGCAGTTTTTTCACGATAACGCGGCCGATTCCGCCGGTTGCTCCGGTGACCAGAGCGCATTTTCCTGTAAAGTCCATTTTCTTAACCTCAAAAGTTGATCTGAGTTACTCTAAAGCGTTTTTAAAAAATCTTCAATATCCTGCGGCGTGTTCAAAGCGATCCCCTTTAGTTCAGGATGAATCCGTTTGGCCATACCGGTCAAAACCTTGCCCGCTCCGACTTCCACAAGCGCATCAACGCCGTTTTCCCGGGCGAACAGCATACTTTCACGCCACCGCACGGAACCGGTCACTTGTTTTGCCAAAAGATCGCGTATTTCTGCCGGTTCCGAGACGGGCCGCGCCGTCACGTTTGCAATGACCGGCAAACGGGGAACCTTTATTTCCGTGCCGGCCAACGCCTGCGCCATCACATCGGCGGCCGGCTGCATCAAAGGACTGTGAAACGGCGCGCTGACGGCCAATTTGACTGCCCGCTTGATTCCTTTTTTTTCGGCAATTTCCACCGCACGGTCAATCGCCGCCATTGTACCGCTTAATACGACCTGCCCCGGCGCATTATCATTTGCCGCAACGCAAACATCGTTTTGCGACGCTTCTTTAGCAATTTCCTGCGCCTGTTCCAAATCCGCGCCGATCAAAGCTGCCATACCGCCCTGTCCGACGGGAACGGCCTGCTGCATTGCTTTGCCGCGTGTGCGGAGCAATTTCGCGGCCGTCGTGACATCAAAAGCGCCGGCGGCACATAAAGCCGAGTATTCGCCCAAAGAATGCCCCGCCGCATATTTGAACGTTTTTGAAAGGGAAATTTTTCCTTCCTGCTGCAGCACGCGAACAACGGCCATACTAACCGCCATCAACGCCGGTTGAGCATTTTCGGTCAGAAGCAAATCTTCCGCAGGTCCTTCAAATATTTTTTTGCTGAGGTTTTCGGACAGAGCGTCATCAACTTCCAAAAATACTTCCTTAGCGACCGTAAAAGCGTCCGCCAATTCTTTTCCCATGCCGACCGCCTGCGATCCCTGACCGGGAAAAACAATTGCCTGAGTCATAAAGATTCCTCCATTAAGAAACGACAAATTATGCACAGCAAAAACATAAAATCGTCTTTTGTCAAGCGTTGTTCAAAAAACCGGCAGAAAACAACGATTTTTTAACTATTTTTCAAAACAGAACAAAGTTCTGCTTGCACTTAAAACAAAAATATCCCTAAATAGAGAACGGAAGCCGGCGCGGACGTTCTGGCCGCCAATCCGGTCAGGTTCGGAAGAAAGCAGCCGTAACGGTTTAAGGCGGGTCGCTGTCCGGTTTCCTTTTTTATTTTTTAATACCGCTCGAATAATCATGAACGACAAAACAGAATACCGCGTCTTGGCCCGCAAATATCGTCCGACAACTTTTGCCGATCTGGTCGGACAGGAAGCTTTGGTGCGCACGCTGAAAAACGCCATAGAAACGAACCGCATTGCTCAAGCCTATATTCTGACCGGCATTCGCGGCATCGGAAAAACGACTTCTGCCCGCATTATCGCCAGAGCGCTGAACTGCATCGGTCCGGACGGCAAAGGCGGTATGACGACCGAACCCTGCGGCGTCTGCGAACACTGCCGCGCCATTGCCGAAGACCGTCATGTTGACGTGATCGAAATCGACGCGGCCAGCAACACCGGCGTCGCCAACGTGCGCGAAATTATTGAAACCACCCGATACAATCCGACTTCCGCACGGTTCAAAATTTATATTATTGACGAAGTGCATATGTTGTCCACCGCGGCTTTCAACGCTTTGTTGAAGACATTGGAAGAGCCCCCCGAACGCGTTAAATTCATTTTTGCGACGACGGAAATCCGAAAAGTGCCGACAACCGTTCTTTCCCGCTGCCAACGTTTTGATCTGCGGCGCGTCGAACCGGAATTGTTGACAACGCATTTTAAAAACATTGTTGCCAAAGAAAACGTTTCCGCCGAAGAGGAAGCTTTAAAACTGATCGCCCGCGCCGCGGACGGATCCGTGCGGGACGGATTGTCTTTGTTGGATCAGGCTATTGCGCATGGCGGCGGCACCGTTACGGCCGAATTTGTCCGCGCGATGATCGGATTGGCCGATCGCGCCGCCATCGTTGACTTATATGAACAATTAATGAGCGGCGATATTAAAGCGGCACTTGATTCTTTTGCCCGTCAATACGCTTCCGGCGCCGATCCCGTCGTTGTTTTGCAGGATTTGCTGGAATTGACACATTGGCTGACGCGCGTAAAAATAGCGCCCGAATTAGCCGAAGACGGTTCCATGGCTGCGGAAGAATACAAGCGCTGTACCGATATGGCTCAAAAACTGCCGATGTCCGTTCTGACCAGAACATGGCAAATGTTGCTGAAAGGGATTGATGAAACACTTAAAGCGCCTTCGGAAAAGCAAGCCGCCGAAATGGTTTTGATCCGTTTGGCCTATGCATCGGAGCTGCCGACTCCAGGAGATTTAATCAAAGAATTAACATCCGGAAATTCTTTTTCGGCGTCCTCTCCCGCTGTTCCGACCGTCTCTGCTCTGCCGAGGTCTCCCGTCCAAAGCGACTGGAGCGGAATACGCGTTCAGGGGAATACGGCTCCTGCCCTGCAAATTCAGCCTCAATCACAGGAAAACGTTGTTTTTAATTCTTTAGCAGACGTTGTTGCCTACGCTTACAAACAAAACGACATGATGTTCGCTTATAATACCGAGCGCTATGTCAGCCTTGTTTCGTTTGAGCAGGGAAAAATCGAGTTCTTTCCTCTGGAAAACACGCCTCACAATCTAGCGGGCGATATGGTTGAACGTCTGCGTCGCTGGACGGGAAAACAATGGGTCGTTTCCGTCGTCAGTCAACAAGGCGGCCAGACACTTTTGCAGCAAGCCCGAATCAATGCGGAAAATCTGCGTCGGACAATGCTTCAAAATCCTTTTGTTTCCGCTGTCTTGAAGGCTTTTCCGACAGCCAAAATAGAAACAATCCGACCGCAGAAAGGCATTGAGAATGAAACAACAGCCGTTACGGAAACAAACCTTTCTTTGAATACGGAAAATGACGAAGAGGAGGAAGAATGACTGATATCGGTCAAATGCTGCAGCAAATGCAAAATAAATTTATGGCTGAACAGGAAAAGCTGAATCAAAAAGAAATTAACGGTTCGGCCGGCGGGGGGCTGGTTGAAGTGACAATTACCGGTAAAAACGTTGTAAAACGAGTCAAAATTGATCCTTCTTTGGTTGTTGCGGATGAAACCGCCGTGTTGGAGGATTTGCTGACCGCGGCTTTTAACGACGCGCTGCGCAAAACCGAAGCCGAAATGGCAAAAGGGGTAGCGGAAATGCTTCCCCCCGGAATGAAATTGCCGTTCTAAGCCGAGGAATCATGCCGGAAACGGAAATTGACACATTAATTCGGCTGTTTTCGCGTTTGCCGGGCTTCGGAGTGCGATCTGCGCGGCGGACGGTTTTGCACTTGATCAAGAAAAAAGAAACACAGCTTGTACCGTTATCCGACGCCATCCAAAAAGTGATCGACAATATACGAATCTGTTCCGTTTGCGGCAATTTGGATTCCTGCGATCCCTGCCACATCTGCCAGGATACGCATCGCGATGAAAGCGTTTTATGCATTGTACAGGATGTCGCCGATTTGTGGGCGATCGAACGCAGCAACGCCTTTAAAGGACGTTATCATGTGTTAAGCGGATTACTTTCCGCGATTGAAGGTATGGGACCGGAAGAACTGCGCCTGCCTTTTTTGGAACAAAGGATCAGAAAAAACAATATTTCCGAATTGATTTTGGCTCTGCCGGCAACGGTTGACGGGCAAACGACCGGTCATTATATCGCGGAACGGTTTAAAAATATGCCTGTCCGCATTTCTTCTTTAGCGCAAGGGATTCCCGTCGGCGGAGAGTTGGACTATCTTGACGACGGCACGATTCAGACCGCCTTGAAAGCCAGGAAATAATCGTTACTCCAATTCGTTGACATACTTGGCGAAAGCCTGTCCGCGCTCCTCAAAATTTTTATAAACGCCATAGCTTGGTGCCGCGGGAGAAAGCAAAACGATATCCCCGAAACGCGCCATAGAAACCGCTTTTGCAACGGCATCCTGCATATTTCTGACCAAAACAGCTTCTCCGCCCGCTTCTGACACGGCTTCAGCCAAACGAACACCCGTTTGCGGCAAAGCAATTACTTTCGTTCCGGCTTTTGCAACAAAAGAAGCCAATTTTGTATAATCCTGTTCGCGGTCAAATCCGCCGGCAATCAAAATAATGCGCGAATAACCGAACGATTTCATTGCCGCGATCGCCGTTTCCGGCGTGGTGGAAATGCTGTCATCCACATACGTTACGCCGTTTTTAATTGCTACGTTCTGCAAACGATGCGGCAGCGGTTTAAAACTTTTCAACGCCTCTTCACAAAGAGACAAATCGCCGCCGGCCTGTTCGACTACCGTCAATGCGGCACAAACATTCACCAAATTATGTTCGCCCCTTAACGGAACGGCATTCGTTTTAAACAGTTTTTGCGTTCCTTTATAGAAATAATCCCCCAGCACATGAATGGTATCCAACGCATCAAAATAAATCGCATTTTTGGGATCCTTTGCATACATTGCCGTTAACGCGTCATGAGAATTTAAAATAGCAACCTGTTCGGGATTGCGGTGTTCCAGAATATTTAATTTGTCATGAAAATACTGTTCATGCGTTTTATGCCAATCAATATGTTCCGGATAAAGATTCAAAACAACGGATATATCAAAAGCATACTGCAAATCGGCGCATTGATAGCTGGACATTTCAACAACGACCACTTCATAGTCTTCCAAATGATTTGCATAAGCGATCGCGGGATCGCCGATATTGCCGCACAACGCCACGCGGTTTCCCTGTGCCCGCAGCAAATGCGCCACCAAAGCCGATGTTGTTGATTTTCCTTTTGTTCCCGTAATACCGATCAGCAGAGGACGAAAATCCGGCTGCAGCAAGGCAGCCTCCATAAACAAATTCGTGCCCGTCGTAAAAACAGCGCCGTATTGTCTGGCTGTTCTGAAATCATTGCGGTACACGCTGATTCCCGGAGATCTGACAATAATGCCGGAAAAAGGAATCGGCTCCGGATCCTCGACAACGGTCACGGTACAATTGCGGCCTTCCAGAAAAACCGTTGCCGCGCGGCCCTCAATGCCGTTTCCCCAAACCGTAACCGGTCTGTTTCTTAAACCTTCCAATAACATTTTCGTAATCCTTCGGTATCAAATGTTTATCCGTCAAAGAAAACACTTTTTCGTACAAAATATCTTTCCGGTCTGCATATTTCTGCAAAACCCGTTCTTTTAAAATACGACAAACCGCGTCCTGTTGCCACTGATCTTTTTGTATCAGCATCAAAAAAGCTAAAACGGATTCTTCAATTTCTCCGACACATTCGAACGGCTTAAAAGCGGAAAGTCCCAATAATTCTTCATATCCTTTGACTTGCGAAAGATCATCCAGCATATTGCGCCCGAAAATTTTGATCAATCGTTCTTTTTCCATAAAAGGCACCAACGCTAAAAAAACAAATCGGCATTTATCACAATCCGCACACCAGCGGTCCAGCCTTTTATTTTCATCCAAACGAAACGCCTTGTTGCAGCTGGTAAAAACAGAATCATATTTCGTCGTTTGAGCAAATAAAGAAGCGATTGCCAACTCGGACAACGGCCGCAGCAAAGAAAAATAACGAAAATCCGGCAAAACGGAAGAACTCAGCGTACGAAAAGCCTTTTCAAATTCTAGCGATTTGCTCCATTGATGATTGACAATTCGGCCGTCTTTTTCCGTATTGCCGACATTTGCCGAACGCTCATTAGACAACGCAACATCCGAAAAATCGTACAGAACAGCCGCCAACATTAAAATAAACGCGATCACTCCCGTTACGGGAATATGCCCGTTCAGCGTATCCAATTCGGCTTGTTTTTCATTAAACAGTTTCAACTCCGGAGCCAATTTCCGAGTTACCTGAACAGAATTTAACCCTGATACTTCTATTGTTTCTTTGATCGGACGCGGACAGCCGACGGAAAACAAAAGAGGAGAACATCCTTCCGCTTTCAGCGTTTCAATCGACACAATGGAATCTTTGCCGCCGCCGACAGGCACAACAACTCTTTTTTTCAAAGGAATCGACGCAGCTTCCGTTTCGGCTGTTTCGGAAAAAGGAAAATTTATATGAAGAGAAACATCGTTTCTATAGGAAAACTCCCCCAGTCCCGCCGTATAAAACAAATTAAAAAACGCGGCTTCATCCTTTGTCAAAGAGGAACAGTCCGCTTTGATTTCATCAGGAATATACAGCTTATAATAACTGATGCCCGCGGCTAAATGCAGCAAACGCAAACATTTCCGCACAGCCTGTCTGCGAGCTTCATCCGTTATATCCGGAGCCTGATCAAATTGAATCGTTTCTTCAAAAACGATATCCCCATTGTTAAACGCGTATTTCAAATGAGCCGTTTTTTGAATTTCATCAAAAAAACAATTTGTAAAATGAAAGGTTTTTATTTCTTTGCGATGCAAAAAATTCATAAGCCGTTTCTCCTTTCCGGCGATGGAATAAAATTAACAGGAGAACGTCTCTTTTTCAATCTTTTTACTTTTTTAAAACAAATAACGGTTTATACTGGAATCTGCATGTAAAAATCCGAAAAAGACATAAGGATAAAAGATGGATAAAAAAGAACGGATTTCTTCTGAAACGGCATTATTTTTAATCTGTATCATCTTAGCGGTTGCTTTGTTTTTAAAATTCAATCCGGGGAATAAAATACATTCCCCGATGGACAAGGCTCTTTTTTCCTATCAAAAAGGCGATTATCGGCAGGCTATGACGTATTTTGCCCAAGCCGACAACGCCAATATCCCTGAAGCCTCTTTTTCTTTAGGCGCAATGTACTTCGCCGGAAAAGGCACAAGCGTCAATATTCCGAAAGCCTTTTTCTATTATCAAAAAGCCGCTGATCTGAATTATGCTCCCGCGCAGACGACTTTGGCTTTGCTTTATATGCAGGGCGATGTCGTCGAACGCAATCCGGAAAAAGCAGTCGAACTGGCTAAAAAAGCTGCCGAAAACAATGATACGGAAGCTCAAATAATGCTGGCACGATGGTTTGAAAACGGAGAACACATCGAAAAAGATATAAAGCAGGCCGTTCATTTTTATGAAATGGCCGCCAAGAATGGAGATATCAACGCTAAAACCGCGCTTTCCGTCATTTACAAAAACAGCGGCGACAACGTTTCGTCAAACATCTATACTTCAAAGCGATGGGAAGACAGCATCCAAAAACAAAAACGATTTGAAAACATTTTTCAAAACTTGCCTCCGGACTATATTGAAAAAGTCCAACCATGAACTTCTTCGTTTTTTTGAGTTTTTTCGGAATATGTTTGTACGGCGGCACATTAACGGCACAAACCATTGATCGCGATTCTTTCGAAGTCGGCGTAGAGGCTTATAATGCGGGAAACTGCAAAGAAGCTTTGCGCATTATGAAACAATTTGAAAAAGAACAGCCGAGCGCCGCTTATGTTGTCAAAGTCTGTTCCCTGATGCTTTCTTCTGAAAATGAAACGGGAATTTCTTATGATGTCTTTTTGCGTGATCTGAACAAAGGAGACCTGTCCAAATTTAATTTGTTAGGCATGTTGGATCGTTTTAACGAAGAAATCAGCGGCCTTTCAGGTTCCCGATATGTTTCTCTGCTGCATAAAAAAGCAGCTCAAAACGATACAAACGCCCTTTTTCAGCTGGGATTGCTGTATCAGGAAGGAATCGGCGTTTCCAGAAATTTTAAACAGGCGGCTCAGTATTTTGAAGCCGCAGCCCAAAACGGCCATGCCGGAGCGATGAACACAACCGGATTATATTACAGATTCGGCATCGGATTGGAAAAAGATAAAAAGAAAGCCGAAGAATGGTGGAAAAAGGCAATATTAAACAAAAACAACTATGCCCTTTACAATTTGGGACAAATGTATTTTGAAAATAAAAATTATATGATGGCGCAATTATTAGGAGAATTATCCGCCAGGCGCCTTAATCCGACAAAAGAAAAAAAATATCATATGCGCGCGGAAGGTCTTTTGAAAAAAGCCCAAAAGCAAATTTCCGATTTTCATGCCGCCTATCTTCAAAAGTTCAGACCGTTTTGGCTTAAAACCGTTTTAACGGCGGAAGAATCGCAAGGGGTGATTCTTGTTCGGGAATTGCCTTCTCCGCCTGAAAATATGATTGAAGAAACCCCTTTTATGCGTTTCATTCAAAAAGATGCTTTCGACAACCGGTATAAAAAATTTTTCCCTCTTATGCCGTCCTGGGTATCTTTTGATCCGGCCAGTCCTCTTAATCCCGATATTATCGGAAAAATGCCCCCCGCACCGACGCCGCAGCAGGAAAAAGTTATTTCAGCTCTTTATTTCCGGCCGTCCGATCCGAGATATATAGACTTAACTTTGTCTGCCAAAGAAAGCGCCATCCCCGTTATGGTCGGCGATATTTTGACGTTATATGTTTACACGCCGCTTTATGAAGACAAAACAACCCGGAAAGGCGGTCATATGTATATAAAAAACACCGGCTATACAATATCCGTTCAAGATCCGGGAAGAACCATTACCGGCAGCACGGCCGTAACGTTAACGCCATTATCGGCTCAAACCGACCGTCAGGAAGCATGGCTCAGCCGTTCCTTTATCATTCGCGCGCCGGGAACGGCTCTCATCAAATTCGAACCGCGAACCGTTCCCGATGGAAAAGAGATCTTTCCGCACACACTGCGCGTTGTGGCGGTCAAAGGAAAACCACCCAAATAATTATAAGTCTTTCAAAACAGACAATATCGTTTGATCCGTTATCAACTGAGGCAAAATCAACGGTTGTTCGGCATACGGCGCATAATACACATACAGCGGTATTCCGCCGCGGCCATAGCTTTCTAAAACGGCGGTGATTTCATCACTACGGCTGGTCCAGTCCGCCAAGAAAGCCGCAACGCCTTTTTTCCGGAACTCCTCCGCCAATTTTACCGAAGGAAACGCCGTCTTTTCATTCACCAGACACGTCAAACACCATTTAGCGGAAAATTTAATGAAAACAGGAACGCCTGCTTTTTTATATTCCTGAATTTTATCCGAATCGTACGGCAGCCAATTTATGCTTGTTTGCTCTTTGTGTTCCCGATAAGTCGGAGAAAGAACGCAAAAACCGTACCCGATTCCAGCGATTGTCAACAAAAAAAACGCCAGGCTTGTTCTTTTCAGCATCTGCGTTTCCGCTGCCGTTTTATGCAGCCACGCGCAAAAAGCGAGCGCAATCAAAGAAATCAAACCGACAGCAAGAGCTTCGCTTCCTTCCTGAGCGGCCAAAACCCACAACAGCCATGCAGACGCTCCATATAACGGAAAAGCTAAAAAATGCCTGAACGTCATTGTCCAACTACCCGCTTTGGGAAGAAATTTTCCCAAAGACGGATAAAAATCCAATAATAAAAACGGCAGAGCCAGTCCGAACCCCATAACCGCCAACACACTCAGCGTAACGGGAGCAGGATTCATCAGTCCGTATCCCAATGCCGTTCCCATAAACGGAGCCGCACAGGGAGTGGCTACAACAACAGCCAACACTCCTGTTCCGAAATCGCTCCAATTACGTCCCAAATTCATGCTAAAAGCTGAAATTTTTTCTCCGACACTGATAACATCGGAAAAAACCAGTCCCAAAAAAAACATAAATAAGCTCAGCCCCAGAACGAACGGCGAATATTGCAGCTGAAACCCCCATCCCAACTCCGTTCCCGCCGATTTTAAACCGACCAAAACAAGCCCGATAGCAAGAAAAGAAACGACAACACCGGCGGTATAACTTAATCCGGCCAAACGCCGATCAACCGCATCGCCCGCTTGATTCGCATTCAGCAGCCGAAACGCCTTCAACGATAAAACCGGAAAAACGCACGGCATCAGGTTTAATAAAATTCCGCCCAAAAACGCAAAAAACAGAGCCGTCAAAAACTCATATAAAACGAACGGTTCTTCAAAAACAGGCAATTCTTTTTCCGTTTTTAACGCGTCAATTTCCCATGATTTGACAGTTTCACCCTGCACATTATAAAACACCGCCGTGCCTTTTATCCGTTCGGATGTGACAACATCCGCATTCTGCCCTTTTTTCATAAACAGAAAAGCGCGGTTCTGTGCCATTTTCATCGTTTGAGGCGCCGAATGAGTTAATATCTTGGAGTTTTCCGCGAAAAAATAAGCGCTGACAGCATCTTTCGGCAACGGAATGGATAAAATTAAAGAATCCGTCGTTTCAAAAAAAACGGCCTGATCCGTTTTTTTCGGCAGATCTGCAATAACTTCGGAGATTTGATCATTTTCAATCCCGGCATCATCCGAATCCGTCCCCACCATAACCACAGTGGAAACATCCTGAGCCATAGGCACGCATTCCCTATGACATGCCAACCATACGGCATGGCCTGAAATTTCAAGAAGCTCCTCTTGTTTTTGCTGATCGGGAGCCTGAACCTCTATCAAAAGCCAGGCTTCATGGTCATACCCGTATTCTGTCAAAGAGCCGACGCTAAAGCGTTTCGGCGCCGGCCAAAAACGTCCTGTCTCCTTAAACCCCTGAGGCAAATTCAGTTTTAATTCGACAGCTTCTCCGGCATCTCCCGGATTTTTCCAATAAACATGCCACCCTTTCGGCAACGTTATTTTTAGCGCCAAAAAGAAGCGCTCTCCCGCAGGAACCCTTTCTTTTTGAACTGATAATTCCGCCCGAACAGACGTTTGTGTCCGCGCCGGAAAAGCGCTTGCCAAAAGAAAAAAACAAAAAAAACACAAAATACGTTTCATTTTTTGCCTGTTTAGCTTAAAATTCAGCAAGGTAGTATTATGCTCCCTGTTACAGAACTTATTATTTAAGGATAAAACCGCGTGTTCAAGATATTTCTAACTTTTTTATTCTTTTTTGTCGAAGCAGGCAATGTTTATGCCCAAACAAGCTTCAGCGCCTCTAAAGATGAACAGGAAAAATCTCTGAATAAATACATCAATGCCAGCGCCGTATGCGCTAAAATGACAGACGTGCAGGCTTTATACGAGCGCGGCATGCTGTTGCTCAGCGATGCGAACGAAGAAGCATATATTGCCGCGGCGGACTGTTTCACGTCGGCTGCAATGAAAAATCATACGCCCTCTCAACTGGAATTGGGCAAGTTGTATGAAAAAGGAAAAGGTGTCAGCCAAAACAAAGTTTACGCTTACAAATGGTTTCAAACGGCTGTCCTTTTGGGAAATCAGGAAGCCATTCCTTTCCGCAATAAAATAGAAGCGCAGATGACTCTTGATGAAATTATGACTGCGAATCCTATGATTCAAAGTACATTGGACTTAATTGAACTGATCGGTCAGCGTCAAGAGGAAGATTTACAAAAACTGGAAGAAAAAGTCGCTCAGCAATACCGTGAGTTCGGCGTGGATATCAGCGCGTATGATATTCGCGAAGAAAAGTCAACCGAGACGGAAAATCCGCTGATTCGTACTTTGATCAACGAACAACGCGCGAAACAAGCTAAAGCTCAGGAACTTAAAAAAGAAAGAGAAAAAAGAGAAGAAAAACGGGAATCGGAACAATCTTCCGAAGAAAATCCTGCCCCCGCCGGCAGACGTTCTTCGCGCGGCATGTTTTAAAGAAGAAATTGTTTAATCCTCCTCCCCTTTTAAAAGAAAAAAGGGGAGGATTTGTATTTCAAAAATATCTTCCGAACATTGATGACAACAATCCATACCTTTGTTGAGATTGTATATGAATTTTTTGCGCCTTATTTCTTTTTTGCAACAAAGTAAAGAAAGGAGCAGCATGTTAGAAATCAGATCAAAAAATGACCGAGGTATGACAAAACTGAGTTGGCTGGACAGTCGCCATACGTTTTCCTTTGCGGATTATTATGATCCCGGATTTATGGGATTCAGCGAATTACGCGCCATTAATGACAACATTGTCGCCCCTCGCGAAGGTTTCGGCGCCTATCGCCACGACAATATGGAAATTGTCACAATCGTCCTCAGCGGACAAATGGAACACAAAGACAATCTGGGAAACACGACGATCATTTCTCCCAGAGAAGTGCAAAGAATGACCACCGGAACCGGCATGATTTACAGCGAAATGAATCCTTCGCTGTCCCGAGCCGCCCATTTTCTGCAAATCTGGGTTCTGCCGCAGGAATTGAACTTAAATCCGGAATATGAAAAGAAAGAATTTTTGCCAAGCAGTCTTTTAAACCAAATGTGTCTGATTGTTTCACCGACGGGCAAAAACAATTCCCTGCGAATACATCAGAATGTCAACATTTTTCAATGCGTTTTGGAAGAGGACAGATCCGTTCATTTCCAAATGAAACCGTCTCGTCATGTATGGCTGCAAATCGCCGAAGGAGCGATCGAGGCCAACTCGCTTTACCTGAAGGCGGGAGACGGCCTGGCAATCACCGAAGAAACGGGAGTTCTGAAACTGAAAGGATTGGAACGCAGAAGCAACTTTGTCGTCTTCGACTTGCCGAATTAGAAAGAGAGGCTGTCGCCTCTCTTTTTTTATTCTTGCCTTTGCTGTTTCAGCAACGCTATTTCCGCCGCATAGCCGTCCAATTCGTTTGGCGTTTCCAAATAAAACGGCAAATCCCGTAATATCGGATGATTGATAATTCGAACTAAAGCCTCCAAACCTAAAAAGCCTTGTCCCAATTTTTCATGTCTGTCCTTATGTGACGCAAACGGATTTTTTGTGTCATTCAAGTGAATCGCTTTCAGCCGGTTCAATCCGATTATCCGGTCAAAGTTATTCAACACTTCGTCCAATCGGTTTACAATGTCGTAGCCGGCGTCATAAACATGGCAAGTATCCAAGCAAACGCCCAGTTTATCTTTTAATTCCACTTGTTCGATAATGCCTTGCAGTTCTTCAAAGCTTCGGCCGACTTCCGATCCTTTTCCCGCCATCGTTTCCAATAAAACGATCGTCGTTTGCTTTTCTGTCAAAACCGCGTTCAGCAAGTCAGTTATCCTTTTCCCCCCTTCTTTTGCACCTTGTCCGACGTGAGAACCGGGATGAAAATTGTAAAAATTATGCGGAATGTATTCCATACGTTTCAAATCGTCCGTCATCGTTTCAAAGGCAAACCGCCGAATGTTTTCATCGGCTGCGGCCGCATTCAATGTATAAGGCGCATGCGCCAGCAAAACGCCGAATTTATTTTCTTTTGCCAAAGCCAAAAAATCGGCGACATCTTTTTCTGAAATGTCTTTTGCCTTGCCTCCGCGGGGATTGCGCGTAAAAAACTGAAACGTGTTTGCTCCGATCTGCAAAGCCGTTTTTCCCATTGACATAAAACCTTTGGAAACCGACAAATGACACCCGATATAAAACATCGTTTCTTTTCTCCCGTATTGACAAAACAATAAGTTTATTCCACTTTGAACTCAAAGGAAAAAATAATGTCTGCCGCTTTGCTCGTTATTGATGTTCAGAAATCCAGCTGTACCGATCCCTCCGTTGCGAAAGGAATCGAAAAGCTGCAATATGACTACGAACATGTTTTTGTTTCCCGCTTTGTAAACAAGGATTCGCCTTTGCTTTCGCTGATGCACTGGAACGGATACGACGACGAAGATTTAGCTTTTACTCCTGCGCCCTACGCCCAAATTTTTGATAAAAACATTTATTCGTCTTTTATCGAAGATCTGGTTGTTTTTGACGAAGTACACTTATGCGGCTATGACACGGACGCTTGTGTGTATAAGACGGCTTTGGATTTGATAGAACACAACATCCGTCCTGTCGTCTTGACGTACCTGTGCGGCAGTGAAAACGATTATTTTCACCAAATCGGATTGGAATTGTTAAAGCGCAATATCGGAACAAACAATCTAAAATAAAAAATTATTGTTTTTCTTTCTCAAGATGCGAATCTGTTTCTTTCATCAGCAACGACGGACACATCGGAACAAATACCGCAAAACTGATCTTCAAGCATCATTTCCGCCCATGCCGATAAAACGTTCAAATTTTCTTCAAAGCGGCGGCATATCGGTTTTTTATTCAATAAAACCGTGCCACAAATCGATTTACGGGATTTCAAAATAATTTCTTCTGTCAAAATATGTTGCTTAGCTTCAAAAATATGGTAATTCCGTTCATCTTTCGACACATATTCCGGTGCTATTAAAGCAAATCCGTTTTTAAACATTTCCATTCCTTATTTATTACATCAGTTCCAGACAGATAAAATAGTTCAACAATTAAAAACAATCAATATTTTATTAAAATTCAATTCAAAATAAAAATATAAATATAAATCAATCTATTTATTTAATAATATTTTATTTAATGCATTATAAACACTTTTACACAAAACTATTTTGTATCTTTAGAAACTTATTTTGAAAATTTATTTCTATGTCCCTTCACGGATCGCCTGACGGCGACCTTCGCTCACGCTCACCGAACTCGATTCTTTATTCTGCTATGAGTTCGATTCTCAATTCATAAATACCAAAACAAAAAATCCCGCTAAACAGCGGGATTCTTGTTTTGGTGTCCCCGGCGAGAATCGAACTCACAGCCCCAGGTTTAGGAAACCTGTGCTCTATCCGGTTGAGCTACGGGGACTACTTGTCCTTTTTATCTGATAAACATCGAAAAAAATCAAGTCCTTTCTAAAAAAGGAGATGCCATTCCGAATAAAACAGAAACTCGTCATTTTTACGCTGAACACAAGATGAGTCAGCTCCCGTCCCAAGAATTGAAAAAAACTCATAGACTGCTAAAAAAGAAAAAACATCTTTCGCGCGCTCAGCACAGAGTTCTCCGGTTATAAAAAACGGAGCCAAACGGCTCCGTTTTTTTTATCAAAGCATATGTCCGAGGAAATACGGCAGCTGAACACGCCAGGCCGGCCAATCATGCGGCACGTCATAGCCCCAATAGTCAACCCAAGCGTTAATGCCTTTGGAACGCAAAATGCCATCCATAACGCGCGTATCGTGCAGACATTCGTTTTCCCACGCGCCTTGTCCGACGGAAATCACAATATCGGAACGATTATAAAGATCTATTGTGTCCCGATCATTCATTCCCGGCAGGTATTCCATCGGAGAATTAAAATAAATCCCCGGTTCATCACAATCGCCGAAGAAAGAACGAATACTGTACAATCCACTTTGCGCAAGCACGGCATCAAAAATATCCGGACGACGGAAAAAGAAATTCGCCGCATGCAAAGCGCCCATAGAACACCCTGTCGTCATCATACCTCCGGCGCGATAGTTGCTGCACATTGCGTTCATATCCATCGCCCAAGGAACGACTTCTTCACAAACATAGTTGAAATACTGTTCAAAACGCCACAAGCGGTCTCCGGGCCAATCGGCACAGACGAATGTTTCCCAATCCAAACCGTCAACGCAGAAAAACTGAGCGCGTCCTTCCTCTATAAATCCGGACGCGGCATCAATCATACCGAAATCTTCGTATTCATAGAAGCGGCCGCACTGAGACGGAAAAACCAGAATCGGCTTTCCCGCATGTCCATAGACCTTCAATCTCATATCACGTCCCAAAGACGGACTGTATTCCTTATAGTATTCAATCTTCATCAGTATTTTTCCTGAACAAACTTAATAATTTCGTCCGTTTTCTTCTGATTATCGGCGCGCATCAGATACATATGATCCCCCATAACAGGAGCAAAAATCGCATCCACATCATGGTACTGCATCAGATTTTCCCCATACTTTTCCAGAATTTCTTCATGAGAATGAACGTAATTAAAGTTGTCTTTTCGAGCGACATAAATACCGATGTACTTTTTATCGGTCGGCTGATACAGCTTGTCGTGGACAATCATATCGGCATACATCTGATAAACATCGGTGTCGTGTTCATAATTCATCAATTCGGGCATACAACCGCCGGGCGGACGCATATTGACTTCCAACGCGACGTAATCGCCTTTTTTGCCGAGACCTTTTTTATCTTCATATAATTTGAAAAATTCAAAATGGAAGAAACGAGCCGTCGTGTTAAAAGAAGCCAAAACGGCTCTGCCCGCTTTTTCCAGCTTCGGATCAATTTTCAAAACGGAATAATAACGCAGGTCATCTCCGGCGTTGACTGTTTCGGCAACATTTTCCGGGAAAATATGGCTGGTCATAAAGATCGGTTCGTTTTCATAGTTTGCGATACCGTCGAACGTGACAATCAAACCGTTGACGAATTCTTCCATCACATACGGGACGGAAGGATAATTATCATAAAAACGGTTAAACTCCTCGTCATTATGGATGGAATAAGACGCATACGCTCCGACACCGATATCCGGCTTGACGAAAACAGGGTAACCGACTTCTTTGACGAACTTTTTGCCTTCTTCGCGTGTTGTCACACAATGGCAGCGCGCCGAAGGAACGCCCGCTTTTTCAAAGTGGTTTTTCATCAAATACTTGCGTTTGCTTTCAAGAACTTCAGGATACTTTGTTCCTTCGATATTAAAGTCCGTGCGTAAACGGGCATCCGTTTCCAGCCAGTATTCATTAAAAGATTCAAGTCTGTCGATTCGGCCGTATTTGTGAATAAAATAAGCGACGGCACGCATCACTTCATCATAATTTTCCATATTATCAACGCGATAATATTCGGTCAGGGATTCTTTAAGCTGCGGCGTTAAAGAATCATACGGGGAATCGGCGATTCCCAAAACATTGACGCCCATTTTTTTCAGGCGATCCGCAAAGTTCACATAATGTGTCGGAAAATGCGGAGAAAGGAAAACAAAATTCACGATATCAACTCCTGATTTTTTTCAGTTCTTTGATTTTAACTTTTTGCATTTTTCCCTTTAAGGGACAATATTTTTATCCGGTTTTTTTCAACCACGCTTAAATTGGCAATCTCTAAGGCTGTTGTCAATTTATTTTTATATTTTCTTTATCTGAAAGAATAGGGTAAAACAAAAAAGATCTCTCTTCACTTCTTATTAAGGAGTTACTAATGACCGTTCGTATTCGCAAAGCAGTCTTTCCCGTCGGCGGATTGGGAACCAGATTTTTACCGGCGACTAAAGCTATGCCAAAAGAAATGCTGCCGGTTGTGGACAAGCCTTTGATTCAATACGCGGTCGAAGAAGCCGCCGCCGCGGGAATCGAACATTTTATTTTTGTTACGGGACATGGCAAAACGGCGATCGAAGATCATTTCGATTCGAATGTTAATCTGGAAACGTTGCTTAAAAAGAACGGCAACACGGATCTTCTGAACTTTTTAAAAGACTGCACGTTTGATTCGGGCAAAATATCTTATACCCGCCAAAGCGAACCTAAAGGTTTGGGACACGCCGTCTGGTGCGCGCGCGATTTGGTCGGGGACGAACCGTTCGCCGTTCTGCTGCCGGACGATTTATTCCACTGCAAAACGCCTTGTTTAAAGCAAATGATTCAAGAATATCCGAAAACGGCCGGCAATTTGGTTGCGATTGAAGAGGTTCCTCAAAATCAGACTTCCCGTTACGGCATTTTAAGCATTGCTTCCGATGACGGCAAACTGGTACGGGTTAATGGCATGGTCGAAAAACCGGCTCCCGAAAAAGCCCCTTCGCGATACGCCATTATGGGGCGTTATATTTTGTCACCGGAAATTTTCACGGAACTGAACAAACAGAAAGCCGGCGCAAAAGGCGAGATTCAGCTGACGGACGCAATGGCGGATACATTGGACAGAGTGCCCTTTCATGGAATGCGTTTTGAAGGAAAGCGCTTTGACTGCGGGAACAAGATCGGATTTTTAATGGCCAATATCGAATTTGCGCTTGATCGCCCCGATTTGGCCGACGAATTTAAAGCGGCGCTGAAAACGTTGTCTTTTTAAAGAAAGTAAAAAAATGTCATTTTTTTCAAATAAGGACTTGAATTTCCTGAATGCTCATTACGGCATGCGCGCAATGGGCTGGGAAATGTGTTCAATGTTCACATTGGCTTATCTGTATAAACAGGGGTTGTCTTTGCCGCTGGCCTTTATTGTTTACGCCGGTATGCTGTTGGCTCGCCCGCTGACCAGACCGTTGTCCTTGTGGCTTTGCCTGAAAAAGGGGACTCATTTCACTTTGATGATCGGGACGATCGCTTTCGCCTGCCGTTATCCCGCGATGTTGCCGATCAAAGGATTGAGCTGGGCTTTGGTGCCGTTTATGCTGATTTCCGGATTGGCGGATTCGCTGTATTGGGTTCCGTATCACAACTATTTTGCTTCTGTCGGCGATACGAAAGACAGAGGTTCCAGCGTTGGCATCCGCGAAGCGATCGCCACCGTCGTCGCCGTTATCGGCCCCGTTTTCGGCGGCCTTTTGTTGGCCGTTGATCCGCTTTACGCGTTTATGCTGCCGTTCGTTCTGACGCTTCTGTCCGTTCTGCCTTTGATGAAAACGCCGTCCCTGCCGGTTCCGGCAAAACCGACAAAGGAAGAAAAAAAGAATATCGATCCGTTCGGCTTCATCGTCTTCATCGGCGATGGCCTGTTCTTTCAGGCCGGCACGGTATGGCCATTGATCGTCTTTATGATTCTCAGCGAAAATTACGGGAATTTCGGTTTCATTCTCGCTTTGGCGGCGTTTTTCAGGGCGACGGGGTGTATGTTGTTCGGCAAACTAATTGATAAAGGAAACGGTTCTCTGATCTGCTTTATCGGATACGGACTGCATATCGTCGTTCTGACGGTTCGCGGATTTTTCGCCTATACGGTTCCCGTCGTCATCGCCTGCGACTTTTTCGCCGCCATCGCGTATTGTTTTTCGATACCGGGGCTGATGACGGCCGTTTACAACGCCACGAAACGCACGTCCCATCCGCTTTATTTCACCTATCATACGGAATTCGGATGGGATATCGGCGCCGTTTCCGCTATGCTGATATGCGCCGGATTGACGGCCGCCGGCATCAATCTGCGCTGGGGACTGGTCATTGCCGTCGCCGGTGCCGCGCTGAAAATATTCGTTCTTGACCGTTATTACCGGAAACGGAACATTCCTTCTTAATTTTCCGCCGCCGGAACCGAAGTTAAAAAAATCTGCAACTGTGTCATATAATTATCATACTGGCGAGCCATTTCAGCCTCTTCGAAAACAGGGCGACCGTCGATAATCTGATATTTGTTTTTCTCTTCGGATTTAAAAAAGTCCAAAATATTTTCAAACAAGCCGACTCTCATGCTTTCCGTAAATAAAAACCTGTCCAGCTTTTCAAAAAACAGATCGGCCTGATCCTGCCGGCGTTTTTTCCATCCGCCTTCAGGCATTTTGTCAACTTGCGTTTGCACAGCGTCTTTTAACAGAATGATTTCCTCTCGTTGATATTGCAGCCGTTTTTGAATAGCCGACAACGCTTCTGCCGTCTGTTCGGCGGCCTGAGGAGACAAAACGGATTCTTCGGACAAAGCCCGCACCATTTGCGGACGGATTTCTTCAAAATACGGCGTTAAGATATTATTTTCCAAAGAAGCAAAATCCGGCTCTCTGTATAAAAAAGCTATTCTGGCAGTCACAAAATATCCCGAAGCCAGAAAAATCAAAAAACAAACCAGCACAATTTTATCCGCCAGCGTTGTTTTTACAAACCGAACATCATCGGGAACAGCAGAATCCCACGGGATTGATTTGCCTTTAACCGCCCGAAAAAAAACATAAGCGGGCAAAATCAAAGAAATATACGGCAGGAATAATCCCATTCCGACGCCAAAAACCAAAAAAGCCCGTTTAAAAGACTTTAAAAAAGGCAGCTTTTCACCGTTTTGACCAAAAACATAAATTCCCGTCAATCTTTTTCCCGCCGTCGTTGCAAAGCAAGAAATCAACAAAGCTTCGATAAAAAGATATATCCAAAACGCCGCATAAAAAATCAGGGACGGATTTGCAACGCTTCCGATTTTGTCTCCCAAAACGGAAACTGTCAGCATTCCCCAAAGTAAATAATCGATCAGGCGGGCTATGGTGCGCCGCAAAAAACAAACCATTTTTTCTCCCCGTTTCTTGCTTTATCGGAAACAGAGTAGCGCTTTTTGGTTTTATCCTCCAGATTTTTGTTTGCTTTCCGAATTTGGAATCGGATTGATACGCCAACTTTTTTTGTCGTGCGGATCGGCTAAAACAAAATCATCCGATTTCGGCCGAACAAGAATTTGCGTCGGATACAAACTATGCGCTCCGGAAATCATATAACTGACGATACAAACCACTCCGGCGAACGGCGCGACGGAAGCTCCGAACAACTCTGTTGCCAGAAAAACCGCCGCGATCGGTGTGTTGACCGCGCCGGCGACGCATCCGACAAACCCCAATGCGCCGAAAAAAGCGATATCCAATCCGAAAAGCTGAGCAAACAAAGCTCCCGCCGCAGCGCCGATATAAAAAGTAGGCGTCAGTACGCCGCCCGATCCGCCGCCGGAAAGCGTCACGCCCAATAAAAAAGATTTGAGAATAAAGGCATACCAAACGACAGGTTTTCCCGACAAAACGGAATTTAAGCCTTTTTCCCCCATTCCTAACGGAGCGTCGCCAAAGAAGAAAACAACCGTCAGAATCAAGGCTGAAGCAATAAGGCTTTTTCCCCAATCCGGCAAAAATATCTTTTTAAAAAAAGACATCATGCCGTCCGTCAGCTTGATATGGCAAATGCAGACCGCTCCGAAAAAAATCGCGGCCAAAAGACACCATTCCAGCACCTCCGGTGTCAGGGAAGGAATGACAATATTATATAGAGTGTACGGAACATGCATTTGAAGACAAACCATATAAGAAACGACGGCACTGATCAAAGCCGGCAGCAACGCCGGATAAAATACTTCTCCGACGAACAATACTTCCACTCCGAAAACGGCCCCCGCGACCGGCGCGCCGAAAACGGCGGACAAAGCCGCCGATACGCCGCAGACAACAAGTTTTTTTCTTTCTTTTACGGTCAATTTAAACAAACGGGACAATTCCGACATCAGGCCCGCTCCGACTTGAACGCTGGGCCCTTCCGTACCGACGACGGCGCCCGGCGCCAAAGTAAAAATCGTTGAAAGAATTTTGATCGGCACAACGCAAAAAGGAATAAAGGCTTCCTTATAATGAATCGCCGAAATAACTTTGTCCGTCCCATGGCCCGCGGCCTGAGGCGCCAAATACTTAATCGAAAACAAACTTACCAGCAATCCGGCAGGAATTAAAGCATACCGCCATTCCGACAAAGAATCGACCCAATCAATCGCCCGATATAAAATGATTAAAAACAATCCGACGGCACAGCCGACGACAATGCCGCAGACAACAGCCAAAAACAGCCATTTTATGAACCCTCTGAACAAAATTTCTTCGTCGTATATTTCCTGATTGTCCATAGCGTTTCCCCCGTTGAAACAAATTTAGCCGAATCACCGGAAACGACAAAGATGGCATTCCGGCCATAAACAGAAGCTGTCGCCGGAAACAAATCCTTTTTCGTTAAACAAAAAAATCGTATATTTGGCTGAAACAAAGGAATTATTAAAAAATACTTTCTAAAAATTTTTTCACATTTGTCTAAAAATTCCTTGACTTTTTACAAGGATCGCTTCAGTATGCAAGTATAGTTAAATTTTTGCTGTAAACAGGTTAGGAATCGTTATGGCTGAAGAAGTTAAAGAAGAAGTAAAAACACCGTTGCTTGACGCCTTTATGAAGGCCGGAAAAATTTCAGTTTTTGAAAGCGGATTGGATCGCCCGGATCATTTGCAGGACCGCCCGTTCTTTAATTTGCTGCCGAAGGGGGAAACCACCTTCATTAATATGAGCGAAACAGCCGACAAGCTGTATGTCAAATCCGCTGCGGAACAGGCCGAATCGCCTGCTTTGGATACGGAAGCTCACAAATTTTTTGAAAATATGGAAAAACGTTTCCGCACGGTTATGCCCGGCGTAACGCTGTTTATTATTGATCCGGACGCCGTTCAGGGACGTTACCTGATGGATCAGTCCGCCGACCGCAGTCTGGGCAAGTCCCTGTATATGCATGTCGAAGAAAAGTTGCAGAAAGCCGCTGCCGGAAACAATCAGACTTTCCTGACGCAGGAAGATATTTTGAAATCCGTTTCCGAAGCCGGCATCACCGACCGCAATCCGTTTTCGATGCGCGCCGCCGTTGCGCCGACGCTGGAAAATCTGGCCGGTTTGGGCAATGTCAATTTGGTCGTCGGCGACAACCCCGATGCTATGGAAGCCAACGTATTGGGTATGGTTGTCGGGGCCGAGGAACGCCGCTTGAAAGAAGGCATTTCCCGTGACGAATTCCGCCGCTTGGTTTTATATCACGAATTAGGTCATGCGACCGACCACAACTACGCTTCCGCTTATAATTCCGTTGAAAAAATTGCGGAAACGGAACTGGATAACGTGATGTGCCGCCACCGTACGGAATGCATTGCGGACGCGCACGCCGTTTTACAGTTGGCCCGCGACTTCGGAACGACGAAATGCGCCGAACTGTGGGGCGATTGCCGTATCGAGTATTTGCGTATATGTGTTGACCGTCGTTTGGAAGACACGAAATACGACACCGAATTTATGAAGAAGCTGCGCGAAGCCGAAGAAAAATCTCATGCACAGAATCCGAACGATCCCGACTATGAAAACGATTTCAAGCGTTTGATGGCCGACAAGCAGATTGCCGATACGGTCAAAAAACTGGGATCGCCGTTAGCTTACCATACAACGGACGTTATTGACGCGACGGTCAAATGGGCCAAGGAGCATTTAGCGGACGGTTCTTTGCAGAAAATGACGGATTTGGAAGTCATTAAACAGGCGCAGATTATGTCCGAAACTTACGGTCTGACACGTCAGCAAATGGCAGAAATGTCGATTGCTTTGGCCAAAGGCGACAGATCTCACCCGAAATATCAGCAGATGATGGAACGCGTTCAGGAATCCCGCGATCGTATGCCGATCAGCAACAAAAAGCTGGAACAGGAATACGAAACGCAGCGTGAATTGAATGCGTATATGGAAGCCGCTCAGCTGTCTGCCGGTTTGGGACTGCCGATGCCGGAGCAGAAATTTTCTCCCGCTCTGAAGAAAAAATTGATTCAGCAGCAGATTGACTCCCAGAAAATGGAAATGTTGGGACGGTTGAGCGTTGCCCAGTATCAGCAGGATTTGTTGGACAAGCTGGAAAAAACGACTTCCCGTGAAGAAATGCATGCCATTTTGGGACAAGAAAAGGAAGAGCTGCGCACCGCCGGCAAGAATGACGCGGGCGAAAAAGACCTGTTCGCCGGTTCCAAGCTGAAAGTCGTTGACGCCGTGATTGACCAGGCGCCGAATGTCGAAGCCATTTTGACGGCGAACAAATCCATTAAGAAACAGTTGGATGAAATCAAATCTTCGACAGAGGTTTCCGGGGATGAGGCGATCGTTCATTTCATTAAAAATGAATTGAAAGTCGCAACGGCGCTGAGCGATGCTTTGCTCAAATCTTACAAACGCGAGCCGGAAAACATGACGCCGGAACAACAAATCAATTCCCTGCGCGCCGAACACAAAGATTTCAAGAAAGCTTTGTTGGCCGAAAAGGAAACGCAGATCGCGGCTTTTGCCATCCGTTCCGACAAGGAAGCCTGGGCAAAGGTTTCTCAGGATCCCGTTTTGGCTCAGCTGATTGATCAAAAGGCGAAGCAAAAACCGACTGCGGCTTTGGGACAATACCAAATGAACTTCGGAACGGCGGATAAAAATGTTATCGCCTCTCTGTTCCAGGATGTTGCCGAAACGCACAAGTATCTGGTAGAAACGTTTACCGGAAATCCGCAGACCGCGGCAGCGTTGGAGAAAAAAGACCTCCGCACGTTTACTTCTATGAAAAAATATGCAGATCAACTGAAAAAGACGGAACGCACTTCTCCGTTAAATTTGAAAAACTTCAAACTTGAACAGAAGAAGTCTGCTTTGGATGCCGTGATCAGCGCGAAGAAGCAAAGAGTATAAGAACTCCGTTAAACAGAGTTGTCTTAAATATCAGAAACCCCCGTTGATTCTTTTTTCAACGGGGATTTTTTTTGCAAATCGAAAACAGGCGCTCACATACAGATCGAATCGGAAAGATTATCCGGCGATTTTTTTTATTCACATCTCTAAAAATTCAACACAGTCGGCACATTTTTCCGATTCGTTTTCAAATCGCGACAAAAAAAATCATCAATAAAGTGACGATTTATTACATTAATGTTACATATATACAACTGTGCCACATTTCTTTTGCAAGATTTTCCTTTTGGTGATTTAATAGATATTAGGCAATCTTTTTTAAAGGAGGGTTATACCATGAAAAAAACCTTATGTTTAACTGCAGTAATGCTGTCTGTCTTTGCCTTTTCCGGCACGGCAAACGCCCGGCAAGTTGAAGTGGACTTTGTGCAACAGCGATACGCCACTGAACTTGACGCTTATGAAGGCGGCGGCGGTGGCGGCACGATCATCGGCAATTCATGCGCTTCCACCTGCGGCGGGGCTTCAACTCAATCGGCTTGTCAGGCCGGCGGTTATGTTTGCACGCAAAGCTCCGGCAGCTGCTGGTGTCCGACCGGTACGCCCCTTGGTTCCGGTACCGTAATCAATCGTTTTGATGATGGTAACCTCGCAATAGCAGCAGACATCGGCGCCATTGTGGACGACGGTTCGGGTTCCGGCACGACGAAGAAAGTCAGCGGCAACTGCCCGGAGGGAACATCTTTATCCAGCGACCAATGCTGTTGTATTGCCAACTAAGAAATGAAGGGAGCCCTAATCATGAAAAAATATCTCTTCATTTTAGCGGGGCTGTTGTATTTGTTGGGACAGGGTGAAGCCGAGGCGAGAGCCGTTAAACTGGGACGTTCGACCGGTTCGGGAACCGCGTCCGGCTACCAGCAGGTCTTCGACGGCGGTACCAGCGGCGGTACCCACGCGACTTTCTGTCCCGCGAATTGCGCGTCCTGCGACGGTTCATCCTGCAGCAGATGCAAAAGCGGTTATTTCTTACGGGACGGTTCCTGTGTTTCATGTCCGTCCAACGCAAGTTGCGACGGTATAAATGCCGTCTGCAACAACGGTTACAGCTTTGGTAAAGGCGGAACATTCGGCGGCTGTATCAAATGTCCCGACGGATGCGAATCCTGTACTCCGACCTATGCCGGAACGTCTCAATCCGGTATGAGTTGTACAGCGTGTAACCGCGGTTACGCCAGATATTACAACACCACAGGCACCAACGCTTTGTGTTGCGCTACAGGATATGAGCTTGCCGACGGCGGTCAGGGCAGCAACGGTTCCAGATATGATCAATGTGTCAAAAAGGCTGTCAGCTACGCGAATATGAGCTGTGTGTCCGGTTATAGAAAAGTCGTTTCTTCCGACAGAGCGTGCTGTGTTCCGATGTGTCAGGGAGTCAGCTGCGTGTCCGGTTATACGCCGACGGCCACTTCGACCGGTTGCTGCTGTCAGGCAAATACGACACCGACCGCATGCGGCGCAGCGCAGGTATATCATCCCACTCTGAAAAAATGTGTGGATGCAGTATGTCCGATAAATTGCGCGGATATGTGCACCGGCGGATATTGCGCAAGCTGCAAAGCCGGATATACGCTGAACAGCAGTGGCACATGCAGCAGTATTTGCACAGCTTTGCAGGTATGGCATCCCACTCTCGGCAAGTGTGTTTCGGCTACATGTCCGATAAATTGCGCGGATTGCACCGGCGGATATTGCACAAGCTGCAAAACCGGCTATACGTTGAACAGCGATGGCGGGTGTGACAAAAAGACTCTCAGCCCCATTGATGACACCCCCATTGGTAGCGCTTGTGATGGAACGTCCAGCACTCCGCGCTTCTGCGATAACGGATTGATTCGTGTCGAGGGCAGAGGATGCTGTCCGTCCGATTATGCATCAAAGCCAGGCTATGCATGCTATCAGTGCGCAATCAGATAATACCTTACATCTTGTGATGTGTTAAAAAGAACCGCGAAAAAATCTTCGCGGTTCTTTTGTGTTTTATTTTATGTATGAAGCCGTCGTTATATTTTCCGCATCATTTTCCGATTTGTGATGTTTGTCCCTTCCTAAAGCGGATCACGAAGAACACGGAACGCACTTCTCCGTTGAATTTGAAAAACTTCAAGCTTGAACGGAAGGAGCCTGCTTCGGATGCCGTAATCGGTGCCTTTGATTGTTTGCATCGTTAACAATCAAATTTATGTTCAATATTTTTTATCCCTTTAAAAACTTTTGCCGTTTTTATCCTAAATGCCGCTCGCAACTTTCAAAACGGCCAAAAAAATTCTTTTTATTTTACAAAATGATTTCAATTTAAATTAAGAAGTTTTTTTCTTTCATTTCCGATTCGTAAAAAAGAATAAAACATAAAAAAATCCTGTTCGTATCCCTTCATATATTTATATCTAATGTGTAATTTAACAGTATATACTATTTGTTCTTTGAATTACTTGTTTTTATTTTTTTAGTGTGCTTAAATAGTATTATAGTATCTTTTAAAAGGAGGGTAATATTATGAAAAAAAGTTTATGTTTAATCGCGACAATACTGTCTGTTCTTGCTTTTGCCGGAACGGCACATGCTTTTTTGGAGGGAGCTCTGCATTATCAAGACCAACCACTGTTACCATATGAAGGCGGCGGTGGCGGCGGCACGATCATCGGCAATTCATGCGCTTCCACCTGCGGCGGGGCTTCAACTCAATCGGCTTGTCAGGCCGGCGGTTATGTCTGTACGAGCCGCGGCGGATGTTGGTGTCCGGCTAGCACACCTCTAGGCAGTATCATAACTCCGGGTAATCATCAAGTCATAACGAATCCCTCCTCTGTTGTTCAAAGCGGCGGTTCGGGATCCGGCTCGACAAAGAAAGTCAGCGGCGACTGCCCGGCGGGAACAACCTTATCCGGCGACCAATGCTGTTGTATTGCCAACTAAGAAATGAAAGGAGCCCTAATCATGAAAAAATATCTCTTCATTTTAGCGGGGCTGTTGTGTTTGTTGGGACAGGGTGAAGCCGAGGCGAGAGCCGTTAAATTGGGCCGCGGCACCAGTTCGGGAACCGCGTCCGGCCACCAGTTTCAACCGGCCAACAGCGGCTCCGGCGGACCGACTTTCTGCCCCGCAAATTGCACGTCCTGCAACGGTTCATCCTGCAGCAGATGCAAAAGCGGTTATTATCTGAAGAAAAACGAGGGATGCGCCCCATGTCCGGCGAACGCAACATGTTCCGGCACAGCGACGTTTACCTGCAACACCGGATTCCATCTTTCGGCAATGGGAACAACCTGTACGGAATGTTCCGACATTACCGTTGCGAATGGTACATGCACGGCTTGCCAGGCAGTCGGCAACACCTGTACAGACGTGTCTTGCTTCTACGGATATGTCAAATCAGGAACGACGTGTTCCGCAATCAGCTTCTCCGGTATGAGCTGCGTGTCCGGTTATAGAAAAGTCGTTTCTTCCGACAGAGCATGCTGCGTTCCGATGTGTCAGGGGGTCAGCTGCGTGTCCGGTTATACGCCGACGGCCACTTCGACCGGTTGTTGCTGTCAGGCGACAACAACGCCGACCACATGCGGTCCAATGCAGGTATGGCATCCCACTTTGAAAAAATGTGTGGAAGCAGTATGCCCGTCAAATTGCGCGGATATGTGCTCCGGCGGCTATTGCGCAAGCTGCAACCCCGGATATACGATGAACAGCGATGGTGGGTGTGACCGAAAGCCTTTCGGACAGCTAGAACCGGGAGATGCTTGTGACGGAACGTCCAGCACTCCGATTTTCTGCCCTGCCGGCATGATTCGTATTGAGGGCAGAGGATGTTGCCCGTCCAATGCATCTCCCACTCAAGCTTGCATGCAGTGCGCAATCAGATAATACCTTACATCTTGTGATGTGTTAAAAAGAACCGCGAAAAAATCTTCGCGGTTCTTTTGTGTTTTATTTTATGTATGAAGCCGTCGTTATATTTTCCGCATCATTTTCCGATTTGTGATGTTTACCCTCTCCTAAAGCGGATATTGTTCTTTATGGCGAAACGTTTATATTGATATTATGGAAAAATTGCAAAAAACAAAAACAATCGCTTTACCTTCCGGCCGCGTCATTCCGGCTTTGGAAATAGGCATGTGGTATCTGGGCGAAGATGCCGGCGCCTATTTCAAAGAAACCGACTTGATCCGCAACGCGTTGGATATCGGCTTTCGGGCGTTTGACACGGCGGAAATGTATGGTCACGGCGGCGCGGAAGAAGTATTGGGCGAAGCGGTTTCCGATTGTCGGGACGAAGTGTTTTTAACATCAAAAGTTTCCCCCGTCCTTTCCGGTTATGATGAAATCATCGAAGCTTGCGATAAAAGTCTGGAACGGCTGAAAACGGACTATTTGGACATGTATCTGCTGCACTGGGGAACATATCGCAGCCGGCCGGAAGAAGTATTGGAGGCTTTTACCGATCTAAAAGAGGACGGGAAAATTTTGGATTTCGGCGTTTCTCACTTCGATCTGCAAGATTTCAAAGAATGGCTTTCTTTTGAAAACGCGCAAGAAACCGCTATGAATCAAGCTTTTTTCAACCCGTGCCATCGCCAAATGGAAAAAGACCTGCTGCCATTCTGTCGAAAAAAGAAAATTCCTTTAATCGCCTATGCGCCGCAGGATGTCTGCGCTGTCGCTTATCAAAACAGCGTTGTGTGCAAAATAGCGGAAAACCATAAAACAACGCCACGCCAAATCGTTCTGGCGTGGCTGTTGGCGAAAGACAATGTCGGCGTTTTGGTCAAAGCCCTGTCAAAAGAAGAGCTGAAAGACTGTTTTGCTTCACAGTTCATCCTTTTGCGGATTGAAGAAATTGACGCTTTAAACACCACTTTTCCGCTGTATTGACTATTCGACGTGCGCCGCGGTCAACCGTTTTGCGACAGCATCCGCCGCTTCGGCAGGCGTTGGCGTCGAAGCCAAAATCGTATTGATGTCGTCCGGAGCCAAACCGGAAAACCGCGCCAAAGCCGCAATATATTCCTGTTCGCCTTTAGCCAAACCGGCATAATTCTTCAAAACAAACTTTTTCACCTGCATTTTAAAAACGTCAAAAACTTTTGTCTTTGAAGCGTTAAGAGGCATCATCTCGACATAAAACTGGTTTTTATCATAGGCAAAATAATAACCGAACGGATTAAATTCGGTTGTAAAACTGAACGGCAAAGCAACCAGATCAACTACGAATTTTCCCAAATTGTAAACAAGCTTTACCGTTGAAGTCGGGCTGGTCGTCGCAGCGTCTGCGCCCAAATCAGACAGATTGGATGTGATATCCCCGCTTTCCTGCGTTGTCCAAACAACCGAACTTTCATGCGAAGTCACGTTTTTCTTTTCCGGCTGACTGCGATAAACAATCACGCGCGCTTCATGATACCCGCCGGCTTTTAAAGTGATAATATCCATACCGGTTTGTTTTAAAATATGTTCTTTAGCGGCGTTTTGAATTTTTTGGCCGTTAATCCAGATTTCAGCCGGCACGTTTGATGAAACAGAAATATCGGTTTCCGGCTTTTGATCCAAACTTTCATAGTGAGTCAAGGCGCATCCGCCGAGCAAACACAATCCGAAAGTTTGTAAAACGCGTTTTATTTTCATGAAAAATATCCTTCAGTTGATAAACAGGAGTTTATTTTTATAGCATTTTTTCCATAAAAAAGCACGCTTCATCTCTCCGGTTTGCAAAAAAATCGGCAAATAACATTTTATCCGAATGAAAGACTTGCTTTTTTTTAAATTTGTGGCAAATTAGCAATGCTTTAAAAGTTCACTCGGACGCTTTGAAGCTATTAAGAGGCGTCCTTTTAAAAACTATATTTTAAGGAGAAAATACATGGCAGTTCGCGTTGCGATCAATGGTTTCGGCCGTATCGGCCGTTTGGCTTATCGTGCTTTGGCAGAATCCGGCCGTACGGATGTTGAAGTCGTTGCGATTAACGATTTGGGTTCCCCGAAAGCTAACGCTCATTTGTTGCAGTTCGATTCCGTTCACGGCCGCTTCCCCGGCGAAGTTTCCGCGACCGACGATTCGATCACGGTCAACGGCAAAACCGTTAAAGTTTTGGCTGAAGCCGACCCGACCAAGCTGCCCTGGAAAGAATTGGACATCGACATCGTGTACGAATGCACGGGCCGTTTCACCGATGCGGACAAAGCGAAAGTCCATCTGGATGCCGGCGCCAAGCGCGTTCTGGTCTCCGCTCCGTCCAAAGGCGCCGATCTGACGGTTGTTTACGGCGTCAACGACGACAAACTGACCGCCGAACACAAGATCGTTTCCAACGCTTCCTGCACGACGAACTGCCTGTCTCCGGTTGCCAAAGTCATTCATGAAAACTTCGGCATCGTCCGCGGTTACATGACGACGATTCACTCCTACACGGGCGATCAGCGCACGGTTGACACGCTGCACAAAGATTTGTACCGCGCCCGCGCCGCCGCTATGTCTATGATCCCGACAACGACCGGCGCCGCGAAAGCCGTCGGCCTGGTTCTGCCGGAATTGGCCGGTAAGTTGCAGGGTTCCGCGATTCGCGTTCCGACTCCGGACGTTTCCGTCGTTGACCTGAAAGTCGTTCTGGAAAAGAACACGACGGAAGAAGAAGTCAACGCCGCGATCAAGGCCGCTTCCGAATCCGCCCGCCTGAAAGGCATTCTGGGCTACAACGATCTGCCGCTGGTTTCCATCGACTTCACGCATACCAGCTACAGCTCGATCTTCCACGCCGACCAGACGAAAGTCATCGACGGCAACTTCCTGCGCATTATGAGCTGGTACGACAACGAATGGGGCTTCTCCAACCGTATGTCCGACACGGCTGTCGCTATGGCGAAGTTCCTCTAAGAATTTCAACAGGAAAGCGGCTTCCTCCCTCAAAGGAGGGAGCCGCTTCTTTTATGTACAAACAAAGGAAAAATACAAATGTCTAATTTCAACACAATCAAAGATTTGGACGCGGCCGGCAAAGTCGTTTTCGTCCGCGCGGATTTGAACGTCCCCTTCAAAGACGGCAAAGTCACCGACACCACCCGTATCGACCGCTTTGTCCCGACCGTAAAGGCCTTGACGGATAAAGGCGCGAAAGTCGTCATCGCTTCCCACTTCGGCCGTCCGAAAGGTCAGGTCGTTCCAGAAATGTCTTTGGGACAGATCGTTGCCGACGTCGAAAAAGCGCTGGGTCAAAAAGTCGTTTTCGTTGACGACTGCATCGGTGCAAAAGTCGAAGCCGCGATAAAAGCCATGAAAAACGGCGACGTTATCATGCTGGAAAACCTGCGCTTCTATGCAGAGGAAGAAAAGAACGACGCCAATTTTGCCGCTAAATTGGCAAAAGACGTCGATATCTATGTCAATGACGCGTTCTCCTGCGCTCACCGCGCTCATGCCTCCACGGAAGGCATGGCCAAATTGAAGCCGAACGCTGCCGGTTTGCTGATGCAGGCCGAACTGGAAGCTTTGGACGCCGCTCTGGGCAATCCCGTCCGTCCGGTCGCCGCGATCGTCGGCGGCGCGAAAGTGTCCACAAAGCTTGATTTGTTGGGCAATCTGGTTGCCAAAGTTGACAAGTTGGTTATCGGCGGCGGTATGGCGAACACCTTCCTGTTTGCCAAAGGCGTTAATGTCGGCAATTCCCTGTGCGAAAAAGAAATGGCTGACACCGCCCGTGAAATTATGAAAAAAGCCGAAGCCGCGAAATGCGAAATCATTTTGCCGGTTGATGTTGTCGTCGCGAAGGAATTTGCCGAAAACGCCGAGAACAAGACGGTTGACGTAAACGCCGTTCCGGCCGATATGATGATTTTGGATATCGGACCGAAATCCGTTGAAGAAATTAACAAGAAGCTGGCCGAATGCAAAACCGTGATTTGGAACGGCCCCGTCGGCGCGTTTGAAATCAAACCGTTCAACAAAGCAACGTTCGCGATCGCCGAAGCGGTCGCCGATTTGACGGCGAAAGGCCTGAAGTCCATTGGCGGCGGCGGCGATACGGTTTCCGCGCTGAAGAAAGCGGGCGTTGCCGGCAAGCTGTCCTATCTGTCCGCCGCGGGCGGCGCTTTCCTTGAATGGATGGAAGGCAAAATCCTGCCGGGCGTTAAGGTTCTGGAAAAATAATTTTTTCAACCAAACAGCAAAAACCGCGTTTTCCATAAACGCGGTTTTTTTGTCCACTTTCCCATGAATTGCCGAGAAAACCGATTAAAACAGCCTCTCTTTTTTCAAATTTTTGTCATATCTTTTACAAAAAAAGTATGGTAGTATAATGGAAATTTAACTATGGAGGAACCGACTATGACAGAAAGAAAAACCGCGGAAGATCAATATGAAAAAGGCGAAGAGATTGAACGTGAGGACGGCGTCACAGTCGTTCGTTGGAATAATAAAGAAGACAAGACCCTGTCTCATGAAAATTATTTCAAAGGCAAAGGTCAAGATAGTGTATATCTTGGAAAAAAAGAATTTTATATTGATGACAACGGAAACAGATGCGCCCGTGAAAAAGACGCTGACAATAACGTTATAGCCGAAGGTCCTGTCAACGAAGACGGAGAATTTATTAACAAAGTTCAGGATAATGCTCAGGTACGAGTTGCCGCTGCTGGCGGCAATGGTCCGGATGGTCCCGACGGTCCTGGCCCGAAAGGCCCGAAGGGGCCTGACGACCGAGGCGGTGCTGCCGCCGGTGCCGGTTCTAACGATCCTGATGGCCCCGATGATCCTGATAATGATAAACCGGAAAAAGACGGATTTACCTTTGGCGAAAATCCGGGCGAAGTCAAAGACGGCAACCTGACCGAATTAGAAGAGGAACTGTGGAGAACGGCTTGGAAAAACAAGCTTTTGAATTTTGATCATACTGAAAAAGATCCTGAATTTCCGCTTTCTCAATGTCGTCCGGGAACCATACACACGATACGCAAAGATCCGCCTATTGTCAGCATGGATTTGGAAAGCGGCTCAAAATTATTGAATTCTTCCAACAAGGTTTGTCTGGATCATGTCGGAGATCTGAAAGAATCGGATGTGATGACAATGGTTCGCCTGGGCAAGGAAAAAGGCATCACTTCCGCAAAAATTGATCCGGGCGCATCCCTCGAATTCAAAAGATTGACTTATATCGAAATGCTTGCTCAAGGTATTGCGGTTGAAAACGCTGCTCAGCTGGGCTTTACTAAAGAACAATTGGATGAACTCCAAAAAGCCGCGGAAAAGAAGAGGGAAACATATGAAAAAGATTTCCAGCGCGCCGAAGAATTGGATAAGAATTATCAAAAATTGGGACTGGAAAACGACGCCGAAAAATTCGAAAAATTCGAAAAAGACGACTATAAAAAGTTAAAAGAAGGACAAACTCAGGAAACGACCACGGAAAGAGAACCCGCGACCGAAGAACCGGAAAACCTGAATAACGTTACGGTAGAGCGCGTTGATAAAGAGACGGGCATAACCCACCTTGAAACGTTTAAAGACGGGAAAGTCGTTTCTGATTCGACCTTTGATAAAAGCGGAAAGGCTCTTGAAGACAAAACCTGGGATGAAAGCGGAAAACCGTTGACAGAGAAGGTTTATGCTGAAGATGGCGTCAGTGTAACCAAAGAAGTTGTCTATGACTATGACGGCGACAAACTGACCGGACGCGTAGAAACTGAATATAATCAGGATGGAACTCAAAAAACTACCATATATGACGCGGAAGGAAAAGCTGTTCCCGATAAAGGTAAAGACAAATCTCAGGGACAAGACGGCGAAAAAGCTACGCAGAAAACCGCCGTACAGCAAATGGAAAATCTTCAGCAAGAATTTTCTAAAGAAACCGGCTTGAAGAAACAAGAAAGTCAAAAAGATGAAGACTATGCGGCTCAGGTAGAAGCGGGTTATCACGGTCTCAGCGATGACAAGAAGGACAAGATGTCTCAGAAGTTCAGCAAGATTGTTTTGAAATTCTGCGAACAGTATCCTGAACAGGCCAAGGCTCTGGCTGAAGATCTGAAAAAGCCTGAAAATGCCAGTTTTGCAAAGAAAATGCAAGCTTTGGGAAATGCTTTTACGGCTGTTAAAGGACAAGAAGTTTCCGGAAAAACAAAAGCTGGAAAAGAAGATTTGAAACTTCGGGCCGATATTATGAAGTCTCTGCAAGGCGGTCGAGGCAACGGTTAAAATAAAACTTAAAACGCCCGATAAAAAAAATCGGGCTTTTTTCCTAAAGAGAAGAACAATGGAAAATAATACGGTTTCAAAAGAACAAAAAAAGGAAAACAACGCAAAAAACAGAGATATTATGCGCTTGAAAAGAGCATGGGAACGGTTAAAAAATCGTCAGGCGTTTATTCCTTTAAGAAAAGCGAAAATTTATTCTGTAGACGTTATTGATGACGGCAACGGCGGTAAAACGCTTCAGGTTCGAATGTCCGATGGCGGCAAATTCGATGACAACGGGGACAAACGAAATCTTTTTCATACGATGGTTCGCAGAAGAAAGAACGGTTTTTCCCGCTTAATGTCCTTGGTTGAAATTGCGCGTGTCGCCGGTGTTGATACCGTATCTTCATCGCTTCCCTCGGATCTCAGAAGAGTTTTTATGCGGATTTACAAAAGACAAGTAGGAAATGAAAATCCGGCACAACAAACAACGCCTGCAAAGAATGAAGAAAAAGAATCTTTTAACCAAAAATTACAGCAGGTTGCAGCCATTCGTCGCAAACGCTTCATAGACAGCTCTGTTGTTCAAAATTTAATAAAAGAACATTAAACCGCAAAAAACCCTCCGACAGGAGGGTTTTTGTTAAACTTTAAACAAATCCTACTTTACGCCGATTTTAGGGCACAAATCCGTCACAGGACATTTATCGCAGGCCGGTTTTTTGGCCGTGCAGATATAACGTCCGTGCAAAACCAACCAATGCGAAACGTTTTTCAAATCCTCATCGGGGATAACGCCTGTCACAGCCTTTGCCAAAGCTTTTTCAACTTCCAGCGGCGTTTTCCCTTTTGCCAATCCGATCCGATTTCCCAAACGTAAAACATGCGTATCCACACCGAATGTCGGCGCTCCGTACATTGTATTTAAAAAAACGTTCGCCGTCTTGCGTCCAACGCCTGCCAACTTTTGCAGTTCGTCAACGTTTTGAGGAATTTTACCATTGTATTTTTCAATCAAATCTTTAGACAGAGCAATAATATTTTTCGCTTTGCTGTTAAACAAACCGATCGATCGAATATATTCTTTCAGCTTTTCCTCACCCAAGGCAACCATCTGTTCCGGTGCAGAAGCGACTTTAAACAATGCGGGCGTAGCTTTATTAACGTTTTTATCCGTTGTTTGCGCGGACAAAACAATCGCCACCAATAAAGTATACGGCGATTGAAAATCCAGTTCGCATTTCGGATCGGGATCCGCTTTTTTCAAGCGGGAAAAAAATTCTTTAACATCGGCCGATTTCATTTTTTAAAATCCGAAACGGGTCAAAACAGCATCAATACGCGGCAGACATTCCGCCCCGAACAATTTGACATTCAACAACAAAGGATACAGATTGTAAATGCTTTGCCGATATTCAAAAAATCCCGGTCTGAAAGGCCTGAGCACACTATAACGATCGAAGAACGCTTTGCTCAAAGAAGAACGTTCGCCGCCAAAAACAAATTCAAATTCGGGATCGCCGAAGTAAATCGCCGGATCGACAAAGGCTTTGATTTTTCCATGATGGCAAAGAACCGTACTGGACGTAATGTCGCCGTGCAGCAAACCCGGTTTTTCCGGTTCATCCAAATAAGCATCGGCTTTTTCAGCGAATTTTTCGATTCTTATTATCATTTCCGCGGGCAAATGACCACTTTCCAAAGCCAAATTTGCCATATAAAGCAATCGATGCTGAATAAAAAACGGCACCCACTTTTGAGTTTTGGGGTTTGGCTGACGCACGCCGGCACGCAAAGTATCAAATTCAAATCCGAAAGAATCGGAAGTTATTGAATGCAATTTGGCCAAATGTTCTGCCGCTTCCGGTTCGCTGTCAACGCTTAAGGTCCCGTCAGCGACAATATATTCATGCACCAAAGCATCCGCGCCCGAATAAAACACTTCCGGCATCGGCAGCTGTGTGTGCCGTTTCAGATAATCCATTGTCGCGCCTTCAATCGCCAAATCGCTGTTTGTATCTTTAAACAGCTTTACAACAACTTGCGACCCGTCCGACAAAACAACGTGCTTGGCATCGGCGAAACCGCCGGCCAAAGTCGCCGCGGAAACGACCAGCTTTCCTGTAGAAGATTCCACAATGCGCGTAACTTGGGCGGATAACGGATTATTTTCAACCTGCATACCCTTGCTCCCGTATAAAATTCAAAAGACCTTCACATGCCGATTCTATCATATCGAACACATTTTGAAAGCCTTCTTTTCCTCCGTAAAACGGATCGGGGACATCTTCCGTCCCGTACTGCGGCGCAAAACGCATCATCAAATCGAGTACCGCTCTGTTATGATCCGGAGACCTCTCCGGACGCATTTCTTCCAGTGCCCTTAAATGCGTTGAATCCAGAGCGATTATCAGATCGAAATCCTTAAAATCGTCCCGAACCACTTTCCTTGCGCGAAGAGACGCGATGTCCACTCCGTTTTCCAAAGCCGTATCAACCGTTCTGGCATCCGGCGGTTCGCCGACGTGCCAGCTTTCGATTCCCGCTGAATCCACGGAAATAACGTCCCCCAGTCCCGCGTGTCCGACTTTTTGTCTGAATACGCCCTCGGCCGTTGGAGAACGGCATATATTTCCCGTGCATACGAACAAGACTTTATACATAGCTTTATCTGATCATAAAAAAGTTAATAAAATCTTTTGCCTCATCCGTTGTTTATCTGTTTTTTTGACTTATTTTATGGTATAAGAAAATTTAAGTTTTTTATGTGGAGGCTTTAAAATGTCTTTTGATTCGAACAGAGATTTCATTATTTCCCGCTCTTCTTCCGCTGTGGAAATGGATGAGGGACTGCGTCAGTATATGCTGAAAGTTTACAACTATATGACGATCGGTCTGCTGATTACTGCCGGCGTCAGTTATTTATTGGCAAATTCGGCGCTGGGCGCAATGTTCTTTATGCCGGAAACGGGCGAACCGAATCTGCTGGGCTGGATAGCGATCATCGCTCCGTTGTTTTTGGTATTTATGATGAGTTCTGCCGTCACTTCGGGCAATGCCGCTAAAGCGTTTACGCTTTTCATTACCTACTCCGGATTAATGGGCATTTCTTTAACAACGATTTTCTGGGCTTACACAGGATTAAGCATTTTACGCGTTTTCCTGATTACTTCGGGAATGTTTGCCGCAATGAGTCTGTACGGCTATACAACGAAACGCGATTTAACCAAAATGGGTTCTTTTATGACGATGGGACTGATCGGCATTATTATTGCTATGATCGTCAACATCTTTTTAAAAAGCCCGGCAATGTACTTTGCGATTTCCGTATGCAGCGTTATTGTTTTTGTTGGCTTAACGGCTTGGGATACTTGGAAAATCCGCGAAGTTTACAGTGAACGCGATTCTGAAAACATGATGACCAGCAAAGCCATTTTCGGCGCTTTGCAGCTGTATTTGGACTTTATCAATTTGTTTATCACGCTGCTGCGCTTCTTTGGAGATCGCAGAAACTGATAAAAGCGAAACAATACAATGGAAAACGGAGCTTAGGCTCCGTTTTTTTTATATGTTTTCACACCAAATATACGAAAAAGCCCGAAGATGTTTTTGCCCGAAAAAAAGACCTGTTTAATTAACTCTCAAGTAATTTAAGCATCAATAAAACCACTTACGGTTACTTGTCTGACTTTATGCCGTTGCATTTCCGGCAGAGCATCTGGCAATTTTCCGCCGTTGTTTTGCCGCCTTTCGACCACGGAACGATATGATCGCCCGCCATTTGTTCAAACTCAAAGTGCTGTCCGCATTTTTTGCAGATACCGTTTTGCCGTTCGTAGGCTTCGCGTTTCATCTTGTCTGTAAAGGCGCGGAGGTTCAATTTGCGTTCCTCGCCCGAAAGCAGATATTCGTAGATGCCTTTTTTGTTCGTTACGTCTTCGTCTTCCATCAACTCTTTGATACGGCTTTCCAGAGCCTTTGAATCATAGTCCGCTTTGCCGTATTGATTGAAAAGAATCCCCCAGTCAAGACCTTTCATTTCTTTGCGATAAACGGGAAAGACGGCTTGAACCCAAGCGATGACGCTTTGGAAATAAAGCCACAATTCGTTGGCGTTCGGCGCGGTCTTGTGCGCGTCCATATATTCTTCGATTTTCCCGTTACTGATCCATTTCAACGCCGTTTCCAGATAGTCCTGACGAATGGGCGAGCCGTTCATATATTTTCTTGCCAAACGGTATGCCGCGCAATTTGTTTTGCTGAAATGCCGTTTGGCGTCCGTCAGCCACGCACCGGTATAAGTCGCGTTACGCAGTTCCTGATCGGTCAACTTTTCCCCCGCGATATTAATCGTTCTGAACCAATCGAGTTTCTCCTTGTCGTTGCCTTCGCAGATGTAAATCATCAGTTTGTAGTCAAGAATACGATTCTTCTCCGTTTCCGTCAGACTGTGAAAACTGATGTTGTTCAGACTGAACACGTTATCGACATACTGACACAGACTCAACGTTCTTTGCTGTCCGTCAAGGATTTCAAACGAGCCGTCGTCGTTTTCCGCCCAATACATCACGTTCAGGGGAAAGGTCTTGTTGACCGTTTCGATTACGGCGTTGCGTTCTTTGTCGTTATAGATGAATTCGCGCTGATACTTCGGACGAACGTTTAATTTTCCGCCGTAAGCGAATACGCCTTCTTCCTCGCTGTCTTTGTATCTGTCGCAAATTTCACGAACGGGGATTTCGTGCAACTCAATTTTCATTTTTTTTCCTTTTTTGAATGAGAATACGAAAATACGGACATTTACCGTTAACAGATAAATCTCTGTCATCGTTTCCTTTTCTGAACTTTACAATTTCAAACTGATCGGGATTGTATTTATCCAGAAACGTAATCGGAACACCCATCACGCCGTCATAATCCATCGGAATTTCATTCGTTTTATCAACATTGATGGCGTCGTAATTGTCATACTTCGGATATTCCTCAGGGGAATATTTCTTGTATAAAATCATTTCTTCATGACGCTTTGTCGTTTCGATGTTCGTGAACCAAACAACACCGGAAACACGAATGCATCCTTGTTGATGCGATGTCGCTGACGCATAATCTTCATAATCTGCAATAAAAAAAGCAGCCCCTCCTTTAAATCCATAGCCGAGCCATAGCAGATTATTTTTAATCAACGGAAAAATTTCTTTATAGGTAATGGCGTTTTGATGCCCAACAATAATAAATTTCTTTTTATACTCAATCAGTTGCGCGATATATTCCCGAAACAGAGAAAACGGCGGGTTGGTAACGACAATATCGGCTTGCTTTAACAGCTCGACACATTCACTGGAACGGAAATCTCCGTTTCCTTCCAAAACGGTCAATACGTTCTTGTTATTTTTTAACAGGACTTCCACGTCTGCCAACCCTGTCGCGCCGTTTCCCGTTTCGTCGTTGACTTCGGTAATTTCGATTTTAAAAGCCTGCTTGCCGTTCAATCTGTCAAAAAGCGGCAATTCCTTGCCCATAACCGGCGAACCGGAATAACAGGTGGCAATCAGTTTTTTCAACTTCAAAAAATTGAAGTTCATCGCAAAATATTTAAAGAAATTACTTTCATACGGATCGTCGCAGTTGCAAAAAACGACTTTGCCTTTAAAGTGTTCCCGATAGTGGTAAAGTTCTTTTTCAATATCAGAAAGCTGCGTGTAAAATTCGTCTTTTTTGTTTCGTCTTGCTTTCTGTAAGCGGGTATTTCCCGTTGATTTAGCCATAAAAATCTCCGTAACCCGCCTGAATTTCAGGCGGATCGGAGAGTTCGAAAATCATACCGTGAGAATGACCGTTTGACCTTTAACCCCGTCACCGATCGGCAAGGAGTCTGAACATACGCCAAACCTCCCCGACCCATAGTGGAAATCGGGGATACAATCCCTCTGCGCCATACGCAAAAGGGTTATACGGCGTTCATATCAAACGCCGCTCACAGTAAGAGCTTTCGACGGCTCCGAACCTGTCTGTTTCAGGCTCTAAACGCAGGGAACCCCATGTCCCCCGCACCTGATAAAAAGGATATAAAGGAATGTAGATTTTTGCAAGGCGTTACGTTTAATAAAAATTTGTTTTTTTTCTTAAATAAACTTTTTATCATAAAAGCATAATGGAAAATACATAAGGGAAAAACTATGATGGATTCAGGCTTTTTTAATCAGGATGATTTTGAATTTAACAAAAGAGTTAAAGATGTTTTAAATACTGCTAAAAAAAATTCAAAAAAAGAAGAATGTTATCTATGTAAAAAAGAGAAAAAATCTTTTTGTGATTCTCATTCCTTACCACACTTTATTCTAAAAAACATCTCAAATGATGGATATGTATACACTTTTAATAAAGCTTTGGAATTACCTTTTTTTAAAGAAAAAATTGGGAAAGGAGTAGCAGGAATATTTAATATTATCTGTCGTGATTGTGATAAAACCTTTTTCACGGAATATGAAGATCCCAAAAATTATGTAAATCTCCCTTCTCAAAAAATGATGGCACAAATAGCTCTAAAAACAGCTTTAAAGGAAATCGATAAAAAATATCAGCAACAAGAATTATACAAACAAAACAACTTTATTATTGAAAATAATTTTTTCATTCATTATCTCCTTAATGGACAAAGGATTGTAACAGAACTTGATCTAAATGGCTTTCAAAAAGATGCCGATTTTGCATTAAAAAATTTAGAAAAAGACAATATCTATTCATTTTATTTAATTTACTACAAAAAATTAAATTACAATATTCCAATAGCATGCCAAACAAAGTTTCTACCAATATTTGATTTTAACGGAAACATTCTAAACAACGTATTTGATTACGAAAGAAAAAAAAGATTTTCAGATATGCATCTTTGTTTTTTTCCACTAAAAGAATATAGTGTTGTTTTTGCTTTTGTACGTAACAACGACAAAACCTTGCGGAATTTATTTAAAAAAATAAAAACTTTTTCAGAAAATGAACAATTACAATTTTTTTCCTATATGGCATTCTTGTATTCAGAAGAAATTTTTATAAACACAAAACTTCAAAATATTATAGAAGAAAACAAATTTTTAAGAGAAATTTCAAAAACGACATCCAATTATCTATTTACAAAAAGGACAAAAAAAGAAGCTATCCTAAATATAAAAGAAAAATTTAATCTTTTAAATTTTAAAAAATTCCCCAACCTTCTTTTAAAAATCTAAGCATCAAGCAAATATCTTCTTAATTAAAACTAACCTTGTATTTTAGATACTTATTTCTTTCAATTATTCTGTTTCCTCAAGTTCTCTTATGATGTCTTTACCCATCTCCGTGCCCCATAAATCCAAGGTTATCGTGTTTTGCTCTTAACGACGGAACGTAAGGGTAGCTTATCTCACAAAGAAAAAGCCCCCCGCAATTTAATGCTGGGGGGGGGCTTGGATAGGTTGTGAACAGGAACGCCGCTCATTTGAGCTTATCGT
>CALDOX010000029.1:0-8450 GCA_937912005.1 uncultured Alphaproteobacteria bacterium
GTAATCGGTGTTGTACTCTTTGTTCAGCTTATTCCTAAGTTTACAAAGGCTGATATGAAGAAGGAAAGAGAACTTCTTGCAGGCGGAGATTCAAAGAAAAAGGCATCTTCAAATGAAAAGCTTATCGAAATGGACGATTTCGGCATTATGCCTTTCGCACTTGCCGCAGTTCTTGGTATTGCAGTAGGTGCATTCAAGTTTGGCAATTTCTCACTTTCAACAACAGGCGGATGTCTTCTTGTTTCACTTATTTTCGGACATTTCGGACGTATCGGCAAAATCCCAAAATCTGTTGAATCTGTCGACCGACCGCGTACGTCCCAAAATGCGGACGTCGGCGTTTTTCGCCGCGGGAACGGCCAGAGCCGCCATCGGATTGCCGTATAACAAAACCAGCGTGCCGTCCGGCACCGTGATTTGCTCGAAATCCATCAGGAAATCGTCGCCCCGTTTCACCCCCCACGGCACCGTGAAAAACGGCGAAGAAACCAAAACGCCGCAAATAAATATCATCAAAGACACCGATAACGATTGCGACAAAAACGTCCCCCGCGGCAGGGAAAACAACGCCTTGACAATCAAAACGGCCAGCAGCATTTCCAACGGCACGGCGTAACGGATGACGGACGACCCGAACAGCCAAAACAGATACGTCACGACCGCAAAACAAACCAAAAAGGCGTCTTTCGGAGAAATCCGCAACGGTCGTTTGAATATTTTCGCGATTATCAAACGCAGCAGGAAAACGAACCCGGCGACATAGGCGACGGCGAAACGCGCGTCGGAAAAATCGGCGCCCGCGACGAAATTTTCCTTAAAATGCGCCGCGACGATAAAGGGAATCAAAAACGTTTGCAGGGGCGTTCTGCCTTCCAGATACGTCAGGTCCCTGAAATTTTCGTCGATGAAAAACGGCGAGCGGAAAACGCGGTTGAACAGCGGAAACACGGGATTGCCGAACCATTTTGTCAGCAAAACCATCCAAAAACCGTTCGTTGCCAAAAAACCCGCCAGTCCGCCCAAAATCAAAAAACCGACCTGACGTTTCGGATTTTTCAGACACCGCCAGAAAAACAGCCCCGACCCGCCGACGGTCACGCAATACAACGCCGTCGTCAGTTTCAGCCCCGCCGCGCCGCCCAGCAACGCGCCCGCGATAAAAAACGGTTTTGAATCCGGCGTTTCGTCGTCAAAAACCGCTTTGACAATCAGATAAAAAGCCGTCAGAACGAAAAAGGCGACCGTCAATTCGTGCGTCATCGTGCCGATTTGCGAAAACGTCGCGTAACCGGTGGCGGCGATGACGAAAGCCGCGCCGGCCTGAATTTTTCCAAGCGGCGAGGCGACGTCGAAAAATTGTTTCAAAATCGAAAAAAAGACGTACAAACACAAACCGTACGGTATGCCGCACACAAAATAATACAATGTTACATGTTCGTTAAAAACGTTTACAAGACAATAGGTTACAACGTCAAGCAACGGATTGAAATACGTTAAGACGGCGGCGGGGGCGATGTCCGTCATCATCCGCCCGTTCAAAAACGAAAACGCGTTGTAATAATGGTAATTGATGAAATCCCATATCACTTCGTATTTCAAAACGGCGCTTAAACAACACGCGAACAGAACCGTAACGAACAGACGGGCTTTTTCATTAAAGCGAACAGCGGGGATTTTCATTTTTTACCGTGCGGGGAAAAGAGGGTTGTAGTTGACGGTGTCCGTCCTTGCCGGCACCAGCATTTTCCGTTTCGGCCTGTCGGCGACGGTCCAAAGCAGATTGTTCATTTCCGCCTCGTATCCCGGGACGTTTTCGCAGATGACGGAAAACCAATAATACGCCTCGGCGGGGTTATACAAAGGGAACTCCGCGTTTTTATAGATGTGGGCCAGCTGTATCTGCGCCGGCAGATGACCGGCGTTCGCGGCTTTGCCGAGCCAGTGTTCCGCCTCTTTGAAATCCGCCTTTCCGGCCAAGGCGTTCAAATAAATCAGTCCGACCAGATATTGCGCGTCGGGATTGCCCTTTCCGGCGGGTTCTTTCAATTCTTCCAGCGCGGCGGCGTAGGCGCCCCCGTCGAAATCGGCGACTCCGCGTTCAAACGCCTTTTTTTCGTCGAACGCGTAATGGGACGAAAAAAACGCGCACCCGCACAACGTTAAGAAAAACGCCCCGACGATAAAACGTTTGCCGACAAAAAATCCTTTTGTTTTTTTCAACATTTTTACATCTTTTATCCCGCATAAAAACAAATTACCCTGTATTTTTGAATAAAAACGGGCTTTTGTAAACAAAAACAAACCTCTTTCCTTGATTTTTCGGACTTTTAAACTAAAATTATGACGGTTTTGACAAACGACGGGAAAAACAGATGATCGAATTTGCGTTGCCGTGGGCGTTCGTTCTTCTTCCTTTGCCCCTTTTTATGCCTTTTTTTCTGTCCCCCGCGAAAAACAAAGCGCAGGACGCGTTGAAAGTGCCTTTTTTTGAATCGGTCGCGGCTTTGTCGAACGGAAAGACGCGCCTGTCGCGTCACGCCGCTTTTTGGAAAAGGATAAGCGTCGTTTTCATCTGGTTTTGTCTGACGGCGGCGGCGGCGCGCCCCCAATGGACGGGACAGCCCGTCCGTCTGCCGTCGAAAGGGCACGATATCGTTCTGGCGCTGGACGTTTCGGGGTCGATGGCCGAAAAAGACTTCATTTTCAACCAACATCTGATTTCCCGCTGGGACGCCGTAAAACGCGTGGCGGCGGATTTCATCGAAAAACGCAAAGGCGACCGCATCGGCATCGTTTTGTTCGGCACGCGCGCGTACCGTTTTTTCCCGTTGACGGCCGATTTGAAAACGGCGGCCGAATTGTTGCGGGAGGCCGACGTCGGCATGGCGGGACGGCAAACCGCCATCGGCGACGGACTGGCGTCGGCGCTGAAAGCGTTGAAAGACACGCCCGAAAAATCCCGCGTCGTGATTTTGCTGTCCGACGGCGTCGCCAACGCGGGCGTCTTTCATCCGGCGGACGCGGCGCGAATGGCCAAAGAACAGGGCGTCAAGGTCTATACCGTCGGCGCCGGTTCAAGCCGTCACGAGCAACACACGCTGCTTGGTCAAAGCATCGTTTTCAAAACCGACGACATCGATGAAAAAACGCTGGCCGCCATCGCGGCCGAAACGGGCGCGTCGTATTTCAGAGCGTCCGATTTCGAATCGTTGAGCCGCGTTTATAAAATCATCGACGCTTTGGAGCCCGTCGAACGGAAAGAAACGTTTTTCCGACCGATAAAGGAACTGTTTTATTACCCGCTGGCGGCGGCTTTCATCATAAGCGTCCTTTTAATGTCGCCGTCCCTTTTCCCGCGTAAAAAAGGCGTTTTTTCATGAACGGTTTTCATTTTTTGCGTCCGTTGTGGCTGTACGGTCTGTCGGTTTTGATACTGGTATTGATTCTAGATTGGCCCTTGCATTAAATGACAAAATTGAATTGGAAAAAGAAATTGATTCCGTTGTGAAAGGAAATGCCATTAATAATTCAAGCAGAATGTCAAATCAGCAGGTTGATCATTCTGATGAAGAAGTAGGCAAAATATATTCCATCAATATATTAGAGGGAACAAATATAGGCGTAAATTCAAATAGAGATTGTGAATTGGTAAAAATTACCCAGCATTGTAAAATTTTTGTTGATAATAAGGGATGTAACGATAGAAAAGGCAATTATTATTCAACAAATACTATAACAGAAGAACATATAAACGGTTTCGCGAATGAGTTTGAAAAATATATTTATTGTGTACTAAGAGACAATTTTGGTAATGGTGGAGATGTTTTTTGGAATGATATAGATAGAGACGGAAGATTATCTATTGTTATATCTCCAGTATATAATTGCTATGGAAGTGGTAATGTAGCAGGGATATTCGATAAAACCAGTTTTTATAATACAGATAATCCACGTGATATGATTGGTATAGCTGTGCAATATCCAAACAGTGATTATGGTGTTGATAAATGGTATATGGATGCAAGAGAAACCATTGCCCATGAAATGCAGCATATTGTAAATTTCTCAGCTAAGAAAAACAGTGAAACTCTTTGGATAAATGAAGGGTTATCTGTCTGTGCTGAAATGCTTTATAGAAAAAAACGTGCTGATAATCATGAAAGCACTTATGGCTTTTATAATAAATCAATGTTGGCAAATGACTTTATTGGTAACGATGGAAGACTGGCTTATGCCGTAGCGATTCCGACGGGAATTCTTAGCATGCATGAATTTCTGGAAGCTAACTCAAGTGCTGCTGATTCGGCGCAGATGCTGGCTCATTATGGTTTAAAGGGATTGTTTTTCTTCTATTTGTATGAACAATATGGAGCTAATTACATTCGTGATTTATGTCAAAGTCAGACTAGTGGCGAAAGTAAGTTTACTAGTCTCAACGGTTCCGAACGTTCTCTTGGAGAATTAATCGTAGATTTTAATATTGCCTTAACTAATGAAAGAACACGTTGTTTTAAGGGAGACAGTTTTTTGCAGTCTATTCCATCAAAATATAAATATTCTAATGACTTGGATTTGGATTATCATTTCTATTATGGGTCTGCTATGTTGCTTGATGAAAAAGTATTTTTTGATAGAGAAGGTGCAAAATTGAACAGCTATAATATGGCTGTCAAAATAACTGGAATTCCTACTAATAACGGTACTGCACGTTTTATAATTCGTCAGCCGAAGGATTTATATGGGCATTCTGATTTTGATTTAACTTTTTCTTCAACAAATGACGCTGATTTTATTGTAAATATGATAAGGGTAACCCCTTAATGCTACTTAAGAGGTATATATGACAAATAATACTGGTTTTGCAAAAAATGTTCATGTAATTGATCATCCACTTATTGCGCACAAGCTTAGTTATATACGCAGAAAAGATACTAGCGTAAAGGAATTCCGTGAAATAATAGCAGAAATAGGTATGCTTATTGCCTATGAAGCTACTAGGAATATGCCTTTAACCACTGCAAAGATTGAAACTCCAATTTGTGTTGCAGATTTGCCGGTATTAGCAGGGAAAAAGATAACAATAGTTCCTATTTTAAGAGCCGGTCTTGGTTTGGTTGATGGTGTTCTTCGTTTGATTCCGACAGCCAGAGTAGGGCATTTGGGCATGTATCGTGACGAAAAGACACTTAAGCCAAATGTCTATTTTTCCAAGATGCCTAAGGATATTGCAGACCGTGAGGCCATGATTGTAGACCCAATGCTTGCTACTGGCGGAAGCTCTGATTTTGCTATTTCTTATTTGAAAAAGCTTGGTTGCACATCAATAACATTGATGGTCGTTCTGGCTTCTCCTGAAGGAATGAAGTTCCTCAGCGAAAAACACCCCGATGTAAACATATATTGCGCAGCAGTTGACCAAGGTTTAAACGAACATGGCTATATAGTGCCAGGTCTTGGAGATGCTGGCGATAGAATTTTCGGCACAGAACAGTAATAGTTCTTTCATCTTATTCAGCACTTAGCTAAAGACTAGAAACTATAACCTGTTCTGGCTAAGATTGATGAACTATAAATCTAGAACTTATTTTTTTACGAATCTATCAAACCAGTCAAATTGCTCTGCCAATACATGCAGAATTGATTCGCGCGCCTCGTAGCCATGGCTTTCATGGGGCAGAATAACTAGTCTTGCTGTTCCGCCGTGCCCTTTAATTGCAGCATAAAGGCGTTCGCTTTGTATCGGGAATGTGCCGGAGTTGGGGTCATCTTCCCCGTGAATCAAGAGAATAGGGGTTTTTATTTTATCGGCATGGGCAAATGGTGACATCTGGGTGTAAATATCCTTGGCTTCCCAGTAGGTTCTACGCTCGCCCTGGAATCCAAAAGGAGTCAGAGTTCTGTTATAGGCTCCACTTCTGGCAATCCCTGCGGCAAATAAGTCGGTATGCGCTAAAAGGTTGGCAACCATAAATGCACCGTATGAGTGCCCCGCTACTCCAATAGTGTCACGTTCTGTTACTCCCAGTTCCACTAGCTTATTTACTGCTGCTTCAGCTCCCATTGTAATTTGCTGTATATAATTATCATTGGCTGTCAGTGGGTCGCCTACAACTGGTATTTCTGCATTATACAACACAACGTATCCACGTAGTAGGAAGAATAGAATCGATGAACCGCCAATTCTTGTATAACGGTTGCTGGAACTTCTTACCTGACCGGCTGTGGCAACATCTGTGTATTCTCTGGGATATGCCCATATAATGGCTGGATATCTTTTCCCCGGCTTATAGTCGATGGGATAGTATAGTGTTCCACTTAATGGAACGCCGTCTTCGCGCTTATATTTTATAAGCTCTTTCCTGACTTTCGCAAATTCCTTAGTTGGAGCTTCGTATTCTGTTAAGGTTTCAGGCTCTTTTGCCCTGTCTCTTACAACTCTACGTTTAAAGTAATTTGGAGAGGTTTCCTTGTCTTCTCTTACTGTTACTATGTATTTACGGTCTGAATCGGCAAAATCCAAAAAACTTTCGTAGACATCAGTTCCTGCTCTGAATATCTCTTTGGTTTCACCTGTATTTATATTGAATTTTCTTAAGAACGGGCGGTTGCCTTCGGGGCTTGCGCCTTGTCCTTCTAGATATATCCATTCTTCATTTTCAAGTATTGCTGTAGTTTCGCCTTTAGGATTGTAATAATAGATGATTTCGCCCGGATTGTTATAGTTATCGCGTGAATTTCGACCAAATAAGGTTTTACATTCAGAGGCAATATTGTTTTGACTCATATTGATTACGCGCGCCTGTGTCCATTTGGTGTCGCGGTCGTAATCCCAAATCAGGCACAAATCCTGTTTGTCTAAGTGTTCAAAGCCTTCAAAACGTTGTGGCAACTTAATGATTTCTCTTGGTTCATCAGAAAATGGTGGTTCTAAGGCTTTCAGAACATCTCTGAACTCTGCTTTATTGTTTGGGTTTCCGCCATCGAGAGCTTCTGTCCAACATAAAGTAGAAGGGCGCATTTTCTGCCAGAAAATGTTTCTCATTCCTTCTCTGACGCCTTCAATAGGTATGTTTTCGCCAACGGGGATATGGGCTAGAATCTTGATTAATTTACCTTTGCTGTCCCATAGTTCAAGTCTGTGAGCAAATTTGTTGTATGGAACTGCGTGTGAAAATGGGGGTTCCAGTATTTTGGCAACAGAATATTTCTGGTCTGGGGAAATTGAAACATGGTTTATGAGACCGGCTGTACCGAATTTTGTACATTTACCTGTTCTTATATCAATTTTATGGAGTTGTGAGGTAGCATAATATTCAAACAGACGTTCGTCGTATGAGGATTGAAGTAAATCCTGATAAGTTCTTACAGGGGCCACAGTGCCACTGGTTTCCTGTATTTCAGGTGTTTCAGGAATAACTGGAGCAACGGGAGGCGCTCCTCTTTTTTCATGCCACAATGGAACAAAAATAGATTTATTGTCATGACTCCACCAGAAAGGACCATATAATATAGAATTTAGTCGGGCAGGGGAAATTTGCTTTCCTGTTCCTTTGGCAGGATCAAATAACCATACTGAAGAGCCACCGGCTTTATACAATGCCGCGGCAAAAAGCTTTCCATTCGGAGACCATATAGGAAAACCAAACTTAGCATTTTCTGGCAGTTTTATCTCTTTTATTGCCTTAGTTTTTAAATCAAGAACTTTCAAATTCTGGACGTAATAGCTTCGTTTCTGAATATTGTAACGGGTCATGATTCGCAAACCCGCTAACTTAGCCTGAGGTTCTGCTAGATTTTCCAGAGTAAGCATACTTGTGTACTCTATTAACAGAGCAATATCCCCCGATGGACTAACCGACATCTGAGGTGTATTTGGAGTATCTAGTATTTTTACAATCTTTTTGTCTGGTTCTCGGTAACCTGTAGTTTTCATATCACTTGCAGACACGTCTTGTCTTGGTAAAGTTACAATGCATATTATTGCAAGAAGTCTAATAACACTTCGTAAAAAATTGGAGGTTCTCATTATTGGCGTTCTCTGCCAAAGAACCAATAGAAAATAAGACAGACTGGCCCAGTAAGTGCCGTCCCTATGAGCCATAGCCAGCGATAGCCTTTACAGTCTTTGTCTAATGAAACAAAAGCTATGGCTGCAATCCAGAATAATACTGCAAATATCCAAAAAATAAAAATCGACGAACTGAATGAACCCATATTATCCCTCTTGTTATGGTCTACTTATGTAGCAAATGTTTTTATGCTAATAAGATAAAAGTCTTCTTTTAAAATCTAATTATTTTTATAAAAATTGCAATAAAAAAAGCCTCACTTTTCAGTGAGGCTTTTAAAACGCTAATTATAATTAGATTATCTGAAAACGTAACCAAGTTTGTTGATGAAGTTACCTGCTACGTTAGCAACGCTTGAAAGTGCATTGCCTGCAACCTTAG
>CALDOX010000030.1:0-7864 GCA_937912005.1 uncultured Alphaproteobacteria bacterium
TTTTTAAGGACGATTTTACGCCCGAAAAATCCATCCGGCAAAAAAATAACATAGTACGTCGCCGTACTATGTTATCGATTGGTCGTGCACACCACCCCTAAATCAGGAAAAAGATACCATTTTTTGATGATGTCAGAAAGAGTGTATCTTAAGGGGTTTGACCATGTGGACATGTTTTTACTACCATTCCGGACACCCAAACAGAGGATACCAGCCACGTTCTTTTTATTATTCAAAATCAATGACATATACTGTCCACGTGGTTTTTGTTTTCTATTAAAATTCTATTATCCTTATAACTTATTAACTTTTTTCAAAAACAGTTTCTTCTTTTTCACCTTTTATTATACTAAGAATATGTTCTCTAAACTTTTTAGAAGAATAAACATCTCGATCTATTTCATCTATTCTACATATCCTATCCAATAATGATATTGAATCATTTATTTTTTGTCGCAGAACTTCATTATTATGTAAAATATTTAAAAATTCTTCATAAAACTTGGCCGCTCTTCTTTTCGATGTATAAAAAAGCTCGGAACTTGATATTTGATATCTTAAAATGATTAAAATATAAAAAAGCAAATTTTTATATTTTCTAGAATAGGAATTAGTTCTCAAATATTCTTGTAGTTTATAATACATATATGCACCGAGGTAATAAGGTTCTTTTGCGTGATTTTCTTGAAATAAATCATCATTATGCTCTTTTAAGAAAGATATCGGATATCTACCAGCTTCATCTGGTAAGTCTAAAATAATAGTACCTGAAATTTTAATTAAAGTTTTTTGATCTATTATCTTTAAGGTATTTATACTACTGCTTCTATATTGACCATTTCTACGTTCGTAATATAATTTATGTTCATCCGAAAAACTCTGAAAGAATGTCTCTAGTTCCTTGCTAAATTTTGTTAATGATAGGAACTGTTCTGTTGAAATTGCTTTTTGCGTATTTGTTGATTTTATAATGTCCTCTCTTACATTATCATCCGTAGTGATTACAATCTTTAAGGGCACTAAAATATCGTCTATAGAAGTATTGTTTTGTTTTAAAACATCAAAAATCACATTGCTGGTTTGGCAACCATTAACAATTTGATAGTCATCTAAAGTCAAATTTTGCCCAGATAAAGAACCTTGGCGTGCCAATACAGTGATACCATTATTATATAGGCAGAATTTATCTTTTTTGACTTCTGATTCTAATGTACATTTCATATTTCGATTTGCTTCAGAATTATTTTCTTGATAATCTCTAACATTTTCATAAAAAATATTTTCATTAATTAGATTATCTGTAGTTTGCAAGATTTTGGTAAAATCTTGAACTTTTACGGTTGCAATATATGCTGCATCCACATTATTCATTTCTGGCAACGAAATGAAATTATTTAATTTAAAAATAACTTTTAGTGCTCGATCTGCTTTTCTATACATTTCCTGAAGTTCCTGTGCCCCAAAAGGAGAAAAAGATATGCTAGAAAATATACCTAGATCTTGTAAGGTTCTTTTGGAACGTTCAATAAGGCTATTTAAAATCCGATTACTACTATCCCAAGTACCAGTTGTACATAAAAATATATTAACTTCTGGATTTTCAGACATTTTTAATGCATTGTCTAAAACAATTTTTCTAATTTCTATGATATCCTTAACATAGGTATTAGCATTAATTGCAATACCTGTACCATCCATGATCTCTAAAATTCCAGCAAATAAATTAGATATATATGTATTATCAAAAGAAGCCGATGTTTTTGATGATATAAAAACAAATTCTGTAGAAAATGATGATGATTTTGAAATTATATCATTTGCTTCCTCTGGAGTAAAGACAAATTGATTGTTAATAATAACAGCACAACCATCTATTCCAACGGTATTTTCAGTATCAAATGAATCTATATTCAAAGAAGAATTATATTGCGAAAAAATTATGTGGTTTACAAAAGATTCAAAAACCTTATCTTGAGACATCGTTGATGGTAGAGATTGTTTTTTAACAAACGTATCTAATAAAGCTTGTGTAATTCTATCCATGTTATTTCTCCTTATTTTAACAATTCCTCTAAAACACCTTTCTGAATCATATCAAGGTTGATGATATAATCTGTTGTGTTGAATGTATCACGCAATGGGCGCTGGGTCGTTTTCCATCCATATCCGTCTGTTACCCAAATAAATTGGTGACCATCCCTTGTCCACTGGTGATAGATATCAGCGTATTCTCCGGCAGTAGATTTCAATTTAGAACCACCGCCACCATAAAAGTTTGTTTCAATCAAATAGAGTTTTTTGGGTGTATTAATAGCAAAATCTATTCTCTTTGAAGATTTTGTTACTGTAATATTTTTGGCCCATTTTGCCTTGATTTTATCAGCGGTGGCTTGAGCAATATATTCGTAACCGTTTCTCTCACAAATATCCTTTACAAAAAACTCAACCAAATTTTCCATTGACGTACCGCTACGATTTTTGCGGCCATTGGAATCAAGACCAACCTCAACACCAATGAAGTAATCGGGAATTGATTTGACGCTACGATCGGAAATGAGTTTCAAAAATCCGCTTTCTTTTAGAAACAAAACGCCATCCTTAGCCGTCATTGGTTTTGAAAAATCAAATCTCCTTGCATCAAAACTATTAGGAGTGACCAGTACGCAGATTTTCTTATCTCTATCGGCCAATAATGCCGGAACAATACCGATAATTTGAGGATAATCCGTCAGCAATGCCAACGCTTCTTCCTCAATATTTTCCTTACCAACCAACGTATTGAGCAAATTTAACGAGCGTTCAACTTCGCGGTAATTATGAATAACTTTTTTCCAATTTACAAAATAGTCCCATGATTTGATTGTTTCTTTCAGCGTGCCAATCAAATATGAAAAAACTTCGTCATCACTGTTACAATTTAAAATATTCTTGAAAACTGGATTTTCTTTCATTTTTTCTCTCTTTTTGTTGATATGCGTCAAAAATCCTTTTATCCGCTAAAACAATAAATTCCGGATTCTTTTCGATTCCGATAAATTGCCGACCTAGTTTCATAGCGACAACACCGGTTGTGCCGCTCCCCATAAAAGGATCTAAAATCAGATCATTTTCTTTTGTGGAAGAAAGAATAATACGTTCCAACAACTCTACCGGTTTTTGGGTCGGGTGCTTTCCAAATTGTTTTTCACCCGGTGTAGGTGTTCCTATTGCCCAAACGCTTCTCATTTGAGCATGAGGCTTTTTAATAAAGTCTTTTGGAAAATCTCCATCCTTCATTGCGCCATAATTAAAGTAGTGTCGAGATTTTTTATCCTTTCTGGCCCAAACCAGGGTTTCATGACTGGCTGTGAAACAGCGGCAAGACATATTCGGGCTGGCATTAGGCTTAAACCATGAAATATCGTTCAAAATATGATAGCCCAGCAATTGCATAGCAAAACCGCATTGAAAAATGCTGTGGTATGTTCCGGACACCCATAAAGTTCCATTGGGTTTCAAAACGCGCTTACACGCCGACAACCATTTCTTGTGAAATTTGAAATCTTCTTGGAAACCCTTGCTTTCGTCCCAATCGCCTTTATTAACGGAAACCACGTGTCCGTTCTGACAACTAATGCCACCGTTAGAAAGCATATAAGGCGGGTCAGCAAAAATCATATCAAAAGTATTTTCGGAAAAATCTTTTAATTTTTTAATACAATCCGCACAATATAAATTATAAATCTCTTTCATTCTCAATAGTTCGTAATTAAAAGCTCTCTGACACCATCACGACCATTTGGGTCGGAGTTTATCATTCTCTTGGCCCATATTCTGTGGATTTTGTAATCACGATACAAACTGTCAAAGAACATATCCTTCGGATCGTAATTTGTCGGGTCAGAATTGCTCAACATTTGCAAAGCCCCTAAATCCCCGGCTTTTGAGAAAACATCTTTTAAGCGTCTCTGTTCATCGTCATCAAAGTCACCAACAGCATAAGAATTAAAAGAGCTGGCATTAATCGGACGGTATGGTGGGTCATAATAAATAAAAGTATCAGCAGTTACATAGTCCAATGCCGAGGCAAAATCCGTTTGTAAAATCGTCGCGCATTGCAGAGCTTTTGAAACTTCTCTTAAATTACTTTCATCTAAAATCCGAGGATTCTTGTATTTTCCGACAGGAACATTGAATAATCCCCTGGAATTTACACGAAACAGCCCGTTAAAACAGGTCCGGTTCAAACAAACAGTCAAAGCCGCCCGTCTGATAAAATTGGTTGTATATTTATTTGCATCCACATTTTTATCAAACTGATTATATTCATCGCGGTTCGAGTAGTAAAAAGCATTTTTATCAACCGATTGGTTATAATCTTGTTGCAAAACTGAAAGTTCGGCGATCAATTCTTCAACGTTATTTTTGACAACGTTATAAAGGATAACCAGTTCAGGATTCACATCAAACAGATACGCATTCTCAAAATTATAGTTATTTGACAGTTCAAAAAAAACAGCACCACCGCCGACAAACGGTTCTATGTAACGTTTGATGGCCCCGAATTTTAATTTTGCGGGTAAATTTTCCGTGATTTGAGGCAGGAGCATGCCCTTGCCGCCAGCCCATTTCAAAACGGGTCTTGCATGAAACTCTAAATAGTTTTCATTTAAAATTAACGCGTTATTCATTTATGTACCCTAACCTGAAAAATTATAGGATTCTTTGAAATTCATAGCAAGCAAAATAAAATTTCGGAACAGTTCCTTTTTATAGAGGATTCAACATATTGACTGTCCGTTTTTCAATCTATGATATATTCCGTAAAAAAATAACATAGTACGTCGCCGTACTATGTTATCGATTGGTCGGAGTGCCGAGATTCGAACTCGGGACCCCTTGCACCCCATGCAAGTGCGCTACCAGACTGCGCCACACTCCGAAACGTTTGGTATAATACCCCGCTTTTTGGAAAAAGCAACCGAATTCTTTGCTTAAAGCAATCTTTTTAACAAAGCGCCCGCTTCTTCCAAATCGTCGATCAGTTTGTTGATTTTGACCAGATTGTCGCTTTCCGGAACGGCAACGGTTTTGGCGACGCCCGTGACTTCCTGCGGAACGACGTCGTTCAAACCGCCCTCTTTCAGCAGCTTTTGCACGCCCTGTATCTTATAACCCTGTTTATGCAGCAGATAATCGATTTTTTTCAGCAACGCGACGTCTTCGGGACGGTAATAGCGCCTGTTTCCGCCGCTTTTGACCGGCGACAGCTCGTCGAATTTCGTTTCCCAAAACCGCAAAACGTGCGTCGGCAGGTTCAATTCCTCCGACACTTCGGATATCGTGCGAAAAGCGCGCGCCGCCTTTCTGTCTTCTTCCTGTTCGTGTTCCATGGTCAGCGGTTGATTTTCTTTTTTAACATCTGCGAGGCGTGAAACGACAATATCTTTCGCGGGGAAATCGCGACTTCCACCCCCGTTTTCGGGTTGCGGCCGACGCGTTTTTTCTTGTCATGCACGGAAAAAGTACCGAAAGACGATATCTTCACGCTTTCGCCGCGCTCCAACGCGGCGGCCATTTCTTCCAGCACCTGGTCCAACAGCGCCCCCGATTCCGTATTCGACAACCCGACTTCGTGATAAATCGCTTCGGTCAAATCGGCGCGAGTTACGTTGGCTTCTTTTGTTTCCGTCATAACGACCCTCCGCAAAAAAACGGCTGTTCCTTACAGGATACGGAATTTTTTTTATTTTTTCAAGGATTTAGTCTTTTGCCTGTTCCGCGGAGACTTTTTCCCCGCTTTCCGTCACGTCGGGAAATTTGACGTTTTTCAAATTTTCCGTGATTTGTCCGAGCAAATCGTATTTGACGGTTTCGACGGCGACGCCGATGGCGTTGGCGTACCCGACGGCATCCGTCCCGCCGTGGCTTTTAATGGAAATCCCCTTCAACCCGATGAGCATCGCGCCGTTATAGCGGCGGGGGTCCATTTTCTTTTTCAAGAACAGCAACAAGGGAACGGCCAAAATAAAGCTGATAAAGCCCCAAACGCCGCCGGAGCGGAAATCTTTGAACAGGCGGACGATTAAACGCGCCGTGCCTTCGATGGCCTTTATCAGGACGTTGCCGGAAAAGCCGTCGCAAACGACGACGTCGACCGCGTCTTTACCGACGCCGTCGGCTTCGACATAGCCGTAAAAGCGACGGGTGTCCGACGGGGATTCTTCCAAAATCTGCGCCGCCTGACGGATTTCGTCGCGGCCTTTCGTTTTTTCCGACCCGATGTTCAAAAATCCGACGACGGGAACGCTTTTTTTCATGACGATGCGGCAATAAACCTCGCCCATCACCGCGAATTCGACCAGATTGCGGGCGTCGCACACGGCGTTCGCGCCCAAATCCAACCCGACGCATTCGCCCTTGCGCGTCGGAATCAACGCCAGCAGCGCGGGACGGTGGATGGCGGGCAGCGTGCCCAAAATCACCTTGGAAAAAGCCATCAAAGCGCCCGTGTTTCCGGCGCTGACGACGGCGTCCGCCTGTCCTTTTTTCACGGCGTCGATGGCCAGCCACATACTGGATTTGCGGCGGGTTCTGACGGCGGTTCCCGGCTTTTCGTCGGGGGGGGCGGCATCTTCCGTATGAACGAAAGTGTAGACCTTCGGGTCGATTTTATATTTTTCCAGAAACGGCCTGACGACGGGTTCGTTGCCGAAAAGCAGGAACGTCAAGTCCTTGTTTTTTTTCAAAGCATAGCGAATCCCGCCGATGACACAGTCGGGGGCGTTATCCCCGCCCATGGCATCAACGGCCAGTATCATCGAGCGTTTTTCTGTCAAACCGCTTGTCCTTTATAAGGAAAACGAGTCGGCGATTACGCCTTGTCGTCTTCTTTTTTGCGGACGACGACTTCTTTGTCGCCGTAATAACCGCAACTGCCGCAAACGTTATGCGGACGTTTCATTTCGCCGCAATTCGGGCATTCCATGACGGCGTTCGTTTTCAACGCTTCGTGGGAACGACGCATATCGCGCGCGGATTTCGATTTTTTACTTCTCGGCGTAGCCATAACCTTACCCCTTTTAAACAAATAAGACGGTTTGCATTATGCTATATAAAACTTTTCGCTTTTCTGCAAGCAAAATCAGTCTTTTTTTTGATTTAGTTTCAATCCGGCCAGCGCAGCGAACGGATTTTCGCGTTCCGGCGCGTCGTTTTCGAACGCGAATTGAGCGTCTTTTTTCCGCGGAAACGGGTCGATGGCCAGCGAAAAACACTCCGTTAAGATTTCGCCGACGGGGATTTTGCCGTTTTCTATCGGTTCGAACGCCTCCTGCATTTCGACGACGCACTCCTTTTCCTTCGGCGACGCCCTTTGTTCTTCGCAAAAGACGATGTCGACGGTGTCGTCGACCGATTGTTCGAATTCTTCCAGCGTCACGCCGCGCTGTGCCATCAGCCCGGCGTGGGGCCAGCCAACATAGCGAAAATGCCATGGTTCATGGCCGATGCCGGTGACGGCCTGCGCGCCTTTGGGATACCGTTCGATGAAGCCGTAGCGCGCCGCCGCGCGGCGGAAAGCCGCGCAGACTCCTGTATCGGGAAATGCGGGACGGATGAAGTCGATCACCTCCCGCGCCTCGCCCACATCAATGGCAAGGCCTGTTTCATGCTCGCTGCAGCCGGGCAGCGCCACATATTTCTGTGTGAATTCAAGGCCGTTGTCCCGCACGGAATCCGCATACAGCGCCTGCTGCTCGGCGTGGCTGCGCCAGCCGCTGACGGGCACGATGCGCCCCGCCGCGCGGATGCCGTCCAGCAGCGCTGCCAGCATGACCGCCGCGACGGCAATGCTCAGGCCGCCGATTTTTTTCCTCTTCATAAA
>CALDOX010000031.1:0-7373 GCA_937912005.1 uncultured Alphaproteobacteria bacterium
ATTCGGGGGCCTTCGCCGTTTCCAGGAATTCGTACAGCGCCATTTCCGCCGTGACCAAAGGAACGTTTCCGGCGATAAGACGCGCTTTCGCCGTTTCAAAATCGACGGCGTGGCGGCTGGAACAGGCGTCGATGACGACAAACGGGGCGTATCCGGCGTTTTTCAAATCGAAAGCCGTCTGCAAAACGCAGACGTGCGCCTCTATCCCCGCCAAAACGACCTGTTTTTTTCCGGTTTTTTCCAGAGCGTCGACGAAAGCCGGTTCTTTAAAAGCGGAAAAACTTTGTTTTTCGACGAAAACGGCGTCGTCAAGAAACCGCCGGACGTCAAAAATCGTTTTTCCCAACCCTTTCGGATATTGCTCCGTCGCGACGACGGGCACCTTTAAAATCCCGGCCCCGCGCGCCAACCGGGCGCATCCGTCGATGACCGCGCGCGGCTGCGACACGACGGGGGTCAGGTTTTCCTGAACGTCTATCAAAACCAAAACGGCGTTTTTTCTGTCAATCAACATTGTCCGTTTTTCCTTTTAGGTATAAACTTTTCAAAATAAAATAAAACGGATTTGACGGAAAGGGAACAACAATGTTGACGGGACCTTCTTTTGTGCCGGAAAAACCGGCGAAAGCCCTGATTTTGCTGCACGGTTACGGTTCATGCGGCGACGATTTGTTTTCGTTGACGCCGCCGTTGTCCCGTCTGGCGCCCGACACGGCGTTTTTTTGCCCGAACGCGCCGTATCCCGCGCCGTTTTCGGGCCGGCAATGGTTCGATTTGTCCTATTATCCCGCCTATGTGCCGGAAGACGAGGCTTTTTTGAAAAGCTTTTTCGCCCGTATGTTGCCGGACGCTTTGAGCGCGGCGAAAGAAACGGAAGTTTTCGTGAAAGAGGTCGCGGCGCGAACGAAGCTGCCGCCCGACAAAATTTTGCTGGGCGGGTTTTCCCAGGGCGGGCTGACCGCGTTGCTGACCGGATTGAGCATGCCGGAAAAAACGGCGGGAATCGTCGGCATGTCGGCGTGCGCTTTGGTCGAAACGCCCTCCGTTTTTACGGCGGCGCAGGTTCTTTCGCGCCCGCCCGTGACGTTGATTCACGGAACGGCCGACCCCGTCGTTCCGTTTCCCGCCGTCCGCCTGACGTTGGATTTTTGCGAAAAAGCGACCGTTCAAACGACGCTGTATCCCGTCGACGGATTGGGACACGGCATTGACGACAAGGCCTTCGGATATTTGGCAAAGACGTTGACAAACGTGTCGTAAGCCCTAAAAAAAGAAAGGTATTTTTAACGAAATGCGGGCAATATAGGAATATGGCTAACGATAACATGACACAACGCGCGTCGGCGCAACGGCAAAAACAGGAGCAAAAGCGGGGAGGCGACAGGGTCAACCAGCTGATGTGGCTGTCGCGTCTTTGCGGCGTCGTCTGTTTTTCCGCCGTCGCGACGGCGGCTTTGCTGTCGTTGATTTTGCTGCATTTAAGCAACGAGGTCGAAGCCAACTCTTTTTTGGTGGCGGCGCCGACGTTTTCGGAAAATCTGGCCTATTTCGAACCGTTGCACCCCGATATGCCGAAAATGGACAATCTGGCGGAAATGTTCGTCCGCCAATATATCGTCGCCCGCCATTCCGTAATTGCCAATCAACGGGAAATGAATATCGCGTGGTCCGGGTCGGGACTTGTCGCCAGAATGTCGTCGCCGGCGGTGTATTCGCGCTTTTACGATACGACGGCGAAATCTTATTTTGACAAAGGGGTCGCGCCCGTCATAACGACCGAAGTCGACATGAAGCGCATTATTAAAGACGGCTGGAACAACTGGCAGGTGTTTTTCGACACGAGGACGATCGAAAAACCCGACGAACCGCCGGAAATCAAAAGTTGGATCGCGACGATCCAGTTCCGTTATTATTCGGGACGCATCCTTATGCTCAACCGTTTGCGCAACCCGTTGGGCTTTACCGTCGTTCAATACAACGTCGCGGAACAAAGAAGATAGGCTTTGTATGGACAAAGGGCGCATAAACGGATAAAACAGATAAAAGAGGTTTGAAAAGGGGGAAAAATGAGAAAAGCATCGATTATCGTCATCGTGACGGCATTGTTGGCCGGATGCGGTTCTATTGTCGAACAAAGCCCCGTCGGCATGGGAACCGATGTGGCCGATTTGAAAAAGTCGCCGTGCGCCTGTATGAAAATACAATTGGAGCCGGGACTTCCCGAGTGGTTGATGGGCTGATAAAGGATAACGGTCATGGCAAAACCCGCCCAACAAGCGACAAGACTGGTTGAAAAAGCCAAAAGCAAAATGCAGGTCGACATTTCCGAAGTGTCGGTCGACGCGTTGCGCGAACGCCGCTATTTGTGGACGGCGCGCGCGTTCGCCATCGTGTCGGGCGTCGCGTTGGCCGCCAATTTCGCTTTGTTGCTGGCCATCGGGAACATGTTGCCGTTAAAACGGGTCGAACCGTATCTGCTGACTTTTCAGAACAAAGAGGACCAGGTCGTCAGAATCAGGCCGTTAAGCGCGGATTTGGCCGCGTCGGACATCATTTCCGAAGCGATGATCCGCCAATACGTCCTGTTGCGCAACACGATGACGTCCGACGTGGACGAAATGTCGTTCCGCTGGGGGACCGAAGGTCCGATGCGCTGGATGTCGTCCGACCGCGTGTATGCCGATTTCAACAAAACGCGTCAGGATTGGCTGAACCGTATCAAAATAGACGGTCTGACCCGCGAGGTGCGTATCGAATCCGTCGTGCGTCAGCAGAATTTGTGGATCGTGTACATCCAGACCCGCGATATGTTGCCGGAAGCCGAAGAACCCGCCATTTCCCGTTGGAAGGTGCAGGTCAAAATCCGTTATTTCGGCAAAAACGAAGTCAAATACGTCAACCGTTTGAAAAATCCGCTGGGCTTTGTCGTCGAAGGCTATTCCATCGTCAGTGTAACCGAATAAAGGTGTCGCCGTGAAGAAATTGATTAAAAAATCCGCCGTTGTTTTTTGTATGTTGTCGGGCATGTTCCTGTCAAAAGCCGCGTTCGCGCAAGGGACTTCCTACGACAACATGGATGCCGCCGTCGAACAAAGCAACGGCCAGTATTCGGAAATGGACATAAGCCATTTGTCGTCGTGGGGCATGCAGCAAAAAGCGTGGAACAACCCGATGGAACATTTGGGCGAAGGTCAGACGAAACCCGGTTATTCGCGTTATCAGTGGTCGCCGGATCTGGTGTTGCCCCTGCGTTTGCGCGAAGGCATGGTCACGCTGATCAATTTCCCCGCGTGGGAATATCTGGACACGGTGTGGCTCGGCGACCAGGTCGCTTTTTCGACGACGTTCGCCGCGCCGAACGCTCTGCTGGTTTACGCCGAAGCCTCGACGGGCTTTATCGGCGTCGACACGAACATGATCGTTTTCGGCCGTTCGGGCAACAGATACACGTTCTATCTGCGCAGCGAAACGTTCAACACAGACCGCATCACCAACACGGTGGTCGACATCATCGTCAACGATCCGAACCACACGCCCGACGACACCGGGATGACCCCCGCCGCGAACGGGACGTCCGTCGCCGGTTTCGGAATGGGCGGCAGCCGCAGTTCGGCCGCGGGAAACGGCGGCGGTAAAAACGCCGGAAAAGGAAAAACGGCGGCGAAACCCGGCGGCGAGGGGTGGTTGGACGACATCCCCGTCGATCCGGAAAAATTGAAATTCGACATCGACGTGTTCGTTCCCAATCCGGAAGACATCGAAATCGCCCCCGAACGGGTGTGGCGCGACGATATTTTCACCTATATCGATTTGGGGCCGAAGGCGCTGACGATGTTGGAACGCCCGATCGTCAACCTGTTGGTCCAGGGCTCCGAAACCCCCGTCGGTTTCAGGACCAGAGGGCCGCACAGCCGTCTGATTGTCGTCGAAGCGATCGGCGACATGGTTTTGCGCAACGGGCAGAGCATCATTTGTCTGCGCATCCGCAAAGATCCGGCTTTCGGAACGGAATGGGTCGAATATGAACCGTCCGTCCAGAAAACCTACACGCCGCCGCCTCTCGGCCCCGAAACGCTGGGGGGAGCCGGCAACAAAGCCGCTCCGTCGGCAAACGCGCAGGGCGGAACGTATGTGAAAAACACGTCGACCAACGCGCCGATGACGGCGGCGATGGCGATGGTGCCTTCGTCGTGCAGCTCCATGCCGGAGATGATGGCACTTTCCAGCTTCATGCGGATGATGCTCTTGGTGCGGAAGTGGCGCTTGTTCAGCTTGGCCACGGGGATGCCACACTCGATCAGGTCGGCAGCAATGCGGTGGGTGTCGGCGGTGGTGTTGCCGTAGACGAAGCAGCCGCAGTCGGTGGAGATGGCCACATACAGGGCGGTGCCGATCTCCGGGGTGACGGTGGCAAACTGCTTGATGATCTCATACATCAGCTCGCCGCAGGCGGCCCGACCGGCATCCAGACAGGTCTCCTTGGCGAAATACTCCTGGGAGGGGTGGTGGTCGATGGCCAGATCTACCCGGGGCAGATAGGGCAGAGCGTTTGCAGGGAACAGGCTCTTGGCGGCGATGTCCACGGACACCACGGTCACAGGCTCCCAGCCCTCGGGGGCCAGCAGGCCCTCCAGATAGGGGGAGAAGAGGGTGGTAGTCTCCGGGTTGGGCAGCACGTGGGCGGTCTTGCCAATCTGGCGCAGCGCCAGGCAAAGACCGGCGGCGCAACCGATGGTGTCGCCGTCGGGGCGCACGTGGGTCAGAATCAGATAGTTATCATGGGACTGCAGAAACGCAGCGGCCTGCTGGGCGGTCATAAAACTCACTCCTCGTCCAGAATGATGTGCTCGTTGGCGGGATTGGCGGGCTTGACGATCTCGGGGTTGCGCAGCATATCCAGAATATGTGCGCCGTGGTCGATGGAGTCGTCCTGCACGAAGGTCAGCTCGGGGGTGTGGCGCAGCTGCAGGGCGTGGCCCAGCTCCCGGCGCAGATAGCCGGAGGCAGACTTCAGGCCCTTGAGCACCTGGGTGCAGTCGCTCTTGTCCAGCACGCTGACATATACCTTGGCAAATTTCAGGTCAGGGGTGGTGTTCACGGCGGTGATGGAGATCATGCCGGACACACGGGGGTCTTTTACGTTGCGGATCAGGGAGGACAGCTCGCGCTGAATTTCCTCGTTGATGCGGCCGATACGGTTGCTTGCCATATTGGTCTCCTTTCCGGGCGAAATGCCCGCACGGGTTGTAGTGGTTGAAGTTAACAGGTGATGCAGGTCATCTTCGGTGGCCTCCAGCGAATCTCATACCGATAGGGTTTCATGGGAAGAGCCAAAGCATCCACCTGCAAGGTTCACGAAAAGGGGGCGGGCGAAAACGCCCGCCCCGCTTGGTAGGATAAAGTGTGAAATTAGACCTCGATCTGCTCCATGATGAAGGCTTCGATAATGTCGCCTTCCTTGATGTCCTGGAACTTCTCGAAGGTGATGCCGCACTCATAGCCGGTAGCAACTTCCTTCACGCTGTCCTTGAAGCGCTGCAGGGAGGCGATGGCACCGTCGTAAATGACGATATTGTCGCGCAGCAGACGCATCTGGGCGTTGCGCTGCATCTTGCCGTCCAGCACGTAGCAGCCGGCAACCATGCCCACACCGGTGATGCCGAGCAGAACGGAACCGTAGGTCTTGCCGCCGATCTCGCGCATCGAAGCATAGGCAATGCTGGCCTCGATCCCTTTTTCTACAGCCATGTGAGCGATAAGCGGTTCGGAGGTCGCCTGCGAGCCGTCAAAAACGACGCGGATGTAATGCTCATCCGCGTTTTGGCTGTTGAAGAGACTGTCAACATCGCCCTCCGGAAACACCAGACTGCGTGCGGCTCTTGACTGGGGATTGGCAAAGACCTCGTTCACCTTTCCGCTTTCCGCCACGCTTCCCTGATCCAGAATGGCAACGTGGCGGCAAATGCTTTCCACTACGCTCATCTGGTGGGTAATGATGATCACGGTAATTCCGAGTTTGGCATTGATGTCACGGATCAGCTCCAGGATCGAATGAGTCGTTCCGGGGTCAAGGGCCGATGTCGCCTCGTCACACAGCAGGACCTTCGGGTCGGTGGCAAGTGCCCGGGCGATCGCTGCCCGCTGCTGCTGGCCGCCGGAGAGCTGAGCCGGATAGGCACCGGCCTTATCCTTTAAGCCGACCAGCTCCAGCAGTTCAAGCGCTCTTTCTTTGGCCGGGCCGGGCTTTTGCCCGGACAGTTCGAGAGGGAAGCAGACATTTTTCAGACAGCTTCGCTGCATCAGGAGATTGAAACTCTGAAAGATCATGGTGATCTCCCGGCGCTTTTTGCGCAGCGCTTCCGGTGAAAGCGCCGTCATATCCCCCCCGTCAACAAAGACCTTGCCGGAGGTGGGGCGTTCGAGAAGATTGATCGTTCGGACAAGCGTCGATTTTCCGGCACCGCTCATTCCGATGATGCCGAAAATATCCCCGTCCTCAACGGTGAGTGAAACATCCTTTAAGGCATCGACCCGGCCGTCACCGGCAAGAAAAGTTTTGCATACATGGTCAAGCTTGATCATTGATTTCTCCGTAAAAAGCCGCCTGAGCCGATGCTTCGGGCGGCTGCTTTTAATTTTATTTTTTCAGTGTGTCAAGGCTGCTCTGCCTGCCGCCGTACAGTCCCATGGGTTCAACGTGGACAGCGAGGACCGGAACGATGTGCGTTTTGTTCTGGGCGTTAAAATCATCCAGATAAGGAACATGCTGAAAATAATTGGCATCCACGGTACCGTCTTCGACGACGTTGTTCGGAATGACATAATCGTTGAATTCACGGATGTCCAGCGTGATACCCTTTTCGGCAAGGATCTCCTTCGCAACGGCAAGGATCTCGGAATGCGGTGAAGGCGATGCGGCAACGGAAACAGTCGTTCCGCTTAATGAGGCATAGTCGACAGAGGGATCTGATCCGTCACCGGGCTTCTCCACGACGCCGACAACGGCGCCGTCGTATTTCTGCGCAATGAAATCGGCGATCTTCTGACTGGAAAGCGCGGCGACAAGCGCCTTGATCTTCGGCTCGTTTTCGCTGCCCTCTTTTACGGCGAGGATGTTGGCATAGGCAGAAGAGGAGCCCTCAATGACCAGAGACTGCTTGACGGGATTGATGCCGGCGTCGAGTGCGTAATTGGAATTGATCACGGCATAGTCAACGTCCTTCAGAATATTGGGGATCTGGGCCGCCTCGACCTCCTGAAAGTTAATGCCGTAGGGGTTTTCGGCAATATCCGCGACCGTTGCCGTGATGCCGGCGCCGCTTTTCAGCTTCAGAAGGCCGTTTGCCTCAAGCAGCAGAAGCGCTCTTGCTTCA
>CALDOX010000032.1:0-2123 GCA_937912005.1 uncultured Alphaproteobacteria bacterium
CCGGCGTCAGTTCGTCGGGATGGGTCGCGTGAATGCTGACAAAGACGGGATGATATTTGGCAAGCGTGTGAACAAGACGCGTCGTGATGCGCTGAGGCAGAACGGACGTCGTTTTCGTCCCGAGCCGGATGATCGAAACGTGCGGGATGGCGCGCAGACGCGCCAACAGCTTTTCCAGCGTTTCCGTCGGCAACGTCAACGGATCGCCGCCCGAAACGACGACGTCCTGAATTTCCTCGTGTTCGGCGATGTATTGGATCGCTTTGTCCCAATAATCGTGCTTGCATTCGCGATGCGTCGCGCCGATAAGACGGGAACGGGTGCAATAGCGGCAAGCGGTGCTGCAAAAATCGGTCGCCAGGAACAGGACGCGGTTCGGATAACGGTGAACCAGCCCTTTGACGGGACTGTCGCGGTCTTCGCTCAACGGATCGACTTTTTCTTCGGGCGAAATGTCGTATTCGTCGGAAACGGGAATGACGCACCGGCGCAACGGTTGCGTCGGGTCGTTCGGGTCAAGCAGGCTCATATAGTACGGCGTAATCGCGACCGGAAAGCCTTTCTTTCCGTGCTCCAAGGCGCGGATTTCGCCGTCGGTCAGGCGCAAAACCCGTTCGATTTCGGTTTTGGTCCTGAATCTGTTGCGGATTTGCCAACGCCAATCGTTCCATTGATTTTCCGTCGCCTGCGGAAAATAAGTGCGCAGAAAACGGCGGGATTTGTCGGATATGACGTGTTCCGGACGGTTGTGAAAAAAAGGGGAAGACGGAGGTTTTTCGGAAGATTCCTGCGTTTCTTCCGTTATCGGCTTGTCGGAAGCCGGAAAAGTCGTGCCCATAAAAAAACCTTTTCGAAAAGACGGTAATAAGGTTATGTTTTACTCTGTTTAAAAAGGACTTCAAGAGTTATTTAAAGGAACGACCGGCAAAAAAGGGCTTTTGCCGGAACTTTTGAAAAGAAAATCAGGCGACGGGTGGCCTTTGACGAACTTTGAACATAAAAAGACGTTAAGAATCAACTGCTTATTGAGCGTTTAAATGAAATGGCCGGTATGATCAAAGCAATCAGTGAACGAGATAATTGTAAACGCTTTTTTTGCATGATGCCGAATTTTTCTCCTCATAAAATTATACCTTCACTAATGAAGGAAACGGTATCATAATCTTTTTCCGGAATGGATTTTTTATGGAAAAACATTAATGACCGTTTTGCGCACTTCTTTTTTGGGCATTGATTTTGAAAATCCTTTTTTATTGGCTTCCGCGCCGCCGGTCGGCATTTCGGTCGACAGGGAAAAATGCGTCGGCTGTTCCCTGTGCCGTTTCGTTTGTCCGAAAGTAGCTGTTTCGATGGAGGACAGAATATGATTTTATTTGTCAATGCGTGCGTTCGTCCTCAATCCAGAACAGAGCGTCTGGCGTTGTCTGTTTTAAGAAAACTGGGCGGACAGGTAAAAGAGGTGGATCTGGAACGGGAAAACGTTTTGCCGTTGAATAATGACACGTTGGAATACAGATTGAAACGAGTGTCGGCAGGCGACTTTGACGATCCGATGTTTGACTTGGCCAAAGATTTCGCGGCGGCGGAAAAAATCGTCATTGCGGCGCCGTATTGGGACTTGTCTTTTCCGGCGTTGCTTAAATGCTATATCGAGCACATCAGCGTCATCGGATTGACGTTTGCCTATGACGAAATGGGACGGCCGTACGGGCTGTGCAAAGCGGACAGATTGATTTATATAACGACGTCGGGCGGCCCCATGTTCAATGAAGACGCCGGTTTCGGCTATATCAAATCGTTGGCGCAAAATTTTTACGGCATACAAAACATTTCCTGCCTCAAAGCCGAAAATCTTGATTTGGTCGGCGCCGATGCGGAAAGCATTTTGCAAACTGCGGAAGAGCAGTTCGTCGTATGAAGCTTATCAGCTTTTTTGAATAGAGCCGATAATAACGAATTCGGCGTTGTTTTTTAAAAACGCTGTACTCGAACTTTTTTCTGGAGGATAAAAATCTATTATTTTCAATAAGAAAGCCCCTGTCGAGCATCCTCGGCAAGGGCTTCTGTCCAGATTGGCTGGGGAACCTGGACTCGAACCAAGACTAACGGAGTCAGAGTCCGCT
>CALDOX010000033.1:0-15382 GCA_937912005.1 uncultured Alphaproteobacteria bacterium
AGCCGCTGCCTGTATATCTCTTCCTTCATTACTTATTCACTCTGCTTAATAACTCAACCTTGTTTCAAGGTGCAGGACGGGTTATATACAAACGAAGAAACCAAGTCAAGCACGTTTTTAAAAAAATTTCAGTTTTTTTTCAAAACGGCGGATTTCTTAGAGATATTTAAGCAAAATAAAACTGCCGACTAACAAAACAAAGAATAAAGTGCTGAGCCAGCCGAGATTTTTTTCGATAAATTTCTGTACCGGAGCCCCGAATTTCCAGAAAAGAATCGCCAACAAAAAGAATCGGCCGCCGCGGGAAACCAAAGAAGCCAATGCGAACTGCGCCAGATTCAGCCCCGTCATACCGCTGGTAATTGTAATGACTTTATAGGGAAACGGTGTAAAGCCCGCGGCCGCAACGATCCAAATGCCGTATTGGTTATACGAATCGATAAAAAGCTGAAACTTGTCCATATAATTATAAAAGGAAAGAATCGGCACGGCGACTTTATCATACAGGAAAAGACCGATCGCATATCCGGCGAATCCGCCGATTACGCTGGACACTGTGCAAATGCCGGCCAATTTAAAGACTTGTTTCGGACGCGCGAGCATCATAGGAATCAGCAAAACATCCGGCGGAATCGGAAAAAACGAGCTTTCCGCAAAAGAGAAAAAAGCCAGCAGCCAAACGGCTTGCGGGTGTTCCGAACATTTCAGCACCCAGTTATACATTTTCTGAAAAAACGCGATCCACTGATTTCTGATTTTTTTTATCACGGCAAATCCTTAACATTAGTTTTCGCCAATCATATACAAAAGACTTTGCAAAAAAAAGAGGCTGTTTTAAACAGCCTCTTAAATTTCCGTTTTATAAAGAAACGTATTGTTGAATAATGTGCACATCTTTATCGCCGCGGCCGGACAAATTAACAATAATAATTTGATCTTTATCCAATGTCGGAGCAAATTTCATCGCGTACGCTAAAGCGTGCGAAGATTCTAAAGCGGGAATAATCCCCTCAACGCGGCAAAGTTTCAAACAAGCGTCAATTGTTTCCTGATCCGTCGCCGTTTCATAGACAACGCGGCCGGTATCCTTGAGCATACTGTGTTCGGCGCCGACTCCGGGATAATCAAGCCCTGCGGAAATACTGTGCGTCAAGGCAGGATTGCCTTGTTCATCCTGCAAAAGATATGTGCGGGCGCCATGCAAAACGCCGGGCTTTCCTTTTGTCATCGTTGCGCAGTGTTCCGGCGTATCGAGTCCTTTTCCGGCGGCTTCGACTCCGATCAGACGAACGTCTTTATCTTTCAAAAAACCGGAAAACAGGCCAATCGCGTTGCTGCCGCCGCCGACACAGGCGATCGCACAATCCGGCAAACGATTTTCATGTTCCAAGATCTGGCGACGCGCTTCCTTACCGATGACCGATTGAAAATCATGAACGATCATCGGATACGGATGAGGTCCGACCGCTGATCCGACCAGATAGAATGTATCCCTGTAATTTTGAACGATATCTTCTAAAGCCGCATCAACCGCATCGCTTAAAGTCCTTTGTCCTTTTTTGACGGGGACGACTTCGGCGCCCAGCATTTTCATGCGGAACACGTTCAATTCCTGCCGCTTTGTGTCTTCCTCGCCCATATAAATGCGGCATTTCATTCCGAATAAAGCCGCCCCCGTCGCCGTCGCAACTCCGTGCTGACCGGCGCCCGTTTCGGCGATGATGCGTTTTTTCCCCATATAACGAGCCAATAAAATTTGCCCCATCACATTATTGATTTTATGCGCGCCCGTATGACAGAGGTCTTCTCTTTTCAAATAAATTTTCGCGCCGCCGAGTTCTTTCGTCAGACGTTCTGCAAAATACAACGGCGTTTCTCGTCCGACATATTCTTTTAAGTAATAATTTAATTCGTTTTGAAATTCGGGCGTATCTTTAATTTTTGCATAAGCGTCCGCGATTTCAAGCATCACTTGCTTTAATTCTTCCGGCAAATACATACCGCCGAAACCTTGATAGTATCCTTCCGTATCAGGAGTGGAAAATTCGAGCATATAATTCATTGTTTTAAACCTTTCCAATTAATAAACGAATCCAAACCGCCGTTTGAACGGGAAGAAGAGGTTTCAAAACAAGGAGCTATAAAAAAACCGCCGTTCCCGTTGATTGGGAACCCGCGGCAAAGACAAAAAACACTTTCACGGCTTCCCTCAGGACAGCCGCCACCAATTTTGCTTCAGGGGCAATATGTTTTTTATCGTTCTCATCATAAGGGCAATGCTATCTTGATAAAAAATGAGTGTCAAACAAAAAATTTCGCAAGTTTGTTTTTCAGATTACGTTTATTGTATTACAGTTTATCCTTTTGTTATAAGGAGCAAAATCATGAAAAAATATTTAATCTTTTTTTTAGCATCAACTTTCTTTTTAACATCAAGCAGATATAGTTCCGCGCAGGAACAAACGGAAGAACAACCGCCCGTTTTTGAAAATAATTTTGATCAAAGCCCGGAAGACTTTCCGCCGCCTCCACCTGACTTTGATGAAGAGATGCAGGAAGATGGAGAATCTTTTGATGAAGATAAAATGCCGCCTCCTCCACCTCGCCGCAACAGAAGAGAGATGCAAAATAAAGTTGATATATCCTCCGGAAATGAAGAATTTTCAGATAGCGGCCGTATGCCCCCTCCGCCACGCCACGGCAGAAGAAATATGCAAAACGGCTCTAACGCGCCTTCTTCAGACCGCATGAGGCGTCCGGAAAAAGGAATGCATCGTCACAACGGCAAAGAGAACAAAAGCGGACACCGCTTTCGCTAAACGAAAAATCATCCTCTTCCGGTCATATTGACGAGATCAGAAAAAAAATCCCATCTTAAAGTATTTCTAATTATTCAGGGAGAGGATTGATGAAAAAAAGATATTTGCTGTTTATGCTGTTTTGTCTGATCTCGATTCCTGCCGCTGCAAAAGGCAATATGCACAAGCTGGAAGAAAAGATTGCTGAAATACAGCAGGATTTTAAGAAAGAAGTCAAAGAAATCGAATCCAAAAGCGGTTTGTCCGCCGATATGAAACAATTGAAGTTAAAACAGGAGAATGAAAAAAAAGAATTAAAAATAAAACAGGCGCAGGAAAAATATGAAATGAAAACACGGCAAAAAAATGAAAGAAAAGCCTTGAAACAAAAAGAAAGGCAGGCAAAAACGCAAAACGCGCCTCAAAATCCGTCATAATGATTTATTCTTAATAAAAACAGCCTTTGAAAAATTCAGAGGCTGTTTTCTTTTTTATTTATGTTATTCTGGAATCTGAAAGAAATTATCGGAGTTTCACTTATGACTTTTACGCTTAAGACGCCTCCTTTATTAAAAAAAGGCGATTTGGTTGCCGCCGTTTCCCCGTCTTGGGGCGGACCGTCCGTTTTTCCGCATCGTTATAAAATCGGCAAAAAACAATTTGAAGAAACATTCGGATTAAAAGTGGTTGAGATGCCGCACACGTTATCCGATGCGGCAGAACTGGATAGAAATCCGAAAGCGCGCGCCGAAGATATCAATGCCGCCGTCAGGAATCCCGATATTAAAGCGATTATTACGACAATCGGCGGCGATGACTGTGTGCGGCTGCTGCCGTATCTGGATTATCGGGCAATTTCCGAAAACCCCAAATTTTTTATCGGTTATTCCGATCCGACCGCCCTTCATTTTGCCTTTTTAAAAGCGGGCGTTTCTTCAATTTACGGTCCTGCCTTTTTAACAACGTTCGCCGAAAACGGAGGAATTTTCGATTATGTCCGAAACAGTCTGGATAAATTTTTGTTTACCGGAAAAATCAGCGGTGAAATTATGCCGTCCGAAGAATGGACAAACGATTTTTTAGATTGGGCCGACGCAAACAATCAAAAAAAGAAAAGAAAAAGAATTAAAAACAAAGGATATCATTTTATACAAGGAAAATCACCGGTTCAGGGACGGCTGATCGGCGGCTGTCTGGAAGTCTTGGAAATGATCAAGGGCACCCCTGTTTGGCCGGATAAAAAAATATGGAAAGACTGCATTCTTTTCCTTGATTTATCGGAAGAAGCGCCGACACCGACCTATATTATCCGCTGCCTGCGCAACTACGCCGCAGCGGGAATACTAAAACGGCTGAGAGGGATTTTGGTCGGCCGCCCCTGCAATGTCCCCGTTAAGGATTTTGATAAATACGATACCGCTTTTGTTCATGCCGTCCATGAAGAAGCCGGACTGGATATCCCGATTGTCACCCGAATGGATTTCGGGCATACAGATCCCATTTGCTGCCTGCCTTACGGAGCTTTAGCGCAAATTGACCCCGTAAGCGAAACCGTCAGTCTGGTTTAATCAAAAAGAACGCCTTTTTCCTTCAGGGCCTGTTCCAGTTTTTCGGGCGTTTCAAAACGAATCGCCTGAAAACCGAGACTTTCAGCCGTTTTGATATTTGCTGCGGAATCATCCGTAAATACCGTCTTTTCAGGCGTCAAATGATAGCGTTCCGTCAATATTTCAAATAACCGCGGTTCAGGTTTGGCTTCTTTTTCAACGCCGGAAATAACGATCCCGTCGAACAGTTTAAAAAAATCATGCTTCGGATACGTCAGCGCGAATTTTTCTTCCGACCAATTTGTCAACCCGTACAGCGGATAATGTTTTTTCAGCCGATAAAGCAAATCAACGCTGCCCTGAATGACATCGCCGCACATTTGCTCCCAACCGGTATCATACAATCTGATTTGTTCGGCGTATTGAGGATAAACAGCCGTAAGTTCTTCCACGCCTTGTCGGAACGGCTTGCCTTTATCCAAAGAAAAATTCCATTGCGGAGAACAAATATGAGTCAGAAAATATTCCATTTCCTGTTCATTCTGAAATATTTTGCGGAACAGATAGCGAGGGTTCCAATCAATTAAAACACCGCCAAAATCAAAAACAACCGTTTCTACAGTCATAAAATTTTCCTCCGCAAAAAAATATTACACATAAAGCAAAAATGTATAGTATATAAAAGTGATTATCAACAACTGACGCGATTTTTCCATGCTCGATACCAGCAAGCTTCCGCATTTACAGCCGCAAACAAAAAAAGAAGATATTCCCGAAGAATCTTTAATGAAACAGATCATCAGCGCCTTTTCCAGTAAAAAAGGGCTGATTTATTTATGCTGCGCTTTTGTCTTGATTTACCTCAGTCTGTGCGTTCAGGGGGAACGTCTTTTACGTCAAGGCTTATATAATACTTTAAAAGACTTGGGACAGGACGGCTTTGGAATATCCTATCATGCCCCCTCCTCTTACCTTGCTTTCAAAAGCGGATTGAATTTGGACGATCTGGTTGTTACGGCGCCGGAAAAAATGGGCGGCTGGACTTTAAAAACAGGCCGCATCACCATTACCAGCACACCTTTTACGCCGCGAAACGTGACTTTGAGAATCAACGGCACGCACTCTTTAACAACAAAAACCATCGGCGATATCCGCCTGATCGTCGGGCAGGGCGATATTAAACTGCGCTTACCCTACAAAAAGGAACCGTTAGCTCTCAGCCTCAGTCTTAAACAAGTGCAGACGGCTTCCCCGAAATCCATGGAAGGCTTTTTTATTTCCGACTTGCTGTTGACGGCTGAGCATGTATTTGAAAAAAAAGAGAAACAAGAACAAAACGCCATGCATTTTTCTTTCCGTTCTGATGCCGTTCATCTGCCGGCTTATATGAGTCAACATCTGCCGCCGATGTTGCAGACCGTCGAACTTAAAGGACTTTTATCCGGCGTTGTTTTCAATGATGCAAAATCTTTTTTTAAAAGCTGGCTGGACAGCAGCGGAACGATTGAAATTCAGAACGGAGAAATTTTATGGCCGCCGTTCGGCGCTTCATTGACGGGAACGTTCGGCGTCAACAATTCCTTTGAACCGATCGGAGCCGGCGTTGCGAAAACTCAAGGTTTTTTCGAATTGCTGGATATGCTGCAAAAAGGGGATTATTTGCGACCGCGCAACGTATCCGTTGCCAAAGTCGTTTTAGGCGAACAGGTTAAAACGGAAAAAAATGAAAAGATTCCGTCTTTAACCGCTTCTTTCAGCATCCAGGCCGATAAAATTTATATCGGACAAGTTTTGCTTTACAGCGGTAAAGAATAAATCTCAGTTTGTCATAAAATCTTTTAAAGCCGACAGGACTTCCTCCATCTCTTCGTCCGTGCCGATCGTAATACGCAAAGCATCCGGCAATCCGTAAGAAAGCACTCTGCGCACGATAATACCGCGGCTTTGCAAAAATAAATCCGCTTTTTCCGCAGACTTTTCGGAGACCTTCGGAAAATGAACCAAAACAAAGTTCGTTACTGAGGGTGTCATTTTCAGTCCAATTGCTTCCAATTCCCGAGACAATCGGTTCAGCCATTTCTGATTGTGTTCAAACGCTTTTTTCACGAATCCCTTGTCCCTTAATGCAGCAACGCCGGCAACCTGCGCAACGGCATTGACATTAAACGGCCCGCGGATACGGTTCAGCACATCCGTAATTTCTTTGGACGCATAGCTCCATCCCAAACGAACACCGCCCAAACCGTAAATTTTGGAAAAAGTGCGAAGCATGACAACATTCGGAAATTCATCAACCAAATCCGCGCCGGCGCTGTAGTCATCCCTGCCGACAAATTCCGCATAAGCGGCATCAACTACCACCATAATATTTTCCGGCAGCTTGTGACAAAATGACCTTAACTCTTCAATCGGCAAATATGTTCCCGTCGGATTTCCCGGATTAGCGATAAAAATCATTTTAGTTTTGGAAGTCACCACTTTAAAAATGGCCTGCAAATCGACTTTAAAATCTTTTTCGGGAACGGTAACAGGACAAGCGCCGCAGCCGATCGCATACAGCCGATACATTGAAAAAGCGTATTGTGTGATAACGACCTCGTCCTGCGCCCCCAAATAAGCATGACAAAGCAAACCGATCAATTCATCCGACCCGTTGCCGCAAACAATTCTGTCCGCATCCAGCCCGTAAGTGTCTGCAATCGCCTGACGCAGCGCCGTCGCCCCGCCGTCGGGATAACGAAACAACCGATCGGCAAAGGTGCGGCATGCCTCAACGGCGGCGGGATTTGTTCCGAAGGCGCTTTCATTGGAAGACAACTTAATCACACGGTCTTTTCCTTCAATACTCGAAGAACCGCCGACATAGGGTTTTAAAGACAGCACGCTCAAATGAGCCGGAACAGGATAATTTTTCATTTTCTTTCCTTTAAAAAAACGCCATCGGATATCCGCCGATAACGCGCAGCATTGTAATCTTGCCGTTTTCTTTTTCAACAACGGTGCTCAACCGTTTATCCTTATCGGATAAATATCCCTCGACTTCAAACAGATACGCTTTACGCATCATATCCGGCATATAAGAATCGCAAATCGCGTTTGTTGCTATTCCGCCGGCTTTAAGAACCAAATCCAGCGTGCTGAGACTTAACGTACCGTCCGTTTCCGCGACTAAAAGCGTTTTATCTTCACCGGTTTCTTCAAACGGCTGCTTGCTCAGAGCATAAACGGACCGACCGTCCCCATGTCTATGATCTCCGACCAAAGGCAATTTTAAAAAAATGTTGACGGAACGCTTGTATTCCTGTGCCACGGAATACCACCAACATGTCTGTTTATCATCATTTAAAGATAAAATCGCCACGTTTGCTTCGCCTTGAGTCAATTCTTTCAAAACAAGATTGACTGACCGGCAGGACAGCATCGGCGTATAAGTACCAAAATAATCTCTGGCGATTTCAAGATTTCCCATACCGCGTTCCGGCATAAAAACAGCTATCGTTACAGGCGACTGCAGCGCAACGCAAGCGCTGATGATTTCACGCCAAATGCGAATCATCACATATTTATCCATCCCGCCTTTATGCCTGTTCCATAATCGGCGCATAATTTCTATTTCGCGTTTGGTGCGCATTGCGAAAGATGGTTTCTGCCCTGTTTCTTCGGCTTTTAACCGTCCGATCTGTTCAGCCAAACTGACGCGCCGCATCAATAAATCATGCATTTGATCATCGACCGCATCTATTTGCCGGCGCAATTCTTCAATATTCGTGTTTTCCATCTGTCCGTTCACCTGTAATGATTAATTCTCTTTTCTTTTATACCGTCTGAGATTAAAAAGCTTTATATTTTTTTATATACAGAGAGGAAATATGCAAAAAATTTCTGTCGAAGACTTTATCGGAAACGTTCGTTTCAATCATGACGGCTTGGTTCCCGTTATTGCGCAGCAGTTTGATTCGGGAGAAGTTTTAATGATGGCCTGGATGAATGAAGAAGCGTTAAAAGAAACCATCCGAACCAATCGGATGTGTTATTTTTCCAGATCCCGGCAACAACTATGGCGAAAAGGAGAAACATCCGGCCATACACAAAAACTGATGGAATTGCGAATCGATTGTGACGGCGATACGTTATTAGCGTTGATTGATCAGACGGGGGCCGCCTGCCATACGAATAATCGTTCCTGTTTTTACAGAGGATTATAAACGGATTTACTTTGCTGTCTGTGCTTTAGAACGGGGAGAAACCGTAAAGGAAACGATCGTTCCGTTCACCATATCCGATTCCAACTGAACCGTTGCGACTCTGTCATTGTTTGTAAAAGATAAAACACTGACTTTGGAACGCACGACCGTTACTTCCTTCCATCCGAATTTCGGCATTTCGGACATATAGAAGTCAAACATACTGTTTAATGTATATGGCGCGGAAAAAACCAACCGCCCGATCCATGCGCTTGACCCGCCCAACAACAACGTTGATTTTAAATCCATTGTTGCCTTTTCAGGAATGGGAATATCGTTAAACTGCGCAAAACTGGGCGAAGTGCCGTTTGTTCCCTCCGTATCCGCACGATACATCTTTTCGTTGTGAACACAACCGGACAAAGCCGCCGCCAATATTAAACAAATCAAAGAAAATAATATTTTTTTCATTATTCGCCTTTCTCAGTGTTGCTTCTTTTAATCTAAACAGGGAATATTAAAAACACCTTAAAATCTCTTGCTATTCTCCGCCGGCTTTATATGATACGCTTCAAACGTTATTGGAATCGGAAAAAGGAAATGACAAAATATATTTTTATCACCGGCGGCGTTGTGTCTTCTTTAGGCAAAGGAATGGCTTCCGCCGCCATCGGCGCACTGCTGCAGGCCAGAGGTTACAAAGTCAGAATGCGCAAAATGGATCCGTACCTGAACATCGATCCGGGAACGATGTCGCCTTATCAGCATGGCGAAGTCTTTGTCACGGAAGACGGTGCGGAAACCGACCTGGATTTGGGACATTATGAACGTTTTATCAATGTGCCCTGCCATAAAACGGATTCCGTTTCCGGCGGCAAGATTTATTACAATGTCCTGATGAAAGAACGCCACGGCGAATATCTGGGCGCCACCGTTCAGGCCATTCCGCATGTGACTGATGAAATTAAACGTTTTATCGAATCCGATTTGTCGGACGAAGATTTTGTCCTTTATGAAATCGGCGGAACGGTCGGCGATATTGAAGGAACCTTATTTCTGGAAGCGATTCGCCAATTCGCCATTTCCGCCGGACGCGAAAACTGCCTTTTTCTGCATTTAACGCTGCTGCCCTATATTCCGACGGCGGGAGAGTTAAAAACGAAACCGACCCAGCATTCCGTCAAACAGCTGCTTGAAGCCGGGATTCAGCCGAATCTGCTGTTGTGTCGATCTCAAATGATGCTGTCGGAATCGGAACGCAAAAAAATAGGTCTGTTCTGCAATATTGCCCCCGAAGACGTGATCATCGCTTTGGATGCGGACAGTATTTATAAAATCCCCCTGCAGTACCACGAACAAGGACTTGACCGCCAGATTTTGAAATACTTCAAAATGTCGGACAAAGCGCCGGAACCCGATTTGGAAAAATGGAAACAGATCGTTGCCACAATCAGCGCATGGGAACATGAAACGACGATTGCCGTCGTCGGCAAATATTGCGGCCTTCCCGATGCCTATAAGTCCTTGAACGAAGCGCTGTTCCACGCCGGAATCGCGCATAAAGCGAAAGTCAATATTAAATGGATTGAATCCGATACATTGGAAACAATGACGCCGGAACAAATTGATGCCGCTTTTGCGGGCATTCAGGGGATTCTCGTCCCCGGCGGATTCGGCAGCCGCGGCGTAGAAGGCAAAATGATCGCCGAACGTTATGCGCGGGAAAAGAAAATCCCGTTCTTTGGCATTTGTTTGGGGATGCAGACGGCCGTCATTGAAGCCGCTCGCAGCCTGTTGGGCATAACGGACGCCAATTCAACCGAATTTACAAAGGACTGCACGCCTGTCGTCGCTTTGATGACGGAGTGGGAACAGGACGGAAAAAAACAGACCCGCACGGAAGAAACCGATGTCGGCGGCACGATGCGTCTGGGCGCTTATCCCTGCCGTTTAAAAGAAGGCACATTGGCTTTTAAATTATACAACAACGCCAATACGATCTATGAACGCCACCGTCATCGCTATGAAGTCAATATGCCGATCGCGCGTCAGTTGGAAGAAAAGGGGTTGATTATTTCCGGCGAATCGCCGGACGGCCTGCTGCCGGAAATCGTCGAACTGAAAGACCATCCTTTCTTTATCGCCGTTCAATTTCATCCCGAATTTAAGTCGCGCGCTTTTGAAGCTCATCCGATTTTCAAAGGATTTATCGCCGCGGCTTTAAAACAAACCACTTTAATTTGAAGGTATTAAGTTATGACGAAACTGCACCGTTTGAAGAGTATCTTCTGGAATACGCTCCGCGTCGTTATTTTTTATCTGATTATGATGTGGTGGGGATTTCAGCTGGATCCGATGATGAGCGAATTATTTACCGTTACGCCGTTCATCGTTTTTGCCTGTGTTTCTTTGTTCCTGTTTTTATTTTTGTGTCGGGAAACAGGCTGTTTTATCTTTATGGACAAAGGGCGATTAAAATCGATTTTGCGCAACGGCGAAACGGAACCGACCGCCTCTCAAATTGTTTTAAGGCTTTTTTCATGGCCTTTTTTAAAACGAGTCGGTATGTTTTTCGGACTGTTTGTTTTGGAATTTTACCTGCGTTTATTCGCGATCAAGTTGTTCTTAATCACGATGCAGCATTCCCTTTTCTTCTGGGAAAAAGTCACGAATCTTTCCGAAGCGTTGCTTTATGCTCTGATTTTGCTGACGGCGTATGTCACTATGGAACTGCCGGCATGGCTGATCTTTTACAAATTATCGTTCAAAGGCCATTCCAACCGGTCGTATGAATATCGTTTCGGTTTAAAACTGTCCGTTCTGACCGCTTTAATAATCGGACTGCGGGTATTGTCGCTTTCTTTAACGGCGGAAGCGTCTTCAGCGATTGATTTGATTGCCTTTGTTATGTTTGCGATTTTAAGCCTTGGGGCGTGGTATCTGATGTACCGCAAAAAATGCTGCTGCCGCGAAGGAGGTTGCCCAATTTGCAAGGCTCTCAAACGATTTTTTAAGAAAAAAGAAAAATCGGAAGAACCGATTGTTGAAGTTCTTCCCTCGGAAAACAAATAAAAACGAACGGCTTCCCGAAACGGAAGCCGTTTTTTTTAAACGGCATAAAAAAAAGGTGTAAAAATCCCCGCAATCGGGATATAAAGAAAAGCGTTATTCAATTTTTCTTACTGGAGTAAGCATTAAATGACTTGTTCTTATATGTGTTCACACGAAGTAGAGGAGATGTGCCCCGTCGCCAAAGGCGCGCGCCACGATCCCGCCCCGATTCCCGAAGAAGGGAAATGGGTTAAATCCAAAGAAATCAAAGATATTTCCGGTCTGACCCACGGCGTCGGCGCCTGCGCTCCCCAACAGGGAACCTGCAAACTGACCCTGAACGTCAAAGACGGCGTCATCCGTGAAGCTCTGGTCGAAACGATCGGCTGTTCCGGTATGACCCATTCCGCCGCGATGGCCGCCGAAGTCCTGCCGGGCAAAACGATTTTGGAAGCGTTGAACACCGACTTGGTTTGCGACGCGATCAACGTCGCCATGCGCGAATTGTTCCTGCAGATCGTTTACGGCCGTACGCAATCCGCGTTTTCCGACAACGGCCTGCCGGTCGGTGCCGGTCTGGAAGATCTGGGCAAAGGTTTGCGATCTCAGGTCGGTACGATGTATTCGACCGAACCCAAGGGCGTGCGCTATCTGGAAATGGCCGAAGGCTATGTTCTGGCCGAAGGTCTGGATAAAAACGGCGAAGTCATCGGTTACAAAACCGTCCATCTGGGCAAGATGATGGAAGCCATCAAGAAAGGCGTCGATCCGAAGGAAGCGTTCGAAAAGAACGTTGCGACCAAAGGCCGCTTTGAAGACGCCGTCAAAGTCATCGATCCGCGCAAAGAATAAGGAGTTTGAAAATGAGTCTTTTTGAAGGATATGAACGCCGCATTGCGCAGATTGAAAAATGCTGCAAGGAATACGGCATTGCCAACATTGAAGATGCCGATAAAATCTGCAAAGACAAAGGCATCGACGTTGCCGCCATCGTGAAAGGCATTCAGCCGATCTGCTTTGAAAACGCTTGCTGGGCCTACACGCTGGGCGCGGCGATCGCGATCAAATCCGGCGCGAAAGACGCCGCCGAAGCCGCTGAAAAAATCGGTGTCGGCCTGCAGGCTTTCTGCATCCCCGGTTCCGTCGCCGATCAGCGTAAAGTCGGTTTGGGCCACGGCAATCTGGCCGCCATGTTGCTGCGCGAAGAAACGAAGTGCTTCTGCTTCTTGGCGGGACACGAATCTTTCGCCGCCGCCGAAGGCGCGATCGGTCTGGCTCTGACCGCGAACAAAGCCCGCAAAACGCCTCTGCGCGTGATTTTGAACGGCTTGGGCAAAGACGCCGCTTACATCATTTCCCGTATCAACGGCTTCACGTCGGTTGAAACGGAATACGATTACAAAACCGGCGAACTGAAAATCGTCAGCGAAAAAGCGTTTTCCACGGGCGACCGCGCGAAAGTCCGTTGCTATGGCGCGGACGACGTTTCCGAAGGCGTCGCCATTATGGTCAAGGAAGGAGTTGACGTTTCCATTACCGGAAACTCGACCAACCCGACACGCTTCCAGCATCCGGTTGCCTGCACCTATAAAAAGTGGGCGATCGAAAACGGCAAGAAGTACTTCTCTGTTGCTTCCGGCGGCGGTACCGGCCGTACCCTGCATCCGGATAACGTCGCGGCGGGTCCGGCTTCCTACGGTATGACGGACACGATGGGCCGTATGCACGGCGACGCGCAATTTGCCGGCTCCTCTTCCGTTCCGGCGCACGTCGAAATGATGGGATTAATCGGTATGGGCAACAACCCGATGGTCGGCGCTTCCGTCGCCGTCGCCGTCGCTGTTTCCCAAGCGATGTAAGATAAGACGTTACAATTCAAAAACGGCAGGTTGTTTCCTGCCGTTTTTTTTACCGACAGAATACCTTAACAAGTGCAGGCGGCAGGCCGTCTGCGGAGTGTCGAAACTCCTTTAAACATAAATATCCGCCCTTTTTATGAGGGAGCCGGAGAGATAAGCTTTGTCGAATAATCCGGACTGGTATGTTTAACAGTTTCGAACTCCCTCACCTTGAACGATTTCAAGGTGAGTTTGTTTTTTTTAACAAACTAAAAGGAGTTGGAAAAATGCAGGATAAAACACATTCACCGACGGAATTCCGCTACCGTTTGGCGGAAACCTCTGCGGCGGAATTTATAAAAAAATTAAAACAAGCCCGCTGATTACGAAACGTTTTCAGGGGGCGTTTTTATTTCTTATAGAAGACCGCTATTTCAAGCGGACTGTTTTTTTATTTTACGCTTGCAATCCGGCGAAAGAATCCGTATAAAAGAAAGCCCTTTAGAAAAAAAGGGAGTCGCGTTTCGCGGGCTATTTTTCAGGGCAGCCTGCAAACGCCGAACCGTTAAACATACAGTTGAAGGAGACGGAAATGCCCAAATTGAAAACGAAAAGCTCGGTCAAAAAACGTTTTGCCCGCACAGGCGCCGGCGGTATCAAGCACGGATTCGCCTGCAAACGCCACCGTTTGATTTCCAAAGGAACGAAAATGAAACGCAAAGCCCGCGGAACAACCCTGTTGCGCGAATGCGATTTCAAAATCATCGATCGTTTCATGCCGTATAACTAAGGAGAAAGAAAATGGCTCGTGTAAAACGCGGTGTGACCGCTCATTTCAAACATAAAAAAGTTTTAAAGCTTGCCAAAGGTTATCGCGAAAGCAATTCCAAGCTGTACCGCGTCGCTTTGGAAAAAGTCGAAAAAGGTTTGCAGTACGCTTACCGCGACCGCCGCAAGAAGAAAAGCAACTTCCGCGCTTTGTGGATCCAGCGCATCAACGCAGGCGTCCGCGAATACGGTTTGACTTATTCCAAATTTATGAACGGTTTGAGCAAGACCGGCATCGAAATGGATCGTAAAATCCTGGCCGATCTGGCGATGAACCAACCAGCGGCTTTTGCCAAAGTCGTTGAACAAGTCAAAGCGGCTTTGAAGTAAGCAACAAAAAGCAATAAACGAAAAGGGCGCGCCGCGCCCTTTTTGCGTGATAAAGAAGGATTATCGGGTATGAGTGAATTGGATACGCTGCAAACGGAATTGCTGGCGCAGGTGGAAAAAGCGGCTTCTCTGGCCGATTTGGATGCCGTCCGCGTTTCCGTTCTGGGCAAAAAAGGCATTATTACGGAAAAAATGAAAACGTTGGGAAGCATGGCTCCCGAAGAACGAAAAGCGGCGGGACAGATGTTTAACACGATCAAAACCGCCGTTTCCGAAGCAATCGAAGCGAAAAAGGAAGCGTTGGAAGAATCGGAAATCAACGCGCGTCTGGCGCGCGAAGCCGTCGACATCACTCTGCCCGTCCGTCCGGAACATCAGGGACGCGTCCACCCGCTTTATCAGACGTATGACGAAGTCATCGCCATTTTCGGCCAGATGGGCTTCGAAGTCGCCGAAGGGCCGGATATCGAAGACGATTTCCATAACTTCACCGCGTTGAACACGCCGAAAAACCACCCCGCCCGACAGATGCAGGACACCTTCTATCTGCAGGGCGAAGAAAACGGCGAACGCTTCATCGTCAGGACGCAGACTTCCGCCGTACAGATCCGCACGATGGAATCGCAGAAACCGCCTGTCCGCATCATTGTTCCGGGACGCACTTACCGTTGCGACTATGACGCGACGCACGCGCCGATGTTCCATCAGGTCGAAGGCCTGATCGTCGATAAAACGACAAATATGGCGCATCTGAAAGGCTGTCTGATCGAATTTGTCAAAACGTTTTTCGAACTGGACGACGTGCC
>CALDOX010000034.1:0-72558 GCA_937912005.1 uncultured Alphaproteobacteria bacterium
TGTTTTAAAAGTTCCTGATAAAGGTAGGCTCGGGCGTATTCCTGAAACGCTTTATATTGCCGGTTTGAAGTTCCCCAGATGAATTGCACTGTGGAAAGACACAATCCGGTTTCACGGGCCACTTTTTGCATAGCCAGGGAAGAGGGCAGGCCTTGTTTAAAGAGAGCTTCAACTTTTTCCGTGATGACAAGCTGTCTGTCGGCGTTCTGGAACGCGTAGAGGTCAAGCTTGTGTTGTAAGTCCTTAATTTTGGAATTTGCGGCCTGAAAATGCTCGAAGAACTCGAAACGGATATCATCAAGGGCTTTTGAAACAGTTTCAGCGTCTATGTATTTGAAAAACATAGTAAATCCTTTCATAAAGTTAGTGTTAATAACGAAAGCGGCTAATGTCGCATAAACAGTCTTGAAAAACTTGTTTAAGAAAGTTCAAAGCATATTCAAAAAATCCATATTATCCGCCTTATTGAGGGAAGCCCCGCCCACACAAACATTATGCGATTGTCGCATAATGTTTATTATGTTAAATGATCGGGGGAGGCTATGCTTTATAACATCTTGTTTTCGTTAGGTTTTTATTTTCGTTGTTTCGATACTTTCAAACCGCAAAGAATTTTCTTTGTTGTCAATAACTTAGAAAGGATACGTTATGTTTCTGTTAGCTTCTGATCCGGACGCTATCAAAGCCAGATTCGATGAACTCCGGTTCAAACTCGATAAATTGAGCTCTGAGGCCGCGCAAATTTCAAAATTCATCATTTTGACGACTGAGCGCCCTAAGAGCGTTCCTTCCATGCACTTCATCAAAGATTACAACTATCTGATCTCCCGGGGCGTCCCGGAACACGATGCCTTTGAGGACGCCAGACAAAATCTGGGCCTTTCTTATGAAATTGCCGCTTGGACGCTCTCACGGGTCAAAAATCATAAAAAAGGATTGAAACGGTATGCTCTGGCTTATTGCTGTCAGTATTTGCATGCCAAAGGTTATTCTTACGGACAAATCGCTAAAATGTTTGACCTGTCCGCCGCCTCTGTCAGTCGTTATCTGAAAAAGGAAATACAAAAATGATCTGCATACTTATAAAAATCGGCGGGTTGTCCGGTCTGTCCGTTCTGGCCTCCGGCTGTCTGTTCGTCTAAACGAAAAGCCCCGAAACGGGGCTTTTCTTTATGCCGGAGCAAGTTCTTTTTTGCGTTTTTTGCGTTTCTTAATAGAAAAAGAAGCGTCTATATCCATACTTTTCATAAGCTTAAAAACCGTTTCAAAGCTTGGTTTACAAGAACCGTTTAAAGATTTATATAAACTTGAACGGCTAACATTCATTTTCTTTGACAGTTTTAAAATGCTGTATGCCTTGGCCGCATCAGCTAAAGCATTGATAAAGCCGATAGCGTCATCTTCTTCATAGGCTTCCTGAAGATACATTTCTATATCATCTTCAGATTGAAGATAATCTGAAATATCTAAGTCTTTAACGCCCAGTTTTTTCATTTGTTCGTCTGTTAGCATTTCAACATCTCCTTTGCCCGTTTAATGTCCTTATCTTGTGTCCTTTTATCGCCGCCACAAAGCAAGAGAATTATTGTGTCCCCCTGCTTTGTAAAATAAATCCGATAACCGGGACCATAATCTATTCTAAGTTCAGAAACTCCGTCACCCACTGATTTTACATCTCCAAAGTTGCCTAACTTTAAGCGACGCAAACGAGTTGCCAAGCGAACTTTAAAAACGTTATCTTTGACTTTTGAAAGCCATTTTTGATAAATTTCCGTAGTTTTTATCTGTATCATCGCAAACCTTATTTTCTTATAATGTATCCCATAGGACGCATTTTGTCAATGGTTAAAACTCCGCGATGCCCAACATACCGAATACAAGCGTCCAGATTCTGCCGTCTAAGATCGGCGGTTCTGCCGCTAAGGTATAATAGCCTTGTTTCGCTCCCCAAATCAACAGGTCGCGAATGATCAACTGATACGCCATGCCCCAGACGCAAACCCAACCGATACCGTTGCGCCAGGACGCCGCCCGGCTGTTGTTTTCTAAAAATCTCTTTTTGAATTTTGAAAAAAAATTGCATTATGGCGGATTAACATACTGCCGAAAAATACCGATATAACTCCCCTGCCCAGTTTTTATTTTGCTTGAAACGATAAAAAAGACCTTCTGTTTTTTTGACAGAAGGTCTTTTTCTTTCGTTTTACCGGTTAAAAGTTATATTTGAAATTAATCAAACCGGTGTGGTCGGTATAGTGGTCTTTGAACTTGCCTTCGTAGGACAGGCTGATATCGGTGTGATTGCCGATTTTAGCCGATATGCCGACGCCGGCTTCGACGCCGAAGCGTTTCATGTTTTCGCCTTCGGCCACATAGCTTGAGCCGTTCGCCAACGTCACCGTTCTGGCCTGGCCGTCGCGTTTGAAGTCGTATGTCAGCGCCAGTTTCGCATCCGGAGTGATTGTCGTTTTTCCGGCGCGGAAAGATTTGGAAGCTTTCAATCCGGCAACACCCGTCCATGTATCCAAAGTCTTGCCGCTCATACGAGCGCCCAAAGCGTTTGTGTATGCCTTTTGCCGTACGCTTGTATAGCGCAGTCCCGCTTCCGGAGTCAAAATGCCAAACGTATAGCCGGCCATCGCCTGAGCCGCAAAAGTATCTGCTCGGTAATCGCTCTTCAATCCGGCCAAACGGGTTGTTTCATCATATTTGGAATGCCCGTAACTCAATACGCCGTTGACATAGAAGTTATTCGGCTTGTATTCGCCATAGACAAAGCCCGTATGCGTGTCAACGTCGGTTTTGCTTCTGGCCGTGTCGATATCCGTGTCCGTATAGGCATAACCGAAACCGGCTTTCACAGAGTCATTGATGTTATATTCAAAGCCCGCCGCAAAGCCGGTTGAGTCGGAATCAAATCAGTCAGCTTTGTGCAGATCAGCCTTGTTGTACATACCCTGCGCCCATATGGAAGCCGCGCCGACGGTATAGTCACCGCCCGAACGACCGGAACCTGCTGCCGGAGCCGGAGAACCACCGCCCATTCGCGTGCCGACGACGGAAATCACGGCGCCCGCGTTCGAAGAAGCCGTCTGCGAAGCCGAAGGCGCTGCTTCCGGAGCGACTTCGCGCAAAATCTGCTTCATCTGCGTCGTGTCGCCGGAGGCCGCCGCCGTTTCCAACAAATCGTTGATTTTTTGCGCCGCGGCTTTCTGCGCCGGAGCCAGCTTTTCGATCACTTCGTCATTCAACACTTCTATCGCTTTTTCTTCATTGGCGGAAACGGAAACACCGATGTTTTTCAGATCTTCCACCGCGCCTTCCGCCGCCGTTGCCAGCTTCATAATATACAAGTCGCCGCCGGTCCAGTTTCCTAACACCGCCATTTCTTTGGCCGCGTTTTTGTCAAACGAAGCCGTCGAAACGGCATAGCGTCTGATGTCGTATTCGCCGAACGTGAACCCTGTTCCGTCCGTAACGTGATACAAAGTCGCTTCGTCTCCGCGCGCCGCTTTGCTCATATCCAAAGCCAACGTTACGTTTTCCGCATCAGCCGTCACAATGGCAGATGTCTTTGCGGCGTCGGTCAACGTCGCTTTCAGAATGCCGCCTGAAATATTCGTTGCGACCAACGTGCTTTCGCCGATGTCCAACGTTCCGTTATTTGTAACGGATCCTTCGAGGACGATGTTGTTCAAAGAAACGGTCGCGCCCGTTCCGACCGTTAAAACGCCGTTATCCCCCGTTATTCTGACGCTATCCAATTTCAATGTCGCGCCGGAATTGACGATAAAGCCGCTGTGATTGCCCAAAGCGATCGTTGAAACGGCATTGCCGTCCTTTGCGCCGGAAACGGTAACCGCCCCTTTCGTTTCGCCTAAATCCGCCGTTGCCGCATATTCGGCCTGTGCGTCGGTCGTTTTAAACGATTTTGCCGAAAGGGTCGCATTTGTGTTGACTAACATCAACGTATCCTGCGTGTCAAGCGCCTCCCCTTTTTGTTCAGTTACAGAGCTGGAATACGTTACTTTCCCGCCGTTGACGGCCAGTTGTTGCTCTTCGGTAATAATCCAGTCGAACGTGCCGTAAGTGTCTGTCCAAGCACTGTCCGCTTTCAGGTTTTCCGTGCGTGTTTCGTGCCGTTCCTGTTCGGATCCGTACGCCGCCGTCAGTTCGTCCGAAAGGGCCAAAGTGATATTGCCAACTCCCGCGCCTTTGAGCACTTCGACAGAGAAGTCCTGTCCCGCCTGTATTCCGTTCAAAGCTGAGATCGTCAACGTGCCCGACGATTCAGCCCCGACGGTCAACGTGTCCGCAACTTTGCGTGCAGCGTCGATGTCGATGGCGAGCTTGCCGTTCGCGGAAATCAGCTTGTCCACGTTCAAGGCGTCGATTTGACTGTTTCCGCTCATATCAAGAACGGTGTTTTCAGCAACGCTCAGCGTACCGCGAACAGTGCCGTTATTCGCTTTCACCTTGCCGTTCGCGCCCGCAAAAGCGATATTGCCGTTGACCGTTCCGTTCACGTTCAGTCCCGATGTCGCATCAAACGAAACAGTGTTATCGTTTTCGGAAACAATGGAAAGCACCGCCCCGTTGGAAACAGTCAAAGCCGAGTTGTTTTCAAAGGAAATTTCACCTTTCGAAGCACTGATTGTGTTCGTTCCGTTCGCCGTCACAGTCGAATTGTTGACAGTGATATTTCCCTTTTCGTCATCGGCAATACTGTAGTTTGCCAACGCTGCCGTATCGTTCATCGTGATTGCTGAATCCGCTATTGTCACGTTGGCCGAATAATCGTCCAAGTTGTTGTTGTAATCGGAATAAGCTTTTTCTAATGATTGCCGAATGTAATCATAATCCAAAGGTTGCCCGCTTGCCCATTTTTCTTCTATATACAAATCCAGATCCTTAGGGTCGTACGTTCTGCATATATCGTCTTTGCAGGGAACGTCCATTCCGTTGTTGATGGCTAGCGAAAGATCGTCAGTATCTCTTGAAATCTGATCGACGCGTTCGATTTCCGCCATGATCAGATTGATGGAAGCGTTGATTTCATCCGTCGTCAGTTTGCTTTGTACCGGTTTTAATTGAACACTTGAGATATTTGAACCGTCGGAGCTGTCGATATCCCACGAATAAACACCCGCACCGGCAACAGCGTTGCCGTTCAATGTCAAATTCGCACTGTCAAAAGTAAGGGCACCTTCTGAGAAATCGTCCGGCCATACGGAATAAAGTGTTTTTCCTTGATAACTCCATTTGTCCAGAACGTCGCTGAAGTTACCGATCCATGCATCCTGATTGCCGGTGATTTTTCCTGAAATTTCAGAAGCGGTGACAGATGTTTTTCTGACGGTGATTCCGTTTGCACCGGTAATATTTATTGTGCCGGCCTTAAATTCATATGTCGGTCTGTTGCCGGGATTTTGAGCGATGGAAACAGTGTCACTGTTAATCAACAGGGTACCGTCGGCTTCAAATTCGAGCTCGTTACCGCTGAATGTTCCGCCGGAAAGGGTGATATTGTCCGCTTCAAAATCTACTTCTTCGCCGCTGAACGTTCCGCCGGAAACGGTTATATCGTTAGAAGCCTTGACAAACGTTTCTCCATTGAATTCTCCGGCTGAAATGACTGCGTCTGTGATAAAGAACTTATTTTCATTCAAAAAACTGCCGCCGGTAATCGTTAGAGTATTGCCGGCGTTGAAGCTTGTAACTCCGTTGAATGTTCCGTCGGATATCGTAATGTTGCCGGTTCCTCCCTGAAAGTTGCCGGATGCTTCAAATCCGACGTCTCCGCTGAACGTTCCGCCGCTGATATTTATTTCTCCGGTATCCCAACCGATATCAGCACCGTTATTGAATGTACCGCCCGTTATTTCAATCAACCGAGATCCCCAGATATGGGCATGATTGAAAGTACCGTCCTCAATTCGGATTTTTCCATCTGGATATGAAATGGGAGTTGAACCGTCACAGTTATTTCCATACCCTGTCGCACAATATTTCGGCTTTGTGAATACCACGCCGTTAAATGTTCCGTTCGAAACGGTAATATTACCACTCCCTTCATGGACAAAGGCATTGTTTCCGTCCTGAATCCCATCGTCGACCGTAAAAGTACCGCCCGTTATTGCAATATTTCCGGAGCCGCTGTGACTAATGGAAGAACCATAGTTATAAAAGTTCAATTCGCCGCCCGAAATCGATACGTTTCCTTCTCCGCTCAGCATAAAACCGGTCGTATTTTGGAAATTAACCGTTCCGCCGGAGATGTTTACACTATCATAATTTTCAGTAGCAGAAACATCTTTTGTTCCTTCTGTCCAGATTAAATCTTCAGCAGCTGCTGTCGAAACGCATAAACCGAAAGCCGCCATATTTATTAAGGCGCATTTTAACAAAACGGCCCGGTAACGTTTTGTCAGTTCTTTGATCGTCGTTTTGGATTGTTTCATTAAAAACTCCCTGAGGCTGATAAACAAAAAAAACCGCCTTAGTCAGGCGGTCGGGGAGTAGAAAAACCATAATAAGGTAAATGATCCTTTTGACCTTTAAACACCTCCGTTCTTTCAAGGATAATGACGGGGCGTGTTCTGGACATACGCCAAAAGCCCCCCGACCTCTGTTAAGAAATCGGGGATATTTTGCCTGTTTTACCATAGGCAAAACAGCTAACGACGCATATCTGCGCCGACCTTATTAAAGAGGTTTTCTAGGCCTCCGTGCCCGCTAAGACACCATTATCAGGATAGGAAATTTTTTTCGCATACGCAAGAAGTTTTATTGCTAAACTATTAACGGATACTGAGGCGTATTTTATTCCACTTCAAATTCCATACCGTCGTATCCGGGCTCAACGCCTTCCGGCAACGTCCGGCGCAGAGAGTCATAATCCAGTCCGGGAGCCATATGCGTTAAAATCGTCCGGCGCGGTTTGATGATGTCCACCCATTCCAAAACGCGCGCGACGGAAGCGTGGCTCGGGTGGTCTTTGTCGGACAGACAGCCGACGACCCAAGTATCGACGCCTTTTAAAATCGACAAGGCGGATTCATATAAATGAACGACATCCGTGGAATAGCCGAAGTTCTTGATTCTGAACCCCAGACTGGTTGTCCATTCGTGATCTTGCGTGAATGGAACGACCTTTAAGTCTTTTATGTAAAACGCCTCCCCCGGTTTGATCAGGTTCGGTTCCAACCACGGGTGAAAAAAAGGTTCCTTTTCAACGTTGATCGGCTGAAAAGCGTATCCGAAGCGGTCTTTCAGGCACGTCAACGTCGTCGCGTTCGCGTAAACGGGAATCCCCTTCCCCATCACGCGGTTGACTTCTCGCAAATCGTCGATGCCGTGCGTGTGATCGGCGTGTTCGTGCGTGTAAAGCACGGCGTCCAAAGAACGGACTTGCGCGTTTAAAAGCTGTTCACGCAAATCGGGGCCCGTATCGAACAACAAAGTCAGATTTTCGTCCCGCAACAGCAAAGACGTTCTCAACCGTCTGTTTTTCGGATTGTTCGGGTCGCATTTGCCCCAGCCTCTGCTGATCATCGGGACGCCGCCGGCCGCCCCGCACCCTAAAATCGTAACTTGCATTTCAATATGCCTTTGAAAATAAAGTGAAAAAGTTTTCCGTTGTCCGCTTTTGCAGTTCGTTCATATCAATATTTTTTAACGAAGCGAGCATTTCTGCCGTTTTGATCACATAAGCCGGTTCGTTTGCGCGTCCTCTGTACGGCACGGGAGCCAGATACGGCGCGTCCGTTTCGACCAACAGCCTGTCCAACGGAGCCGCACTGAAAATGTCACGCAATTCCTGAGCGGATTTAAACGTGATAATGCCCGAAGCGGAAAGGTAAAATCCCAGTTCAAGCCCCTTTTCCGCCAACCGTCTTTCAGAGGAAAAACAATGCAGGACACCGGTCAGATCGGGGGATTTTTCCTCTTCCAACAAAGCGATCGTATCGTCTTCGGCTTCGCGGGTGTGAATGATGATCGGCAGTTTGGCCGCCTTTGCCGCCCGTAAATGAATGCGGAACAGGTCGCGTTGAGCCTGTCTTGTTTCCGCCGCGCCATAGTGATAATCCAATCCCGCCTCGCCTATTGCGACGACTTTTGCATCATCAGACAATGAAACCAGTTCCTCGACGGACGTTTCGTTTTCCCCTTGCTCCGCCGCGTATTCGGGATGAATGCCGACGGAAGCGAAGACTTCCGGAAATTTTCGCGTCAGCTCTATCAGTTCCGGCAGTTCCGACAATCGCGTGCAGGCCGTCAAAAAGCGTTCTATTCCAAGCCGTTTGGCGTTGTTGACGATTTCGTTTTCTTTTCCTTTAAAATCGGGAAAATTCAAATGACAATGGCTGTCGATAAACATTTAAGAAACAGCCTCCCGCTGTAATTTCAGGAAAGCATTTACGAAAACCTGCTTTTGATCCAAATCCGTATCGGCGAAAGTCTTTTGCAATTCTTCGGCGACATCCATCAGACGCAACGGATTAATGTGCGACTGCAATCGCTGCATAATTTGGCGCTCGTCAGGGAATATTTCATCTTCTTCGTTTTTTTGAGCCTGAATGCAAACACGTTCCAACCATTGCACTAAAAGAGATTGCGCCGTTTTCATTACATCTTTTTCTTTTAACGTTTTTTCCGCAAATGCATATAACGTCGAAACGGATAATTTCGGAAAATCCGAAAACAAAGAAATCATCTGAGTAAAAACAAAAACGCCGTCTTGTTCATACAAAGATAAAGCTTTGCCCAAGCTGCCTTCCGACAACGCTGCCAGTGTTTTCAAATTTTGTTCCGAGCAGTCTGTTTTCAGTTTAAGAATGGGAAGCAAGTTACTGTTTTTTAAGGGTTTTAACAGAAGTTTCCGGCATCTTGAACGGATAGTCGGCAACAATTTTCCCGGTTGGTGGCTGATCAGGACAATCACCGTTTTCGGCGGCGGCTCCTCTAACGATTTCAGCAAAGCATTCGCCGCATTCGTATTCATATCGTCAGCGGAATCTATGATCATAATCCGCCACCCGTTCGCGCTTGCTGTCAAATGCAGAAAAGCTTCCGCTTCCCGAATATCCGTGATGCGGATTTCATCATAGCGCTTTCTGTTTTTTTCCGTCTCGGGATCAAGCGGTTTTCCGGCATCTATCAATGCTTGACGGCTTTTCAGCTCATCTTCCTTCAAGCCGCATTCAATAACGCACAGTCCCGGATTTGTTTTTTGAGCAACGGATTTATAAACAGGATCCGTCAATGAAATATCAAGAGAAACGGGATAATCTTCCGTTCCGAATAAATTCAACGGATTTTGAACGGGTTGTGCCAAAACAAAGCGCGCCAAACGATACGCCAAAGTCGCTTTTCCTATGCCTTTCGGACCGCAAAACAGCCATGAGCCAGCTAAGCTTTTGTTATTCCATAAATCCAACAGCGTTTTTTGTGCCGTATTATGTCCGAATAAATCGGTTTGCTCTTCCGGAAATTTACAGGCGACGACACTCATACCCGAGCCTTTAACAACCGCTTTTGAACGACGGAAATAATATCGGCGGAAATTTCTTCTATTGTTCGGTCTGCGTCAATGACAACGCAGCGATCGGGTTCTTGTTTTTCAATTTTTAGAAAAGCGTCGCGTAAATTGCGGTGAAAATCCAATCCCATTTTCTCATAACGATTGGTGTGCGCATCGCGTTTCAAAGCCCGATTGACGCCGGCTTCAACGGGCATATCCAGAATAATCGTCAAATCCGGTTTAAAATTGCCGACAACAATTTGATAAAGCTTTCCTACCGTTGACTGCCCAAGCCCGCGATCGGCGTATCCAAACCCCTGATAAGCCATAGTCGAATCCGCAAAGCGGTCGCAAATGACGGTTTTTCCCTCTTTCAAAGCCGGCCATACCGTTTTGACCAGATGATCCCTGCGCGCGGCAAACATCAACAACGCTTCCGTCATTACATCCCAGCGTTCGACATCTCCTTTTACGACCAGGTTTCTGATTTCTTCAGCTCCGGACGATCCGCCCGGTTCTCTGGTTAAAACACAAGGAAAACCTTGCTTTTCTAGAAAATCTGACAATAACTTGGCTTGAGTCGATTTTCCGGCTCCTTCTCCGCCTTCAAACGTGATAAAGAAATTTGATTTCACGGATATTCATTCCTTAATTTATATTTTGAAACAAAAGATATTTTATCAATTCCTTCAACCGTCCGAAATATCCCAAACGCTTGACATCATTAGCGGCGAACAGATCAACGGACATATTCTCCTGATCAGGAATACGCAAAATCAAAGAACCGACCTTTTGTCCTTTTTTAACGGGAGCGCTTAAAGGCTTTTCATAAGTCACTTTAGCGGAAATTTCTTTTTGTTTTCCTTTCGGTACGGTTAAAACAACATCTTCAGCGGGAACGGCGGCTACGTTTTTCGTTCGGCCCAGCCACACCGGAACATTAACAACCGACACATCTTTTTTCAAAATCGTATAGTTATCAAAGCTCCGGAATCCCCATAAAATCAATTTTTGAGCTTCTTCGCTGCGCTCTTTCATTGTTTTCAGGCCGTTAATCACCATAATAATACGACGATTTCCTTTTTTGGCGGATCCGACCAAACCATACCCCGACACCGTTGTATGTCCCGTTTTGATTCCGTCCGCCATTCCCGGCATTAAAAACAATAACGGATTGCGGTTTTCTTGTTTGATTCCGTTATAGGTAAATTCTTTTTCGGAATAAATTCCATAATATTCCGGAAAGTTCCGAATGATTTGCCCCGACAAAACGGCTAAATCCTTCGGGGACATATAATGATCAGGATTTGGCCAGCCGGTCGCGTTGGCTAAATGCGAATGATTTAATCCCAACTCGACGATTTTTTGATTTGCCAGATCTACAAATTCCTTTTCGGATCCGGCTATATTTTCGGCAGCCGTGATGCAGGCATCATTTCCAGACTGAACGATAATACCACGCAGCAAATCACTCAATTTGACCTTATCGCCGATTTTTAAAAACATTGTTGAGCTGCCGGTTTTCGCTCCGCCTTTACGCCATGCGTTTTCACTGACGATAAATTCATCATTCATCGACAAAGAACCGTTTTTCAGCCGATCAAAAATCATATAGGCTGTCACCAGTTTGCTCATCGAAGCCGGAGGCATTTTTTCGTCCGCATTTTTTTGGAAGAAAAAAGTCCCCGTTTCAAAATCCATTAAAACGGCATTTTTCGCCTTTGTTTCGATAGAATAAGAGGAAGAAGGAATGACACAGCCCGCAAAAACAGTCAAAAAGAGAAATGATTTATATTTTTTCATATACATCTCCTGTTCAGAAAGCATTATCTAAACGTTTCCCGGCGGGAATATTTCCTTTTTCTTCAACCAACCGAGCGTCAGACATTCCGCCGCTTGATACCTTATCCATTATATCCAAAGCCTTTTTAGCGTCATTCGGCCCCAAACGAACCCGATACAATGTCTTGCCTCCCGCTGTCATGGGCTGAATAACGGCGGAACCGAAACGGGATGCTTTTTCCCGCATTTTTTCAGCGTTTTCCAAACTGCCGAAAGCGCCGACCTGAACATAATATCCCGGAGCGACAACACCGGATATTCCCGCTGAGGCGGATTTTTTCACCGGAGCTTTCTTTTCCGCAGGCTTAGGAGAAGGTTTCGGCGTTTCCTTTTTTACCGATGGTGTTGACGTTTCATAAGCGGTCTTCTGAGATTGAGCTTTAGGCAGGTCGTCATCCCAATCATTATAAGGTTTTTCTTTGACATTTGCCGAAGCCGAAACCAATGGAGCCGACACCGCATTTTCCGCCGCAGGAGGCGGATTGGCCAAGCGCGGAGAATTTGGAGAATACGCTGATTCCTGAGAATAGGAAGCGTTTAAAGCTTTTGGAGCGGCAATCGTTGTATTTTCCGCCGCAGCCAACAATTCTTCCTTTAATTTTTTGCTTTCTTCCGACAGGATTTCAACCTGCACCTGTGTTGTCCCTTGCTCTTTAAATCCGAGTAATTGAGCCGCGCGCATAGAAACATCTATAACTCGATTATTGACAAAAGGCCCGCGATCATTGACACGCAACACCAAAGAGCGGCCGTTTTGCAAATTTGTTACGCGAACGATACTCGGCAGCGGAAGCGTTCTGTGCGCAGCCGTCAATGCATGCATATCATACAGCTCCCCGTTTGCCGTGATGCCGTTGTGAAAATCCTGACCATACCAAGAAGAAACCCCTATTTCCTTATAGGAATAATCTTCTTTCGGATAATACCACACGCCTGCCACCTGATAAGGATTCCCCACCTTATAGTAACCGGCTGCCGCCGGAGAAGATTGTTTTGTGCCGCCTGATGCCGACGACGAAAAAACTTGAGTATTATCAGAACACCCCGTTACGGCCAGAGCTGTTGACAACAGCAGTATTTGGAAAATCGAACGCATATTTATATCCTTTCGTCATAGGGCAGAATAGCGGGTAAGCGCAATTGAATCAAGAAAGATACTTTTATTTTTTTACACCCTCGTTAGCGTTTTTTTAACCCTTTGTTTGAAGCTTTTTTTGAGGAAGACTTTTGACGCTTGTTTTTCTTTTTGAGCTTTTTTGCTTTTTCCGACTTTTTCTTTTCTTCTTCTATCCGTCGGATATTTTCTTTGACCAGAGGATCAATTTCTCCGCCCTCAAGATTTCTGGCAAATTGAACACGCATTTTTTCCAACAAAGCCCTGTTTACATTATTGGCTGAAATACCGTAAACTTTTTTATATAATTCAATCCCTCTTAACGTATCCGCCCCTAATTTTCCGTCAATCGGACCAATATAGTAAGAGCCTTTTGCCAGAATTTTTTGTATTTCTATGATCTCGTCAAAAGTCAGCTTGTCCCGTTTTTCCCCGCCATTCAGAACCAAGCGCATAAAATGCAGCAGAGAAGCGTTGGCATACCCGTCGGCCGGCAGTCCGTAAAGAGCTTGGAAATTGCGTATGGCTTCCCTGCTTTTACGTCCCAAAACACCGTCAACGTCGGAAGAATAAAGTCCCATTTTTGATAAAAGCTCTTGTATCTCCTGGGCATTTTCAAGCGTAAACGAAGCTCCACGTTGAAAATATTTTTTTGAAAACGCCGGCCGGAACGCTATTCTGTCCGCCAAATGACCGACCGCAATAGCGTATAAAACCGAATTATTCCATTTCAAAATCACTCTGAAATTGGAATAAGTTAAAAAAGCGGGACCGTGGATTCCGGCGGGCAAAAACAATTCCGCCGGTGTTGATAACGGTTCCCGGAGTTCAGAAGCATCCGCAAGAGAAACGCCATTTTCGAACCACTCTTTCAACGTTTTTTTCTGTTCGATTAAATCCCAATCAAACTTTTTCGGCAAAACGACTTCCCTTCCCCAACCGATAGAAGGATTCCACCCTTCCGAGGAAAGATAATTCGCCGCGGAAGCTGCCGCATCCGGAAGACTGTCCCACAAATCAATCTGACCGTCATTGTCATAGTCCACACCGAAAGTGTTTAAAGTGGATGGCATAAACTGAAAATTGCCGACAGCGCCGGCCCATGATCCCAACATTTTTTCCGTCGGCAAACCGTTTTGTACCAAACGCACACTGTGCATTAATTCCGACCGGAAAAACGTTGGTCGGCGGGTGTCATAAGCCAGAGTTGCCAAAGCGTTAAAAATCGAATAATCCCCTTTTGACGAACCGAAATTTGTCTCCATTCCCCAAAAAGAAATTAAATAACGGGCGGGAACTTTATATTTTTTTTCGACATCTTCAAACAAATCCTTATTTTTTTCCAGCAGCTGCCGACCTTTTTTTATTCGCTGCTGATTGATTGCATTGTCAAGATACGACTGAAAATCCCGCCTGAATTCCGGCTGTTTGCGATCGCGTTGGATAACTTCCGGACACAAGCGCAGAGACTGAAAAGCTCTGTCCAAAGTTTGCGCGGAAACACCGTTTTCAACGGCTTCGCGCCTGAATTCTTCAACCCATTCTTCAAAAGTCAATCCCGTTCCGCTTGTTGCTGCGGCAAATGCAGACGAACTTAAAAAGGCACAACATAAAATGCCGTATTTTATCCAACCGTTCATCTTTACCGCCTTTTGCAGAATTTGTTTTATTATTTTTACAAAAAAGACGTTATTTTTTAGTTAATCAAAAAGCGCCGCTGCCTTTCGGCTACGGCGCTGAAGATAAAGCACGATTTATTTTTCGGAAGGGCCTCTGAGTTTTTTATACAAAATCAATGCCCGTGCATAAGTTTCCAAGTCGGGCAACGTTAATTTGATTTCTTCCTTTTCCAAAAGAATTTCCAAGCGTCCGGCCGTTTCACCGCGCGGCGGCAAAACGGAAAAACCAAGAATTCCAGATGTCGGATAAACAAAAACCTGAAACTGATCGGAACTTTTAACAAACTGAAAAATATTTTTAGCTGATACGGCGATATACGTTTGATCTGCCGGCGTTCCGAATTCCATTTTCAGAGCGATTTGTTCTCCTTGCGCAACATCGGCAAGAATCGCCAAAACAATATTTGGAATTTCATCTGTCGCTTTTGCAGCCCCCTCCAATAACTGTTTCATCTGTTCCGCCGCTATTGTTTCGCGAGGAGGAACGGCATTATTCGTTTTTCCCGCATTCAGTTCCGATGCTTTGTCTTTAACTTCGTTCACTTTCTGTTTGGCTTTTTCAGTCAATTCTTTAACGTCTATGTTTTTTGCTTTTTCCGCCAAACCGCCCAAAAAACCGGAAAGTTTTTTGCCGACTTCCTGAGCCTTTGCAACAGCTTCCGCTTTGGCCTGTTCCTGCGCGGAAGGGGCTGAATTTTGAGCCGGTTGTTCAGGTGCGGCAACTTCAGCTTGTTCAGCTGCGGGAGCTTGAGTTTCTTCTGTCATACCATCCTCCTTTTGAATAAAACGCTGTTATATAATGACTCTTTTTTTTATTCTCTTCAAGCGGGATTGTCCGACTTCGACTTCTAATAAAAAAGATCAAGAAGATCAGATATCTGATTGTTTTAAAACGATATTTATTTTTTTATATAAGCTCTTGATTTTTGCTTCAAAATATCAGAGAATGGCGCATATTGCGGATGGGTGGCAGAGCGGTTGAATGCACCGGTCTTGAAAACCGGCGACTCTTTACGGAGTTCGTGAGTTCGAATCTCACCCCATCCGCCATAAATAAAAAGCCCTCAAAAGAGGGCTTTTTATTTATGTTGGGTATCAGGGTGGGAGAAGAACTCACGAAGTGAGTTCGGCGACTGAAAGGAGCGTCGCCGTCAGGCGATCCCTTCAGGGACGAGGAACGAAGTTCCGAGCAATCTCACCCCCATCCCTTTCGTATGCGGCGACATAGCGACTGAAAGAAGCGTCGCCGTCAGGCGATCTTTTTCAGAGAGATATCTTCCAAAGACAGATAAAACAAAGTCGCCTGTTCCTTTTACAGATCTATTCTGACCCATGTAAACAGGACGTTAAACATATTATATGGTCCGGGGATATAAGTCGTTTGCAGTGTAAATTTTTTGTACTGAAAGCCAAAAATCGGCAAAACAACCGGAATAGGCAGATAATGATAATCATTCCTGAACGTAACCCCCAAGGTATATCCGGCTCCGACAGAGATTTCTTTAGCTTCGTCAAAATAATAATTCCATTGGCGCATATAGCCGACAATCGGCTCAATTTTATTATGGGAATCTTTGAACGCCATAAAATAAAGGCCCTTCAGAATATTGCCTTCATAAATATGCTTTCCGACACCTAATCCCCACGGCCGTTCGTTATAGGAATCCGTTTTTTTCTTATCATACATCTCGCGATTATGCCATGTATTCACGGGGACATACAAATCCCAGTCGGGAGACAATAAAACGTTGTCTATATCTTTTTTCAGGAAATCAAAAAAACTTTGTTCAGCTTTGGCGGAAACGGACGGTAAAAAGAAAACAAAAAACAGAATGATCCGACAAAAAAAACTGAAGCGCATGATTTAATATTTCTATGTGAATTTATTGCTTTTCGGAAATCCGACCGGAGGCATCTTGCCGACCTGAGCCCGGTGTCCGGTCCATCCGATTAAGTTGGTTTCAATACGCGTTCCGCCGCCGCAGGGATAGGCCAGCCCCTCTTCTTTATTGAACAGTTTGATATCCGACAACGTCACGCCGACAGGATATTTCTGAATAAAGACCCCCTGCCCGCGAATCATTTCCGGAATTTCCAGCAAATCAAAGATCAAGAGCTTTCTGTTGCTTCCGATAACGGCAACCGTATTTCCCGAAACCGGCAAAGACAAGTAAGCCTGATCTCCTTCGGTCAGATTTAAAACGATTTTACCGTTACGGGTTTGCGCCAACAAATCTTCTTCTTTGACAATAAATCCCTTTCCTTTTTTAGAAACGACAAGCCGTTTTTCATTCGGTCGGAAAATCGACATTGTCAGAATCTCGTCTTCTTCGGGCAAATCGATAGACAACCGAACAGGCTCGCCAAAACCGCGGCCGCGCGGCAATTTATCCGCCATCAACGTATAACACCGTCCGTTTGTCGCAAACATCAGAATTTTATCCGTTGTCTGAGCCTGTAAACCGCATTGCAAATGATCGCCTTCTTTGAATTTAATGTCGTCGTCCAGCTGAATATGCCCTTTAACCGAACGGATCCAGCCTTTTTCGGATAAAATAATGGTAATCGGCTCCCGTTCGATCATAGCTTCAACAGGTATTTCGACTTCTTCCGCTTCACCGGAAATCAAAGTACGGCGCTTTCCCAAAACGGTGGCTTGCCCGAATTTCTTTTTCATTAAAGCAACTTCCGCTGAAATTTCTTTCCAACGCGCGCTTTCGTCGCTTAAAAGCTTTTCAAGCTTTTCTTTTTCCGCAGCCAGTTCATCATGCTCCGTTTTAATTTGCATTTCTTCCAGCTTGCGCAAAGAACGCAACCGCATATTCAAAATCGCGTCCGCCTGCACTTCCGTCAGATTGAAGGCTTTCATCAACGCTGGTTTGGCATCGTCTTCTTCACGGATAATGCGGATGACTTCGTCCAAGTTCAGATAAGCGATCAGGAAACCTTCCAAAACCTCCATGCGGTGGTTGATCTTATCCAATCGGAAATGAGAACGACGAATTAAAACGTCCTGTCTGTGATCAAGAAAAGCCTGCAAAATCTGCTTTAAGTCCATCACCCGCGGGACGCCGTCTTTGTCCAAGACGTTCATGTTCATATTGAAATTAACCTGTAAATCCGTCAGGCGGAACAAGTGCGCCATTAATTGTTCCGGTTCGATGTTTCGATTTTTCGGTTCCAGAACGATACGGACGTTTTCCGCGGATTCATCCCGGATATCGGCTAAAAACGGCAGCTTCTTTTCCAACAAAAGCTTAGCGATTTTAGTAATCAGTTCGGATTTTTTCACCATATAGGGAATTTCGGTGACGATAATCTGATACATCCCATGAGACAATTCGTCTTTTTCCCATTTGGCACGGACACGAATGGCGCCGCGTCCCGTCTCATAAACTTTTAAAAGGCTTTCAGGCTTTTCGACAATCTCACCGCCGGTCGGGAAATCGGGGCCGTGCACGAACTTCATTAATTCGGCAACCGTACAATCGGGATTTTTAATCAACAGCTGCAAAGCATCTGCTATTTCACCGACATTATGGGGAGCCACATTGGTTGCCATACCGACCGCAATACCGGAAGAACCGTTCGCAAGCAAATTCGGAAAAGCGCACGGCATTACAACCGGTTCGATATCTTCACCGGAATAGGTCGGACGGAAATCAACCGTACCGTCGTTTAAACCGTCCATAATCGCTTTGGCGACTTCGGTCAGACGAGCTTCCGTATAACGCATGGCCGCCGCACTGTCGCCGTCAATATTACCGAAATTGCCCTGCCCTTCGACCAAAGGATAGCGCACGGCAAAATCCTGTGCTAAACGCACCATCGTTTCATAAACGGCCACATCGCCGTGCGGGTGATATTTACCGATCACATCGCCGACAACACGGGCACACTTTTTAAAACCGGATTCAGGATCCAGATGCAAAGCGTTCATTGCATACAACAAACGTCGATGAACAGGCTTCAAGCCGTCCCGTACATCCGGCAAAGAACGCGACACAATCGTTGACATCGCGTAAGCCAGATAGCGTTCGCCGAGAGCTTCCGCCATTTTTGTTTCTTTTATCTGTTCGCTTTCATCCATTTTAAAACACCTGAGTTTATCCGTTTCTGTCATTGGTCAAAGCGGCGATCAAACGTCCTCTGACAGCGGGGATAGTGCAGTCTAGCGTTTTTATGACATAATTTTCAAGGAAAAATCCTGTCAATTCTAAAGCTTTTTTTATTTCTTCCGTTTCAACGGACGAAGATCCTTCTCTTAAAAAAGACGGCAGCATCAATAACTTATCCCGCCATGGTTTTCCGGCTTCCCGACTGACGGCGCGTCCGGATCTTGGGGAAACATAGATCAAATCCTGTGTCGTTCCTGTAACAGCGCAAACGGAAAGATCCAAACCGAATCCCAGAACCTTCAGCAAATCGACTTCCCACAAAGCATAACGGGCAGCCCAGTCATCAAAATGCAGCAAAGCGATCTGTTCTAATGTTTTTTGAAAAAAATCAGGTACGTTTTCTCTTTCGGGCAACAGAGAACTCATCGCGCACAAACAGGATAACGCCGTCAGTCTGTCCGGATCGTCCAAAACGCCTGCGGCATAAGCCGTCAACAACTCGGCCTTAACTGTTCCCAAATGCTCTTCCAACCGCGCTTTCCATGTCATTTGAATCAAATTCCCGACTTGAAAATTTCCGGCATGATGTTTGGAAAAAGCCCCTTTGACCAATCCGGCATATCGGCCGTGATTTTGAGTTAAAAAAGAAATAACGGCATCTCGTTCGGCAAATTTTTTAATGCCGATGATTAAAGCGCTGTCCGTCCATTCAGGCATTAAAGTCCAATCCCCAAGACCGATAATGTTCGGGATTTTCTTCCCATTTTTCACGAACCTTGACAAACAGGAACAAATGAATCCGACATTCAAACATCTTTTCAAGTTCCAAACGGGATTGTGTGCCGATTTTCTTAATCATCGCGCCGTTTTTACCGATGACAATCTGTTTTTGATTGTTTTTTTCAACAAAAATCGTTTGATCTATGCGAATGCCTTTTTCATCCTCTTTCCAGGAATCCGTTTGTACGGTGCTGATATAAGGCAATTCCTGATTCAAGCACATATACAGTTTTTCCCGCGTGATTTCGGCCGCCAACAATCTGTTCGGCAAATCGGACACTTGGTCCGGCGGAAACATAAACGGCCCTTCCGGCATACGGGAAATCAGGTAATCCGCCAATCCATCGACGCCTTCACCCGTCATAGCAGACAACATAAATGTTTCTTCAAAATCCGCCGTTTCATTTAACTTAGCCGACAACTCTATCAGTTTTGCGGGTTTAACTAAATCGGACTTGTTTAAAACAAGAACGGATTTTAATCTGTTCTTGTTCAAAGAATCAATAATGGAACAAGTATCATCGTCTATCCCGCGCTTAGCATCGACAAGCACCAGACGGGAATCCGCATATTCGGCGTCTTGCCAAGCCGCGGCGACCATAGCCCGGTCCAAACGGCGCTTCGGTTTGAAAACACCCGGCGTGTCAATTAAAACAATTTCACAATTATCTTTAACGAAAATACCGCGGATACGGGAACGCGTTGTTTGCACTTTCGGAGAAACAATGGAAACTTTTGTGCCGACCATATAATTGACCAGCGTTGACTTCCCCGCATTCGGCGCCCCCAGAAGTGTTGCAAACCCGCATTTTTCCGTCATTTATCATCCAGTCTTTTTAAAAATTCGGCGGCCGCGTTCTGAGACGCTTCTTTCTTGGACGCCCCGGAAGCGCAGATCGGCTCAAAGCCTGAAACGGCAACCTGCATCATAAAAACAGGATTATGATCAGGCCCTTTCCGATCCAGTTGTGTATAGACCGGCAGCGGCAATTTGCGCGCCTGCGCCCATTCCTGCAGCTTTGTTTTAGAATCTACCGGCGGGGCCGACAGCTTTTCCATTAACGGCGTCCAATACCGTACAACGAACTGTTGAGCAACTTCAAATCCACCATCCAAAAATAAAGCGGCGATGACGGCTTCGCATATATCCGACAGAACGGCTTTGGTCAGATCCGGTTTATTGGAAGGAACAGCTGAAATCAAATAACGGTCAAAATGCAATTCTTCGGTAACAAAAGCCAAAGTTTCCGCACGCGTTAAAGCGGTAAAGCGACGAGCTAAATCACCTTCCGGTTCTTTGGAAAACACATGAAACAACATGTTCGCGACAATCACGCCCAATACGCGGTCTCCCAGAAACTCCAAACGTTCATAACCGGCGAAATGATTTTCAAAGCCTAACGTCAAAGCCTGCTTTAACAGCTTTTTGCTTTTAAACTCATGTCCCAAGGCAGGATAAAGGTCAGTAAGATCCGTCATCTTATTTAATACCGTTAAACAGTCTGGACCAACGCACCGCCATAGGCCATTTCCAAAGCTGCCACCAAGCAACGGAACCGTCATTGGAAAAGAACAAAAATTTAGCTTTTCCAACCAAATTAATCTTTGGAACGAAGCCGACTTTGATTGATCGGCTGTCTAAAGAATTATCACGATTGTCGCCCATCATAAAAAAATGGTCTTCGGGAACGACGAACTCTTCCGTATTATCAAAAGGACCTTCGTCGGTCATTTCAATGATCGGATGTTTAAATCCTTCCGGCAAAATCTCCGTATATTTTTCAAAGCGCATTGCTCTTCCGGAAGCGTCGCGCATTACATATTCCCCTTCGGAAACACGTTCCGTCATATTACCGTTGATGTACAGACGACCGTCTTTGACTTGAATGCGGTCTCCGGGCAAACCGATCAAACGTTTAATATAATCCGTGCGGTTGTCTGAAGGCATTTTGAATACCAAAACATCACCGCGTTTCGGTTCTTCATAAAAAATGCGCCCTTTAATAAGCGGTATGCTCAACGGCAAAGAATGACGGCTGTAACCGTTCGACATTTTGGAAACGAACAGATAATCTCCCACCAGCAAAGTCGGAATCATGGATCCTGAAGGAATACTGAACGGTTCGGCAAAAACGGTACGGACAAACAGTGCTATTAACAACGCATAAACAACCGTTTTTGTCGTTTCCCAAAACCCGCCTTGAGCATTCTTTTCTTTCATCATTTTTTATTCCTCATTTGATCCTGCGCTGATAATAACAACAGCCATAGCATACGGATATTCATCCGTCAAAGAAACATCTATTTGAGATGTACCTTTACCGCCTGATAAAACGTTCAAACGCTCCAAAGCACCGCCGGTCAAAACCATATTGGGCTTTCCGCTCGGCAGCTGCTCGACTTCCATATTATGCCAGAAAACCCCTTGCCTTAATCCGGTTCCCAAAGCTTTGGAGCATGCTTCTTTTGCCGCAAAACGCACAGCATAAGCCGATATTTTTTTATTTCCCGTGCGCGAATTGCAAAGCTTTTGTTCGCCTTCCGTAAAAATCCTTTTGCAAAAAGCGTCGCCAAATCGGGCAATAGATTTCTCTATCCGTCTGATATCAACCAAATCCGTGCCTATTCCGATAATCATAGCTAATCCTGAGCTCGCCGAACGGAGCTGATTCCCGGACTGGATCTCAGTGCAGCCATAATATCGCTCAGATGACGAACATCCTGAACTTCAACATCAACGGACAAATCAAAAAAGCTGGGAGTTCTTTCCAATATGTTCAGATTGGCAATATTGCCATGATTTTTCGCGATCACATTTGACAATGTTCCCAAAGATCCCGGTTGATTGACAAGAACAATGCGAAGGCGGGAAATATGGCTTTCTCCCGAAACAACATCTTCATTCCATGAAACATCCAACCAACGTTCCGGTTCGGCTGAAAATTTTTCCAAAGTCACACAATCTATCGTGTGAATTGTTACGCCTTTGCCTGTTGTGACGATTCCGACAATCCGATCTCCCGGCAGCGGATGACAACATTTTGCAAAATTAATCGCCATTCCGGGAATCAATCCGTTGATCGGACTTTGTTTTTTATCGGCAGCTTTGTCTCCGATCTTTTTCGCGCCGCGTTTAATCGCATCCACCACACGGACAAAACGCGATTTATGACCGGGAAAGACTGCTTCAACCACATCGGGCGCCTGAATGACTCCCTCCCCGACGGCGGCGATCAAATCTTCAACGGCGGTCTGTTTGAAGTTTGTCAGCACATTTTCCAGACTTTTATCGGAATATTCGTATCCTTCGCTTTTATAGGCGCGCTGCAGCATTTGCCGGCCGACTTCCAAATACTGTTCGCGTTTCTGAGCACGGACAAAGCGACGGATTGCGGCTCTGGCCTTTCCCGTAACGGCAAAGCGTTCCCATTCGGGTGAAGGCGTTTGTGTTTTCGATGTCAGTATTTCAACCTGATCACCATTCGTCAAAATTGTTCTTAACGGTCTGATTTTACCGTTAATTTTCACGCCGACGCATCTGTTGCCGACACCGGAATGAACCGCATAAGCAAAGTCAATCGCCGTCGCACTTTTCGGCAGTGTGATCAAATCCCCTTTCGGAGAGAAACAGAACACCTGATCCTGATACATTTCCATTTTGGTATGTTCCAAAAATTCTTCAGGATTATCAGACTGTTCCATAATATCCAGCAGTTCTCTCAACCAAGCGAACTGCCGCCCGTCCGTTTTATAATCGCCTTGTTTGTAGCGCCAATGCGCCGCCAAACCGATTTCGGCGATATCATGCATTTCCCTTGTGCGGATCTGAATTTCAATTCTGTGCTTTTCCGGACCGATAACGCCGGTATGAAGGGATTTGTAACCGTTGGGTTTCGGTGTGGAGATATAATCTTTATATCGTCCGGGAACCATCGGATATTTTGTATGAATGATACCCAGCACATGGTAACAGTCGGCGACAGTGGGCACAATGATGCGAAAAGCCATAATGTCCGACAGCTGTTCAAAAGTTGCGTTTTGGCGCTGCATTTTCCGCCAAATGGAATAAGGCGACTTTTCACGGCCGGTTACTTCGCATTCAATACCGGAATCTTTCAAATCGTCTTTTAAAGCGGAAATAATGCGTGCGACCAAATCTCCGCCTTGCTCCCGCAGGAAGGACAAACGGACATTAATGGATTCATAAGCTTCGGGATACAGTTCTTTAAAAGAAAGCTCCTCCAGCTCGTTTTTCATTTCCTGCATACCGATGCGTTCGGCCAAGGGCGCATAAATTTCCATCGTTTCTCGGGCAATGCGCTGTCGTTTTTCGGGTTTTTTATGAAATTGCAGCGTGCGCATATTGTGAACGCGGTCTGCCAATTTGACCAACAAAACGCGGATATCTTCCGACATAGCCAATAAAAGCTTTCGGAAATTTTCGGCTTGCTTGGTTTGATCCGACTGTAGCTGGATTCGGCTGAGTTTTGTAACGCCTTCAACCAGTTTGGCAACCTCTTCCCCAAACATTTCCTTAATGTCTTCATAAGACGCGGCCGTATCTTCGATCGTATCATGCAGCAATGCCGTCACGATCGAGGCATAATCCAGTTTATATTCGGTCAGAATGCCGGCGACTTCGACAGGATGGGAAAAATACGGATCACCCGAAGCGCGCTTTTGAGAGCCATGCATTTTAACGGCAAAAACATACGCCCGATCCAATCCCTCTTCATCAACATTGGGATCATAGGAACGGACTCGTTCCACCAATTCAAATTGCCTGAGCATAACGCCTCCCGCCCTTTGATGTTAAAGAGTCGGTCGTTATTCTTCCGTGACTTCAAAAGAACCGGCTTCGTTAATAGCGGCTTCGGTGTCGTTCAGATGAGCAAATTCATCCGTCAAAGCGGCTAATTCCGCATCGGCGGCTTTGATGCTTTCTTCTTCGTCAACGGTAACGTCTTCTTCTTTGATGAATTTCTGCATACCGGTAACCAACGTATTTTCCAAATCGGCCCGATTGATTTTGTCTTCTTCGATTTCGCGCAAAGCGATAACGGGGTTTTTATCGCGATCCTGTTCTACTTTCATCTGAGCGCCGGCGCTGATGTCCTTTGCGCGCTGAGCAGCCAGTAAAACCAGTTCAAAGCGGTTGGGAATCTTTTTAACACAGTCTTCTACAGTAACGCGTGCCATTTTTTTACTTCCAAAATTTTAAGAGTGTACACAAAACTTTAAGGATTATTGTTATATCGTCATTTTATTCAAAAAAGCAAGCCCCTTCTTTATAAAAAATATAGTTTAAGCATAGATACAAAATCATCTTGGCAGAATTGAATTTTCGATTTATTCTATGGAAGAATTTTTAAATATATCTAAAAGGAATACGTTATGCGTTGTTATGCAGGAGAAAAAATCGCTTTGTTTATTGATGGCTCTAATTTATATGCGGCCGCAAGAGCTTTAGGATTTGATATTGATTACAAGAAACTTTTGGACTTTTTTTCTACAAAAGGACGATTAATCAGAGCGTTTTATTATACAGCTTTAGTTGAAGACCAGGAATATTCACCAATCCGCCCCTTGGTTGATTGGCTGGATTATAACGGCTATACTATGGTTACCAAACCGACCAAAGAATTTACGGACGCGATGGGACGCCGAAAAATCAAAGGCAATATGGATATCGAGCTGGCTGTGGATTTAATGGAAATGGCGGAAAGCATTGATCATGCCATTTTATTTTCCGGTGACGGCGATTTCCGCAGTTTGGTCGAAGCCGTCCAGCGCAAGGGTGTCCGGGTGACAGTCGTTTCCACAGTTCAGTCCCAACCGCCGATGGTTGCGGATGAATTACGCCGTCAAGCCGATCATTTCACGGATTTATCCGATCTGGTTCAAGACATTTCACGCGGACCGCAAACGGCAAAGAATGAGCCCGACTTTTCAAAGGCTCAATCTATTTTGTTCAGTGACGTTGAAGCTACGGATTATGTTCCCTGATTTTATTTGTCCGGACAAAACTTGCCGTTATTGCCCTCGATTGGTTTCTTTTTTAGAAAAAAATCGACGTTTGTATCCTGATTTTTTTAATGCGCCCGTTCCTTCTTTAGGGGAATTAAGCGCGGAATTGCTGATCGTCGGACTGGCTCCCGGATTAAAAGGAGCCAATCGGACGGGGCGGCCGTTTACCGGCGATTTTGCCGGTGATTTATTATACGGTCATCTGCATGATTTCGGTTTTTCAAAAGGAACCTATCTGGCGCGTCCCGATGATGGCGTCCGATTAGTCAATGCCCGTCTGACGAATGCTGTGCGATGCGTTCCGCCGGAAAACAAACCGACCGGCGAAGAAGTTCGTTTATGCGGTCGTTTTTTAGAACAGGAAATTAAAGCTATGCCGAACTTAAAAGTGATTTTGGTTTTAGGCGGGCTGGCGCACAATGCGGTTTTGTCTGTTTTAGATCAGAAAAAAACGGCCTTTAAATTTGCTCACAACGCCTTGCACACTTTAAATTGGAACGGTAAAACAATCCGATTGCTGGATACCTACCATACATCGCGTTACAACGTGAACACCGGCAAATTGACGCCGGACATGTTCACGGCTGTTTTTAAAACCTTATTAAAAGCGCTTAAAGCTTAATTTTCAGAATTTTTCTCTTCAGAAGAAACCGATCCGAACAAACCTCCGGCAGGGGACGGTTTCTTTTGAACCGTTTTGCCGAGAGGCAAACCTGCGGACAAGGCTTTGATCCTGTTTTGCAAAGACGGATGTGTCGAAAACAGTTCCGCAACGGAAGACGGTATATCCACAATGCCGAACGCTTTCATTTCGGAAGGCAACGGCTGTACTTTTTTCGTTCCCAACACTTGCAACGCCTCAATCATATCTTTCGGACTTCCCAGTAATTCGGCAGCTCCGGCATCGGCTTTGTATTCTCTGTGTCTGGAAAAAGCGAAAGCGACGATACTGGCTAAAATCCCGAATAAAATCTCGCAGATTTGAACTGTGAAGTAATATCCGATTCCGTTTGAACGCCGACGGTGATCATCGCCGTTTTTGGACGAATTCAGAAAAAAAGCAACTACCCGCGCAAAAAAGAAAACAAAAGTATTTAACACACCCTGAATCAAAGTCATTGTCACCATATCGCCGTTTTTTATATGCGACATTTCATGGGCTAAAACGGCACGGACCTGCGAACGCGTCATTGAGCGCATCAATCCCGTTGACACGGCGACAAGAGAATCATCTCTGAAAGCTCCGGTAGCAAAAGCGTTTGCCGTTCCGGAATAAATTGCGACTTCCGGCATTTTTACACGCGCGGCATCGGCCGAATCGCCGATCGTTTTGACCAACCATCTTTCCTCTTCCGTTTGCGGTTCGGAAATCACGCGCGCATTGACCGATATTTTAGCCAAGCTTTTTGACATCATTAAGGAAATAAAAGAGCCGGTGAATCCCAAAACAGCGGAAAAAGCCAGCAGTTGATTATAATCTATCCCGCTTTCCGTCATCCAGCGGTCAACACCGAGCAAACGAACCAGAAAACCTATTGTGATTAAAACGACAAGATTGATGCACAGAAATAAACCGACTCTTTTAATCATTGTGTTTTTCCTTCTTTGAAGCCCGAACTGATTCCATAATAAACACCAGGCACAAAAAAGAAAAGCCGATCCCGCAGAGTAAAGCGAAATGATAGGATTGAAGCAAAGCCGCCCTTTCCTCTAATCCCGAAGACAAAAGCCAAGATTGCCGCGCTTCGAAAATGCCGACGGACACAACGCTGCCCATAGCTATTCCCGTATTGCGGAACAAAGACAAAATGCCGCTGGCCATTCCCGTACTGTCTTTAGGAGCGGCATTCAAAATAGCCGTATTAACGGACGGTTGGAAAAAAGCGTTGCCCACTCCCATCACAATCTGCATTAAAACCAGCCAAAACAAAGGCGTTGTTCCTGTTGTCCGGCTGAAAAGGAAAAGTCCCGCTCCCAGCAGCAGCATTCCTGCCGGCATTCTTTTTTGCGGAGACAAGGTCCCCGTAAAAATCGCCGTTATTAAATAAAATAAAGAAAACGGCAAAATCAGCAAGCCGGTCAAAGAGGCCGAATTATTCAATACGCCTTGGGAATAAAAAGGAAAAAGAATTGTATTCGGATACATCGCCAGATAAGAAACCATCAAAGCCAGATTGCAAAACAGGAATACGGGCGACAAAAACAGTTTAAAACTGACCAACGACGCGGGGGTTCTGTTTTCATGCACAATGAACAAAATCAGACAAAAAACCGATATCGCCGCAATTATCCCGACTTTCGGATTCAGCACACCGACGACGGGGGCTTGAGCGATCACAAACAAAACGGATGCGATACTTGCTGTCAAAAGAACCGTCCCTAAAATATCAATCGGAATTTTTTCAGAACCTCTTTTAGCCGGAATAATTCTTGCGGACAGAATCATTGAAATGAAAGACAAAAGACAACTGGGAAAGAAAATAGCTCTCCATGAAAAGTTTTCCATTAAAAATCCGCTGACCGCCGGTGCCGTCATTCCGGCCAAATGAGTGATGGCCCCCATAAATCCTAAAGCTTTTCCGCGTTGTTTTCCTTTAAAAACAGAGGAAACAATGCTGAATGAATTTGCGATCAGAATTGATCCTCCCGCCCCCTGTATCACTCTGGCGATCAAAAGCATACCGAAATTGACGGAAAAATATGAAAGCGCGGCTCCCGCTCCAAAAGTCAGAAAACCTAAAGTATATAGCTTTCTGCGATTAACCATATCCCCTAACCGTCCAAAGAAAATCAAAAGACTGGTCAGAATAATCTGATAAGCCAGCATCACCCATTGAATCGTTGACACCGGCAGCGCAAAAGCCGAAGAAATTCTGTACAGAGCAATATTAACCGCCGAAAAATCCAGCATACTGATAAAATTTCCCAAAGAAGTAACGGCGAAAATAATCCATTTGATCTTTTGATGGTGCATAATCTAACCTGTTTTTTTTAAATATAAATCAAGCATATGATATTATTATTTTTAACGAGAACTTCTGCCGTATTTTCAGGCAGAGTAGAATCTCTTTTCGTAAAAAGCAAAAGTTTTTAAACTTTTCAATAAAAGATTAATTTTTTCCAGCTATGCTTATGTCCAGTTTTGATAAACAGAAGAGGTTTAATCCTATGAAAAAGCTTTTATTAGCAACAGTTTTCGGTTTGACTGCATTTTCTGCTCAGGCTCAGGAACAAAGTTATCCCGGCGCACGTTCGTACGCGGATATAACAAATCCTTTCTACATTCCGGAACGGGCTTTTTTAGCCGATTCCAATCTTTCTTATTCCCGCGTCAAATTAAACGCCTCTATTAATGCGCCGGCAAAGACCAGATTCAGAGTGTTGAAAAACGCAGACAAATACACGGCATCCGAAACATTAACTTACGGCATTACAGGAACTTGGGCGATTTACGGAACCCTCAATTATGATTGGACTAAGAAGGAAGGCGCTTCTTCTTTCCGCGACTGGTCATGGACAGTAGGAACGAAAGTCAACACGATTGAAGACGCTTGGCGCGTTCAGATCGGTGCTGACGTAACGCGTACGGATTATACAAAATGGAAAAACGTTGATAACGAAGATCAAAAAAACACACATTTGTATTTAATGGCCGGAACCGAAACAAGCGACAAAGTTTTCGCTTATACGCGTTTTGATTACCAAAACATCGATTACGGCAACAATCAGCAATATGATGTTTTCAGCATTGATGCCGCTCTGCACTTGATTCCTGCGGCACAAACAGCCGCTGATGTCGGACTGCGTTTTTCATGGGATACGATGAACAATGTCAGGAACAAAGATCTGACTTTCTTTGCGGACGGTTATACAAACCTTTACCAGAATGTAGCTCTCGGTTTGAAATTTGATTATGTTCTGGCCAGCTCCAATAATATCAAACTGCCCTTCTCTCCGACGAATCAAGGAGCTTATACACTGGGCGTCAATCTGAAATATGAATTTTAATCCATTTAAAAGGGCGGGTAAAACCCGCCCTTCTTATATTAAATCGCGTCCACAGCCTTTTCAGCGAAAGAATCTCTGTTGATTATTGCTTCATAATAACGCTTAAACACTTCTGCCGGATCTGATATTTTGCCGTCATTCAAATCAACGACTTTATCCAGATCAATTTCTATTACCAGCATTTTATCGGCATTGCGCAAATTCTGAACAATGTCTTCGGGAACACCGGTTATCGGACAACCAGCGTCCGCAGTCCTTTTAAAGAACAACGAATCTTCAAATAAATAACTGATTTCAGGATTTTCCGGTTCTCCCGCCAATTCAGGCAAAAAAACGGTCACCCTGCCCTCTTTGCTGACAGCGAAAGCCGGAGAAGGTATCTCATTCAAAAGCATCTGTTTTTCTCCTGCGGCAAAAAATTAACGTCCGGAGTTTTTCAACGTTTTTTGCAGCGTTGTCATTTTTTCCAATCTGGTTTCAACCATGCTGCGTTTGTCCAGATCTTTCAGACGCGCCATCAGATCCTCTTTGGAATAATTTTTGTTTTCTTTTTGTTTTTCCGCCATATAAAGCTTTACCGTTTCCTGAACGGCTTCAACCAAAGGAGCCTTTTTTTCAAAGCTGGCATATCTGCTGCCTTCAGTCATTTGATGTATTTGTTTAATCAGCAACAGCTCTGTTTTTGTCTATTATTTTGTATGCCAAAAGAAAAGAGGCCGTTTAAAAAGCCTCCTCTTCTTAATATGTGCCGATTTATGACCCGGCAAAAGCGAACATTCCGGTTTATTCCCTGCCTCGGGCAACTTTCAAACGCAAAGCGACGGAAGGATTCTGCGATAAAATTCTGTCGTCAATGATCTTTCCGTTTTTGGTTCTGGAATACATTGTCTGAACGGAAGTATCTGTTTTCGCACCCGTTTTCTTTGCGTAGTTTTCCATAGCGTCCGCAATCCGTTCTTTTGCGGAACTGCGAATCGAAAATGCTTCGGCGGAATCAAGAAAATCTGATGAAACATACGGACAAACGGCAGCAATCTTTGATGTCGGCAAAGGTTCGCAAAAACAAGCGTCATCGCCGCGCTTCGCGGCTTTGTCGGCCATAACTTCAAACTGATCGGCATAAAAATCGTCGTATAAAGTCAGATTGTTCGTATCGGCATACCAAGACCGGAAAACCGCGGCTTTGGCTTCTTCCGGATTTTTCATTTTGCGGAACAGATCGGCCATTGGCGTGGAACGGACGGCGACACCGGCTTTTTGAGCCTGAACGACAAAAGCCGTTTCAAACGCGACGGCATCGGCTTCCATCGCACGGTAAGCCTTGATCGTATCGGCGGCAAACGTTTTTTCGTCGTTCACCTGCAAAATCTCCGACTGCAACGCGTGGCGGGCTTCGTGCATAAACGTCGGCAGCAAATCGCGTTCTTTCATCATCGGATTCAGCAAAATCTGTTTTTTCGATGCGTCGCAGCACCCCGCGTCGGACAAACCTTTTTCAAAGCGGATATCGAAGCCGAGTTTTTGAACAGCCTCCAATGTCTCGCGTCCCATCGGAATTTTTTGCAAAGTCTCAAAGAATTTCAACGCACCCTCCCCCGAAAACCGAAAAAGGGGACAGAATAAACCGCCCCCTTTTATTTACAAATTACTTTTGAGCCGCTCTGTCTTGCTCGATGATGATTTTCAGAGCGTCAACGGCGACGCGCACGGCGGCGGAAGTGTCTTCGGACATCTTCTGATCCAAGCCGGCGGCTTCGCGTTCCTGGTTCCAAATCACATGGAAGCAGGAGCCGCAGCGGCACTTCAAAGCGTCGGCGACGACGAACAACGCCGCGGATTCCATTTCGCTGGCTTTGACGCCCAAACGCTTCCATGCTTCCCATTTCTGCAACAGTTCATAAGAAACCGGCATTTTCGCGGGGCTGTGCTGACCGTAAAAAGCGTCTTTGCACTGAACAACGCCCGTGTGAGTCTTTTTGCCCATAGCCATAGCGGCCTGACGCAAAGCGATCGTCAAATCCAGATTAGCAACTGCCGGATATTCGATCGGCGCGTATTCCATAGATGTGTGTTCAAAACGGATTGCGCCCGTCGCAACGACGATATCGCCGGACTGAACGTCCAGATCAATCCCGCCGCAAGTGCCCGTGCGAATGAAAGTATCCGCGCCGATGTTGTGCAATTCTTCCATAGCGATCGAAGCGGACGGACCGCCGATACCGGTTGAGCAGACGGAAACTTTTTCGCCTAACAGCGTGCCGGTGTAAATGTTGTATTCGCGGTTCTGGCCGACGTGATGCGGATTATCGAACAACTTCGCGATGGATTCGCAGCGTCCCGGATCCCCCGGCAGAATGACGTAACGGCCGACGTCGCCTTCGACGCAGCGGATATGAAACTGCTTGTCAAGCTTTTGCATAAAAAACCTCTCTGATAAAATAATGAATTAATATGATGAAGTCATATTGTTGGAGTCAGTTTATATGAAAAAACGTATAAAACAAACAGTTATTTCAATCGTTTTACGCTTCGGCTTTCGATTTTTCGTCGGACACGACGACGCCCGTCACGGCGCCTAAAATCAGCAGAATGCCGCAAACAATCCTGGGCGTCATTTGTTCGTTAAACACACAAACGCCGATCACCAACGCCGTCAAAGGTTCGAAAGCGCCCAGAACGGCGGCGATTGTCGGCCCGATCAGACGAATGGAAATCGTCAGCGTTTCCAACGCAACGATCGTCGGGAAAATCGCCAGACAGATCAGACACCCCAACATAAACGGCGTTTCGATCGGGGAAATTTTCTGATCCATTAACGCTTGTCCGACGAACAGCAATCCACCGAACGTCATCACATAAAAGGTCAGCTTGGCGTCGTTCATGTTCTGCAAAGCCGGCAACTTTTTAATCCCGATCATATACAGCGCGTAAGACAAAGCGGAAAAGAAAATCAGAATGATGCCCGTCATATCCAGCTTTTCATCGCCTTTGCCGTTATAAAGCAGCCACACGCCGGCCGAAGTCAGAACAATCGCCAGAACGGTACTCAACGTCATTTTTTCTTTGAAAAAGACGGTCATAATGACCGCAACCATAATCGGATACACAAACAACAGCGTGGAAGCAATCCCCGCGTCCATATACCGGTAGCTTATGAACAATGTCAGGGAAGACGTCGCGAAAACCAGCCCGAGCGGCAACAAAAAGCAGGCTTCTTTAAAGGTGACTTTCAAAGACACTTTTTTATAAAAAGCCGTCCATACCCCGTAAAGAACGATCGCGAACAAATAACGATAAAACAAAACGTCGTTTGACGACATTCCCGCTGAATACAACGGCAGCGTAAACAACGGGTTTGTGCCGTATCCGGATTCCCCTATGATACCCAAAGCAATGCCTTTTGTTTTATTGTTCATCAGTTCTTCTCCGTTTTTCATTTAAGGAAATGTATATCCGATTTCAGTTTTATTCAAATCAAAAGCTTACTTTATTATCTCTTGAGAAAACTTCGTTCTTTTGATACCGTTAAGATGAACTTGCAAAAAACAGGTTCAGGGCCTCGAAAACCCTCCCCAAAGTAGCCGCTTTGTGTATGGCGGCTAACAAATCATACGCCAAATCTGTCTTAAAAGGGCGGATTTTGGCGAATAAGGCTTCGTGCTGAATAAGCCAAGCCGTCTTTACTTTGGAACGGTTTCGAGAATCCGCCCACCTTTTTTAAGGTGGGTTTCGTTCATTTAAAAAGGATACTCAACAATGAAAAAATGGTATTTGTCCGGCTTGTTTCTGCTGTCCGGCTGTGTGAACATTTTGCCGACAACATTTAAATGCGCCGATGCGCCCTGCCCTTCTTATTATAAAGCGTCCAACCAATGTCTGGCACAGGCAAACGCCGCCGTTTACTCATACGACAAAGACTTGATTTGGGAACAATGTATGGCCGGATCGGGATATATGAAATACGAATGCGACCCGCAACAGGAAAATGAAAATCCGTGTCAACCGTTTCACATTTACTGATTAAAGCAAAAGCCCCTCGAAAATTCGAGGGGCTTTCAGTATCAGCGGTCGAAAATTACTTTTCGGCGGCCAAATGTTCATACAGCTTGCGGCGTTCTTCAACCTGTTCCTGAGCGTACTGAACCAAACGGTCATAACGTTCCGGATCGGCTTTCTTGACCTGCTGGAAGCGGCCTTCGTTCGCCATAAAGTCGGCAATCGGCTTCGTCGCTGCCTTGGAATCCAACTGCAATCCCGGCTTGCCTTCGGCGACACGGCGCGGATCGAAACGATACAACGGCCAGTAACCGGATTCGACTGCGGCTTTCTGGTGTTCCAGACCGCCCTTGTCGATTTCGTAAGTGTGGTTGATGCAGTGAGCGTAAGCGATGATCAAAGACGGTCCGTTGTAGGATTCCGCTTCGACAAAGGCTTTGATCGTCTGCGCGTCGTTCGCGCCCATCGCGACTTGCGCGACATAGACGTTTTCGGACGCCATAGCAATCATACCTAAATCCTTACGCGGCAAAGATTTACCGGCAACGGCGAACTTCGCGGAAGCCCCGATCGGGGTCGCTTTGGACGCCTGACCGCCCGTGTTGGAGTAAACGTTCGTATCCAGAACCAGAATGTTCATGTTCTTGCCGGAATACAGGACGTGATCCAAACCGCCGTAACCGATATCATAAGCCCAGCCGTCGCCGCCGATCGTCCAAACGGACTTTTCGACGAAGTAGTCGGCCAGTTTCGTCAGAGCTTCCGCCTGAGCGGACTTCATACCGGCGAGTTTGGCCTTCAAAGCTTCGACGCGTTCTCTCTGCGCCTTGATCGCCGCTTCGTCAGCCTGAGAAGCCGTCAACAATCCGTTGACCAGATCTCCGCCGATGTCGCTTTCCATACCCTTCAGCAATTCGGTCGCGAAGTGCTTCTGGAAGTCCACGGACAAACGCATACCCAGACCGAATTCGGCGGCGTCTTCGAACAAAGAGTTTGACCACGCGGGACCGCGTCCATTGACGTCTTTCGCATACGGCGTGGTCGGCAGGTTGCCGCCGTAAATGGACGAACAGCCCGTCGCGTTCGCGATCAGCAGGCGGTCGCCGAACAACTGCGTCAGCAATTTGACATACGGGGTTTCACCGCATCCGGCGCAAGCACCGGAGAATTCAAACAACGGACGGAGCAGCTGAACGTTCTTAGGCAACTTCTTTTCGATCTTCGTACGGTCGACATCCGGCAGGTTGATGAAGAAGTCGAAATTCTTCTTTTCCTGTTCCAAATGTTCGGCGATCGGTTCCATATTGATCGCTTTCTTTTCGGGATCGGCCTTGCTCTTCGCCGGGCAAGCGCGCGTGCACAAAGAGCAACCCGTGCAGTCTTCCGGAGCAATCTGAATGATCCAAGCGGAATCCGCAAAGTCCTTGCCTTTGAAAGCGGCGGACTTGAATCCGGCCGGAGCCTTCTTCATATCTTCGTTCGTCGCGACTTTGGCGCGGATAGCGGCGTGCGGACAAACCATGGCGCACTTGCCGCACTGAATGCAGGTGTCGGGATCCCAGACAGGAATGTCGGACGCGATGCAGCGTTTTTCATACTGCGTCGTCGCGGTCGGCCAAGTCCCGTCGGCGGTCCACTGCAAATCGGAAACTTTCAGTTCTTCGCCGCGACCTTCCAAAATCGTGCCTTCGATCTTGCGGACGATTTCCGGAGCGTATTCCGGCACGCCCGGCAGGCGGTGCAGTTTGGAAGTCGGCTTATCCGTCACTTTGATTTCGTGCAGGTGAGCCAGAGAGGCATCAATAGCGGCCCAGTTCTTTTCGACAACGGCCTGACCTTTCTTTGCGTAGGTCTTTGCGGCGTAGTCTTTAATCTTCTGGATCGCTTCGTCTTTCGGCAGAACACCGGACAAAGCAAAGTAGCAGGTCTGCATGATCGTGTTGATGCGGCGGCCCATTCCGGTCGCTTTAGCCACTTCAACAGCGTCGATCGAATACAGTTTCAAATGCTTCTTGATGATTTCTTCCTGAACTTCGACCGGCAGTTTGTCCCAAACTTCTTCCGGCTTGAACGGAGCGTTCAACAAGAACACGGCGCCGTCGGCAGCTTGCGCCAACATGTCGATCTTTTCCAAGAACGGGAAATGGTGGCAGGCGACAAACGACGCTTTGTTGATCAGATACGGCGAATTGATGACGTGATTTGCGAAACGCAGGTGAGATGTCGTCATCGCGCCGGATTTCTTGGAGTCATACACGAAGTAAGCCTGACCGTAAGTACCGTCGCGGCCGGCGATGATCTTGATCGAGTTCTTGTTCGCGCCGACCGTACCGTCAGCACCCAAACCGAAGAAAATCGCGCGTTTAACGTCTTCGTCTTCAATGTCATAAGAAGTGTCAACCGGCAAAGACAGGTTCGTCACGTCATCGGTGATACCGACCGTGAAACGCGTCTTCGCATCAGCCTTTTCGGCGTTTTCAAACACGGCTTTCGCCATAGCGGGCGTGTATTCTTTGGAAGACAAACCGTAACGACCGCCGATCACGCGCGGCATCGTCTTCAGTTCGCCCTTGCTGTACGCGTCGGCGACAGCGGCCATCACGTCCAAATACAACGGTTCGCCCTGAGAACCGGCTTCTTTCGTGCGGTCCATAACGGCAATCGTCTTGACGGTCGCGGGCAAAGCCTTAATCAAAGCTTCGGCCGGGAACGGACGATACAAATGAACTTTAATCACGCCGTATTTCTTGTCTTTCAGGTGAGCGACGGTCGCTTCCGTCGTATCGGCGCCCGAACCCATAATGACAACGACCTGTTCGGCGTCTTTCGCGCCGACATAGTCAACCAGATGATACTGGCGGCCGGTGATCTTGGCGTACTTGTCCATAGCTTCCTGAACGATGCCGGGAACCTTTTCATAATACGGGTTGGCGGCTTCGCGAATCTGGAAGAACACGTCCGAATTTTGAGCCGTGCCGCGCAGCAGCGGGTGATCCGGCGTCAAAGCGTTTTCGCGGTTGAACGTGGTCGGCAGACCTTCAACGTACTTCGCCAAATCTTCATCTGCGATCGTTTCGATCTTGTTGATTTCGTGAGAAGTGCGGAAACCGTCGAAGAAGTGCATAAAGGATACGCGGGATTTCAGTGTGGAATACTGTGCGATCGCGGCAAAATCCTGCGCTTCCTGAACGTTGTTCGAGCACAGCATCGCCAAACCCGTCTGACGGCAGGCCATCACGTCGGAATGGTCGCCGAAAATCGACAGAGCGTGCGTCGCGACGGCGCGCGCGGCGACGTGAATGACGAACGGCGTCAATTCACCGGCGATCTTGTACAGGTTCGGAATCATCAACAGCAAGCCCTGAGACGCCGTAAAGGTCGTTGTCAGCGTACCTGCCTGCAATGCGCCGTGAACAGCGCCGATCGCGCCGGCTTCGGACTGCATTTCATAGACTTCGGGAACCTTGCCCCAGATGTTTTTGATGCCTTGAGCCGCCCAAGCATCCGTCCATTCGCCCATCGGCGAAGACGGTGTAATCGGGTAAATAACGGCAACTTCGTTCAGACGATGCGCAACGGAAGCACAAGCTTCGTTCGCGTCCATCATCTTCATAGTTTTCTTATCCGCCATGGATTTCTTCTCCAAGATGTAAAACAAAAAATGATTAAAATAGAGGGAAACCGCCAAAAAAAGATAGAATCCCTTTAATTCGCGGCTTCACTGTACCGCAGATGAATCGACGCTTCAACCTTTTTTTAAGATTTTTTTTACTCTTTTTTCATTTTAAAGGCCGACCGTTCGGCGTTGTATAAAAGCGTCCCAAAATCATTGCCAAATCTATCAAAGCCCACGGGCCGGTGATAATCGTCCCGATGCCCGTAAATCCGCAAAGCAGAAAGAACAGGCCTTCCCGTCCGTAGCCCGTATAAAACCGGTGCAGCCCTAAAATGCCGAAAAACAGGCACAAAAGCATTGCCGGCCAGAATTTTCTTTCATATTCGGGATCCGCCGGTTTGATTTTTGAAAACATTCGGGCCTCCTTCACGATTAAAATGAAGCGGCGATTTTGAAACGGCAAGATAGACAAAAGGCAAACTCTTGATTAAGATGCGTTCAAATTCACCTTGAAAGAAAACGTTATGCCTGATTTCAAATATGAGCTTTTATGCGGAAAAACAAAACTTGTTGCCGGTATTGACGAAGCCGGAAGAGGCCCGTGGGCCGGTCCCGTCGTCGCCGGAGCCGTCATCTTTCCCGATCTGCAAATTTCCGACTCTCTGGCAAAGAAACTGGACGATTCAAAAAAGCTGACCGCCGCCAAACGCGAAGCCTTGTTTGAAGAACTGCACGCTTCGAACGCCTTGATCGGCTGCGGCATGGCAAGCGTTGAGGAAATCGACAGCATGAACATTCTTCAAGCGACCTTTCTGGCGATGAACCGAGCTGTTAAGAATTTACCGCAAGCTCCTGAATTTATTATAATTGACGGCAATAAAATTCCGCCCGACCTACCCTGCCCCGCGCGTTTTTTAATCAAAGGAGACGCTTTAAGTTTATCCGTCGCGGCGGCGTCAATTATCGCGAAAGTTACCCGTGACCGGTTAATGACGGAGCTGGCGAAAGAATTTCCTTATTATGGCTGGGAAAAGAACGCCGGCTACGGCACAAAAGCGCATCAGGAAGGCCTGAAAACACACGGCGTCTGCATTCACCACCGCAAGTCTTATGCGCCGATACGGAAAATTATTAACGAAATCTAAACGTAAAAATCCGTTTTTTTGAATAGATTCAAATATTTTTATCGCTGTTAATAATTTAATTACCTCTAACGCCTATTCTGGTTTCAGAAAAAATTTAGCCAGAACGGTTTTCAAGAGGTTTTTTATTTATGACTGCTTTAAAAACGAATGTTATTCTGCCGGGCGACAGCATCGAACTGATGAACTCCCTGCCCGAAAAATCCGTTGACATGATTTTTGCCGATCCTCCCTACAATATGCAGTTGGGCGGCGATTTGTTCCGTCCTGACAGCTCCTTTGTTGATGGTGTGACGGACGATTGGGATCAATTTACGGATTCCAAAGCTTATGACGATTTCACTTTGGCGTGGCTGACCGCCGCGCGCCGCGTGTTAAAAGACGACGGCACTTTGACAGTGATCGGTTCCTATCACAATATTTTCCGCGTCGGCTATATTTTGCAGAACCTGGGGTTCTGGATTTTAAACGACATTCTGTGGATCAAAGACAACCCGATGCCGAATATGAAAGGCACAAGGCTGTGCAATGCGCACGAAACGATGATCTGGTGCGCGAAAAGTCAGGGCGCGAAATACACGTTCAATTACGAAGCGATGAAAGCTTTCAACGACGACAAGCAACTGCGCAGTGATTGGTATCTGCCGATTTGCAGCGGCCACGAACGCCTGAAAGACGAAAACGGCGAAAAGCTTCATTCCACGCAGAAACCGGAATCCCTGCTCTATCGCCTGATTATGATGACGACGAAACCCGGCGACATCATTCTGGATCCGTTCTTCGGCACGGGAACGACCGGAGCGGTCGCAAAGCGTCTGGGCCGCCGTTTCATCGGCATTGAACGCGAACCGAAATACATCAAAGGCGCGAAAGAACGCATCGACGTGATCGTTCCCGTTTCCGATATGGTGGCGTTGCAGATGTCCTGCAAGCGCAAAGAGCCGCGCATTCCGTTCGGAACGGTGTTGGAATACGGATTGTTGCAGGCGGGCGACTGGCTGTTTGACGCGAAACAGAAATTCGCGGCGAAAGTGCGCTCCGACGGTTCACTGTTGGCGGACAACGTTTCCGGCTCGATTCACAAAGTCGGCGCGGCATTGCAAGGCTTGCCGAGTTGCAACGGCTGGACGTTCTGGCATTTTGAAAAGCGCCATCACGATCTGGAAGTGATCGACACGCTTCGTCAGGAATTGAGAACAAGGCTTTTTGCGGCGTAAACAAACACTTTTACAATAAAAAATCCGCTCTTTTCAGGGCGGATTTTTCGTTTTGGAAAAAATTTAGAAATCCAACCGGATACCGGCCATAAAGTTCATGGCTTTATTTTCCATTTTTAAAGTATCGTCAAAATATTTGTAATTGCCGAAATAGGTATAGCGCGCATTAAGATCAACGGAAACAACGTCTGTAACAGCTATTGCAATGCCCGCTTGAACGTTTGCGCTGAAAACGGTGTTGTTTTCTTTCCGTTCTCCCCAATAATGCGTAAGCCCCGTCGTAAAATCGTATTTTAATTCATCATGAAAAACGGCAAATCCCAGACCGCCGCCGATATACGGTTTGACTTTCCCGACATCAAAATCTTTTAAAACGTTCAAAGAAAAATTAACCGCACTGTGTTTATAATCAACTTTGTCAGTTCCGTCTCTTTCATTTTCTTCATAATTTCCGTACGTCATCACTTCCAATTCTGCGCGAACACCGTCGGCTATTTTTGTTCCGATAGCTCCGGAAAGCGAGAAAACGGATTTGTTTTCTTTTTCACCGTCCATTTTCATATTCATACGACTGCCGCCCAAACGGAAAGCAAGATAAGCGTTTTGTTTGACGGGAGCGGCTGTTTCCGTTTCCTGCGCCGTTGCAGGCAAAGCGAAACAAAGAACCGCAGCCGTTGTTAAAAGTATTTTTTTCATCTCTGAGAATCCTCATTTAAAAGTTAAACGAAACCCACCGTTCGCAAGGAAAGGTGGGCGGATTCTCGAAAACCGTTCAAATATAAAGACGGCTTGGCTTATTCAGCGCACAGCCTTATTCGCCAAAATCCGCCCGCTAAGACAGATTTGGCGTATGATTTATTGGCCGCCATACACAAAGCGGCTATATTTGAAAAGGGTTTTCGAGGCCCTGAACCTGTTTTTGCAGGTTCATTTTAACGGTATCAAATGAATGTATTTTTTCAAGAAAAAAAGAAAAGACGGCAGGTCGCCCCGCCGTCTTTCCCGATTTCAAGCCTTCCATTTTTTAAAAAATATCCAGCGCGTATTTGGCTTCTTCGCTGATGCGGTCCATCGTCCACGCCGGTTCCCAGACCAGTTTGACCGTTACTTTGCCGACACCGTCCAGTTTGGCGACGGCCTCGGCGACCTGTTTCGGCATCACGCCCGCAACGGGACAGGACGGCGCCGTTACCGTCATATCAATTTCGACGTCGCCGTTCGTCAGTCTGTCCAACCGGTAAATCAAGCCCAAATCGTAAACGTTCATCATCAATTCGGGGTCTTCCACCGTTTTGATCGCTTGCGTGATTTCGTCGATGCTTGCCGGTTCTTTCCCGTCCGGCAAAGCTTCGCCCTCGGTTACGACATATTCGTCGCCGTAATTGATCAGCGGCGCGTCGGACGGCAGGTTGCCGCCCCACAGCAAACTTTCAAAGTCGTCGATTTCCGTGTTTCCGGCGGCGGCGTCCCCTTCTGCCGTTTCGGGTTCGGAAGCGGTTGATGCCTGCCCCGCCGGCGCGGGCAAAGGAACTTCTATCGTTCCGGTGAAATGAGAAAGCTTCTTTAATTCCTCCTCGATCGTCGCCGGTAAGTTTTGAACCGTTTCTTCCGTTTGTTCCGTCTTGTTTTCCGTCATTGCCGCTTCTCCGCAAAAACTTTTTTTTGATTTTATGCGCCGCTTTGATGAAAAATTCAATCTTTATCTGCACGGAAAAGAAGCGACAATGCGCAAAGAATCACTCTATTTCTTTGTCGTGTCTTCAGGTTTCGGTTTTTCGGACGGTTTGGGCTTTCCGCCGCATCCGCACCCCATTGTCGTTTCAGTCATATCAACCTCCATTGTTGTTAAGAGAAAAATCTCTTAGCTTTATGGAGGGCGGCAACGAATTTCTCAATATCTTCTTTGGTGTTATACAGCCCCAAAGACGCGCGGACGGACACGGAAACACCGAAACGTTCGTGCAACGGTTGGGCGCAGTGATGCCCCGTGCGCACGGCGACGCCTTCCTGATCCAGGACCATCGCGATGTCCTGCGGGTGGGCGAAGTCGGTTACAAAGCTGACGACCGCCGTTTTGTTCGCCGAAGTGCCGAGAATGCGGATTCCGCCGATGCTTGCGACCTGTTCCTGCAAATACCGGCATAAATCGTGTTCGTAGGCGTCGATGTTGTCCATACCGATGTTTTGCACATAATCGATCGCGTGCCCCAGACCGATCGCCTGCATAATCGGCGGCGTTCCGGCTTCAAACCGCGCGGGCGGTTCCGCCCAGACGCTTTTTTCAAAGGAAACGCTCTTGATCATATCGCCGCCGCCTTCAAACGGAGGCATCGCGTCCAACAAAGCCTTTTTGCCGTACAGAACGCCGATGCCCGTCGGCCCGTACAATTTATGCCCCGAAAAAGCGTAAAAGTCGCAATCCAAGTCTTGCATGTTAAGAGGCAGATGCGTCGCCGCCTGACAGCCGTCCAACAGAACGACCGCGCCCGCTTTATGCGCCGCTTCGATAATATCTTTAACAGGAAAAACCGTCCCCAAAACGTTGGAAACGTGCGCCACGGCGACCAGTTTCGTTTTATCGGACAGAAGTTTTAAATACTCGTCAAAAACGAAATCGCCGCTGTCGTCAACGGGAACGACTTTGATTGTAAAGCCGATGCGCTGTTGCAAGATCTGCCACGAAACGATGTTTGAATGATGCTCCGCCTGCGACAGGATGATTTCGTCGCCGGCCGTCAGGTTCGCCGCGCCCCAGGTGTAAGCGACCAGATTGATCGAATCCGTCGCGCCTCTGGTAAAGACGATTTCCTTGTCCGAAGCGGCGTGAATGAAACTTTGCACTTTTTTCCGCGCCTGTTCGAAATTCAGCGTCGCCTTTTCGGAAAGTTCGTACATACCGCGGTGGACGTTTGCGTATTCCGTCCGATATTGCCGGTAAAGCGCGTCCAGAACGCACAAAGGCTTTTGCGCCGACGCCGCGCTGTCCAGAAAAACAAGCGGCTTTCCGTGAACCGTCAGCGAAAGCGCGGGAAAATCCGCCCTGATTTTTTCAACATCGAAAGTCATTTTTCAAACACCGCCAAACGCCTGAAGTCCTCCCGAACGTCATCTTCTTCTATCGAATCAAAGACTTCGTCCAGAAAAGCCCGTGTCAACAAAGCCCTTGCGTCCGCTTCGTCGATACCGCGCGTCATTAAATAATAAAGCTGATCCCGATTCAAAAAACCGATCGCCGACCCGTGCGCGCATTTCACGTCATCCGCATAGATTTCCAGTCTCGGCACGGCTTTGACGGTCGCGTCGGGGGATAATAAAATGGCTCTGTGCTGTTGCGCGCCGTCGATTTTTTTACGCTCATACGGAATTAAAACGCCGCCTTCGAACGTCGCGAAGGCTTTTCCCGTTACCGCGCCCTTGACCAACTGGCGGGAAACGGTGTTGTCCGCGTTGTGGCGGACGTCGGAGCTTATCAGGCTTTTTTCTTCGCCGCCCAACAGATAAACGACGTCGCTGCGGCAGAAAGCCTCCTCCCCCGCCAAATCGAAGGACATTGACAAATCGCCGTTTCCTTTGTGCAACGTAACCAGTTCATAAGACGCGCCCCGCCCGATTTTGACGGACAAAGCATGATTTCCGTTTTCGTGCAAGCGGTAATGTTTGACCCGCGCCCCCGCTTCAATGACGATTTCCGCCTTGTCGGACAACTGTTTTTCAACAAAAACGGCCGTCTTTCCGGTTTCGATCGTCAACTGTGTGATTTTCGAGATTTCCTCAACCATTACGCGACCGCCTCTTTTATAAAGCCCGCGAACCCGTCTTTGTCGATCGCGTCCATCAGCTCCGCGCCGCCCTCGGCGACGACCCGACCGCGCGCCAGAATATGCACGTGATCCTGTTTGATTTGTTCGCGCAAAAACTTCGTGTTATGGGAAATCACCAGAAACGACCGTTCGGGAGACCGCATGATTTGCACGCCGCTTCCGGCGACCTTGACCGCGTCGACGTCCATACCGGAATCCATTTCGTCCAAAATGCAAAAGTCCGGTTCCAACACCGCCATCTGGAAAATTTCCAAACGTTTCTTTTCCCCGCCGGAAAATCCGACGTTGACCGGACGCTTCAGCATTTCGTCCGTAATATCAAGCGCTTGCGCTCTAATCTTAATCCTTTTCATAAAGCTGACGGCGTCCAATTCCTTTTCACCCGCGGCCTTGCGGCGGGCGTTCAAAGCGTATTTCATAAACGTGGACATCGATACGCCGGGCAGTTCGATCGGGCTTTGAAACGCCAGAAAGATACCGGCGCGGGCGCGTTCCTCGACAGACATTTCCAACAGGTTTTGCCCCTTGAATGTTACGGATCCTCCGGTTACCTCATAATGCGGATTGCCGCACAAAACGTTGGACAGCGTGCTTTTGCCGGAACCGTTCGGCCCCATAATGACGTGAGTTTCTCCGGCGTCGATTGTCAGGAAAAGACCGTTCAAAATCGGTTTATCACCAACTTTTGCGTGTAAATCCTTTATTTCCAACCAAGCTGACATTTTCTTCTCCTTAATTCTTAACCCACACTGCCCTCAAGCGTTACCGCGACCAGACGCGTCGCCTCCACCGCGAATTCCATCGGCAGTTTTTGCATCACGTCTTTGCAGAAACCGTTGACGATCAGGGAAACGGCCTCTTCCGCGCTCAAGCCCCTCTGACGGCAGTAGAACAGCTGTTCGTCGCTGATTTTGGACGTCGTCGCCTCGTGTTCGATCGATGCCGTCGGATTGCCGCCGACCATATAGGGAAGCGTGTGCGCGCCGCACTGATTCCCGATCAACAGGCTGTCGCATTGGGAAAAGTTTCTGGCGTTGTCCGCCGCTTTACCCATTTTGACCAAGCCGCGGTAGGTGTTCTGCGACTTTCCGGCGGAAATTCCTTTGGAAACGATGGTCGAAGACGTGTTTTTGCCCAAGTGGATCATCTTCGTTCCCGTATCCGCCTGCTGATAATTGTTCGTGATCGCGACGGAATAGAACTCGCCTCTGGAATTGTCGCCCGCCAGAACGCAGGACGGATATTTCCACGTTACGGCCGATCCCGTTTCGACCTGCGTCCAAGACAGCTTCGCGTTCACGCCCTTGCACAAACCGCGCTTTGTTACAAAGTTATAGATGCCGCCCTTGCCGTCCTTGTCCCCCGGATACCAGTTCTGAACAGTGGAATATTTGACTTCGGCGTCGTTCATCACAATGATTTCGACGATCGCCGCGTGCAGTTGGTTTTCATCGCGTTGCGGCGCGGTGCAGCCTTCCAGATAACTGACGTAAGAATTGTCGTCGGCGATGATCATCGTGCGTTCGAACTGGCCGGATTTTTTCGCGTTGATGCGGAAATACGTCGATAATTCCATCGGACAGCGCACGCCTTTCGGAATATAAACGAACGTCCCGTCCGTAAAGACCGCAGAATTCAGACACGCAAAGAAATTGTCCGTGTAAGGCACGACGGACCCCAAATATTTTTTGACCAGATCGGGGTGGTTTTGCACGGCTTCGGAAATCGAACAGAAGATGATCCCCTGCCTTGCCAGCTTTTCGCGAAAAGTCGTCGCCACGGAAACGCTGTCGAACACCGCATCGACAGCCACGCCCGCCAAGACTTCGCGTTCGTGCAGAGGAACGCCCAGCTTGTCATACGTTTTCAACAATTCCGGATCGACTTCGTCCAGACTTTTGGGTGTCGTCGCCGACGTCGGCGCGGCATAATAATAAATGTCCTGATAGTCGATCGGCGGATAAGCGACTTTCGCCCATGTCGGCTCTTTCATCGTCAGCCAGTGACGATAGGCTTTCAAACGGAATTCCAGCAACCATTCCGGTTCTTTCTTTTTGGCCGAAATGAACCGGATAATGTCTTCGTTCAACCCTTTGGGGGCGGTTTCCGCAGAAACCAACGTTTCAAAACCATAATGGTAGGTGTCCGAAACGGCATCTTGCGCGGAAAGCTTTTCCTGTGTCATATTATCCTCCGACAAACAGGGTCAAAATACATAAAACAAACGCCGGATACAATCTTTTTTCTTATCGGTTTTATATCCCGTTTCACAAAAGAAAGAAATACTTCTTTTTATCTGTACGTCATTTGAAAATCTGTTAAAATTTTAAAAAAGTGTAAAAATCATTTGCGAAAACAAAATCAAAAATGATAAAATTCAACAACATACAGACCAACGAAGAAATGGAGGCCTAATGTTCGTACAAACCGCTTTGGCTGCTGATTCCGTCGGAACACTGTCAAATCAGACAGATTTTTTGCCGATTTTGTTTTTTTTGATTTTGGCTTTGGTTATTACGATTGTTTTCGGAATATACAAAACGCTGTCGGATCGGCATCAGGAAAAAGAGCTGAAATCAAAAATTGTCGAATTGCAAAACGCTGTCATTTCTTCTCAAAAAGAATTGGAAGATATGAAAAAGGAAAAACATCGTCAGCTGGATCCTTATTCTTCCCCTAATACGAAAAGCCTTTTTTTATGCATTGATAAGGACGGAAACATCTTATCCGTTAATGATTATGCGCGTGAATTTTTCGGCTATGATGAAAATGAAATGGTCGGCAAAAACATTGTCGGAACACTTGTCCCGGCAAAAGATTCTCATGGGTATGATTTAAGCAATTTAATTTATCGAATTCAAAATAATCCGCGCCTGTATATAGACAACGAAAACGAAAATATCTGCAAAGACGGCCGGAAAGTTTGGATTTCCTGGACGAACAGAATCATCTATGACGCCGACGGCCAACCCAAGGAAATCCGATCTGTCGGATTTGACATTACCCCGCGCAAACAAATGGAAGAAGAACTGCGCCAAATGACGATCATAGATCCGGTCACGGGCGTTTTAAACAGGCGGCAGTTCCTGGAAGACGGCACAAAAGAAATGAAACGCGCCCGCCGTTATAAACGCGATTTGTCCGTTTTACTGATGACTATTGACCGTTTCGAAGTACTCAGTTCGGAACATGGGGCTGCTTTCGGTGACGAAGCCATTCGCGTTGCCGTCATTGCCTGTCAAAATTCAATCAGAGATTCGGATTATCTGGGGCGTCTGGCTGATATTGAATTTGCGATATTACTGCCGGAAACCCCATTGGATGGCGCAAAAATTGTTGCTGAAAGAATTCGCGATGAGGTCATGCATTCCGATTTAATGGTCGGCAATATCAAAATCAGCGTTACGACCAGTATCAGCATTGCTTCAAAAACGGAAACGGACGAAACGATTGATTCGGTTTTACTCCGGGCTTTTAATGCGTTACGATCCGCAAAAGAACGGCAAAACAACATTGCCGTGGCTGATGAACATTCCGTCTGAAAAACGGAATGTATAGCTTTACATTAATTATTTTTAAGGAGTATTTTCTTTCATGAAAATAGCTATTCCCAAAGAAAGCATCGGCGGTGAATTGCGTGTTGCCGCATCTCAGGACACTGTCAAAAAATTAACGGATATGGGAATATCCGTAGCCGTTCAAAAAGACGCGGGAACGGAATCGGAAATTTCGGATGAAATGTATAAGGAAGCCGGCGCCGTTTTGGCCGACGACTTTGCTTCGACGGTTGATAAAGCCGATATTATTTTAAAGGTTTTGCCTCCATCCGCATCGGAAGCTAAAGCCATGCCGAAAGGCGCATGTCTGGTTTGCCTGATGAACGCAAAATCGGATTTGACTGCGGCTAAAGCCGTTGCCAATGCCGGCATCACATGTTTTGCCATGGAATTTTTGCCTCGTATTTCCAGGGCTCAAAATATGGACGTTTTGTCTTCCCAAAGCAACCTGGCGGGATATAAAGCTGTTATTGACGCCGTTTCCGCCTACAAACGCGCCGTGCCGATGATGATGACGGCCGCGGGAATGATTTCTCCGGCTCAGGTGTTGGTTTTAGGCGCGGGCGTCGCCGGTCTTCAAGCCATAGCGACGGCAAAACGATTAGGCGCCGTTGTCACCGCTTTTGACGTTCGACCGACTGTCAAGGAACAGGTTGAATCACTCGGCGCGAAGTTTTTGGAAACAGCTCGGATCGAACAAGCGGAAACAACCGGAGGTTATGCCAAAGAGTTAGACGAACAGTCCAAGAAAAATCAGGAAGAAGCGCTGATGGCCGTTATGCCGAAAACAGACATCATCATCACGACGGCGTTAATTCCCGGCAAGAAAGCGCCGCTGTTGATCACCGAAGAAATGTTAAAACGGATGAAACCGGGAAGCATTGTTTTTGACTTAGCTGCAGAACAAGGTGGAAACTGTTACGGAACAGTTTACGGAAAAACCGAAATTCTTTATGGAATAAAGATTTTCGGACAATCGAACGCCGCTTCCGCATTAAGTGCCGCGGCCACTCCGCTGTTTGCCAAAAACCTGTATAATTTCATCCTTCCGATGATTGATCGGGAAAAATTAACGCTCAATATCAACTTTGATGACGAGATTTATAAAGCGTCCTGCATAACCAAAGACGGACAACTTTTAATTGAGGAGAACAAGTAATGTCTGACGCTGCCATTGTTTTATCGGAACAACTTTCAGATGAGCTGGAAGCTGTTTCTCAAAGCGTTGTTTTAGCAGCCCAAAAGCTGGAAAGCGCTCAAAATCATTTACAAGACTTAACCGCTCAGGTCAATCTGGTTTTAAATACCGCTCCGACGGACAACAACGAATTTATGTTCCTGCTGACAGTCTTTATTCTGGCTTGCTTCGTAGGATATTACATTATTTGGAAAGTAACGCCTGCCCTGCACTCTCCGTTGATGTCAGTAACGAATGCCGTTTCTTCGGTAATTATTGTCGGCGCGTTGATCGCGGCAGGTCCCGACGGTTTATCCGCTTCAAAAATTCTCGGATTTTTAGCGGTCTTTCTGGCATCAGTCAATATTTTCGGCGGATTTGCCGTGACGGAAAGAATGCTGGCTCTGTTTAAGAAGAAAAAAGGATAAAATCATGTCTACGAATTACAGTGCTTTTCTTTATCTGATTTCCGCTGTTTGTTTTATTTTTTCACTCAGAGGCTTATCTTCTCCGAAAACCGCGATTAAAGGCAACTGGTCCGGCATTATAGGCATGATTATTGCTGTTGCCGCCACTCTATGCCTGCCGGCAGTTTCTTCATTCGGATTTATCGGTGCGGCAATTGTTTTAGGCGGCATCGTCGGATTGATCATCGCCAAACGCATTGCGATGACGGCCCTGCCCCAACTGGTCGCCGCTTTTCACAGTCTGGTCGGTTTGGCTGCCGTTTTGGTTGCCTGGGCCTCTTTTTTATCGCCCGTCGCTTACGGCATTGGAACGCCGGGACACATTGCGTTATCCAGCCTGATCGAAATGTCTTTAGGCGTCGCAATCGGCGCGATCACTTTTTCAGGCTCGGTCATTGCTTTTTCCAAATTACAAGGCATTCTGTCCGGAAAACCGCTGCGCTTTAAAGGACAGTCGGCTTTGAACGCCGCTTTAGCCGTTTTCATTGTCGCCTTGCTGATCCATTTTGCAAAAACGGAAGCCGCATTTTCGTTTTTGTTGTTGACGATTTTGTCTTTTGCTTTAGGCTTCCTGCTGATTTTACCGGTGGGCGGCGCCGATATGCCCGTCGTTATTTCCATGCTGAACTCTTATTCCGGATGGGCGGCAGCCGGCATCGGCTTTACTCTGAGAAACAGTCTGCTTGTCATTACGGGCGCTTTGGTCGGTTCTTCCGGCGCGATTTTGTCCTATATTATGTGCAAAGCAATGAATCGATCGATCTTTAACGTCCTCTTGGGCGGCGGCGGTAAAGCCGGAGAAAACGGCCCTGCCGAAGAAATGGCTCAAAATGCGAATATCGGATCCCCCGAAGACGCGTCTGTTTTATTGGAAAACGCGCAAAAAGTCATTATTGTTCCGGGATACGGTATGGCGGTTGCGCAATCCCAATTTGCTTTGGAAGAAATGGCCACTATGCTCAAAAAGAAAGGAGCGACCGTCAAATACGCCATTCATCCCGTTGCGGGCCGTATGCCGGGCCATATGAACGTTTTGTTGGCCGAAGCGAAAATCCCTTATGAAGACGTGTTTGAATTAGATGATATCAACGGCGAATTTTCAGACACGGATGTTGTCTATATCATCGGTGCAAATGACGTAACCAATCCATTAGCCAAAACGGATGCTTCCAGTCCGATTTACGGCATGCCTGTTCTGGATGTTGAAAAAGCGCGCAATATTATTGTGGTCAAGCGTTCCCTGAAAGGCAAAGGATATGCAGGCATAGATAACCCCGTTTTCTATGCGTCGAATACAATGATGTTGTTGGGAGACGCCAAAAAAGTTACGGAAGAAATCAATAAATTCCTGAAATAGCTTACGGCGTCATTTCCTGACTTTTTGTCCACTTGTCCAGAAAAAAGACTGCCTTTTAAGGCTCTTTTCTCTGGACAAAATTTTATTTTATGCCATTATATTTCTAAAATATATTTTTAAACAGAGGTTGAAATGGAATATATTCACGTCAAACGCGCCAGAAAAAAGAAAGGTAAAGGCAAAGGACATTCCGCACCCTTTCAAGGAAATACCGACAACAATTCGGTTAAAGTCAATTTGCCTAAAGATTTTGAAGTTGCTTTCAAATGGGTTCCTGTCCAAGGGATCAGAATTTCTTCGGAAGCGAACAAAGCTCTTTATGAAGAATATAAGCAAGTTCGTCCTCAGCTGCTGAAAGACACCGTTTACAATCCCGACGGTACCGAAAACAAAGAAGGCATTTCCCGATTGCGTCAGGCCGGACTGAACGATGAAGCGATTTATGAAACCATCGGCAAAGAAGGCAAAACGCCAAACGGTTTTAATTATCACCATTTATTCCCGCGCGTTTTAAGCGGTTCTCTTGCCAAAGGCCCGGTTCAGATCGGCGATGAACAAATAACATCCATTCATGACTGGCGCTGTATGATGCCCTTGTCCAACACACAAAACAAAGACATTCACAGCAACGTTCATAAAGCGATGGATGAACGCAACGGTTCTTTGCCCGGCGTAGGCGGTAAAATAACTTACTATATTGCAATGCCGTTAAGTGCAAAAGAATACGAAATGTACAAACAAAATCCGAAATCCGTCAAAGCGGAATTGTTGATTGTCAGCGGTTCTTCTTATAAAACGGTAGATCAGCGTGACAACGCTCAGCCGGAAAAAACAGTTTCTGCCGCCGATATTGCTAAATTGAAAGCGGCCAAGAGCCGATAAAATAAAGAACAATTGAAAAAATCCCTGCTCTTTTTTGAACAGGGATTTTTTTATTTTTTCTTAGGAAGAGGCAGCGGAGTAACCGTCACTTTTTCCGGGAACATATCTATTTGACGAACATTTTGATAATCTTTGCATTCCCCCGAACCATCACAGCGTTGGATAACTGTCACTCGAGAGTCCGGTTCGGCACCCCGCATATCCAGAATCGACATATAGCCGCGCATAACCTGAACGGTAATAAAGATATAAGCGCTCATTTTCTTGCGGTTACGCGCCATTATTTTGATTTCATAGATTCCTTCCGATGTTGCCGGAGGTTTGCCGGATAATGTGATCGTTTTCGAATCAAAGAACAACCAGGGCAGCAAAGGACTGCCGTCCCGCATCGTCGCCGTATAAGAAACCTGATGTCCCAAATCAGCTTCGGCAAACGTGGTCGGCGGAACAGTCATAATGAAACGACTGTCTTCCGTTACCCTTTGCATCGGCAAATTGGCATTGATATAAACCGGTGGACGACGCATAGGCACCGGAGGCAAACGCGGATAATCCTCGTTTGTAAAACGTCCCATATCCCATGCGGACATCACGCGTTCCAAAGCTCTGGATATTGTTCCCAAATCATTTGACGTGAAGTCTGCCGGCAAAGGATCCAAACCTAACGTCACAAAAACGTATCCCGTCGCATCCTGCAATTCAGCCCAATTCATCGCTGATCTTAACTTAGCGAACAACGCTCTGGCGGCGGCGGACACCTTTTCCGCTTCGGACGAAACATCTTTTTTGGTATTTTCGGAAGCCTGTTGAGCCAATTTTTCAGCAACGTCGGCTATTTCAACGCTGAGCTGATAGGTTTCTTTAGCTCCCTGATAGCGTCCCCAACCGATATGAGTCTGAGTCAACACCGTCATTGCCAAAACCTGACGATTCAGATTAGCAACCGCCTCTTTAACTTCGCCGTATGCCAGTGTTCTTTGCATTCTGGCGGGATTCAACAAATTCCATCCTAATTCGGCGGCCGCCTGAATCCATGAATTATTGGATAAAAACTCGTCGCTGTCATAGTTTGCCGATACGGACAGATTTATTCCGGGCAATAATTTCAACAACGCTTTTTTAGCCGCCAAACGAGTATTTTGCAGCTTATAGTCTTCCTCGCGCAGTTCTGGTCTGTTCATAAGAGCCAACCACTCAAGCCGATCTAAATTTGATCGGATTTCCGGCAAAACAAAGTTGCCGTTTTCAGAACCGACAAGCCTGTAACGCGTTCCCGGCTTTAAATTCATCAACGCCGCCAAATTTTCGCGAGATAAGAGCAATTCTTTTTTCATCTCGCTTAAATCGCGCATTGTTTCCATCAACCCCATTTGATAGTTTAACAGAACGGAAGCATTCGCGTTTTTATCGTTTCCCTTCTCCCGCAAGCTTTCCAGAACGAAGGTCGCTTCTTCCATTAATTCGTCAATTTCAGGAGCCAAGCGTTCCGCGGCCAGAGCCCGCCAATAAGCTGCGCGCACGTCCTGCAGCAAAGACTGAACCTGTTTACGGCGCCGCTCTTTTGTCATCAAAATTTTATTTGCGTCCTGTTTTGCCTGATAATAGCTGGCGCCGAAATCCAAGATGTTCCAACTGATTTGCGCACTGGCAATACCATGAGATTTATCGCTGTACGCTTTTGCATCCCTGGACATAACGCCGTTCTGCATTGACTTTGAAACAACGGCTTCATAATTGCTGCGGGCGGAATAACCGGCCTGTGCGGACACCTGAGGCAGCATATCGACAGAAGAAAGATTATACTGTTTGGCGGACAAAGCTGTTTCCATCATTTTCAAACGGGAATTCAAATTATATTTCAATGCCCGGGCCATAGCGTCATACAAAGAAATCGGCGTAAAAATTTTATTGGAACGCTGATCCTGAAACATTTCCTGGATATCCTGATCCACGCGAACGGCGCGTTCCCAATCGCTTAACGGCTCAGGTTTAACCGAACAAGCGGCAATCAGCAAAACCGCCGCCGAAGCTGTCAAAAAGGACGTTCTTTTCCAAATTTTTTTCCTGATCAAAAACTCTTGTTTCATTTTACGTCCTTTATTTTATCGCTTTTTAACATTTTTTGCAGTCTCTGCATCAAAATCCGTTTTTCTTTTAAAAGATCATTTCCTTGAATTTGATCAGTTTTTTTTGCGCTGTCAAGCAAAGAGGCTGAACCACGCTTACTTTCATCCGTTTTTTCAATCAAAAACGAATCATTCGCCATCATATTAATGCCGGTTGATAAATCCAACATATCGTTAATCAAAAGAGACCAAACAGCGTCATCGCATTCTTTCAGTCCGCCCATATGTTCCGTTTCATGGAAATAAAAATCTTCGGCTCTATCAATTATTGTATCGGACAAAAAAGTTTCCGGCGTCTCCTCCACAATCTTTTTTTCTTGAAATTCTTTTGTTTTCAATATCCTATCCAACTTTTCCAGCTCAAAATCGATACGAATGATTTCCTTTAACGCAACAAAGAACGTTTGCATGCCTGACAACTGTTCCGAAAAGCCCTTTTGTTCGGCCCGCAATAAATTTTTTTGATACGAATCATAAACACGATCCGCCTCTTCAATATCAAGAGCAACGGAACCGTCAACGGCATCGAGAACAGGCACAATTTCGTCCAGCATATCCGCTATATTGTTTTTTTCCGATCTTTGATCTTCAATTATAAGCGACTGAAAATCGTTTTGAAAATCCGCAATATCCGACTGCAAAGAAAGAATCCCGAACATCCGATCTTCCGATTTTCCCGACGGATTGAGGTTCAACCAAGCTTTTTGAAAAATGTCCGACGATGAATCGGTCTGCCATACCCGAGGAATGGGAACGCTTTGCAAAAACGGCCGATCGATCGTTTTATCCAAAGAATAAGAATTGCGCGCCGGATTTAAAAACGAATCAGAATTTGCGGCCTTCTGTCCTGCCGCCAGAAAAAACAGAACCGCTGCGGGGAAGCATATTATTCTGATATGTTTCTTTTTAATCAAACCGACTTGCCTCTCAAAAAAGACACTTTATTCAAAAATAGTTTTTCAGATAAAAGCTAAAAAAAGGTATAAAGAAAACAGACAAACCGGATTCTTTTTCAAAGGAGGCATCAATGGCAGAAACCGCTCCAAGAGGCGAACGGTTAAATATCGGACTTTTCGGCCGGCGGAATGTCGGAAAATCATCTCTTTTAAACGCCCTGTGCGCCCAACAGGTTTCTATCGTTTCCGACACGGCCGGAACCACTACGGACGCCGTTTCAAAAATTTATGAATTGATTCCTGTGGGGCCTGTCACTTTTTTTGATACGGCCGGCATTGATGATTCGGGAAACATCGGGGAACTGCGCATCGCCGCCACCCGCAAAATCATCAATAAAGTCGATATTGCTCTGTTGGTAACGGACGAAAACGGCATCGGCAGATATGAAAACACCTTAATAAAAACGTTCAATGATTTAAAAGTACCGTTTATCCTCGTCTTCAACAAAAGCGATTTGGGTTCTCCTTCATCGGATACGGCGCTCGCCTGCCCCGCAATACATATTTGCGCTGCCGGCGGAAAAAACATAGAAGCCTTAAAACAGCTGATTAAAGATACCGTTCCCGATCATTTAAAGAATGCGCCGGCACTGGTGCGCGACTTAATTAAACCGGAGCAAACGGTTGTTTGTGTTGCTCCGATAGATTCTTCCGCGCCGAAAGGTCGTTTAATCTTACCTCAGGTACAGGTTATCAGAGATATTTTGGATGCGAACGCATACGCTTATGTTGTTCAAAACGATCGGGACTTTTTAAAAATTCTGGAAAATTTAAAAGCACCGCCGGCTTTGGTCATTACGGATTCTCAGCTGATCCGCCAGGTAAACGCGGTCGTTCCCCGGGAAATCGCCTTAACCACATTTTCCACACTGTTTGCCCGCTACAAGGGCGACTTAAAACTTCTTTACGAAGGAGCAGCGCGACTAACGGAACTGAAAGAAAACGACAGCGTTCTGATTGCCGAAGCATGTTCTCATCATGTTCAGGATGATGACATCGCCCGTGTTAAGATACCGAATTTAATCACAAAGACTTTAGGTAAAAACATTCATTTCGAATGGTCTGCCGGAACAGATTTTCCGGAGGATTTACAAAAATTCAAAGTCGTTATCCACTGCGGCGGCTGCATGCTGTCCCGACTGGAAACGTTGCGGCGACTGAATGAGTGTATTCGCCGCGGCGTACCCGTAACGAACTTCGGCATGGCTCTTTCCGCTATGCAGGGCGTTTTAAAACGCGTTGTTCAACCTTTTGGATTAAACAAATGAAAAAGATTTTTTTATGGACTGTTTGCACCGTCTCCCTCTTTGGCTGCGGTTTGCTTTCTCAAGAAGAAAAGCCTTTTTATGAAAAGGTGTACGCCTTGCCGACGGAAGCGCGCGAATGGGCGTCAAAGGCGCCTTTAAAAGATTTATGTCAGGGCACAAAAAACTGGCGACATCAATATATCCGCGAAGCGGCTCTGAATGAAATTAAAGCGCGTGATATTGATACAAGAGAGTGCTACTATACCGGTATGGAATTAACTCCGTAAGAAGAGGTTTTAAAAATGTCTTGGCTGGATGAAGCACAACAAATCGTCAAACAAAAGCAGCAGCAAAGCGATAATGCTTTTGCGCCGAACGGAACCGAACAGCGCGAACAACTGGTCAAAAAACTGAAAATGTTGTATGACAACGCGACCGAACGCGAAATCAACAAAGCGATAGATGATGCTTTGGATCGATTTTCCCCACCATACGAAGAAAAAGCTTTTATGGATTTTTTAAGATTAAAGTTAGAGGATTAATTATGCAGAACGCACTCGTCGAAAAGCTTAATCAGGCCCGCTTGTTAAAAAGACATTTCAAATTAGATGAAACCGTTGACGTATTGAAAGAATGCCTGGAACTTGATCCGTCATGTTTAATCGCGGCCGCACAAGCGGGATTATGTTTGCTGATGTTGGGAAAACCGACAGAAGCGGAACCTTTTCTGAAAAAAACATTTGAAGAATCTCAGCAAAAAGATCTGCTTGTCGGATCTTATCTGGCGGCGTGTTTAACGGCGCTTGGAAAGGAAAACCAGGCAAACGAGATTTTGTCCGACATTCAAAATGATGAATTTTCGATAGCGGAAACATATATGCTTACCGCAGAAATGATGTGTGAAAAAAAACAATATGAAGCTGCTGTCCGCTTGATTGACGGATTATCCGTTCATTTTTCACAAGATCTTTTTTTCAGCCGTCCGATCAACCATTATCGTATGATTCGCGTTTTAGCTCATGCCGGATTGACGGATATTGCCAAACAACTGGCTGAAGCTTTGTCGGAAAACGCTCCGGAAAGTTGGGAAACCCTAGCTTCAAACGCTTCTGTCGCAATTGCCGAAGAAAAATACGAAGAAGCTTACTCCCTTACCGTCAAGGCTTTGAAAAAAGGAGGATCATCTTATCCTTTATTAGCCGCACAGCAGCATTGGCTGGCAATGAACAAATAATGGTTATATAGTATTGACTTCTTGTAAAAAATATAAAAGAATAAATATTCTGAATTCACATTTTGGTTATTTATTATGGGATTGCTTTCGGATATCTTTTCAGGAAAAAAAACGTATTCTTCCTCTCATTTAAAGGAAAAAGTTTTAACTTTAACTATTGCCGGGGCAACAATATTTTCTCCGATCAATACAGTTGCCGCAAAAACGGTCCCGTTCAAAGATAAAGTTTCAGATAAGACCGAAATAGTTCAAAACCAAGACTCTTTACGCATACAAACCGATTCGGTCACCGCAAAGTTTTCCGATTTTCGCCTTAAAAACGCTGCGGAACGTATGATGAAAACGCAAACGGGGCGTTCTGTTTTAACAAAATTAACGCAAAAAAATATTCCCGTCGAAATGTCATCGGAAATTGCTTCCGACCTTGGCGGAGCTTACTTTCCCGCTTCAAAAAAAATTTTGATCAATCCTGCCTGCTCTAACGATTTGATCGCATCCATTCTGGTACATGAGGGGACACACGCTTTACAAGCTGCAAACGGTTGCCGACTGGGGCCGCAGCTGAACATGGAATCGTATATTAACCTGAATAAAGCAATGGAAGCCGACGCCATGAAAAATCAGCTGTTCGCAGCAGCTGAGCTGAAAGATTTGGGAGACGCTTCCGTTTATAAAGAATTCGCGCGGGAACATTCGATGCTGGTCAAATCATACGAACGTTTTTGTGAAAAGTATGGAGAGCAGAGAGATTCTATCGCAAAACACACTATGTTGGCATATTACAACAATCGCAGTTACGTCAAAACATACGAAAACAGATATGTCAATGCTTTAGAAACCTTTTATAAAGCCGCTCAAAAAAGCAACACCCCGGGAATCTTTCAAAAAGACATCAGCAAAGCGGAAATTATTCACCGTATTTGTCATTTGGACGGCAAACACTATATGAATGAGGCCGATACTCTTTTCTTACAGGACAGCGCGCGCAATTATGTAATGAAAAGCACATACAACAGTTTGGAAAAATTATCTAAAAAGCATGCCGTCTTTTTAAATAACAATCCTGTTTTCAAACAAGATACTTCTTATCAAAAGTTTTATATCGTGGATTATAAGGGACGCGTCCTTCGAAATCCGACAAAGGGACAAAACAGCCCATATACAACGAAACCGATAAAAACCGCTCTTTCGTATCACAAACAGCGAAACGGACGATAGATTCCGTCCCGCAAACCGGAAAGAAAGCTCTTCTCTTTTTTAGAAGCCACAGGATGAACGGGATCAGAGTTGCAACCTGATTGACAGCTTTTTCTCAAGATATTCTTTTTCCTGATCCGTTAACGGACGCACCGTATTATATCCCCGAATAAACGGCAAAAAGTTATCTTTATTTTTGCTTCTTCTATAAAAACGTACAAGGCCTTCCACAAAAGGCAGGTATTCGTGCACATCAAAATCTATCAGCGCCAAAGAACCGTCCGGCCGCATAATGACATTTTTTTCGTTAATATCTCTGTGGCAAACGCCTTTAGGAAATTTTCGGAGACGAAAATAGCGGATAGAAAAAACAGTTTTTTTCATTAAATATTCTCTGAAATAGATGAATATCTGACAAAAGAAATTCGGATGTTTTATGAACATAATAGGTCTTTTGTATTTCAAACCGGAAGTAACGGAATGTAATTTTCCGACCAATTCGCCTATTTTATACATATTTGCCGCATTTTTTGGAAACATATTTGTTCCTTTAATTTTTTCCTGCACATAGACATAATTGCCATTACGAAAATATGAATCTTCGATTTTAGCCACTTCCATATTATCTTCATATAAGCGCTGCTGTATGCCTTGAGCAGTCGCATATTTGAAAAAACGAACAATAGATATATTTGGAACAACGGCCAATATGCTTTCACAGTTTGGTGTTTTCACATTATAAACGATCTTCGCCTCTTTTCGGGATAATATTTCCAATTCAACGTCGTCACCGTATTTTGCATAAAACTTGTCCAATATATCCGACTTGTTAAAATGGATTCCCAAAGACAAAAGAAATATCGGCATAAAACAAAGTGCCTCCATAAATTCCTCTTCTAAGATTTCGATATCTAAGTCGTCTTTATAAACAACTGCGATCCATTCCGGTTCTGTTATTTCCTCCAAAACCAAAAGAAGAACGAAAATCACCGTACAGATAGTATAAAAATTTAAAAAATCCGAAAAAGGAACTTCTATATACCAAGCTTTTTCGCATAGAATCCGCGCATAAAGAAGCGCTGCAATAGAAAAAACAAAACCGAATTTCCAATATATAAACGGGAAAACAGAAGTCAAAACATCATCTAATTCCTGGCATGCGGCTAAAAAGCATCCTGCTACAAATAACAATAATACCGGCCGCCAATTGCTATGATCTTTAGCCTGCCAACCAAAAAAAACACATCCTAACAACAACCCAAAAATCTGCATATTTTTTCTCTGAAAGAAACGATCCCTTGTTCGGCAAAGCAAACTATGAAAAATAAAAGCTGACAAAACAAAGAAAAGAGGCTTACATAAATTCTGATACAGCCTTTGTTTCAGAGTGCTTTGTTCCTAATACTTTTGTATAATATCATTAATATACAAATCGTTAAGTGTCAAGGCGCCGATCTTTTATGCATTCAAGCGCTTGAACGTCTGTTTACATTTTACAAACAAACTAAATCTGCCATAACTGATGAAACGAAAGATAATTTCCGTTTTATATTTTAAAACCAGAAAGCTTCGATAAAAAATAATTTTCCGTCATATTGACGCTGACGGGCGTAACGGAAATAAAACCGTTCTGAACGGCGTTCGTATCGGAATCCGGCTCTATTTCACCGTTTCTGGCATAACCGATACGAAACGTTTTCTTTTGCCCGTTTTGTTCAAGAATTTCAATATCGTCGCCAATTTTACGCGAACTGAGGCGTGTTATCCGAATACCGGCGATATCATCGCGCGAACGTTCGGGAAAATTGACATTCAAAAAAGTATGGGCCGGCCATTCAAGTTCCGCCGTTTTTTCAACGACCCGTGCCAGCAAATCCGGTATGTCCGGCCAATGGATGGAGCCTTTTTTAGCGCCATACAGGCTGAACGCATAAGATCGAATGCCCTGCAATGTCCCTTCGATTGCAACGCCCGTCGTACCGGAATAAAGAACGTCGAATCCCAAATTCGCCCCGTGATTAATCCCTGAAAAAACAAAATCGGGCTTATGCTCTTTCAGTAATACGTTACAGGCGTAAAGCATACAGTCTGTCGGAGTACCGTTAACCGTAAAGTGTCTGTCATCAATTTTTTCGGCAACCAAATCACCTTTTGCCGTAAAGGAATGAGCCCTGCCGCTTTGTTCCGTTGCCGGAGCCACGACCCACACATCATCGGACAAACGAAGGGCAGCTTGTTCCAGCACACGAACCCCTTCCGTTTCAATGCCGTCATCGTTGCTGATCAGGATTCTGGACTGTTTCAAACCGCCCCTCGCCTTTAATTATTTCTTGGCGGAAATAACCGTCTGCCCGCCCATATATTTTTGCAAAGCCTCAGGAATCTGCACAGAACCGTCCGCCTGCTGATAATTTTCCATCACGGCGATCAAAGCGCGCCCGACGGCCACACCCGAACCGTTCAATGTATGGACAAAGCGTGTTCCTTTCTGAGATTTACTCTTGCAGCGAGCATCCATACGGCGCGCCTGGAAATCCCAACAGTTGGAAACGCTGGAGATTTCACGGTATTTGTTCTGCCCCGGCATCCAGACTTCCAGATCATGCGTTTTGCGCGAAGAAAAGCCCATGTCGCCGGCCGACAGGCACATCACACGGTACGGCAAGTTCAATCCTTTTAAAACGTCTTCCGCCGCGCCGGTCATATGTTCGTGTTCGTCCCAAGACTTTTCGGGAGTTGTGATGCTGACCATTTCAACTTTATAAAACTGATGCTGACGAATCATGCCGCGCGTGTCTTTGCCGGCGGCCCCGGCTTCCGATCTGAAACACGGTGTCAGCGCCGTCAAACGCAGCGGCAGGGAATCCTCATCCAAAGCCTTGCCCGCCGCAAAGTTTGTCAAACTGACTTCCGCCGTCGGAATCAGCCAGTAATCATCCGTTGTGTGATACAGGTCTTCCGCGAATTTAGGCAGTTGGGCCGTCCCATACATCGCGTCGCTGTTGACCATCAGCGGAACATCCATTTCCGTATAGCCGTGCTTTTCGCGGTGCAGATCCAGCATGTACTGTGCCAAAGCCCGTTCCAAACGCGCCAAATCGCCCATCAAATACACAAAACGGGCGCCGGAAACTTTTCCCGCCTGATCAAAATCCATCATTCCCAGTTTGGCGCCGATTTCATCATGCTCCAAGGGTTTAAAGTCAAAGGAACGCGGTTCGCCCCAACGACGAATCTCCCGATTGGTTGTTTCATCCAAACCATCAGGAATATCGTCAGCAGGACGATTTGGCAACGTTTCCAAAACGGCATCTATTTTTTCGCATAACGCGCGCACATCTTCTTCGGCATCGGCCATACTGCGTTTTAATGCGCCGACCTCATGCATCAGAACATCCGCGTCGCCGCCGTTTCTTTTAACTTCCGCAACCTGACGGGACAAATCGTTGCGACGGGACTGCATTTCCTGTAAATCCGTCTGGGCCGCACGATATTTTTTATCCAATTCCAAAACTTCGGCGGAACGCGGCTCTAATCCGCGGCGTTCCAACCCTTTATCAAAAAGTTCGGGATTTTCCCGAATCCACTTAATGTCGTACATAGTGACTCCACAACAATAAAAAATTTATCTACTTATAGTCCTGATCCGCTCCCTTTTCAAGGGATTGAATACACCAAACGGAACTTTCATACAAAAACAGAAGCGGGAAAGCCAAAGCAAGCTGACTGACAACATCGGGCGGCGTCAGAACAGCAGCCGCAATAAAAATGAAAACAACGGCATAACGGCGAAAATCTTTTAAATTTTGAGAAGAAATAATCCCTAATCGTCCCAGCACAACCAACACGACCGGCAGCTGAAAACTAACGCCGAACGCCAAAATTAATGTCATCAAAAAGGACAAATATTCGCTCAACCGCGCCTCCAAAACAACGGGCAGGATATTTTCGGAAGCGGCCAACTGCTGAAAAGACAGTAAAAAACGAAAAGCAACCGGCATTAATGCGAAAAAGACAAAAAACGCTCCTAAAGCGAACAGGATCGGCGAAGCAATAAAAATCGGCCGGATAAAGCGTCGTTCGTTTTGATATAATCCGGGCGAAACGAACTTCCAAACCTGAAAAGCCAAAAACGGAAAGCCCAAAATTGCCGCACCGAATGCGGACAGTTTCAGATGTGTAACGAATCCTTCGGCCAATCCGGTAAAAATAACGCGTTGAGAACCGCCCGTCTTCTGCATAGCCTGTGCCAGAGGCATCATTAAAATTTCTAAAATTTTTCCGGAAAAAGGATAAAGAGCGATAAAAATCACCCCCCAAAAGAACAAGACCTTCAAAATACGGCTGCGCAATTCCGTTAAATGTCCCGCCCACGTCATCAGACCTTCTTCGTTTTTATTTTTATCATCAATCAAATCCGGAGGAAAAAATTCATCTGTCATCGGCTTTTTTATCCTCCGGAGAATATGCCTTTTTTTCTTGTTCGGTTAAAAGTGCCCGCTCCGCTTTTTCCGCTATCTTATCGGAATCATACATAATATCATCAATAAGTTGCGATGATTTTCTGATAAATTGGTTTAATTTTCTGTATGCCCGTCCGGCCGTACGCAAAACCTGCGGCATCTGCTTTGGACCGACAATCAGCAAAGCAATAACAAGGATAATGGCGAACTCGGCCGAACTGATCCCGAACACAGGCTATTCTTTCCCGACTTGATCGTTGTTTGATGCTGTATTTTCGGTTTTGCTTTCGTTTTTTTCTTCTTTTTCCTCATTCAAGCCTTTTTTAAACGCACTGACACTTTTGCCCAGATCTTCAGCCAAACCGGGCAGCTTGCCGCGTCCGAACAAGACCAAAACGATTAACAAAATAACCAAAAGCTGAAAAAAACCTATTCCCATAATGCTGTCCCCTTCCCCCAAGCCGAAAAAACCAACCAAAAACAAAACAAGTTTTTGAACGCTAAACGCTAAAAAACGGGAAATAACGTCAAGATCCCGCCCTATATAATTGCCCAGAACAGGCAGTAAAATCAATAAAAAAGCTATAATCCCGAAACCGTTTCTTTCCGTTTTGGCAAACCTGACGGCCCACGGCAAAGGCAGCAATCCCGTCACAATTCGTCCGCCGTCCATCGGCAAAATCGGGATCAAATTAAATACCATTACAGATAAATTCAACACAGCGATATTCAACAAAAATCGTTGCACTTCCGCCGGCAAATCCGTATGCAAAATGTTTTTGCATACACTCAATACAAAAAAAGCGCACAACGCTTGAAACAAGTTCATTGCCGGACCGGCCAGGGCTACCCAAACCATATCTTTTTTCGGATTTTTCAAGCGTGAAAAATTCACGGGAACTGGCTTTGCCCACCCGAAAACAAACGGCGCCCCGGTCAGGATTAACAATAAAGGAAACAAAACCGTTCCGACCGGATCTATATGCCTTAACGGATTTAAAGACAGCCGCTTCATATCCTTCGCCGTGGTATCGCCAAAACAAAAAGCGGCATACCCATGCGCGACTTCATGCAATACAACGGCCAATACAACCGGAATTGCCCACTCGCCTGCGGATAAAACGGTTTCCGGCATATTCATTAATTACGCCGTTTCCGACAAGCTCGCCTTTGCGGCTTCGTAATCAAACGCGACAGAGTGCTCGACAGCCGTTTTAAGCATTTCCTGACCACGAATAAAGCGTTCCATCGAACGGGCCGACAACGGTTCAACGGCAGAAGCGACCAATTCCATTTCATCCATATTTCCGTTGCAATGCAAAACCGCGTCACAGCCGGCCGATAAAGCCTCCGCAGCCAAATCGGACAGAGCGCCGGACAACGCTTTCATCGACAAATCATCACAAATCAGAAAGCCTTTAAAACCGATTTCTTCGCGAATAATATCCTGTATCACTTTATTGGACAAAGAAGCCGGTTTATGCGCGTCAATCGCCGTATACATCACATGCGCCGTCATTCCCCAAGGAGCGTCCGCCAAATGCTTGAACGGAACGAAATCCGTTTGTTTCAGCGTTTCCAAATCAGTTGAAACTTCCGGCAGTTCAAAATGACTGTCAACAACGGCGCGTCCATGTCCGGGAATATGTTTAACAACAGGAAGAACGCCTTCCGCCAGCAAACCGTCGCATACGATTTTTCCCAACGGTCCGTTCAGCTGCGGATCCAATGAAAACGTCCGGTCGCCCAAAATCGTATCGACTGAACCTTCGACAGGAACATCCAGCACCGGCGCGCAGTCAACGTTAATTCCAAGTTCCCGCAGATCGCGGCCGATCAATCGGGCCGTTTCGTAAGCCGCGCGAATACCTTCTTCCCGGTTTGCCTGATATTTATCTCCGAAAGTTCTGGCCGGCGGATACTTCGACCAATACGACGGTTTTAATCTGGAAACGCGGCCGCCTTCCTGATCTATTAAAACAGGGGCATCCGCCCGATCTACCGTTTCACGCAAAGACTGAATCAGCGTTTTTAATTGTTCCGGCGTTGCAATATTGCGCGAAAACAATATAAATCCCAAAGGATTAACGCGTTTAAAAAACTCTTTTTCTTCATCGGTCAGAGCTAAACCGGCACAACCGAATACAACGGCTGAAGGATATTCATTTAACAACGAAACACTCCTGTTTTTTGTTTTTTAATTGATCACACAAAGCCGCGGCTTCTTCCCGTTTTTCAAACCGACCGGCGCGCAAACGATAAAAAGTGCCACTTGAAACAACAGTCTTTGAAATGAAATGCGATTGATCAGCAATAATTTCATTAAACTTTTTAGACAAACGTTTCCATTCGCTTTCGGCCGCGCTTTCCGAACGCGTCGAAACCAACTGAATCGAGTAGAAAACTTTCTGTTCTGCCGGCTTATCCTTCGATTTTTCGGAAACTCCCGCTTGAGAATCATTTTGTTTTTCCGTTTTTACCGGCTCGGATGCCCGTGCCGTTTCTTTAAACATCACCTCAACCGGCGCGCCGTCTTCCTCATAAATCAATGCGGAAGACTGTTTTTGTTCTTCCTGTATAATCTCTGCGGTCAAAGCGGCGATCTGATCTTCCGACTCTTTCGGAGAAGTGATATTTTCCTTTTTTGCCATAAGCGGTTCTTTAGGCTTTTCAGCTGACGGAAGCAGCCTTTCCACCGGCAGTTCCGTATTGCTTTGGCGCAGCCGTTCATACACCAGTTTATCACGATTGGGAACTTCCATTCCTCCCGGCGTTTCGGGTTTCATACCATCGGCGGCAGAATCCGCGCGAATAACGGGCAGATCATTGCTGTCCGCACCATAATAAACAGAAACGTAGCGGCCAAACGTCAGCCATCCGATCCCGACAGCCAATACAATTCCGATAGAAACACCGATCAGAATAGCAGGTTTCTTTCTGCGCTGTTCCAATCTTTCCTCGCGAAAAGAAGCCAGAATATCATCCTGTGAGGTATCTAAATCCTGATCGTGCATAAATTACATCTCCTCCGCGGGAATGACACCGAAAACATCCAATCCCGACTGAATGACTGCGGCGACAGCCTCCACCAGCGCCAGACGCGCCATAGACAATTCCGGTTTATCCTGTTCTAAAAAGCGCAGTTCCGTATTATCCCGTCCTTTGTTCCACAGACCATGAAATGCGGCGGCCACATCGTTTAAATAGTATGCAATCCGATGCGGTTCGTGCGCGGCTGCGGCGATTTCGATTTGACGAGGAAAATCAGCCAGCAGACGAACCAAAGCAATTTCCGTTTCGTCCGTCAACAATGCCAAATTCGCTTCAGACAAAGCCGTCAGGCTTAAATTTTTCTGCGGGAACATTTCCGCAGCCTTACGACGGACCGAACAAGCGCGGGCATAAGCGTAATTAACGTAAAAGACGGGATTATCCTTGGATTGTTCCTTGACTTTTTCCACATCAAAATCCAAGTGTGCGTCATTTTTTCTGGTCAGCATAATAAAGCGCATCACATCTTTGCCGACCGCGTCCACCATATCGCGCAGAGTCACAAAGCGTCCGGCGCGTTTGGACATTTTCATCGGTTCGCCGTCACACATCAGGTTTACCATTTGACACAGCCTGACGTCCAATTTTGCCTTTCCATCCGTTAAAGCTTTAACGGCAGCCTGCAAACGTTTGACATAACCTGCATGGTCTGCTCCCCAGACATTGATCATATCATCAAAACCGCGGCGGTATTTATCCAGATGGTATGCCATATCCGAAGCAAAATACGTTTGAAAACCGTTTGATTTTTTCAAAGCGCGGTCAACGTCGTCGCCGAATTCCGTCGCTTTGAACAGTGTTTGCGGACGCGGTTCCCAATCATCGGGCAATTTCCCTTTAGGCGGTTCCAAAACGCCTTCATAGATCAATCCTTTACCGCGCAGAAAATCGATCACTTCGTCGATTTTTCCGGCTTCCACCAAAGCGCGTTCGGAAGAAAACACATCAAATTTAATGCCCAAAGCCGCCAGATCGTCCCGGATCATATCCATCATTTTATTGATCGCAAATGCTCTGAAGTAAGCCAGCCATTCGCTTTCCGGCTTATCCAGCCATTTGCTGCCGTCTTTTTCCGCCAGTTCTTTTCCGACGGGAATCAGATATTCGCCGGGATAAAGCCCTTCGGGAATGGCGCCGATTTCTTTTCCCAACGCTTCCTCATAGCGCAAATAAGCCGAACGCGCCAACACGTCCACTTGAGCGCCGGCATCATTGATATAATACTCGCGCGTGACGTCGTACCCCGCCTTTTTCAGCAAAGAAGCCAAAGCATCGCCAAAAACGGCTCCTCGGCTATGCCCGATATGCATCGGACCGGTCGGATTGGCGGAAACAAATTCGACATTCTTTTTCTTTCCTTTGCCCATATCGGAAGATCCGAAACGCGGTCCCTGTTCTAAAATTTCACGCAGACAAGAATCCCAAAATGTCTTGGATAAGCGCAGATTAACAAAGCCCGGGCCTGCGATTTCAACGCTTTCCACAATGGGAAGAGTTTTTAACCCTTCCGCCAAAATTTCGGCAAATTGACGCGGTTTCATTCCGGCTTGTCCCGCCATTACCAAGGCGGCATTTGTTGCGGCATCCCCATGGGCTGCGTCCCGAGGCGGTTCGGCCACCATACGATCCGCGTTCAATCCGGACGGCAATTTGCCCTGCCCGACTAAATCATCCAGTGTTTCAAGAATGCTGTTTCTGATATACGTAAAAATATTCATCGTTACAATCTCACTTGTGGATCAAAAAGCCGCGTATGTAGCTCTATTGCGGAAGCATCCGTTAATCCGGCAACAAAATCGGCAATCAGCCTGGCCTTTTGTTTAGAATCGGAGCATTGTCGCACTTTCAGCTGCCATTGCGGCGGCAAAATATTATTTTCCGCGAACAATAAAGAAAATAAATCTTTGACGATTCTCTTTCCTTTGCTGGTCATTCGGTTGATTTTGTAATGGCGATACATATTCGGGAATAAAAAGCCTTTCAGCTCTGCCAGTTGTTTTTTCATATTTTCCGAAAAAGAAATCACCGGATGACCGCAGGAACGGATATCCTCAACACTTTTCGGATTTAACAATTCAAGGCTTTTGCGGGAAGCCTCTGCCACATCCAAAATCATATCATTTATCATTCGCCGAACGGTTTCCGCAACGATACGGGAATGTTCAACGCTCGGATATTCCTTTTTAACCTGATCATAGTGCCGTTTAAAAAAGTCAACGGAAGAAATTTCATCAACCGTGATCAGCCCCGTTTTCAGGCCGTCATCCGTATCGTGATTGGAATAAGCGATATCATCGGCCAACGAAGCAACCTGTGCTTCGGGCCCCGGATATCCGTCCAATTCCAAGTCCTGCACGGCATTGTACTCTGCGATTTCCAACGGCAGCGAAACGCACCCTGGACCGATTAAAGGCCCGTTATGTTTAACCAAGCCCTCCAAGGTTTCCCAAGACAAGTTAATTCCGTCGAAACGAGGATATTTTTGTTCCAGTTTCGTCACGATTTTTAAAGAATGGGCATTATGGTCAAACCCACCGAAGTCCTGCATACATTCGTTCAACGCCATTTCTCCGGCATGACCGAACGGCGTATGCCCCAAATCATGCGCCAATGCCAAAGCCTCTCCCAAATCCTTGTTCAGGTTCAGAATACGGCACAGAGATCTTGTAATCTGAGACACTTCCAAAGAATGGGTCAGACGCGTACGCAGACTGGTTCCTTCGTGATAAACAAACACCTGCGTTTTTGATTCCAAACGGCGGAATGCTTCGGAATGAATAATTCTGTCTCTGTCACGCTGAAAACATGTCCGGTACGGCGCTTCCTGTTCGGGATAGAGTCTTCCCCGTGTTTGTTCCGCCCTTGTTGCATAAGAGGCCAACGCCATCAATACCTGCCTTTTATCCGTAAAAATTTTAACGTATTATAACAAAAGTTTGTCAAAAAGCTATTTCATTTTGCTGTCTTTTCCGTATTTCCACCGAATGTCGAATCTCCTTGTGTTTTTGTCGTCACATTCAATGATCTGTTCTGCAAATTCTGCCACCATTTTTCAAATCTTTCTTTCAGCTTGAACTCGTCCGCTATCGCCATAAACAAATCCTTGATTGAATTAATAAGCGAAAGATCGCTTTTGCTTATTTTCGGAATTTGCGGAGAAATTTCCTTATTACTCCGATTTTCAACCGTCTGTCGTTCCGGCAAATAAGGAGCAGTCCGTTCCGTTTTTTTCTGAGTCTGAACGGCCGAAACATTTTCTTTTCTCTGATGCGAAAGAGCTGAAAGCGGCTGTTCTTTTTCTGACGGGCTGCGTTTTATGTTCACGAAAGGAATTATTGCCGTCAAACCGTCATTCGCAACTATATCTATGACCTGTTCTGTCGTTTTTTCCTGCGGCAATGAAGATTTTTCGTTCGGAACCGATTCAGAATTTGAAGAAAATGAAGTGTCTTCCCTTTTTGATTCGAAAATCTTCTTCATTTTTATGCGCTCTTTCATAAATTCGTCAGGAAGAATAAATCTCTCCTTCTTTTTGGAAGAATCGTCTTTTATCACATTGTTTTTTTCCGCGCCGTATTTTTTATTTGTATATGTCTTGTTTTCGTTTGTCGTCGGTAATTTTCCGGAAGAACTTCTTTTTTCGTTTTTGATTACACCGGCTTTTCCCGCATCTGAATTTTCATTTGTATCTATCTTGCTTCCGCTTGCCGCGGGCAAATCTATTTTTACTCTTTTAGTGAGATGACGTAATTTCTCTCCCATCATTTTTTTTGAAATTTCAATCGCTTCTTCCATAAACTCTTCCGGCGTTTTATTCTCGTTTCGGCGAATTTTAAAGAGTTCGGCTAATTTAGCTTCAATTTCTTTGCAATACTTTTTTAATGCTTTTTCTTTTCTGAAATAATCTTTTTTCGAAAGAATTATTTCAATAATAATTCGTCCCGCAGCCGAATCACTTCTGGCTTGAACAGTCATAAAAGAAAAATTTACTTGAGCAAACGTATATTCCACCTTTGGTGGATGCATCATATACACTTGATTGTCTTGATATTCGTAATTTTCAATGCCGTCAATCAAATCATTTTGTCTTTTCTGTTCTTTCCATAATAATTTCATATACTTATAAAAAAGTTTTTTGATATCAGCCGTTATATACGGACAACTTTTGCCGTTTTTCTCGGAACGCTCGTACTGCATCAACAAAGCCCGCGCCACCGGCTGATAAAACTTTTCGGTCGTTTTTCGATACGCTCAATTATGAATAACGTATGATAAGGAAAGGTAGCAGGGAAACGGCTTTACAAACGCAAAAATGATGGAATTTTTAGAATAAATATCGTTAGGTTGCAATCATCACAGATATTGATTTTATATCTGTATATCTGTATGATTATCTATAGCTATTTACCAATTGTGCAATTAAAGAGTCTTGATATGCCAAACACAGATATTAATGTAACACCAAGTGTAGATAAAAAATTACAAACTTTAGGATACATTGTTGGTGATTGGTCGCCAGCAAAAAAGAATTTTTGCCCTGATGTTGAAAAAGTCTTATCAACTGCATCAAAACATCTTACTGGAAAAAACGGTTATCCAGATAGAATATATTTTAACGAAAATGCAAAATTATTAATTTTGGTTGAAGAAAAACCAACAATGAAAGAACATGATATTCCAGAAATAAGTAAAGGTGGAATAAGCGGAATAAAATGGTATTTGTCAAGGTTCTTAAATAGTGAATTAAAAAAAACACACAAAGATTTAATAGATAAATTTTATAATTATAAAATAATTGGCATAGCTGCAAGCGGAAATATACTACAAGATTATCAGCATAAATTTTCTTGTTTTTTATTAAACATCAAAGAACAAAGAATACAAGATGTTTCATCAATAACAAATTTTGTTTCAGAAGACGAATTTTTACAGTTGTTTGATGATGCAAATATAGATGAATTGATAAAGAAAATTTCACAAACAACAAAAGATGTGAATAATTTATTAAGAAATGTTGATTCACAAAAAAGACCAATTCTATTATCAGCATTAATGATTTGTTTACATAAGAAAAAAGGAATTACAAATACTTTTAATGAATATTATAATACATTAGATGCAAAAACACTGGTTAATAATATTTTGTTCGTTTCAAAAGATATCCTTAAACAAGAAGAGATACCGGAAGAAAAGATTAAAATTTTTGAAAAAGAATTGTCGTTTATAGAAACTGACCCGTCTTTAAATACTACTGATATTTTAAAGCAAATATTAAAAAAATTGGAAGATGATATTATCCCGTTATTTAATAATCAGATTTTTATAAAATCAAACTATGATATTATAGGAAAATTTTATGAAGAATTTTTAAAATATGCAGGAATAACGAATGTAAAGAAAGGAATTGTTCTTACACCAAAACATATAACTGCGTTATTCACTAAACTTATTGATTTAAAATACAATGATAGAATTGTTGATTTGTGCTGTGGAACCGGTGCTTTTTTGATCGCAGGGATGAATGCTATTATTGATAAAATCAATCAAAGTGAGATAAGCCGAAAATCAGATATGATTGATGTTGTAAAGACTAAACAACTTTTAGGGTTTGAAATCAATCCTACAATGTATATTTGCGCAATATCAAATATGATGTTTCGTGGTGATGGTAAATCGTCAATTCATTGTTGTGATTCCATAAAATCAGATGAAGCAGATAAGATTCTTAAAGAATTTCAGCCGACAATCGGATTTATTAATCCTCCATATGGTGGAAAAGAAAACCAACAAAATACAACACCAAAAGAAATAACATTTTTATGTAAAATGCTAAAAAATTGCTCACGATATGGAATAATGATTGCTCCGTTATCTGTTTATAACAAAGACGCAGATATACGAAACGAAATACTAAAAGAACACACATTAAAAGCTGTTATAAATATGCCCGGTGATTTATTTTTACCTAATGCAGGAGTTCATACAGCTATATCTATATTTGAAACGAACAGACCTTTTGATTATAATAATGATGAAGTTTTATTTTATAATTTGCAAGATGACGGTTTCATTTTAAACAAAAATCAAGGACGTGTTGATTATCATAAAAAATGGGAAGGGATTGAACAAAATTTATTAAACACTCTAAAAAACGGAACTCCAGACAATGTAAAATTTGTAAAAACGAAAATAAAAAAAGGTTCTGAATGGACAATATATGCGTTTAGTGAAACAGATTATGCTTCGCTATGCGAAAATGATTTTGTAAAAACAATTTCAGAATATGCTATTTTTAAAGCAAAACGAGATATGAATTTGTTAAATCTTCAAGATGAAAATGAAGAACCGAATGAATTTGAATTATTAATGATGTTATCATCCTATTATGGTGTTGATAAATTCAAACTCAAATCAGAAAATAAAAACAAACTTGATATTACTGGTTGGAAATTCTTTAAAATTTATGACAAAGAAAATCCAAAAGAATCCCTTTTTAAAGTGCCGTCTATTAAAGGGGATTTAAAAGAAAAGGATTGTTTGAATGGTTCTATAGCATTAGTAAGTGCATCAAAAAATAATTCTGGAATTGTAAAATATATTGATGAAGCAGGTGATGGAAAAGCTTGTATTTTTCCAGAAAATTCTATAACTGCCGATATGTTTTGTAATGTATTTTTCCAAGATGATAAGTTTTATTCTGTATCTCACGGTAGAGTAAATGTTCTAATTCCAAATTTTAAAATGAACAAATATACTGCATTGTTTATTGTTACATTATTAAAATGTGAGCATTATAAATATCCATATGGTCGGAATTTGTATCAAGAAGAAATTAAAAATACGACTATAAAATTACCAGCAAAAGAAACAAGATCAGAAACAGGGGGAATATCTTATAAACCTGATTTGGAATTTATGGAACAATATATTAAAAATCTCCCATATTCAGATTTAATTTAGTAAGTTATATAATTACCCAAGCAAAACATCTTTGTAAAGATAACCTGTATCGTTCTTCTGACGGATGAATTTGAACCAAGACAGATATTCATTCAAATATCTGGACGATACCCCTTTAAATCTTCTCAAAAATTCTTTCAATAGAGAATGATAATTGTTCACATTATTGATATGGTAAATTCCCCGTTTGTGTTCTTTGACCAACTTGATCAATTCCAACTCGTTTTCAAAAGCAAAGTCGTTGTAAGCAGAACATCCGTCAGTAACCAGAACCGACTTGCTTTCAATTCTGTTGTTCAAAATGGATTTAACATTCTGACCTGAAATTTTACCAGTTCCATATACTTTTGAAACAATGTTTTTGTTTCTGTCAACGGCAACAAGAACACCCTGTTGTTCGTGAGATATTCCTCTGAAATTAGCTTTACCACCACGTTTTCTGGGTTTAACTCCGTCAATATGTTTTCCTTTGTGAGAAAGAAGAACAAGGGTTTCGTCCGCTTCAACAATGCCATTAAGAACATCATTATTGCACTTGTCTTCAATGACCTTCATTATTTTGTGTCTCCAACGAAAACTTGTCTGAATGCAGATATGTAAATCTTCGGCAATTTGCTTCAAAGATTTTCCTTCAAACATTTCTTTGATATAAGATTTCCACAAAGACATATCTTTCTTTGTTTTGTTAAAAATCGTGTTTTTGTATTCGGTGAAATGACAACCACATTCTTTGCAAATAAATCTCTGATTGCCGGATACTTTGCCGTTTTTAACAACGTGAAATGATTTGCATTTCGGACAGAAAATAACATTGTCAGTATTTCCATCCATACCGTCATTTAAAAGAAGTTGTTTGAGTTCTTCTTTTTCTTGTTCTGATAATTTGGATAAGATTTCAATTAAGTCTGTCATTTTCTTGCTCCATTACTTTATATTATTATAATAGCAATGATTTCCTTGTGGTGCAAGAAAAATTATCATACGTTATTCATAATTAAGCG
>CALDOX010000035.1:0-57779 GCA_937912005.1 uncultured Alphaproteobacteria bacterium
TGAAAGGCTGTCTGATCGAATTTGTCAAAACGTTTTTCGAACTGGACGACGTGCCCGTGCGCTTCCGTCCGTCTTTCTTCCCGTTCACGGAACCGAGTGCAGAAATGGATATCGGTTGTTCCCGCGCCAACGGGGAATTGAAAATCGGCGCCGGCAGCGACTGGTTGGAAATTCTGGGCTGCGGTATGGTTCACCCGAACGTATTGAAAGCATGCAACATTGACCCCAACGAATATCAGGGATTCGCGTTCGGTATCGGACTGGATCGCTTGGCGATGCTGAAATACGCGATTCCCGATTTGCGGACGTTCTTCGAATCCGATTTGCGCTGGATTAAACATTACGGCTTCGTTCCGCTGGACATTCCTTCGACGGGAGCGGGATTGAGCATGACGGGAGGCAACAAACGATGAAATTCACACTTTCCTGGTTGAAAAATTATTTGGAAACGGATGCGGGCGTTCAGGAAATCGCCGACAAATTGACGTCGATCGGTTTGGAAATCGAAGAAATCATCGACCCTCTGGCGGCCGTCCAAAATCTGATTGTCGCGCAGGTTGATGAATGCAAAGATCATCCCAATTCGGATCACCTGCACATTTTAAAAGTCAACACCGGCAAAGAAATTTTGCAGGTCGTCTGCGGTGCGCCGAACGTTCATGCCGGCATGAAAGGCATTTTGGCGCGTCCGGGGGACTTCATTCCGGCTTTCGGGGAAAAGCTGAAAAAAGGCGTCGTCCGCGGCGAAGAAAGTTGCGGCATGATGTGCGCAGAAGACGAACTGGGCGTCGGACAAGACCACACGGGCATCATCGAATGTCCGGAGGACGCCGTTGTAGGCGCTTCAATTACAACGGTTTATCCCTCCGACCCCGTATTTGACGTTTCGATCACGCCGAACCGCGGCGACTGTATGAGCGTTTACGGCATCGCCCGCGATCTGGCGGCGGCCGGACTGGGCACGTTGAAAACGTTGTATGACGAAAAGGAAACGCTTGTTAAGCCGACATTTAAATCCGAAATCGTTCTGGAAAACACGGCACTGGACATCGGCGCGCCCTATTTCACTTTGCGCGAAATCAGAAACGTCAAAAACCGCCCGTCCCCGAAATGGATGCAAAATCGCCTGACAGCAATCGGTTTGCGCCCGATTTCCGCTCTGGTTGATGTGACAAACTATTTCAACATTTCTTTCGGTCGTCCTTTGCACGTCTTTGACGCCGACAAGGTGAAAGGAAAAATATCCGTCCGTTCGGCCAAAGACGGCGAAAAGCTGTTGGCTTTGGACGGTCGGGAATACGAGCTGTCAGAAGGAATGGTCGTCATCGCCGATGAAAACGGCGTCGAATCCATCGCCGGCATTATGGGCGGCGAAGTGTCAGGCTGTCAGGACGACACGACTCGCGTTCTGTTGGAATCCGCTTATTTCACGCCGGAAAGCATCGCCAAAACGGGACAGAAGCTGATTCTGACCTCCGATTCCCGTCAGCGTTTCGAACGCGGCGTCGATCCGGCGGCCACGATTGAAAAATACGGTTCGAATATGGCGGCCAAAATGATTCTCGACCTGTGCGGCGGCGAATGTTCCGAAATCATCGTTACGGGCAAAGAACCGGAAAAGCCCGCGCCGATCACTTTTGATCCGAAACGGGTCGAACAGCTGTGCGGACTGGACGTTCCGGCAACGGAATGCAAAGACATTCTGGAAAAGCTGGGCTGTGTCGTCAAAACCGACGGCGACAAGTTCATAGTTGAGCGTCCGACGTGGCGTTCCGACATTTCCGGCGCGCATGACTTGGTTGAAGAAGTCCTGCGCATCCACGGTTACGACAAACTGCCGGCAACGACTTTGCCGCGGCCGAACGGCGTTCACGGCATCTTGCAGCCGAAACAGAAACGCGAAGTTTCCGTACGGCGCGCTTTGGCGAACCGCGGCGGATACCAGACGATCACCTGGTCGTTTATGTCTTCCGTTTACGCGAAACTGTTCCGCAAAGCCGATCCCGTTCTGATCGCCAACCCGATCAGTCAGGATCTGAACGAAATGCGCCCGAGCCTGATTCCGAATCTGGTGTCAGCGGCGCGTTCCAACATCGTCAAGGGAATACCGGACGGTTGCCTGTTTGAAGTCGGGCCTCAATTTTTCGGCTTCAGACCCAAAGAACAGGAAGCTGTCGCCGCAATGTTGCGTTTCGGTCAGACGGCTCAACGCCACTGGGCGGAAAAGCCCCGCGCCGTTGACGTGTTTGACGCGAAAGCGGATGCTCTGGCGGCTCTGGACGCGGCGGAAGCCCCGCAAAACGTGCAGATCACCCGCGAAGCTCCGGCGTGGTACCACCCCGGACGTTCCGGCGCGATCAAGATCGGCAAGACGGTTCTGGCCTATTTCGGCGAACTGCATCCGAAAGTTTTGAAAGCGATGGACGTGAAAACGACCGTTTGCGCGTGCGAAGTGTTTCTGGACAATCTTCCTCCGGCGAAGAAAAAAGCGGGCAAAGGCGTCAAAGCGTTGAAGCTGTCCGCTTTTACGCCGATCGTGCGCGATCTCGCGTTCCTTGCGCCGCGCAGTGTTGACGCCGAAAAGATCGTCATCGCCGCGAAGAATACGGACAAGGCTTTGATTTCGGACGTTTCCGTTTTCGACTTGTACGAAGGGGAAAATCTGGGCGACAAAAAATCTATCGCGATCCAGATCACGATCCAGCCGACGGAAAAAACGCTGACCGATGAAGAAATCGAAAGCGTCTGCCGCCGTGTCATCGGTGCGGTCGCCGCAAACACCGGAGCGGAGCTGAGAGCGTAATGACGACCGATTTTAAAAAACCGCTCCAAACGGGAGCGGTACGCTTTCCCCTTTCCGGAAAAAAGCCGAAAAAACTGGCGGTTTACCTGCACGGTATGGGCGGAACGGGCGAAACAAACGCTTGGTTCGTCGAAGCTTTGCGGGAAGTGATGCCGGATACGGTCTTTTACGTCCCCGACGCCTTTGAAGCGATTGACGGCAATGAAGAAGCCCGTCAGTGGTTTGCGATTCCGGAAGGGTTTAAAGACGAATGGCTGGCGATTCCTCCGGAAAAAATGTCTTCCGCTTTATATGAACGCTTTTCGGAAATGTATGAAAATTACAATCCGGCGGCGTTGAAAGTGGTTGAATACATCCGCGAACGCATGGACTATCACGGCATCGGCGCGCAGGACACTTACATTTTCGGCGTATCGCAGGGCGCAATGCTGGCGTTGCAGTTGTTGGCCGAATCCGATTTGCTGGCGGACAGAGCCGGAGACGGTTCTTTGATTCCCGTCGGCGGCGTGATGACGATCGCCGGATGTCTGCTGAATGCGCGGGAAGTTAAGGAACACCCGAGTCAGTCCAAACCGGAATTCGTGATGGTTCACGGATCGTTGGATACGACCGTTCCTTATCGCGCTTTCGTTCTGGCGGACAAAACCCTGTTCGCCTGCGGTGAAAAAACGGAAACGAAAGTCGTTTGGGGGCGCGACCACACGTTTTTTGAAAAAGAGGCGTTGGGCGAGATCTTAAGATTGGCGTCCCGTTGGGGAAAATAATCGAAAAGGGCTTCATTCCGAAGCCCTTTTTACATATTCCGGCGGAATGTATCCCTGCTTCAAAACCAGCATATAGTGCCTGATTTTAGCAAAAAAGACATTATCGTCGTCGCGTATCGTTTCCCACGCCAACGGCAAAAAATCCAATTCCCCGACCAGCCGGAAGGTTCCGTTTTCGACGCACCAGACGGCTTCGACGATATGAGGCTCTTTAATAATCCGCGATGAAAAGGAAAAACATTCTCTTAACGCTTTAAACCCTTGCAATTTGCGGCTGTTTAAATCGGGCACTTTCTCCGTCAGGCAGGAAACGGCCCTTGACCGCCCGCTAAAAACCGTTTCCAGATAAGCGAGGATTTGTTCTTTTTTTTCGGATTCCGCCCGCGCCGCATAATGAGCCAGCCTTTTTTCATCAATCAGAATCGGCGCTTTAATCCCGTTTATTAAAACATCATTCGGTTTCAGAATATAGCTGTAAAGCATTTACTTCCGCGCTTCGGATTGAATCCGTTCGACCATAGCGAAAAAGCCGTTGCGCCGTGTCGGACTTAAATGTGATTCCAATCCCAGCTGTTTAAAAATCGCTTCCACATCAGTTTCTTGAATTTCTTTTTTGGTTTTTCCCGACAGAATAATGCGCAAAACGGCAATCAGTCCGCGAACAATATGCGCGTCACTTTCTCCGTCAAAAGTTAAAACATCGCCGTCCGTTTTTGTTTTCAGCCAAACCTGACTCATACAGCCTTCGACTTTTGTTTGATCGTTTTTATCGGCTTCGCTTAAAAGCGGCAGTTCTTTGCCCAGTTCGATCAAGTAACCGTAACGATCTTCCCAGTCTTCCAAAAATGAAAAATTTTCAATCAGTTCCGCCGTATCCATTATTTTATCCTTTATCCAGAAAACTTTCCGGCGGTTATGATAGCTCTTCTTAAATCAAAAAGAAATACAGTAAAAAAAACTTCCGCCCTTTTTAAATCAAGGGCGGAACGCTTTTAACATAATCAGACATCAGGTTTCCAAAATCCCCAATCGCTGCGCTGTTACAACGGCTTTTGTTCTGTTTTCCACATGCAAATGCCGCAGCAACGCATTGATATGTAATTTAACGGTTGCTTCGGAAACATTCATTTCATACGCAATTTGCTTGTTTGACAGTCCGTTGCTTAAATGCTGCAAAACTTCACTCTGACGATACGTCAGATTTTTACCGTTTGGAAGCGTATGCGTTAAAATTTTTCCTTCTCCCGACAAACGAGCCGGCTTTTTTAATCCTTTCAGAACGGCGGGAGGAACATATAAATTTCCGTCAACAATCAAATGCAATGCGTTAATAATCAAAGAATCCGGCGATAATTTAGTAATATATCCGACCGCGCCGAGACTAAATACGTCAATAATATCGCTTTGATCTTCGCTTTCACTCATCATAACCAGCCGAGCCTGCGGAAAAATCGTTTTTAACGATTGAAACTTTTCCTTCCATTCCGATCCTAAAATATCACGATCAATAAAAATTAAATCAAATGATTTTTTTTGATCCGCCAATTTTCCGATTGAAGAATAATCCGTCACTTCCTGCAATTCTTTTAAAGCTTCAAAACGCTGCAATTGATGGCTGAAACCTTCTCGAAATAACGTATGATTATCCGCGATTAAAACTTTCATTTTTTTCCCTTTCCTAACAGCTGAACATAAAAGATCGTTTTTTACGTTAGGAAAAAGACCGGAACAAAGATAGATATCTAAAAGCTTTAAACCTAATGTTCTAATTCTTTTTTAGTTTATATTTTATTTTTTTATTATATTAATATCAAATTATACATACTATAATTTATGTTATTATTATTTTAATACTTCGAAACATCCTTCATCAAAACACAAATGAAACGGATGCCCATGCGGTACGGCATAAAGCTTTATCCCGAACAGCAGCATAAAACAGCGGACAACCGCGCTGTGAGCGGAAATACCGATAATTTTTTGTTCGTTTTCAGACGCTATTTTTTCCAATGTTTGTAATATTCTTTGTTGAATTTCCCTCTTTGTTTCGCCGCCGTTGAAACGAACGTCCATAAATTCTTCTTCCAGACTGTGCCAGGCTTCCGCCGTTTGCGGAAACAGGCCGTTGATTTCCTGTTTCGTTTTTCCTTCGGCTTCACCGAAGCATCCTTCCACCAGTCCGTTTTCGATTCGAACAGAAACATGCAGAGCTTTTGCAACAATTTCCGCCGTTTGAACGGCTCTTTTCAACGGCGAGGAAAAAATGATTTCAATTCCCGTTTCTTTCAATTCCTTCGCCAACTCCAACGCCTGCTCTCTGCCGATTTCATTTAACGGCAAATCAATTCCGCGCCCCTGCCAACGCCCAGCAACATTCATATCCGTCAGTCCATGACGAAAAATATAAAAATCTTTTTTCACTTTTGTTCTCCCGATCGTTTCAAGATAAACGCTTTTCTACAAAAAACGCAACGCTTGATATTCACTCCGATAAAAAGACTATAACCTCAAAGTCACGCTTATTTTAAAAGCCCTTTCTGTTATTCTCTGATTTTATAAAAAAGGATTCTGAAAAAATGTATGACATTGATCGCCCTAAATTTATTTTTATTTCCCTTCTTGAAGAATTTATTCAAGAAACAGAACACAGCCTTGCTTATTTTTTTGCATTAATCGTTTTTTTATTAACTTTTTTACTCGCATTATTTGGAAAAGAAGCCTTGTACACCGGATTAATCGGCGTTTTATGCCTCTTTTTAATCAAGCTGCGCGATATTATCGAAGGGTTTCATGAAATACATGACAGCAATTTTTTTTCTTCCCCTAAAGACAAAAAAGCCATACAGGATTATTGCGACGTTCATCCCGTTTGTGATGATATGGCTTTAACGTCCATAGCTAAAGAATTCCAAAAAAAATTCAAAGAAAAAGAATTGTTTCCCGCCAATGAAAATCCGGAACTTTTTTCTTATTTAAAAACATGCTGGAAAATCATCGAAACGATTTTGCTTTTTTTCCCGAATATCCTTTTCATCCGGAAACCCGGCAAGCTGTCAAAAAAATGACAAATGCCGCGCGAAAATATTTATCGCATTATTTAAAGGAAAAATACGCTTTGAAAAAAGAACAAATGTTGCTCATTGAAAAAAACTTCCGCGACATCAACACGGACTTTTTTTTAATGCAAACTCAATTAGAATCATTCGGCATTAACGAAAAAGAAGCGCTTTGGACGGTAAAAATCACAGAACTGCTGAAAAAAATCGATCTTTATATGGATTCAAACAAATCTTCCGATGAAGATTCAAGAGCTCCCGATATACCGGCGTCCGATCAGTCATCCTCTTAAAACCAGCTTTGTCCGCCCTTTTCACGCTTTAGGAAACCAAACCATTCGCCGACTTGTTTTCCTTTGACATCGAACAAAACCAGCATAACGCTCAACGCTTTATCTTCAGACTGATCATCATTTTTAATCGGAATTTCTCCCAATTCGACATCCAAAGCATAGTCATACAAAATAGATCCGTCCACCATCCATAACGATTCCGTATTCATCAGCTCATGTTCGACGGCTTCATGCACAATCGCCGGCCGGACTTCTGCCGTCGGATGATAATTCAACACATCGCGCAATGCGACTTTGACCCGTTCGGGACGATTTTTAAACAAATCGTCCTGCATCATTTCGCGAATCACGCGGTAAGACAGCAAAATATAATCCTGATCCAGAGGCCCCGCGCCTCTGGTCAGTTTTAAATATGTCATATAATCCGCGACATCTTCACGGCGCAGCTGGGCATCATCTTTAATAATCCCGCCGCGTCTGGCATCAATGGTTTTGGCGCAGGAAGAAATCAACAATGAAGCAACAAGCATAAGGCCTGTTTTAAAAAAACGTCTCATTGTCAACTCTCCTCCCGCACTAAATCAGAATGTTGATCCGTTATATCCCCACAAAGCGCCGGGAACAGATGCAAATTCGATATAAACACGATTTCCGGGCACTTTCAAACGCTGTTCAACCATTTTAGTCAATGTTTCGGACAAAACCGGAATTTGTTCCTTTGTCATACCGACGCTTTTCATTTCCATATAAACAGTCGGCATAGAAGTCCCGGCGAAAACCATATGCTCACCGGCGCAAACATTAACCATAACATAGCTTTCAGGTTTTTTAACCGCTTCCGCCACAACGCGGGAAGCATGATTCAACAAAGCCTGAATTGTCGTTTTTTCCAAATCCAAATTGGTTTTAATCATTAAAAAAGGCATTTTTTCCTCTCGTTATCTGTAAAAGCTTACTCTGATCTTGTTTCTTATACAATTGAAACAGTCGGAGGGAGTGCGGAAAAATAACGCACTCCCGCAACTGATTACTCCGGCGCTTTTTCATTTGCGGGAGCCCGACGGCGGCGATTATATCTGCGGCGAGGCTTTTTAACCCGCTCTCCTCCATCCTCGACCGAAGGTTGCTGTTCTGTTTCAATGCTTGTCGTTTGTTCCGCGGGCTCAGAAGCATTTTCATGCTGTTCATTGTTATGATGGTGATGAAAACGTCTGTTCCGGCGCATAAAACGACCCCGACGACGCTTTCTGCCGTCATCGTTTCTTTCCGAATGATCTTCCTGCTGTTCGTCCGCTTTTTGAGAAGACTTCAATCCCTCTTCAAACATTTCATCCGCTTGGATCACTTCGCTTCCTTCAGAATCGGAAATGTTCTCCTGCATCTCGGCTGTTTGTTCTTCTCCCTGCGCTTCACGAACATCGCGCCGGTCGCGTTTGTTGCGCCGGCGGCGTTCGCGAGACGGTTTTTCCGTTTGAACGGCGGGCGTATTTTCCTGTTCCTTTTCGGGCTCGGAAGTTTCCTCCGTTTCTTCAAAAACCGTCGCCGCGGCTTCCGTTTCCACACGCACAACGCGTTCCATACGATAATCCGTCGGGAAAAGCAACGTATCATCCGTTTCCAAGAAAATACGAACATTATAAGCCGTTTCGATTTTATGCAGGTCTTCGCGTTTTTTATTCAATACATACAAAGCTGTCGGAGTCGGAACGGTCATGTGCAATTCGCTGAAGCGACGTTTCAGGCTTTCTTCCTCCAACACATGCAGCGTATGAATGGAAACGGATTCCGTCGAACGCATCATTCCCTTGCCTTTGCAGTACGGACACGGCGAATAGCTTGTCTCAATAAAGCTTGAATGCAGCCGCTGACGAGACAGTTCCATTAACCCGAATCCGGTAATCCGTCCCATCTGAACGCGGGCGCGATCCCGTTTCAGCGCTTCCTTCATCCGGCGTTCAACAGCGTGATTATTGCGAGATTCTTCCATATCAATAAAGTCGATCACGACCAATCCCGCCATATCGCGCAAACGAAGCTGACGAGCGATTTCATCCGCCGCTTCCAAATTTGTTTTCAAAGCGGTTTCCTCAATATTCCGCTCTTTTGTCGCGCGTCCCGAGTTCACATCAATCGCAACCAATGCCTCGGTTTGATCCATAACCAAATAGGCTCCCGATTTCAACTGAACTATATTGCTGTGCAGCGATTCCAGCTGAGCTTCCACCTGATAACGGAAGAACAGCGGCATTGCGTCATCTTTATACAGTTTGATTTTTTTGGCATGGCTCGGCGTTAAAATTTTCATAAAATCCTTAGCCATACGGTATTCGGCTTCGCCTTCGATCAAAACTTCGGCAATATCCCGCGTATACATATCGCGCAAAGCCCTTTTGATCAGATTGCCTTCTTCATGAATCAATTCGGGCGCGGAAGAGGCTATCGTTTTATCACGAATCTGCATCCATGTTTTGATCAAATATTCATAGTCGCGTTTGATTTCCAGACTTGTTCTTTCTTTTCCCGCCGTTCTGACAATAACAGACATACCCGTTGGCAGCGGCAGTTTTCCGATAACGGATTTCAAACGTTTCCGATCCGCCGCATTTGTGATTTTTCTGGAAACGCCGCCGCCGCGGGCATTATTCGGCATCAGCACGCAATACCGGCCGGCCAAAGACAAATACGTTGTCAGAGCCGCTCCTTTGTTGCCGCGTTCTTCTTTAATCACCTGCACCAACAGAACCTGTCCGCGATGTATGACTTCCTGAATTTTATAATGCTTGGTTTGGTTATAGCGGCTGCGGGCGATCATTTCATCGCTTTCGTTTTCACTGACCGTTTCAACGATTTGTTCTGCCGCTTCTCCCGTTTCGGTTTCTTCCTGTACAGAGGAATCCTGCTCGGCATCCAGAGCCGCCGCTTCCCCTTCTTTTTTCACCTGTTTGCGACGACGTCTTCTTTGAGGTTTTTCCTCTACTTCCTCGTCTTCATTTTCTTCCTGCAGCAAAGCTTCTTTCAAAGCCTCGCGATCCGCAACGGGAATTTGATAATAATCGGGATGAATTTCATTAAATGCCAAAAAACCATGACGATTGCCGCCGTAATCTACGAAAGCCGCCTGCAAAGACGGTTCGACTCTGGCGACTTTTGCCAGATAAATATTTCCTTTCAATTGTTTTTTGGTTGATGTTTCGATATCCAGTTCATCCAGACGAGTCCCGTCCACAATAACCACCCTCATTTCTTCCGAATGAGTGGCGTCTATAAGCATTTTTTTTGTCATTAACAATAAAACTCCACGCCGTACAACCCTCTGCGGGCTGCAGCTTGTTTAATACAACACATGCGAAAGAACAAAAAGAAGCCGATACCGCGCCGCTGTTTTGATTCGAATTTATAAACTGTTTCACAAGCAACGTCTTTCCCCAAAAGTCCTCTTTTCGTTCCGCAAAAATCTTTAAGGAACTGCTGTTACTGCGTTTTTTTCTCTTTCTTCTGCATACCGAACGGCTGCATCCGGAAAGCCGCAATAAAAAAAATTATTTACAGCGCGCATAGAATAACCATCTATTAACTAAAGGACAATCATATTTTAGTATCGTTAATCATATTTTTTCATTCTTAAAGAAAAGAAAGTCGATAAAATGACCGTTTTCCGCCAAATACGCTTTATGATTTTTATCGCGTCAGCCCTTCTGTTTTTTTCGCAAAGGGGCGAATGCGGTGCCGTACAGGATATTCGGCTAGGAACACAAAGCGGATCCGCGGTTCGTGTCGTCGTTGATTTATCGGAAAAAGTTGATTTTAAAATTTTTCCGTTAACCGCTCCCGATCGGGTTGTCATCGATTTGCCGTCCACCGCTTTTGACATAAAAGAAAACGCTTTGCCCAAAGCCGATTATTTAAACAGTATCCGGCTGGGGAAAACGGCGCCTCAAACCGGACGAATCGTGTTGGAGCTTAATCGCGGCGCCATCATTAAGAAATCCTTCCTTTTAGCGCCGCAAAGCGGTTTTCAATGGCGATTGGTCATTGATCTGGAACTGATGGCAAAAACGGACGGATTGAAACAGGTTACGCCCGAATGGTATGACAATTCGGTCGCCGAAGAAAAAAAACCTCAAAAAGCGGCTGTTGAACAACCTAAAACAAAACCGCTGATCGTTTTGGATCCGGGACATGGCGGAAAAGACCCCGGGGCGATAGGCGTTTCCGGTGTTTATGAAAAACATTTAACGTTAGCTATGGCCAAACAGCTCAGGACTCTTCTGGAGCAATCCGGCCGCTACCGCGTCAAGCTGACCCGAGACACGGATGTGTTCATCGCCTTATATGCCCGCCGGCGATTTGCCCGCTCCGTCAACGCGGATCTGTTCATTTCCATCCATGCGGACAGTATCAGAAAACCGGAAACGCGAGGATTGTCCGTTTATACCTTGTCTGAAAAAGCATCCGACAAAGAAGCGGAAAAACTGGCCGAATCCGAAAATAAAGCCGATTTGATCGCAGGAATAGACTTGTCCGGCGAAACGCAGGAAGTAACGGATATTTTAATAGATCTGGCCAGACGGGAAACCAATAATCATTCTTCTTACTTTGCCGAAAAGCTGATGAATGAAATACGCAAAGAAATTACTGTCTTGCCGAATTCGCACCGCTTCGCAGGATTTGCCGTTTTAAAATCGCCCGACGTACCGTCCGTTTTAATTGAAATGGGGTATCTGTCCAACAAAGAGGAAGAAAAACTGCTGCGGCAGGCTCCTTATCGGGAAAAACTGGCAAAAGCGGCCGTTCGGGCAATAGATTTTTATTTTGCCGAAAAACATAAGGCAAACTTTAATTAGATCATAGACAAAATCAAATCCGGAAGGTAAACTGCCTTGTCGGATTTGATACGGAACGAAAATGATGTCAAAAATTTTTTCAACGCTGGTCAGTTATGCGCTGTTTTTGGTGATATTGGGACTGATTATCCTTTTGCTGATTTTCTCATATTACGGCAAAAGCGTTGATGACTATCGGCGCCTGGCAACGTATGAGCCTCCGATCACCAGCCGTTTATATGCTTCGGACGGCCGATTACTGGCAGAATATGCTTCCGAAAAGCGCGCTTTCGTTCCTTATGAAGCCATTCCCAAACAGTTGATTCAAGCTTTTATATCCGCCGAAGACAAAAAGTTTTTTTCGCATGGCGGCATAGATTTTGTCGGCATTATCCGCGCCGTTTTTCAAAACATACGTCATTTCGGATCCGGACGGCGTATGATCGGCGCATCGACAATCACGCAGCAGGTTGCCAAAAACTTTCTGTTGACCAATGAAGCTTCTTTCGAGCGTAAAATCAAAGAAGCGATTTTGGCCATTCGCATCGAACGGGCTTTTTCCAAAGAATATATTGCCGAACTATACCTGAATCAGATTTATTTGGGGCACTATTCTTACGGCGTTGCCGCGGCAGCGCTTAATTATTTCAATAAATCCCTGGACGAATTGACGATTGCGGAAAGCGCTTTTTTAGCGGCGTTGCCCAAAGGTCCGAATAATTATGACCCGAACAAGCGCTATGATGAAGCCATTAAACGCAGAAATTGGGTTTTATCCCGTATGCTTGAGGACGGTTACATCACGGAAGAACAAGCCAAGACAGCTTCGGATGAGCCGATCACGTTGGCGGCACGTTCGGATAAAGAAGTTTCGACGGATGCGGAATACTTTGCGGAAGAAGTTCGCCGTTCCCTTGTTTCCCGATATGGCGAAAACGCTTTGTATGAAGGGGGGCTTGCCGTTCGCACGACGGTTGATCCGGAAATGCAAAAATATGCGACCAGAGCTTTACGTCAAGGCTTAATCACTTATGATCAGCGTCATGGTTTCCGTGAACCGATCGCAAAGCTTGAATTGCCGGAAGAAGGAGAATGGCTGGAAGCTCTGCTTTCCGTTCCGGTGCCAAACTACGCTCCGGCGGAATGGCAGCAGGCTGTTGTTCTGAACGTTGACAAAGAAAAAGCGGACATCGGCCTGAAAACCGGAGAAACGGGAACAATCCCCTTAGCCGAAATGAAATGGGCGCAAAAGAATATGCCGGATCAAACTTTAGGCCCGGAAATTACTTCGCCTGAAGAAGTGCTAAGCATCGGCGATGTTGTTTGGACGGAACCGGTCACACATGACGTTAAACGCCAACCCTATCCCGAAAACACGTTTGCATTGCGTCAAATTCCCAATGTTGAAGGGGCGATGATTGTTCTGGATCCACATACCGGCCGCGTTTTGTCAATGGTCGGCGGCTATTCGTTCAAACGTTCGCAATTTAATCGTGCCGTCCAGGCAAAACGCCAACCCGGTTCTTCTTTTAAGCCGTTTGTTTATCTGGCCGCTTTGGATGAAGGATTTACGCCGTCCTCTTTGATTTTGGACGCGCCTTTTGTAATGGATCAGGGAAACGGTTTGGGAAAATGGAAACCCAAAAACTATTCCAAAAGATTTTACGGCCCGACGACTTTGCGTATGGGCATTGAAAAATCCAGAAACCTGATGACCGTTCGATTAGCCAAAGCGATCGGCATCAATAAAGTTGTCGAATATGCCAAAAAATTCGGTATTTCGGATGATATTCCCAATCAAATGTCCATCGCTTTGGGATCAGGGGAAACGACCGTTTTAAAAATGGCAACGGCTTACGGAATGCTGGTCAACGGCGGCAAAAAGATTGAACCTGTTTTGATCGACCGTATTCAGGACAGAACCGGCGCCACCGTTTACAACTCAGATTCCAGACCATGCGAAAAATGCCGTACGGAAGGCTGGAACGGCGAAAAAGCACCCAGAATCCCTGATATCCGCGAACAACTGGAAGACCCGCGCAGCGCTTATCAAATTGTCAACATTCTGACAGGGGTTCTGCAGCCGGGAGGCAGCGCGCAGTCTTTGCGTTCTTTAGGAAAAACTTTTGCCGGAAAAACGGGAACGTCCAACAGTTCTTTTGACGGGTGGTTTGTCGGATTGACTCCCGACCTGGTTGTCGCGATATTTATCGGATTTGACGACCCCAGAACATTAGGCAATCGCGATACGGGCGGTATCATTGCCGCGCCGATTTTCAAGACTTTTGTTCAAACCGCTTTGAAAAATGAGCCGCTTATCCCCTTCCGCGTTCCGGCCGGCATCCGTTTTGTCCGAGTCAACCATAAAACAGGCAAACCGGCTTTGCCGAAAGACAGAGATGTTATTTTGGAAGCCTTTAAATCCGATGAAAACTGGCAAGGCAAAATCAAAGGCTACATAGACGGATCGGAAGAAAAAATCACCGATGAGGAACAAAGCGAGGAACAAGAAGAAACAAAAACTTCCGAAACAGAAGAAAATGACGACAATATTCCCGGAATCGGCGGAATTTTTTAACAGAGGTATATGATGAAAGCAGAACTGCAATCCATTATTGACGACATCAAGCAGTCACTGGCACTGCTGAGGAGGCGTCTTTGACTGGGACAACGCCGTCAACCGCTTGGATGAAATCAATTCTTTGACCGCGGACACGGATCTGTGGAATGATCCCGACCGCGCCCAAAAACTGCTGGCAGAGCGCAACCGTCTGGCGGAATCCATTCAAACGATTACCGATTGCGAAAAGGAATTGAACGACACGCAGGACCTGCTGGAACTGGCGGAAGAGGAAAATGACGAAGAGGTATTAAACGAAGGCAAAGAAACGTTGGAAGCTCTGCGTCGTCAAATTCAAAAAAGCGAATTGGAAGCTTTGCTTTCGGGAGAAGCCGATCATAACGACACGTTTTTGGAACTGCATGCCGGCGCCGGCGGTACGGAAGCGCAGGATTGGACGGAAATGTTGCTGCGTATGTATATGCGTTGGGCCGAAAAGCATGGATACAAAACGGAACTGCTGGAACAAAGCGACGGAGAAGAAGCCGGCATCAAATCCGCCGTCATACGAATCAGCGGCCACAACGCTTTCGGCTGGCTGAAAACGGAAAGCGGCGTTCATCGTCTTGTGCGCATATCGCCCTTTGACGCCAATGCCCGACGCCATACAAGCTTTGCTTCCGCCTGGGTTTATCCGGTCATTGACGACACGATCAAAATCGATATTAATCCGGCGGATTGTAAAATTGACACTTACCGATCGTCAGGCGCCGGCGGTCAGCATGTCAATAAAACGGAATCGGCCGTTCGTATTACGCACTTGCCCACGGGCATTGTTGTCGCCTGCCAAACGCAGCGGTCACAGTTTCAAAACAGAGACACGGCTTGGGCGATGCTGCGCGCGCGATTATACGAACTGGAACTGAAAAAGCGCGAGGAACAGCGCAATTCAATCGAAGAATCCAAATCGGATATCGGCTGGGGATACCAGATCCGGTCCTATGTCATGCAGCCCTATCAAATGGTCAAAGATTTGCGCACCGAAGCGGAAACTTCCAATGTCCGCGCCGTATTGGACGGAGATATCGATTTGTTTTTAGAGGCTTCATTAGCTTCCAAAATAAAGGAATAGAATGAAACGATTATATTTTTTGGCCTGTTTTTTTCTGATATCCGGCTGTATGCAGCCGCTGTACGAATCGGATTATCCTTTATATCGGCAGTACAAATACTGGGAATCCGCCGATCGGGATTGGCAGGAAGTCGATCATTTCCAAATTCAGATTTATCGAACGCAATACGGCTCAAAGACGGCTTTGCGCTTGGTTCCCCAACGCGACGGCATGCCGACAACGGCCGATGGATACATTCAGGCTTCGCAAAAAGCCGCTTTTAATTTGATGAATGCGGCATGTTCTTCGTCTTCGCCTTCGATCGATGCGGCCGCCGCCCCGTCAAAAGGCCGAACAATAGACCGCTTCTTTTACCAGTATGCGGACGCGTCAATCGGCGTCACTTTCTTTTGTCGGACGGAAACGCCGCGTGGCATGGATTTGGCCGCCGAGCAGCAAAAATGGTCTTTGGCCGAGCGGCGATGGGATAAAATCGGCGATACGCGGGCCTATGTGGATACCTTGCCGCCGGCAACGGACGGACGCCGGCAAATCAGAATCCGGTTGTTCGGCGGAACCGTTTCAGACAACAAAAAATTAGCGCGGAGAATCATTCAAAACACCTGCCCGAATAGCAATTTTAGGATATTGTCCGATAAAGCGGGAGTCGATATTGTGCCTGCGGGACGGTTTCCGGACGTTGTTTCCGATGAAAACGTGAGGATTTATGACTTTACCTGTTCTCCTTAGGAAAAAAATGCTTTTGTTTATGCAGATTATTTTCGGTTTGATTGCTTTATATCTGCTGTTGACCGCAGCGATATACGTTTTTCAGCGCAAACTGATGTATAACCCGCATAGACATGTAAACACGCCGCATAGGGATTTGTCGCCCCGATTAGACGAAGTTACCCTGCAAACCAATGACGGGCTGAAACTGGTTTCATATTACAAAGCGCCGAAAACAACCGAAACAGGAGAATCGTATCCGACAATTTTATATTTGCATGGCAATACGGGACCGGCTTCGGACGCGGCGCATAAATTGATTCCGATTGTCGAAGCGGGATACGGCGTTCTTTTGCTGGAATATCGGGGATACGGCCCGAATCCCGGATATCCGAGCGAAAAAGGATTGATCGCGGATGCCGAAGCAGGACTGCACTTTATTCATATGAAGCAAGGCAAACAAGCAAAAGTGTATTACTACGGCATGTCGATGGGAACCGGAGTCGCAAACGGATTGGCGGAACGGCGGCCGCCGGCGGGATTGATTCAGGAATGCGGCTTTACGTCTATGACGGACGCGGCCAAAGTGCATTATCCGATGTTTCCCGTTCGATTTCTTGTGAAAGACTCTTTTGACTCCGAACGGCGAATCGCTTCTTTGCAGGCGCCGCTGCTTGTGCTGCATGGGGAAAAAGACAGAACCGTTCCCGTCGAACAAGGCAAAAAAATATTTGAAACGGCAGGCGCCAAAGATAAAACGCTGAAACTTTATCCTGAAGGCGCGCATACCAATTTATACGATTTCGGAGCCAGCGACGACATTGTAAAATGGCTGAACGAACGGAAGAAAAAACAAACCGAAAAATAGTTTCGTTGTTTTTCAATCACTTGTAAAAAATATGCCTTTAGTTATAAATCCCGAAAAAATGGCGGATTTTCGCCGTTTATAACCTCAGATATATACGTTTTTCGTTGATTTGCCGGATTTTTCATCGTTAGAATAGGGGTTAAAGGTCAAAGTCCGTACTGTATGCGCGGTCGGGCGAACTGCGAAAAAGCCGGAAAGTCCGGCATACGCAAAAGAATTACCGCAAAAAGCGGAAAAACAATAAGGAGGTTGCCATGTTTACGCACCGGAATATACAAGACACAAACGAACGCGGCGCATTAATGATTGAAGCGATTGCGCTGCTGGGGCTGATGACAATGATGTCACCGATGGTTGTCCGTCAAACGGCGGACCGCACGGCAGAAATGGAAGAGGTGACGATCGCCGGCCAAATGAAAGAATTAAAGGATGCGTTAAACAACTACATTTCGGCGAATTATTCCACGTTGGCAAACAGCATCAGAACAAGCGTCTTAGATCATAAATTTACGGTCACGGCCAATCAATTGGCACCGTATTTGTCGGCCGGCCTGATAGAAGGGAATAATTTCCGCGGCAACAAATTTATGACCAATTTCCAAATCGGCATTCGGGCGCAATGTACAGAAATGCGCCGAACAGACGGAAACGCTCCTGCAAGTGTCTCATTCAGCGGCGGCGTTATCACTTCTCCGAATCCGACGGCAACCCAATATTGTTCCCGATACAGAATGACCGGCATCGTTTTGTCCGAAGGCGACGAACTTAACGACCGGCGGGCGGCGCGCATTGCGTCTATGATCGGCGCGGACGGCGGCAGCATGCGTTCATCCAGAGTGATCGCCGCGCTGGGGGGCAACGACACGGAAAAACAGAGAATTTTAGGAACGCAGGGCGTTTGGGAAGGCAAAGTCAGCGATTATTTTGCCAACAACGCCATAAATGTAAATGTCGGGGGGCGCGTGGCGGCCACGACGACATATTCTTCCGGTTTTTCCGGGGACTATCTGTACCGCAAACCAGTTGACGGTTTGCCCGACGCAAACTCAATGTTCACCGATTTGGATATGGGCGGCGCGACGAACTGCAACGGCGCCAACTGCCATAACATCAACAACGCCGGCGGATTGGAAGTTGTCGGCGGCAGAATCCTGATCCGTTCCCAGAACAATGCGCAGGGAACGAACGACATGGCGGATGATGCCGGTCTTTCGTTAGCCAGAATCGCTTTGGACACGGCGAACGTTAATATGGGTGTAACTAGCGGTTTTAATATGGCGGTTCGGTCGTATTATGCGAACGGCGCGGTCAATCAAACTCAGGCACAGATGCGAATGACTTCTGCGTATGGAATTCAAATGTCGGCGGGAACAACGGGATCCGCGCTGGAGTTAAGTACTGCTCATGCTGCAATGGGTTCCGGAGATATGAAACTGTCTATGTCTGGTCAGACGGCTGAACTTGGCGGAGGAGACGCACTGTTGAAAATGGAGGCAGGCAATTACTCTCAGCTGATGGGGGGCGGTAGCGAAGTTTATCTCACATCAGGATTAGCAAGAGTAACACCTGACGGAGGAGATTCCGGACTTTGGATAAATCCGAACGAAGTAGAATTATCTTATGGGATGGGACATTCCAAACTACATATGGTAAACGACACAATAGGTCTGTATAGAGGAGATACAAAGACTGTATTGGCTAACGGCAGGATAGATATGTCAACCGGCCGCAGTTCATCCGCTTTGACAAACACAGCATTTAATTTAGGTGTTGCGACGAATACATCCACTCTTGGCATAAATACGACTTCTGCAAATCTGTCAGTTCATAACGGAAAAGTTTATTCTTTAATGAGTGTAAACGCAAACAGAGACGGTTCGGCTAAAACTGTGGCAATAAGTGGAGATTCTATCTATACGGCACAAACAATTTTAAATACAAGAACCGATGAGTGGGCTTCAGCTCGGACCTCTGTAAGTAAAAGCGGCAGTTATTCTTCTTCATTTACCTTAACTCCAACCGAATATACCTTACAGTTTAACTCTTCAGACACTCGTCCTGTGCATAACTCTGTTTTTACAGAGTATGGGCTGAAAATGTTTTCGCGTGACAACACGGGCAATATGAATACTACGGCGCCCACAATCGCTCTAAATGCCAAAACCGGCCGTGTCAGCGGCACCGTTTTCCAACCCGAAAACACAATGGTCATCGCCTCTAACGGGCAAAGAGGAAATATCGTCAGAAACAGATACTCCTTCACCTTTGCCAACGATCAAACCAGTACTCCGGGTAAAATGACCGCCACGCTCGAGGCCTCTCCAGCCTCTGGCGACGCATCGGTGGGAATTCCCACCAGAGGATATCAGGATCATACCAACGAAGCCAGTTATAACCGTTTCCGCGTTGATCCGGCGTTCGTATCCGTTATGAACGACATCAAACTGACATCACGCGGCGGCGCGCGGCTCAGCGATGCTTTGCCAAACTATATCCTGAAAGGTATTTATCTGATGTCAAATACCTATACCGCCGGTCCATGGCCGTGTAATTACTACGGTTCAACCGACGAATCATGTAAATTTACTATGCCCCGATACAGCAAGGAGCAATTAGGATTAGGCGGCGGCGGTTGGGAATTCAGATGCCCCAACGAAACCGACAGCGGCGGCGCCACTCACCCGTTCCGAAACCCCGGCAGCACCGCCAGATATTCATGCACAAGCGGGCATATACTCTTTAACTATCAGTACAATGACAAATATCGGGTATGTGGCAGTGATGAATATTGTTGGGCTCATCCCTTTATGGGAATAGTCCCTGCCCCCGGCAGAAATATCAGCATTCAGACAACATCCGGAAAAGAAGAAATATACGGAGAGGATGAAGGAACTTGCCCGAACGGATATCAGGCTGTTTTAACTTTAACCCCGACTGTTTTCGAATCCGGAAAGGTTCTTGCTTATGATTTCAACAAAGCCGCCGGCAGCTCCATTGTCCGATACAACCCCGGATATTTGGATTATTCGGTTGAGTCTAACCGCAATATCGCAAACATTATCCAGCCGGGAACACGCGTCGGGTTAATAGCCGAAGATGAACTTGACAGCGAAGGATATATTAAAGGATGGAAAATCGCGATGGGAACCATGACGGAATCTGCGGAATATCCTTACTTTAAATGGAATGTGGGAGGCGTTATCACCGGCAGTATGTCGATCACAGCCCACACCTATTGCTATTTCAATCCGCATGGATTCACTATGCCGAATATGAAACTGTTAAATGGAAAAACAAAAACATTTACTTCCATGGATAACCCGATGCTGAACAATTACTAAGTTCGGTGCGGCGGATGTGACAAAGAAAGGAGGAGACTATGTTTTTTTGGATGATGCTCGCATCGTTGCTGGGGGTCGTGATGTTCAGCAACTGGCAGGAAAAAACAAAGGATCAAAGCGTCTTTGTCACTCCGGTGTATCAGGCGATGGCGTTGAGCACTTATCAACAGCATGTTGCCGCGGAACAGGGATATCTGGACGCGATGCGCATAAATCCCAACGGAACCAATAATTACCTGAATATGCACACGGACGGTATTGTGCCGTTGGTCACCGTGGAAGGAAACACAATGAGCGCCGTAACGGCAAGCAATACCGTTTATTCCTATATTCAGGGACGGCTGCCCCCGACGTACCAACCGCAAAACAACACGCGGACGTACTTGTTTTGTGTTCCCAAAACGCAGCAGCTTCCCGGCGAACATGCAGGATGGTGCAATGATTCGGAAATGGTGAGATATATCATAACCATGCGGCCGATTCCCGCCAAATATGACGGATCCAACAAAATGTCCGCATTAAAAGCGATCGGTGAAGCGACAGGTTATTCCAGATTTGTCGGTATGCTGCAAAAAAGCAACACGCCTTTGGCCAATACCGGAACAACAACGCATCAGCCGTTGGGCGCTTATTACTACATTTTATCCAGCGGCGTGGCTCCGGTCGCCAGCGTTTACATTCCGAATTACGTCGTGTGCAACTTCCCTTTAAAAAACAACGATTCGACCACCTTAGGCGACAGCGAACCCAGCGGTTATATCGCCGCCCTATCATTGGTTTCCGGACTGCCGACAGGACAAAATTTGACCATACCGGCATCAAATGCGGCCACCTGTCCGGCAATTCCCGGAGGATAAACAGGACAAAGAAAAAACAATCAAAACTAATTCTCCGTCCTGTGCGCGGCTGTTCACATATCGTTTCCCAAAGAACCGCCGATCAAACTTGCCCTTCCCGTCAAACCGCGGGAAGGGATTTTTATACGAACGGAGAACCGTCTTTCCTTTCAGGATGAACCAAAAATTCAATAAAGTACAAGATTTTCTTGCCCCAACAATAAAATAATCGGCTATCTTTGTTCCGTCTTTAAAAATTCGCCGCGGAATCCTTTGTTCGCGCCGATTGTTCGTCCGATCGACAAAATCTTGGCTTCAATGCACGTCCGGCATTTTACCGGCGTATCATTTACGCAAATTTTCCCCGGATATAGTTCATACTTTTTGCGGTATTCGCCTTGCGTCACATTCGGCATCACGACATTTGCCCCGCTTTGCAGCGCGATAATCCGTCCGTTCGGGTTTAACGTTTCCATTGCCGTCGTCGCCGGAATGTTAATGTCCGGCAGCAATAACCGCGTGATCGCCATCGTCTTTAACGATAAAACGAACTCCCGCCCCTTCGCGTTTGCCAACGGCGTTTGTTCGTGCGGAATAAACGGCCCGATTCCCGCCATATCCACACCGATTTCCTTAAAAAACAAAATATCGTCCGCGATTGATTCAATGCTTTGATCGGGCAATCCGACCATAGAACCGGAGCCCAGTTCATAACCTAACGATTTTAAATTTTCCAAACACCGTCTGCGGTTATCCCAGCTCATTCCCGGATCAAGGCGATGATACAGCTCTTTGTCCGTTGTTTCGATACGCAGCAAATATCTGTCCGCGCCGGCTTCACGATAAGCCTGATATTCTTCAAACGACTTTTCTCCGATACTGAGCGTGACCGCCATATCCAGTTTTTTGATTTCCCGAATGATATGCGTCATCTTGTCAACAGTAAAAGAAACGTCTTCGCCCGACTGCATCACGACCGTATGAAACCCCAGCTTTGCCGCAGCCGTCGCATGCAAAATGATTTCTTCGGGGCTCAAACGATATCTCTGCGCCTGTTTGTTGTCCCGGCGAATCCCGCAATAACAGCAGTTTTGACGACAATAATTTGAAAACTCGATCAGCGCGCGCAAATGAACATCCGGCCCGACAAACGCCGCCCTTACCCGATCGGCCGCTTTCAACAACTCCTGCGCAGATTCTTCGTTGCGCAAAAGAGCGACTATTTCCGCTTTTTCCAAAGAATGATCGTTTTCCGCTTTTTCAATTAACCGCCGCATTTTTTTGCTTCCTTGATTTTTGATCCGCAGACCGATTATATATCATAAAAAAGAGTGAAAAAATGACAACTTTTATTGCAGCCGGTTCCAATTTAAACGACAGACCGGCAAACCTGAAAACCGCCGCCCGATTGTTGGAACAAGCGGGGTATGCCGTTATTGCCGCTTCGCCCGTTTACGAAACGCCGGCCGCTTTGCTGTACGAAACAGCGCAGGACAATTGGAACACGCCTTACCTGAACTGCGTTTTCAAAATCGAAACCGATCGCGGCGCTTTTCAGCTGCTGTCCGATTTAAAACAAATTGAAAAAGCTATGGGACGCGATTTTTCCAAACGGTGGAGTCCTCGTCCGATTGATCTGGATATCATCAGCCACAACAACGAACGAATTGATACGCCCGAATTGTCCGTTCCCCACAAGCTTTATTTGGAACGGAATTTCGTCCTTGACCCGTTATCCTTTTTTACGTCCGTTCCTGCCAAAGCGCTTTATACGGCCGCGCATCAGCCGATAATCATGGGCATTCTGAATGTTACGCCCGATTCTTTTTCCGACGGCGGCAAAAACAATCAGACGAAAACGTTTGAAAATAATTTCCACTTATGGGAAAAATCCCTTGTTCCTCTTATAGATATCGGCGCGGAATCCACACGCCCGAACGCCGTTCCTTTATCCGCCGAAGAAGAAATAAAACGATTAGAAAGCGTCTTTCAATTTACAAAAAACAAAGCAAAAGACCTCTTTTCCCCGCGGTTAAGCATTGATACTTATCACTGGAAAACGGCAAAAACAGCGCTTCAAAACGGGTTTGATATAATCAACGATATTCGCGGGTTGGACGATCCCGAGATGCTCGCTTTAGCGGCAGACAACAAAGATAATCTTTGCATTTTCATGCATCATGACGATTTAAGCCGCATCCCTTTGAAAGAAACGATTCCGACCATTCAAAAATGGCTGGAAAATAAATTGAATGTTTTTGAACAAAACGGGGTGATTAAACAAAATCTGATTTTCGATCCCGGCATCGGATTTGGGAAGAACGCTTGTCAATCTTTGCAGATTTTGCAAAATTTAAGCGCTTTTCATCCTTTCGGCGTGCGGATCCTGGCCGGGCATTCGCGAAAATCCTTTATGAACGTTTTCAGTGCTGAACCGCCGGCCAAAAAGGATATGGAAACACTTGCCGTTTCATTAAAAATTGCAAAAAATGCGGATATATTGCACGTCCATACGCCGATAGAGCATCAAAACGCCTTCATCGCCGCCGCCCATACGGAAAACCAATTTTTCTAGCGTTCGATTCCTTTTTTCCGCCGCAATACTTCAACGGAAGACTGTGTCAAACGACGCACTTCGGGATAAGCGGCTTTGACGATTTTTTTCTGTTTATTTACAACAGCTTTTGCACCGGAAGTTAAGGTCTTAACGCCTTTTTTAATAAATTCGGCAAGTTTGCTGCCCTTCAGCTCCTCCACGGACAACGGAGACGTTTGTTTGATATCGCTCAGCTTTGTGTTTTCAATGCCCGTATCCAGATTGATATTCGGAACAGCTTTCAAAAATTCCTCTTTATTGCCGGTCTCAACATATTTTTCGGCCGCCACAATAAAATCCGCCCCTCGCCGAACCGCATCATATTCCAAATTCCGCAGGGATTTATGAACGATTTCACCCGTAACAGGATGCTTAAATTCATTAAAGTCTTTCAGTTTGGAAGGAAGTTTGCGGTCTTTCTGATAAAAACCGGAAACAGCCATTCCCAATTCGCCATGCAAAAAATTATCCAGCCGACGAAGCATTCCGCCCAATTTTTGATTCTGTGTCACACGTCCGATAAACAACTGAACCGACAGGCTCTTTTTATAAACGTCCGTCACATTTCCCTTGATATCAAAGGCTTTTTGATAATTTCTGCAGAAAAATTTCGAAACCGCGTCTTTGTCCTGATGAGCGGCGACCTCCTTAAACGGTTTGAATGTATCCAGACTAAGCCCTTTCTCTTTCAGAAAATGCATATCCAGCCATGTTTCGACATAGCGGTGACGCGTATTTGCCAATTTTACGGATTGCCTGTCCGGATTGTTTTCCCGTACCTGACTGCCGGCAACGCTGTAAACAAACGGATGAAAAACGGAATCCGCCGCCATATGCGCCAAAAAACCGTACACAAAAGCTTTTTCCCGATCACGAGCGGCCGGATCCTTTTCCTGACGAATATCATCCAGCATTTCCACAATAACGGCGCGCGTATCATCCCCGAAGCCGCCATGCAATACCGTTGATAACTTTGATTTCGGCCCGTACAAAAAACTGTCGTGAGAAACGGCCCCCATATGAAAAGCCGAACTGTTTTTTTGAGCGCATTCGCGCGCCTGACCGGATAAGCGGGAACACATTTCATCCGCTAAAATAACATGGGTGAGATCTCTTGGCATTTTTTCCTCATTTTCTTAAATAGATTTTCCGAAAACAAACCAAAAATGTCAATTGTTTTTTGTCAATAAATTTCCTTTTTGTCAATTTTTCAGGAAAGCTCGAATTGTCCCGTGTAAAGCTGGTAATACCGTTTTTTCAATTTTATCAATTCATCATGCGTGCCGGTTTCTATAATTCGGCCATGTTCCAAAACGACAATCTTGTCCGCATTGCGCACTGTTGACAGTCTGTGCGCGATTACAAATACCGTTCGCCCTTTCATCAATGTGTTCATACCTTGTTCGATCAAGGTTTCCGTACGCGTGTCAACGGAACTGGTCGCTTCGTCCAAAACCAAGACAGGCGGATTCGCCACGGCCGCCCGCGCGATAGCGATCAGTTGTCTTTGCCCTTGCGACAAATTCACCCCGTCCGCCGTCAAAACCGTTTGGTATCCCTGCGGCAAAGAAGAGATAAAAGCATCCGCATTCGCCAGCTTCGCCGCCGCGCAAACTTCTTCATCCGTCGCATCCAATTTACCGTAGCGGATATTGTCCATCACCGTTCCCGTAAACAGATGCGTGTCTTGCAACACCATCGCCAAAGACCGGCGCAAATCTCCTTTCCTGATCTTGTTGATGTTGATGCCGTCATAGCGGATTTTTCCGTTCGGAACATCGTAAAACCGATTCAGCAAGTTCGTGATCGTTGTCTTCCCTGCCCCTGTCGAACCGACAAACGCAATTTTCTGCCCCGGTTTGGCTTCCAGAGAAATACCGTTTAAAACGGTTTTATCCGGTTCGTAGCCGAAAACAACGTTATCGAAAACCACATCGCCTTTTAAAGCCGTAAAGGTCAGCGTATGGTCTTGATGCGGGTGTTTCCATGCCCATTGCCCTGTCCGGTACGGTACTTCGGCGATTGTTCCGTCTTTAGCGATTTCCGCATTGACCAAAGTGACATAACCGTTGTCTTTTGCTTCGGGTTCGTCAAGAAACTTAAAAATCCTTTCTGCTCCCGCCAAAGCCGACAAAATCGAATTCAGCTGCATCGACATATGCCCGATCGGCCCCGAAAAGTTGCGCGTATATTGCAAAAACGCCGCGATCGTCCCTAAATCCATGCGTCCGATAACCGCCAGATAGCCGCCTGTCATTGATGTAATCGCAAACAACAGATATGATAAATTGCCGACCGCCGGCATCAAAATATTCGCAAACGTATTCGCGTTCGCCGCTTGATGAAACAGATCTTCACTGCGTTCGTTAAAGCCTTCTTTGATTTTTTCTTCACGGCTGAAAACCTTTACGATTTTCACGCCTTGCGCCATTTCTTCGATATAACCGTTAACACGCGCTAAAAAATGCTGCTGCTTGGAAAAATATTTCGAACTTTTTACCGCAACGTACCTGATTGTCGCAAACATCAAAAACAACATAACAACGACTAATCCCGTCAATATCGGACTAAGAACGATCATCATCGCAAACACGCCGACAACCGTTGTTAAAGAATGAAGCATATTCGGCAGACTCATCGACAGCATTTCCCGCAGCGTGTCAACATCGTTCGTGTAAAGGCTCATCACTTCGCCGTGCGTGTGCGTGTCAAAAAAGCGAATTGACAGCTTTTGCATATGCGTGAACATATCCAGCCGGATTTGCCGCATCGCGCCCGTCATCACGTTCAACATCAGCCGATTGAATAAATATGTGCAAAAAACTCCGCTCAACGTGATCGCCGACATAAGAACGACCAAACGTTCAAAACCCGCCAAATCCGGTTTTTTCTGTCCGATTAACGGCACGATATAATCGTTCACGGCCGGCTTTAAAAAATAAGTAACCGCGACACCGGCCAAGCCTGCCCCCCAAATCGCTAGAACCACAAAGAAAAGCTGGAATTTATACGGCTTCATATAAGACAGCAGACGGCGCATCGTCACAAAAGGATTCTGCGGTTTTTCCATTTTTCGTCCGTGCATGCGCGGTTGAGGAGCTTTAGCCATTATGCAGCTCCTTTCTGTTGAGACGTAAAAACGTCCAGATAAATCGCATTTGTCCGCATCAGCTCGTCATGCGTGCCGACACCGTTGATTTCTCCATCATCCAAAACAATGATTTTATCCGCTTCCATAATCGAAGAAATACGCTGCGCAATAATGATTTTTGTCGTGTCTTTCAGAGTTTCTTTCAGAGCTGTCCGTATTTTCTTATCCGTTGCCGTATCAACCGCGCTGGTTGAATCGTCCAAAATCAGGATTTTCGGTTTTCTCAGCAGCGCCCGCGCCAAACAAAGCCTTTGTTTCTGGCCGCCGGACACATTTACGCCGCCTTGCCCCAAATCGGTGTCATAACCTTGCGGAAAAGACATAATAAAGTCATGCGCCTGCGCCGCGCGGCACGCTTGTTCCACAGCGGCTTTCTCGGCCGTATCGTCCCCCCAGCGCAAATTCTCGGCAATCGTTCCGGAAAACAGCAAATTATTCTGCAGCACCATCGCCACGGATGAACGCAGCACGGACAAATGATACTCCTTAATATCATAACCGCCGACAAAAATACGTCCCGAAAACACATCGTAAAGCCGCGGAATCAGCTGCACAAACGTCGTCTTGGAAGAACCCGTCGCGCCGATAATTCCGACCGTTTCTCCCGAACGAATCGACAAAGAAATGTTTTTCAATGTCAGATTATCCGCCCGTCCCGAATAACTGAAAGATACGTTTTCAAAAACGATCGAGCCGTCTTTCGGTGTCAGGCCGTCCTTTCCCGTATCTTTAATATCGGGAATTTCCGTCAGAACTTCGTAAATTCTTTTTGCCGAAGCCTGTGAAATGACAATACCGATAAACACAAATGAAAACATCATCAAAGAAATTAAAATCATGCCGATATACGTCAGAAAGCTGAACAACTCTCCGGTTTGCATTTTTCCCTGAATGATCAGAATGCCGCCGAACCACACAATGCAAATCAGACAAACCTGCATTGCCAGATTCATCATCGGCATGTTCCAAATGACAATCTTTTCCGCCTTTTTCTGCGCATCCCTCAAATCCGTCACGGCATCGTTAAACTTTTTGTTTTCATATTCTTCGCGCACAAAAGCTTTAACGACGCGAACAGCCGTCAGCATTTCCTGCAAAGAAGCGTTAATCGCATCATATTTTTCAAACATTTTCAAAAAATACGGATGCGCTTTGACTGCTATCAACGCCAAAACCGTTCCAAAAAAAGGAATGGCTGTTAAAAAAACCAATGACAACTCTTTATTAATCCGCACAGCCATTAATGTCGCGCAGATCATCATTAACGGCGACCGCACCAATGAACGGATAATCATCATAAATGAATTTTGAACAAACGTAATATCCGTCGTCAGGCGCGTAATCAAAGAAGCGGTGGAAAATTTGTCCGTATTTGAAAAAGAAAAATCCTGAATTTGATTAAAAACGGCTTTTCTGATTTCTTTGGCAAACCCGGCTGCCGCGACGGCCGCCAAACGCGCGGCGATACTGCCGCATGCCAAAGACAGCAATGCCGCCGCTATCATTATAAATCCTATATTCACAACATACGTTAAATCTTTTTGCGCAATGCCGATATCAATGATTTTTGCCATTAAAAAGGGAATGTAAATTTCCAGAACGACTTCCCCCGCTACTGCAATCGGCGCAAAAATCGCTTGTTTTTTATATTTTCCCAAATAAGAAAAAAGCCTGAAATACATTTATTCTCCTTAAAATTTTATTTATTAAACCGCCGAACAAAAGCCAACGCAAGCAAAAAGCCGGAAAAACCATCTTTTGTTTTTTGCAAAGAAAGCTATAATCTCTCCAATTTGATAAAAGGAGATTTCTTCAATGACTAAAACCGTTTGGAAACCCGGCACAATGCTTTACCCTTTGCCGCCCGTTATGGTGACTTGCGGCACTTTGGAAAAGCCGAACGTTCTGACCGTTGCCTGGACGGGCATTATTAATTCCGATCCGGCGATGACTTACATTTCCGTTCGTCCGTCGCGCCATTCCCATGAATTGATTAAAAGCAGCAAAGAGTTCGTGATCAACCTGACAACGGCAAAAATGCTCAAAGCCGCCGACTTTTGCGGCGTCAAATCGGGAAAGGACATTGATAAATTCAAAGAAACCGGTTTGACTGTTCTGCCCTGCCAAAAAGTGAAAGCGCCGATGATTGAACAAAGCCCTTTGTCTTTGGAATGCCGCGTCACTGAAATTAAGCCGTTGGGATCGCACGATATGTTTTTGGCGGAAATTCTGGCCGTTCACGTTGACGATTCCCTGTTGGATGACAAAGGACGATTTGAATTGGAAAAAAGCGGCCTGATCGCCTTTTGTCACGGCGCTTATTACGCTTTGGGCGGAAAGCTCGGTACCTTTGGTTTTTCCGTTGAAAAGAGAAAAACGCGCAAACAGCGCATCGCCCAAATCAAGCATGAACGCAACGCTCTGAAAAAAGCGAAAAAAGATCAAAAAACAAAAACGGAAAAGAAAAAATTTCCTTTAAAGAAAACGAAAAAAGCTCCCTGATCCGGAGCTTTTTCCGTTTATTTCGTCGGCAACCGCGCACAAGCCGCTTCTATTCTGTCCTGCAGCTCTTTAATAAATTCGCGTTTATCCAATCCTTTGGGCATCGGCGGCAAAAACTCGATTGTCAGCGTTCCCGGATTTTTGAAAAAAGCATTCTTCGGCCAAAAAACGCCCGTATTCAAAGCCACGGGAATCATCGGCACATCAAATTTTTCATACAAAAGTCCGACTCCCGGATTGTAACGAGTCGTCGCACCGGGCTTTGTTCTTGTTCCTTCCGGAAAGATAACGACGGGTCTTTTTTGAGCAAGGCGTTTTTCACTGCCCTGCAAAATAGAGCGCATCGCTTTCGTTCCCGAAGAACGATCGATCGGCACGCAGCCTGTCAGCTTTAAATTCCACCCGAACAGAGGAATATATTGCAATTCTTTTTTCAAAATATAAGCGGGATTCGGCAACAACGCGTGAAAGGCAATCGTTTCCAATGCCGATTGATGTTTGGAAGCCACGATATAAGGCCCTTCTTCAGGCAGGTTTTCTTTCCCTTTGACCTCACATTTAACGCCGGCCAGCCACCGCAGTCCGAACAACAGTAAAAATCCCCACAATCTGGCGTTCAGACAACATAAGCGCATTGAAAACGGACCGATTATTATACCGAATATGCAAATAATAAAAGTAACCGCAACATAATACACGTTAAACAAACAAGATCGTATCAATTTCATTGTTCACACACTGTTTCCGCATTAAAAGAATCATAAGTAAAAGGAAAGACGTGCTTGACAGTCACAATCAGAAACTTCATATATTCCGATGTGATCAAAGCAAAAGTCCCGGGCCATTTCCACCATTCGTCATGCTTGACCGTTTGAGGAAAGATCGGATGAGGAATAATTTTCATATTCGGCATCACATTTTTAAATTCCGATAAACTGCGCGGCATATGATAAGACGCGGTCACCAACCGAACGGATTGAAATCTGTTGCGTTCCAACCAATCTTTGCTTTCCAAAGCATTCTGCCGCGTATTGCATGCCACATGGCCAAGCGTGATTTTATCCGCCAACTGTTCCGGCAATTCATTAATCGTTTGCGCCAACAATACCCAATCGACTTTCTTATTTACGCCTGAAATCAACAATTTTTCGGCTTTTTCCTGTTTCAGCAAATCAACCGCAGCCGCTACGCGTTCCGTTCCGCCGGTTAAAACGATTAATGCTTCCGTAACCGTTGAAACATCTTTCGGCGCACGATTTGCCAATGAAGCAAACCAGATCAAACCGCCCGTCCAAAGAACCGCCGACAAAAACAAAAACGGTAAAATCCACTTGCGTATCACAGCATTCGCCTCAACGTTCTTTGAACGGTCCAATATGCGGTAAAAGTCGCCAATATAATCGCCAAAACGGGAACAAGACTTAAAAGCCCCCAGGACGCCGCATCAAATTTGGCTTCTGAAAGCAAACCTCCCTGCACTTCGCCGACAACGGAAGACAGCATAAAAATAATCGGTAAAATTCCCAAAAACCCCACAACGGCACCAACCGACGCCAATATTGCCGTCCTTTGAGCGTATTGCCTGGAAATATAACCGTCATGCGCACCTATTTGATGCAGCAGTTCGACAACAGGTTTGTGAACCGCCAAAGAAGAACACGTTACATAAATAACGATCACGGAAGTCGTCGCAATAACCAAGCTCAACAAAGCGGATCCCAAAAAATCCAACGTTCGGACCAAATTGATCAATTTTCCCAACCACAATTTATGTACGTCCAGCGAAGCATTCGGCGTATTTTTTGCCAAAAGCGCTTTCAATTTTTCCAAATCGACTTCCGCATCGGGAATCAATCGAACGTCTATTAAATGCGGCATCGGCAGATCTTCCAGCAAGAAAGATTCCCCCAACCACGGCTTCAACAAATTTTTCATCTGACTGTCCGTCAGAACATTAGCGGAGGCAACACCGGCCGTTTTTCGCAAAATATCAAGAACATCCTGCGTTTCCTGCTGCGTTTTCCGTTTATTGATGCGGCCGTTTTCTTCTATCGGAATAACCTGAACGGTCAAAGAACCGGAAATGGAACGCGTCCATCGCGACAACATTGTGTTTAAAGATAATGTTCCTGCTGTCGTCAGCCCTGCAAAAAAGACCATCAGCATTACCATCCACGGCAGAAACCATGCCGATGTATCTCTGGCAAAAGGAATGTCGCTGGGATGATTAAACACGATCGGCCTCCGTTTTTAAATAAGACTGATCCGGTGAATATCCGACAGGATAAATCGTCAGACGCCCGTCAGCCAAATGCATTCGCGGAAAAGGAAACGTTCTGATCAATCCTTCGTTGTGTGTTGCGATCACAACCGTTGTGCCGCGTTTATTCAGTTCTATAAACAACCGCATCAAACGGGCCGCCGATTTATCATCCATATTTCCCGTCGGCTCGTCCGCCAAAAGCAGCTGAGGACGATTAATAACCGCCCGAGCAATCGCAACGCTTTGTTTTTGCCCGCCGGACAAAGTCGGCGGTTTAGAATTTAAATGAGCGCCCAAACCGACCCACATCAATAATTCGGTTACGCGTTTTTGAATTTCGTCTTCGGGATATCCGGCAACGCGCAGCGGCAAAGCCGCATTATCAACCGCAGACAAATGATCCAACAATCGGAAATCCTGAAAAACAACGCCGATTCTGCGTCTGATTTCCGGCAAATCATCCCGAAAAATGTTTTGCACCGCCTTTCCGAACAACTTGATTACCCCGCGTGTCGGACTTTGCGCCAAATACAGTAAACTGAGCAAAGACGTTTTTCCCGCGCCGCTTTCCCCCGTCAGAAAATAAAAACCTCCCGTCGGCAAAGCGAAAGATATGCCTTTCAGCACTTCAGCGCCCTGGCCGTATCGCAAACCAACGTTATCAAATTCTACCACATACGGTTCTTCCACCGGTTTCTCCTGTTGTCAGCAGGCATATTTAAACACATTTAAAAAAATAAGTTAACATTTTATATGTAATTTTGCATTATACTACACTAAATTTTACAGGAAACAACTATGCTGATTACCTGTCCGAATTGCAACACGACTTACAATGTTCCGTCTATCGCGGAGCATCCGGATCAAAAAGTGCGATGCGTTAAATGCGGCCATATATGGGAACCCGCAGCGGAGATTCTTGACCCGCTTCTGATAGATTTAGCCTTGCACACAGACAGAGATCCGGAACAGGAACAGGACAAACCCATCCCTATTTTTCATGATTTTTTCAAAGAACCCGAAAAAGAAAAAACAACTTTTCTGAAATGGATCAAGCCCCTGTATTTTACCAGTTTGTTTTGTATTGCAGCCTCTGTCTATCTTTTTTTCTTCCAGTCACCGAAACGCGCTCCGGTAACACTGCAAACGCTCTCCTACGAGCTGACGCAAAAAGATTATAAAACATATCTGCTCCTTCGGACAGCAGCATTCAATAATACGGATCACGAAATTCAGCCTCAGGCCTTTACGGTTCATTTCACCGATGAAAATAATAAAACCTTAACAACGACAACATTGAACTCTCCCGTTGCCGTATTGCCGCCGCGCAGTGTCGAAGACGTTAATATCCAAATAGAACGCCCGCCGGCTCAAACGGCAAAAGTTATTTTGACGCTGAGCAAAATGAAGATTCGCTAAAGCCACGGTGCCGGAACATTTAAAGCTAACATTTCTTCAACTGTCTGGCGTTTTCGAACAACTGCAAAAGAGCCTTTATTTACTAAAACTTCTGCGCACAAGGGTCTGAAATTATAGTTGGATCCCATAGAAGAGCCGTACGCTCCCGCCGTTTCCAGAACAACCAGATCGCCCGACTGCATTACAGGCAAGGCTCTGTTTTTTCCGAAAACGTCACTGCTTTCGCAAATCGGGCCGACAACATCATAAATCCGACTGTTTTCAGCTTCTTTTACCGCTTTTATGTTATGATAAGCATCGTAAATCGCCGGTCGAATCAAATCGTTCATTCCGGCATCCAACACCAAAAAGTCTTTTTCCTCCGTATGCTTAGCACGAACAACCCGAGACACCAAAACACCCGCCGGAGCGGATAAAAAACGCCCCGGTTCAAAAATAATCTCGCATCCCGAATTTCCTAATTTTTCAGCGATTACATCCATATATTCATCCGGCGTGCACGGAACATCGGTTTCCTGATACGTCACGCCCAAACCGCCGCCGACATCTATCGTTTGAATATTTATGCCTTCTTCTCTCAGAGTCCGAACAAAATCCGCCGCCAAATCAAACGCTTTTTCAAAAGGCTGCGTTTCCAACAATTGTGATCCGACATGAATATCAATGCCGACGGGAAGCAACCATTCCGATTTTGACAAACGATGATATAAAGCACGCGCCTGCCGCCATACAATACCGAATTTATTTTCTTTTTTCCCTGTTGTGATTTTGTGATGCGTATGCGCATCCACATCGGGATTGACACGGACGGCCACACAAACTTTCTTCTTGATCCCGGCGGTGATTTCCTCAAGCGTTTCAGCCTCTTCTTCAGATTCAAGATTAATCTGTTTTATTCCTTTTTCTACGGCTAAAACCAATTCTTCTTTTGTCTTTCCGACCCCGGAAAAAACTATTTTTTCGGCTGGGATTCCCGCTTTCAAAGCCAACAGCAGCTCGCCGCCGGAAACAATATCCGCGCCGGCTCCCATAGAAGCCAACACTTTAATTACGGCCAAATTGGAATTGCTTTTAAGCGCGAAACACACCAAAGAAGATTTCAGCCGTTTTTGTGCCGCCGATAAAAAAGACTGCATTTGAAAACGCAACGCTTGTTCGGAATATAAATAAAAGGGCGTCTGAACTGTCCTCGCAACATCCTCTACAGAAACGTTTTCGACATAAAGAGAGTTATTTTTATAGTAAAAAAAAGTCATTCCCGTTCTCCTGTTTCCGGTAAACTTATTTCTTCCGTCTGTTCTTTTTCAGCCGGTCGGATTATTTTTCTTTGTTTTGGTTCCCGAGCCGCCGGATACTGCCGCGGATAAGTAGCCCCTTCAGGAAAATCAAGCCTGCCCCGCTTGCCGCACCCGAACAAACAAAGCACACACAATATCGTCATAATAAATCTTTTCATCATATCCCCTCTTTTAATCGGCCGGTTTCAGCATAACAAGTGTTAAAGGCTTATTCACTCTTTTTTTTTATATTTAAGATTATTGTTGCTTTTATAAAAAAGTGCCGCGTATGCTGAAACAGTTCTTCTTTTTAGCCGCTCTTTTATGTCCTTTGTCTGCCGCAGAAGCCCAGACAACCGGCGCTATTTCCATCAGAAACACGCAAACGCCGCAAACGTTTCAAATCAGCAAACATCCCGTTTTGGCGCCAACGGCCGAGTTTTTTAATGATGCCGGCGAGAAGACCTCTCTGCGCGATTTCAGAGGCAAAATTTTGTTGGTTAATATCTGGTCAACATCCTGCGCTCAATGTGTCATTGAATTGCCTATGCTGGACCGACTGCAAAAAGATATGGGAGGCGTCAAATTTCATGTCATTGCTCTTTCGTCGGATTTAGAACCGTTTCCCGTTTTGCGGCGATTTTGGATTAATCGGGGAATAAAAAATCTGAAGATATATGCCGATCCTCAGGCTAAATTTTCTCAAGCGGCTGATGTCAAAGGATTGCCGACGACATTTCTCATTGACGAAGAGGGACGGGAAGTCGGCCGTATCCGCGGCATTGCGGAATGGGACGGCCCCAAAATCAAAGCACAGATTCGCGATTTGATTCGCGCGGCAAAAGAAAAAGCGCAAAAAAAGCTGGAACAAGAAGCACAGTTAAACGCTCCGGAATCCGCAGAGTCCGATCTTACTTCTCCCGCTCAGACACAAAAAGAAATTCAAAGCTGGTTCAAAAAATAGAGGAAACCTGGCCTTTTAAAAAAAAGCTTGATTCTCTTACCAAAAGAGCTAAAAAGAGCTTTCCTGATGCCGTCAAGACATGGAGCTTTCCTAATGACTAAACCGCGCTATTTAAAAATTTCCTGGGAACAATTTCACAATGACGCTCGCGAACTGGCTTCGCGTTTGTTAAGTCGTAAAGATCTGAAAAAAATTGTCTGCGTAACGCGAGGCGGACTTCTTCCGGCCGGCGTTTTGTCCAGAGAATTGGAAATTCGTTGGGTCGACACCGTTTGTGTTGCCGGATATGACGAAGAAGAGCGCGGAACCAAAGCTTCCTTGTTAAAGGTGCCGGAAACAGACGGCGAGGGCGTTTTGGTTGTTGATGATTTGGTTGATTCCGGCAGAACGGGACGCATTATTCGCGAATTAATGCCCAAAGCTTACTTTGTTACTCTGTATGCCAAACCCATGGGGCAAAAAGTTGTGGATGATTTTGTTTATGCTGTAGATCAGGATACTTGGGTTTTATTTCCATGGGAAGCCGAATTGGCTCCCACAACTCCTTTAGCCCGCTGCGAAGATAAAGAATAAAATTAAACCCAAACGATTTTAAAAAGGCCGAATTTTTATTCGGCCTTTCGATTTGCATTTTTATTCAGGTTTTTCCTCTTTTTTATCCGCCTTTTCTTCGCGCGCTTTCAATTTTAAAAAGATATAAGAACATAACGGAACGCTTAACAAATACAAAATAAACGTAATGCTTGCCGTCAGCCATGGTTTATAAACCAGCGCCCCCGCGTAAAATCCGGCCAAAGCCAGAACAACGACGACAAAACGTACCGGAATACGAAAATGCTTCAAAGAAATGGTCGGCAATCGGGAAGCCATCAAAAAAGCGCTGAGAAACAGGAATGTTTCCACAAACGGACCGCTGCGGAAAAATTCACAGCCACAGTGAAAATACAGCATAATCGGCACTAAAGCAATATAAGCGCCGCCCGGAGCCGGCAAACCGACAAAAAAGTGTTTCCAATATAACGGCTGAGGTCCTTCGTCCAACATAACATTAAATCTGGCCAATCGCAAAGCGCAGCAAATCGGCACCAGCAAAGCAAAAATCCAACCGACCGGAGAAGTTGCCCCCAAAGCCCAAAAATACATCAGCAATCCCGGCGCGACACCGAAACAAACGACATCCGACAAAGAATCCAATTCCGCACCGAAATCGGACGTGCCGCGCAGCATCCGCGCAACGCGGCCATCCAAAGCGTCAAACAAAGAAGCCATTAAAATGGAAAAAACGGCAAATTCAAACTTGCCTTCCATTGCAAAGCGTATGGATGTCACACCGGAAGACAAAGCAAACAACGTCACCAAATTAGGGGCGATGCGATTTAACGGTAAATCTTTAATCCGTTTACGAGAATTTTTCAGCATCTTAGATCATATCTCCTTTACGCGCATCACCCAAAACCTGCAAATCGGCCAAAACAGTCTCTCCCGCGATTGCCGTCTGCCCCTCTGTCACAATCGGAGCCACTTCTTTAGGCAAATACACATCCAATCGACTGCCGAAACGGATCAGGCCGAACCGTTCGCCTTTTTTAAGTTGATCGCCTTCTTTAACAAACGTCAAAATACGACGAGCCACCAACCCGGCGATTTGAACGAAAGCAATCTTCTGTCCGGTGATCGTTTCCATAGCCAATTCCTGTCGTTCATTGTTTTCGCTTTCTTTATCCAAAGAAACATCGACAAACGCTCCCGGACGATAGAACATTTTTATGATTTTTCCCGCCATCGGCACGCGGTTCACATGAACGCTGAACACACTCATAAAAATGCTGATGCGCGTCATCGGTTCTTCCCCCAAATCCAATTCTTTGGGAGGAACAACCTCTCTGATCGCGCTGACAATGCCGTCTGCCGGAGAAACGACCAAGCTGTCACCTTCAGGCACAACGCGAAGCGGATCGCGGAAAAAGAAATAACACCACACGGTCAAAACAAAACAAAAGACGCCGACCGGCTTAAACAACATCCACATCAATATTGTGACTGCGGCAAAGACGCCGACAAAGCGCCATCCTTCCGGATGAATCGGCGGCAGAATAAAACGGCGCCAGGATAAATCAATTCGAGACATTTCAGACTCCTTTATTTCGTTGACAGCTGTATTTGTATGCTATCCGTTCGATTGTGAAAAGTGTTTTTTTACATTTTCCTTTTATTTTTCAGTTTTACCGGGCAAAACAAAAACTTGATTCGGATAAATTAAATCAGGATCTTTAATCTGGTTTTTATTTGCCTGATAAATTGCCACATAAGCAAAGCCGGAACCGTATAACTGCTTGGCGATCGTCCATAAACAATCCCCTTTAACAATACGCACGCGTCGTCTTTTAGTCCCTTCCATTCCTTTTTCCATCTGAAAAGGAACTTCGACACGGGCCGTCACTTTGCCGAAAGCATCGATTTTATCCGCCCGGATTAAGTATTTTTTTCCTACGGTTAATCGCTTTGAAACCCGCAAAGACCATTCTCCGTTTACAGCGGCAGCGTGACCTAAAAATAAATTATCCGCATAGACGTTGACTTGTCCCGATTCCCGAGACATTCCCTGAATAATCAAAGCCTTTTCCGCCTGATTAATAGAACGAATATCAATATCGATCGGAGCTTGAGGAAGAGGAGCCTGCAAAACGCTGACTTCTTCGGAATCCGGAGAAATCATAACGGCTAAAGCCTCTCCCGCATTTTTAGGTTCGGGAACGCTGACGACCACAACTTCGGTTTCATCGCGCGTGTTCATAGAATCATCCTGAAGCCATATCTCATGTTCACCGGCGACCAACGGTTCCGTTGGAATATAAACCCACTCCCCGTCTTCATTGACGGTGAATTGCGTTAAAACACTGTCCCCGTCCATTAAAGAAACAACGGCGCCAGCAATCCCTTTGCCCGCCGCAATCATACTTCCGTCCTCTTCGACTCGAACGATATCGATAGAAGCCTTCAAACCGGAACGAACAGTCGGCGCGTTCTGATTTTCAGTCGCTTGCGTTATTGAAAAATCATTTAAAGACGCTTCCTGTTTCGGCGGCACAGGAAAATCTTTTTTTCCGGATTTCGGATAAAAGACGACGCATAACACCGCAATAATAAGCAGAATCAATCCGATAATAAGGATACTTTTTTTCACAATGATACCCAAAAAATAAAAAAAATAACAAAACCCTCTTGCAGTATATCAAACTTCGCGCTATAAGCAATAACACTTATTCGGAGTGTAGCTCAGCTTGGTAGAGCACTACGTTCGGGACGTAGGGGTCGGAGGTTCAAATCCTCTCACTCCGACCAATATAAACCCTTGAAAACACAGCGTTTTCAAGGGTTTTTCTTTTGCCGGAAAACACCCTGAAAACGCCTCAAAGCTAACAAATAGCTAACACGGAAACGTCGTTATCATCGGCTCAAAAAAAATTTCATATCGAATCGGTAAAAGCGGATAAAAAATCCCTTCCGGTTCACGGTTCCGGTTCTTGAATCGGAAAAAATGTTAATCAAAAGCAATTAAACGCAATTAACGGCAAACGTCGAAAAAACAAACACTTGCAAGGCGTTTCATTCCGTCCGACAATAGCGTTCGAACTTTGAAGGAAGGGCTCGTTGATGACGGACGACACGACACACAATCAGATGAAACCGTATTGCGATATGAAAGAGGCTTTGGAGTGGATCGCGTTCGGGTGGCCCGCGTTTGAAAACCGGGCCGACAGAATCCCTTTTGAAAACAAGCAACGCTTTGACAGGAAAACCTTTCGTTTCGCCGAAAAGCAGTTAAAGCAAGCTATTGAAAACAGGAACATCGAAATCACGGGTATTCCCTGCGAACGCTGTTCGGTCGTTTGCCTACCGTTTGTTTGCGCTTTTTATTGTTTAGCGTTTCTGTTGGAAATCGTCCTTATCAAGCCCGTCTGTTTTCTGGCGAAACTGTTTCATCACCCCGTCACCGCGCTGACTTATTTTACCGGAGAGAAGCCCTCCCCGAAAATCCCCCGCTTGTATGTGCCGATCGAGCGGTTTTTCAAATACATGTTCTCCGGTTTGCCGTTCTGTCCCGAATTGGACGCTTGGGCGGCGGAAATTCCCGAAAGTGAACGGGCAAAACGACGGATCGAACTTCGCGACAAAGAATTTGAAAGCGCGTTCAGGGCAAAGCATTTTGCGCAACGAATGAAACTTCCTTTGCCGGAGCGTCAATCGAATCGCCGTATGATACGGGAGAACGAACACGTTTCCGCCCTGCACCCGAAATGGAACGCGCTGACGTTTTCGACTTGCGGCGTTTTCCTCAACGGTTTAAGCCGTATCGAAATCCCGACCGACCGGTTGCAAGTCCTGTTTCCTCTGGCTTTGACGCAAACGGAGAACAAATCCTTTTCCGAAACGCTCAATGAGTTGGATTACGTTTCCCCGTATATGCTGGTGATGAAAGACGTGATCGAAGAACTGAAAATCTCGAAGACGAATCAGCCCGTCAAAAAGATCGTCGAGCACGCCGTCATTGAAAGCGGGAACAAGAGAAACATCGAAATCTCCCAAAGATTCGCGGAATACATCGCGCAGGCGATCCGCTTGCCGGAGGCTCAAAAAGGGGGCGCGCCCAAGTTGCCCGAAACAAAAAAATAAGTTCTCCGTTTTCGGCGGATTTCCTCTGATTTTCGACCTTGCGCGAAAGGGTGCGCCCCTCTCCCCCGCACCGTGCGCCCGTTGAGAGCGCGGTAAAAACCTGATGACCTTGTCGTTGTCAAATCAACACGAGTAACAAGGAGGTCATTATGTTGCCAATGAAAAAATATCTTTCCCGAAAAGAAGCGTCCGCCTATCTGACGGAGATCGGGTTTCACACGACGTATAAGACGTTGGGCAAGCTCGCCACGATCGGCGGCGGCCCGAAGTTCCACAAGTTCGGAACGAAAAGCGTTCTTTACGCGATCGAAGATCTGGACGCGTGGGCGGCGGAACGACTGTCCCCCGCTTTCAAGTCCACTTCGGACAAGGCGGGTGCGTTATGAGTAAAAAGCGCAAGAGTTTTTTGATCTACATCGACACGCTGCCGCTGTTCGACGAATTGAACGACGAGGACGAACTAAGTCTTTGCCGCGCGATCAATCACTATCACCGCGATCTGCCGATCGAACTGACGGCGGTTGCGCGCCCTCTGTTCAAAATCTTTCAGGCGCAATTCGAACGCGACAACGAACGGTATGCAGCCAGATGCGAAAAGAACCGTGCGAGCGTATTGAAACGCTACGAACAGCAACAGTCGAATACGGACGAATACGAATGTAAACAACCGAATACGGACTCTACCGATAGAGATAGAGATAGAGATAGAGATAGAGATAGAGATAGAGATAGAGATAGAGAAAGTGACAGAGATAGAGGAAGAGAAAGAGATATTAACCCTCTTTCCTTTAAGTTTTCCCCCTACTGTTCGGAAACGATGCCCGAAGAACTGCGCCAAGCGGCGGAGGCTTTGAACTTTCAGGGCGATGCGGCGGCTGTCTATCTTCGTTTTCGGGATTACTGGCTTCAAAAAGGAACGAAGAAATCGGACTGGATTTCGGCGTGGCGGAATTGGCTGTCGAGGGAAAAGCCGAGCGGAACGGTCGCCGAACGCAACGCGCGGATTTTGAACCGGAGGTATGGCGATGGATAAGATGTTTTTCTTGCGCCATTACGGGATTCTTTTAAGCGCGAAAAGCGTCCTGATCGACACGGACGCGGCGGAGCTGACGTATCAGGCGTATCGGGACGACTTTACGGACGAGGAATTTGCCGCCGTCTGTATGGCGGTCTTAAAGAACGAGAACTTTTACGGACGCCCGCCCGATCCCGCGATATTCGCCAAGTATGTGAAAGCGTCCGCCGCCGAAAACGACTTTATCGCCAAGTGCGCGGACTATCTGCGGCGGGACTATGTTTCCGCCGCGACGCGGGAGGCTTTCGTCGAAGAACTGACGGACAGGGAAAAGCGCACGCTTTATTCTTTCGGGGGCATATCGACTTTATGGTCGGTCTGCCACCCGAACGGCATTTTCAACCCCGACCGGTTCGACTTCAAACTGAAAGCGTTAAGGGACGCGTTCGGAAACGAACCTTTGACCGAACGAAAAAGGCTTCCCGAACCGAAAAGCGAAACGGCGGAACGGATCGCCGGCATCGCGTCCCGCGTTCTCAAGCGGATACCGTAGCCGCGGCGGGAGTCAATCAACAGCAACAATTTAAGGAGTAGCCGGATACGCGTTTCGTAATACGGCGGAACGCTTGTCGGCTCTGCGAGGCATTTGCTTATGGCAAAAATCATTAAAACATTCAGAATCGAACAACGTCTTTTGGACGAAGTGAACGAGGTATCGACGAACGCCTCCCGCTTCATTTGCCTGTCGATCGTCGCGGCGTTAAGGGGCTTGAAGATCCCCCGTCAGGAAGAAATCGACAATCTGATCGCCCTGAACGGAGAACTGCGGAAGATCGCCGTCAACTTCAACCAAAGCGTCCGGGCGTTAAACGCTTGTCGGGCGAACGGAGAACCGGTCCCGCCGGAGCTGATTCAAAAAATCGCCGAAGAAAAGGCGGCGTTCCATCAGACGCGGCTGAAAATCGACGCTTTACTGGAGGCTTACTATGGCAAGAAGTAAAAGCCCCTACGATTTCCTCAACGAACATATCCGCGGGATCTGCTTTCCGCTTCATTATGAGAAATCCGCGCCGGTTCAGATGTCGCTTTCCCGGTCGGCTTTCCAAAACAGACCGTTTGAAGCCGTCGTTAAGATCGTTTCGCACATCAAAGCGGGACGCGGCCCATTGACCGCGATGCGCTACATAGCGGAAAAGTCAGAGGGATTGGAGGAAGTCCGTCCTTTATACGACGAGGAAGGAAGGTGTCTTAAACCGGAAGACTTTGAACAAAAGCTTTCCGAAATGCCGAAGCCCGACCGGAAGGACGGCAGGCAAATGGCGCACATCGTCGTGTCCTTTCCGAAAGCGGCGCGAATGACGGCGGAAAAGACGGAACGCTTTATGCAAAAGTATCTGGAACCGTTCGCCGAACGGGGATTCAAATACGTTTATTGTTCCCACGTTCATCAATCCGCCGTTCACGGACACGTTTTGCTTTGCGAAACGAACGGACGGGAACGTCTGCGCTTCGGTAAAAAAGAACTGATGATGATGCGTCAACATCAGGTCGAAGTCGGCAAAGCGTTCGGCTTGAATATGCGGGCAAGCTATTGCAGCGAACGGGAGATCGACATTATCGGGACGAAAGCGAGGCCGAAGCGGAAAACGCTGTTGGAACGTCAAGTCCCCGAATGGTCGAAACACCGCAAAATCGAAGCGTCACGACATTGGCCGTTCGGAATCACGCCCGAACCGAAACGATACGACATCAACGAAACGGCACAACGAACGCTTGATGTTTGGGCGGCAAACTTCGCGGAACCGGAACGGGCGAAACAGTTTTTCATCGAAATGTTCGCCGAAAACAGCCGCACGGCGTTCTGGTATGCCAGAAACAACGCCAAAGTGTTCGGTGAAACGGAAACGCCCCGCCCGCCCTCTTTCCCGACAAGCAAAACTTTTAAATTGACCGCCGCCGAAATCGCCCGTATCCGCCCCGAAAAATCGATCACTATCCGACAAGGACAAGAAAGGAGCATTGAACGATGACGGTATATGGTTATTTAAGAGTGTCAACGGATAAGCAGGACAGCGACAATCAGAAGATCGGCGTGGAGGCTTTGGCTGAAAAACTCGGGCTTCCGATCGAAAATTGGATCGTCGATGACGGCGTTTCGGGAACGAAAGAACCGGAAAAACGCAAATTAGGAAAACTGTTAAGAAAAATCAGAACGGGCGACGTGATCATCTGTTCGGAATTGTCCCGCTTGGGACGCAAGTTGTTTATGGTGATCTCGATCCTTGAACATTGTATGAAGATCGGGGCGAAAGTGCTGACCGTCAAAGACGGATACGAGTTGGGGGACAACGTGCAGAGCAAAGTTTTGGCGTTCGCGTTCGGTCTAGTCGCCGAGTTGGAACGGGAAATGATCAGCAAACGCACGAAAGAAGCCCTCCAACGCCGAAAAGCCAACGGGAAACGGCTCGGTCGTCCTTTCGGAAGTCGCAACAAAAAGCACGCTTTGGACGGGAAAGAAGACAAGATTTCCGAACTGTTGAATCAAGGGCTTTCCGTCGTTCAGGCGGCTCAACGATTAAAGGTCAGTTCCGTGACGCTCTATGCGTATTTAAAGGACAACCCTCGTTAGATTTTAACATACTTATTTTTACTTTTGCCCGCAACGAGAAAAGCAAAACAGCCATTTCATTTTTTAACCTTTAACGAGGGTTAAATCTTAAAACGGCGGTAAAAATGGATAAAGCGGTAAATGATGAACGGAAAGAGGATTTTTCCGATACCGCCATTGATGTTCTGGAACAGGATATTTTAGATGTCAGTCCGTTTTTATTGGATTTGCTGTTGCAGGACAAAACGACCGGCGAAAACATAATTTGGGCGTGTGACGATTATATCGGATACGGTTCGGAGTATGCGGCGGAAAAAGAGATTTTGCCCGCGCTGATAACCGGAGCGAACACGACGATCATTCAACCCCGTATCGCCAAAGACAAGGAAGCGCAACGCAACCGGACGCGAAAATCGGCGGAGGTCTTTACGCCAAGTTGGATTTGCCGCCTGATGAACGATTTATGCGATGAGGAATGGTTCGGGCGCAAAAACGTTTTCAATATCCCGACCGGTGACGACCGCGATTGGACGCCGACCGCGTCGCCCGTCGAATTTGAGCAAGGCAAAGGAAAAACGCCGGCGTGGACGCGTTATGTTGATTCAAAGCGGTTGGAAATCACTTGTGGCGAAGCCCCTTATCTGGTTTCGCGATACGACACGACGACGGGCGAGTTTCTGCCGATTGAAAAACGTATCGGCGTTTTGGACAGGAAGTTGCGGATCGTCGGCGAAAACGCGGAAAGCGAAACGGAATGGTTTTTCTGGGCCAGACGCGCGTATGAAAGCACATACGGATACGAATTCCAAGGCGACAATCTGCTGTTGGCGCGTGAAAATCTGTTGTTCACGTTCGGGGATTATTACACCGCTAAATTTCAAAAAGCCGCGCCGCTGACCCTGTTAAAACAAATCGCCAACATTATCGCGTGGAACATTTGGCAAATGGACGGGTTGAAAGACTGCGTCCCGTTTCGCGCCGAACAATGCCCTCAACTTGATTTATTCGCCGATATTCCGTCGTTTGCGGAACAGACCGATTGCGTCATCAAAGACTGGCGAAGCAAAAAAATCCTGAAATTCAAAGAAATGAAAGGAATCAATACGATGAAGTTTGATTTTTGCGTCGGAAATCCACCTTACCAAGAAGAAACAGCTATTAAAGAAACCGCAAACGGTCAAAAACGACGCAGAAGTATTTTTCAATATCTGCAAATTGAAGCCGATAAGATTTCAAACATCGGTTCTGTCCTGATCTATCCGGCAATCCGTTGGATTCACCGTAGCGGTAAAGGAATGGAGGAATTTGGTATGAATCAAATAAACGACCCTCATTTGAGCGATTTGATCGTTTATGCGGACGCAAAAGACGTTTTCAAAGAATCTGAAATTGCAGATGGAATATCCATTGTTTCAAAAAGGAAAAGCAAAGCCGATACAGAATTCAAATATACCTACAATTATAAGGGAGAAAGCTTCTGTTCTATCCAACAAGCACCGAGAGAAGAAATACTTCCGATTCATCCCAAGGATTCGGCTCTGGTTAAAAAGACTTCAGAGTTTGTAGAAGCAAAAAAGTTACGTTATTTGTCAGAATCTATTTTATCGCAAAAGCTCTTTGGAATAGAAAGTGATTTTGTTGAAAAGAATCCCGAAAAGGTTACGCTTTTAACGTCTAACACTAAAATAGATTACAGTAAAAAAATAAAGCTGTTGACAAATGATAAAGCGGGTAAAGCCGGAAGATCAACTTGGTTTTTAGCAGACAAAAACTCCGTATCTTCAAATCCAAAATTGATTTATGAATGGCAAGTCGTTGTGTCTTCTGCAAATGCCGGCGGTCAAAAAAGAGATAATCAGCTTGAGATTATAGATAATCATTCCGCTTTCGGTCGTTCCAGAGTTGCTTTAAAATCATTCAAAACAGAAGAAGAAGCAAAAAATTTCTATAATTACGCAAAAAGCTACGTTATCCGATATGCGTTTTTAATGACGGATGAAAATCTGACATCTTTGGCAAAGCGCGTCCCTGATATTCTGAATTATAAAACCGACAATGAATTGATTGATTTCAAGAAAGATATTGATGAGCAGTTGTGCCGTTTAATCGGTTTAACGAATGAAGAATATCAATACCTCGTTAATAGAGTTAATACTTTCAGAAACGGGGGAAAAGCGTAATGACAAAATCCCTGAACATCAAGACATCGCAAAAAATCGTTCCGATGTGTTATGCCTACACCACGCCGCAAATCAGCGATCACGACGGGTGGACGAAAATCGGATATACCGAACAAAAAGTCGAAGACCGTATCGACCAACAAACAAAGACCGCCAACGTCAAATGGGTTTTGGGGTGGAAAGGAACCGCCATTTACGACGACGGTTCGGGCGACACGTTCCGCGACCACGATTTTCACGCCTATCTGCAAAAAAACAACGTGGAACGGAAACCCGACACCGAATGGTTCCATATCGAACCGACGCCGTCGCACGATTTGTTTGTTTCGTTCAAATCCAACCGCGGTATTTTAAAATCGAACGCCGCCGTCAGCTACTCTTTGCGCGCGGAACAAACGCAAGCGGTTGAACGGACGGCCGGTTATTTCGACAGTCATTCGGAAGAAGACGAACCCGAATTTTTATGGAACGCCAAGCCTCGTTTCAGCAAAACGCTGACGGCTTACGATTTATGCAAAAAACTGAACGCGAAAAAAGTCCTGATCGTTACCAACCGTCCCGCCATCGCCAATTCGTGGTATGACGATTACGTCAAATTCCTCGGCACGGAATCGGGATATTATTTCATCAGCAGCGTTGACGCCGTTCAGGGAAAGCCTTTCGCCGTTTTGCGCCAAAATATGCCTTCCGACACAAAAGGTTATATCGAATTTGTTTCTTTGCAGGATTTGAAAGGTTCCGTTTATTTCGGCGGCAAATTCGATAAATTAAAGCATATCGGCGAATTGCTCTGGGACTTGCTGATCATCGACGAAGCGCACGAAGGCATTGACACTTATAAAACAGACACGGCGTTCGACAACATCAAACGCAAACGGACTCTGCACTTGTCCGGCACGCCGTTCAAAGCCCTTGCCAATGACAAGTTTGAAGACGCCGCCATTTTCAACTGGACATACGCCAACGAACAGGAAGCGAAACGGAATTGGAATCCGGAAAGCGAAGAAGAAAACCCTTATGCGGATTTGCCGCGCTTGTCCCTCTATACCTATCAGATGTCGGAAATCGTCCGCGAACGGGTCGAACAAGGGGCGGACTTTGACGACGACGGCGAAAACGAAAATTACGCTTTCGATTTGAACGAGTTTTTCTCCGTTTCCAACGGAAAATTCAAATACGAGGACGCCGTTGACAAATTCCTTGACGCGCTGACGCATCAGGAAAAATTCCCGTTTTCGACACCCGAACTGTGCGACGAACTGAAACATACGTTCTGGTTGCTGAACCGCGTGGACAGCGCGACGGCTCTTGCCAAAAAACTGCACGACCACCCGATTTTCAAAGACTATGAAATCGTTTTGGCGGCGGGCGACGGCAGAATCGACGACAACGACGAAATAAAAAAATCATACGACAAAGTGAAAGCGGCTATCGCGCAACACGACAAAACGATCACGCTTTCCGTCGGTCAGCTGACGACCGGAATCACGGTTCCCGAATGGACGGCTGTTTTAATGTTAAGCAACGTCAAAAGCCCCGCTTTGTATATGCAGGCGGCTTTCCGCGCCCAAAATCCCTGTCTGTTTTCCGTCGGAAGCGAACTGTTCCGCAAAGAAAACGCTTATGTGTTCGACTTCGATCCCGCGCGGACTTTAGATATTTTCGAACAGTTCGCCAACGGGTTAAGCGCGGACACGACCGCCCGGAAAGGCGACGGCGACACGCGGAAACGGCACGTTCGCGAATTGCTGAACTTCTTCCCCGTTTACGGCGAAGACGACGACGGCGAAATGATCGCGCTCGACGCTGAAAAAGTCCTTTCCGTCCCGCGCAAAATCCACGCGAAGGAAGTCGTGCGCCGCGGCTTTATGTGCAACTTCCTTTTCCAAAACATCGGCAACATCTTCAACGCGCCGAAAGACGTCATCGACATCATCAACCGCTTTGAAGTCGTCAAAGACCACGTCGTCAACGTCACCGATCAAACGAAAGACGATTTATCCCTTAACGACGACGGCGAAGTCGAATTGCCCGAACAAACCGTTATCGGTCAGGCGCAAAGCCTGTTCGGGGATAAAATCTATAAAGTCGCCGACGACCTGAAACAGACAGTTTCCGAATTGATGAGCAAAGAATCGGGAAAAGAGGATCCCTTTGCGAAACTGAAAGATACTTTCAAGACGACCATCAAAGAAAACCTTGTTCAGACGGTCAAGGATTCTTACGGCACGGAAATGACGAAAGCGACCGAAAAAGCCGTTGTCCGTCAGATCGAAAACAAAACGGACGCCGTTCTGGAACGTCATTACGGCAATTACAAAATCCAGAAAAACGTCATCGAACTGGAGCGCAAAAAAGAACTTGAAAACGCCGCGCCCGCCGATGTCGCGAAAATCAACGCCGCTTACGACCGCAAGCAAACGGAAAACAAGGAAATCTTCGTCGCCGCTTTACAGGAAAGCGCGCCCGAAATCACAAAAGAATCCGCAGAAATAACCGTTAAAGCCGTCGAAACCGACAAACGGCAAAAGGAAAAAGACAAAATCGAAAATGATGTCAGAGATCACTTGCGCGGATTTTCCAGAACGATCCCCTCCTTCCTGATGGCTTACGGAACGGATGAAACGACGCTTGAAAACTTCGACACCATCATTCCCGACGCCGTGTTCCGGGAAGTTACGACAATCAGCTTAAAAGAGTTCCGCTTTCTGCGTGACGGCGGCGACTATACCGATAAAGAAACGGGCGAAACGAAACACTTTAACGGGCACTTGTTTGATTCCGTTGTCTTTAACGATTCTGTCAAAGAGTTTTTGGCATTGAAGAAAAAACTCGCCGACTACTTCGATGAAACGCACAAGGAAGATATTTTCGACTACATTCCGCCGCAGAAAAACAACCAAATCTTTACGCCGAAAAAGGTCGTTAAAGAAATGGTCGATTTGCTCGAAAACGAAAATCCGGGGTGTTTTGATAATCCCGATCACACGTTCATCGACTTGTATATGAAATCGGGGCTGTATATCACGGAAATCGTCAAACGCTTGTTTAACAGCGAAAAAATGAAGCGGCTTTATCCCGATGACAACAAGCGGCTCGACCATATTTTCACCAAACAGATGTTCGGACTTGCCCCCAGCGAAATCATTTATAAAATCGCGACCGCGTTCATTCTGGGCTTTGACGAAAACGCCGCCGACCGCAAACACAACTTCAAACTCTACGACGCTCTCCCCGCCGCAAAAGAAAGCCGCTTGGAACAGGAATTGGATAAGGTGTTCGGATAAAAATAGCCCCTCTCATTTTCACATCTTCCGGATAGAATCAAACACGTTTTTGAGTAACTGTGTTGTTAGCCTTAAATAGCTCCACAGCCTACCAAAGCTGATATTTTAAGGATTGATATGACAACCGCTCTATCTTATTATTTATCCATTAGATATGTTAGAGCTTGGAGTGAAATTTTTTGCAGAAAGAAAATGATAAATATCATTCCTTGACTAATGGATAAAGAGGAAAAAAGCTGAATGGCATTAAGTGAATATGAAAAAACACTACAAACATATCTAGAAGACAGTCCTTTAATAGTTTTAGGATCGGGAGCCTCGATTCCATATGGTCTTCCTTCTATGGAAAACCTTGCGCAAAAAATAAGGGAATTAGTTGACATTTCATCTGACGAAAAATACGATGATTTTTGTGAAGCACTTAATAAGTATGGCCTAGAAAAGGCTATGGATTCCGTTCACCTTCAACAAGAAACACAGGAAAAAATCAAGCGTTGTGTTTGGAAGGAGATTAATGAAAGAGATTTTTCACATTTTAATGAAAATCCAATAGGTTCTTCAAATGCTCTATCTGATTTAATTAAAAAAGTTATAGCCCCTACACCTAATAAAGCTACAATTGTAACAACAAATTATGACCGATTAGCAGAGTATTCTGCAGATAGAATAGGAGCAACTACAGTTACAGGTTTTGAAGGAAATTTAATTAAAAAGTTAGAAATCCCTTCTACTCCGTTAAAAGCAAAAAGAATACGCTCTCGTGAAAGAATCGTTGATATTTGGAAGGTTCATGGTTCGTTAGACTGGTTTTTAGCACCAGATGGAACAGTAATATCGTTTCCATTTACACAAGAAATACCAAATTCATTTCAGCCATTGATTATTCCCCCTGGAAGAGGAAAATATAGTAAAACACACGCTGAACCGTATCGGAGTATTATAGCAGAAGCTGATAAAGCATTTATTCAAGCAAGGTCATATTTGTGTATAGGGTATGGCTTTAACGATGAGCATATTCAACCTAAGCTCTTAACACAAATTGAAACGGGAAAGCCCATTGTTATTCTTGTAAAAAAAATGACCGATGCGTGCAAAAAACATATCGTTGATACCAAAATCAGGAAATACCTTATTTTCGAAGAAGCTGATGAAACCCATACCAGAGTATATGGAAACAGCGAAGAATGCGTTTATGAAGGACGGTTTTGGTCGTTAGACAATTTTCTGAAAATTTGGTAAGGAGAAGTGAAATGAGTATCTTTGAATATGCTCCGGAAGAGCTTCTTGGAACAGTCGAAAGCGTGGATACATCTATAGTAATTGTAAAAGTAGAGGACGATGATAAATTAAGATGCCTACAGGTAAATCATTTGGTTTCCATTCAAAGCTCTAAAACGAACCAACATTTGATTGGATTGGTATCTAAAATTATACGAAAATCATCTTATAATGATTCGAATGCAGATTTAACCTCGGAATTTGAATTTAATATCATTAAAGTAATTCTAATCGGCACGCATTTTGATAGAGATTCCGGAAAAGAAAATGTATTTCGCCGCTCTTTAGCAACCATACCAACCATAAATGCGGAATGCCATCTTATTCAAGGCGATAAATTAAAGCACTTTATGCAAGCAATATCATCTATTCCTGAAGGAGAAGATACTGTCAGCTTGCAAATAGGAAATTATTCTATTGATGAAGATGCTACAGCATGGCTTAATGGCAATAAATTATTTCAAAGACATGCAGTGATTGTCGGTAGCACGGGTTCTGGAAAATCTTGGTGCGTTGCTAAAATACTTGAGCAAGTTGCGACGCTTAAATCAGCAGATGCAATACTATTTGATATTCATGGTGAATACTCTACCTTAAAAGGAGAGAGCTTTACTCATCTTAAAATTGCTGGTCCGAATGATGCTATGGAAGACGGAATACTTTTTCTTCCGTATTGGCTTTTAACCTACGAAGAAATGCTTTCTTTGATGCTTGATCGAAGTGATAATAATGCACCTAATCAAGCAATGATGTTTAGTCGTTATGTTATTGATGGGAAAAAGGTGTTTTTGAAAAAAGAACTTAAAACAGAAATGGAAGCTAGCATTACATTAGACAGTCCTATCCCTTACAATATAGATGAATTGATCACTTCTTTGTCACAAAAAGATACAGAAATGGTCCCTGGAAGCAAAGGTGATAAACAAGGACCTTATAATGGCAAGCTAACGCGTTTTATCCAACGATTAGAAAACAAACAAAAGGATAAGAGATTAAATTTTATGTTTTCTTCAGATGATAGTTTGCTTGATTATAACTATATGAATCAACTATGCACTAAATTGATGTCCCCTTCTATTGAGGGAAAGGGTGGTGTAAAAATCGTTGATTTTTCAGAAGTTCCATCAGATATTTTACCCTTAATAGTTTCTCTAATTGCTCGTGTTATTTTTTCTGTTCAGCAATGGGCTACCTCCGATCACCGTCATCCGATAGCACTCTTTTGTGATGAAGCTCATCTGTATATTCCTTCCCATACGGAAAAAAGCATAGATAATGCTAGTTTAGTAACATTTGAAAGAATTTCAAAAGAAGGTAGAAAATATGGTATCGGCTTGGTTGTAATTTCACAACGTCCTTCTGAAGTAAATAGAACAGTTTTAAGTCAAAGTAATAATTTTATCGCTATGCGTCTTACAAATGCTGACGACCAATCTGTAGTAAAACGTCTTTTGCCGGATAGTTTAGGAGATTATGCGGAAATGCTTCCGATATTAGATGTTGGAGAAGCTCTTGTCGTCGGAGATGCAAGTTTATTGCCGAGTAGAATTCGTATTACGCCACCTGAATTAAAGCCACGTAGTGCTACTATTGATTTCTGGGATGAATGGTCGAAAGAAATTACTCCGATTAACATTTCGGACGCGATTGAAGCATTAAGAAAACAATCTAAACAATAAAAGCATCAATCTCATCTTTTAGATAGGATTGAATATAGTCGCAGAGAATTGTATCTAAAAAAATCTTTTCCTCTTGAATTTTGAACAGGACGGTCTAATCTAATTTTCAGAGGCTCGGCTGAGGGGTTGCTAATGGTGGCTCCAACGACGTTGCCTCTTATTTTTTATAACTTGCGCCGACACGCCTTTAACCGTCCACATATCGGTTTTCCGATTCTGCAAAGCGTTCCTCGCACATTCAAGCCTTTACCAGACGTTTACGGCGTCAAATTCAAAAAATAGCGCGTATGGCGAAGTTCTCCGGTTTTATACAATACGCCTTTCTCAACCAAATCCACCAAATCACGCGTCGCCGTCGCCGGACTTGCGCCGGTGATTTTCATATAGTTGTCCGCGCTCAATCCGCCTTTAAATCCCGCCAATCCTTCTTGGAACATTCTTTTTAAGGCTTTATCCTGACGTTCGTTCAACCGGTCGCGGACGCGGTCATACAGTTTCGTTTTTCCGATGACGAAATCGATCTTTTGCAACGTGTGTTCCTGTGCGGCCAAAACCGTTTCGGCAAAGTAAATCAGCCATTGCGTTATGTCAGAAGCTTTCACCGCTTCCAACGCGGTATAATACTTCTTTCGTTCGGCGTTGATTGTCGTCGCCAAGCTCGTCAAAGCCGGTTGTCCGAGAGATTGCGACAACGCTTTTTCAGCCAAAGCACGAGAGATACGACCATTCCCGTCATCGAACGGATGGATCAGAACAAAATACAAATGGGCAATCCCCGCCCGTTCCAAAGCGTTCATTTCCGTTGAAGCGTTAAACCATTCGATAAACCGCCGCATTTCTTCCGGAACGCGGTCGGACGGCGGAGCTTCATAATAAACCCGCCGGTCGTAATAGTTCCCCGCGACGATCTGCATCGGTTCCGCTCCGGTTCGATAAGCTCCGGCAACGATTTGATCCGTTCGACCGTTCATCAGGTATTTATGCCAACGAAAAAGAGTTTCATCATCCAACAGCTCGTCAAACGATCCGTATAAATCCGTCATCATCGACGCTATGCCGTGCTCCGCGGGGGGAATGTTCCTTTGATCGCAAGACAGCCCCATTTGTTTGCGCAACGAAGACTGAACGCTGTTCCGGTTCAATATCTGTCCTTCGATTTCGGACGTTTTTGTCGCTTCGTCGGCAATCAGTTCTATTTTCAGAGTTTCCCTGTCACCGTCCGATACACCTTTAAAAGCGCCGACGCCTTCGCCCGTTTTCTTCAGCCAGCTTTTTTCCGCCGCCGTTAAAGCGGAGCGATCATAGGTGAAACGATACCAATTTTTGTTTTCCCAAATCCACATGAGCGATAGAATCCTTTTCTATAACTCATAATATCGCGTTTTATGATTGATAGAAAGCTATTTTATCAATCAGCCGCCGTTGTTTCCCCGTCCAACCATTCGCGGATTTTCATACTGACATCGTTTGCCGCAACAATCAGAGCCTTGTCAACAGCGTGGATATAGCGGCTTGTTACGCCTTGAGTCGCGTGACCGAGCAAACCGGCGATCGTCGTATCGGCATAGTGCATTTCCGCCGCCGTCGTCGCGAACGTGTGTCGGAACTGATGAAGCGTGTATTTCCCGAACTCCGGATGCGCGGCACACAAACTGACCAAATACTTGGCAATGTCGTCCAAATGGCAACCTTTATGAACGCTTGAAGGGAAAACATAGCCTTTTTCGCTTTCGTCTTGAAAAAGCTGTTTAACGCGTTCCAATTCAAGCAACGCTCCCGTCCCGAAAGCCCGATTCTGCCGTCCCGTTTTTGTGTCTTTGAAACGGAAAGTCTGTTCGGCAAAATCGACTTCGTCCCAAGTCAGCTCCAAAATCTCCCCCTTTCTGCACCCCGTCAGAGCGATCAGGCGCAAAGCGGAAACTTCCAACGGGTGTTTCGGATATTCGTCCCGCAGGATTTTCCCTAAAATCTTCATACGGCTTTCGGGAACGGCTTCGCGAATGTTGTCGGACTTGATCTTGTCGATTCCGAAACAGGGATTGTTCGCAATAATATCGCGTTTAACGGCAAAACTCATAATTGCGCTGAACAGATCGATGACGCGGTTCGCCGATCCCGCGCCGCCCGTTACGCGCGCCAAGCCCCGCGCTTTCGTTTTCACTTTCTTTGCCGTTTTGCCATCGACAATGTCGTAATAGAACTACTGAACGTCGGTATGAGAAACGTCTTTAACGACCCAATTCCCCGTCAAAGGCTTGATATGGCGTTCGATACGTCCGTAATCTATCGCCAACGTCGAAGCCTTCTTATGACGCGTCCCTTGCTCCCAATATAAGTCGCACAGTTCGGAAACGGTCATCGCGTTCCGGTTTGAGATTTTTTCTTTGGCGGGATCGCGGCCTTGCTTAATCAAAAGCAACTTTTCGGCGGCGATTTTCTTGGCTTCCTCCGGTGCGATTTCAGTTGTTTTAGCAATGGTGAGAAAACGCTGTTTGCCATATTCGTTTCGATACATTAGAATATAGCTCATACTTTTAGCAAGGACGCGCAAACCGAACCCGCGCAATTCGGAATCAAAGTAAGTTTTTACCTTGCCGTCGAAATGCGCTTTGTTGATAAAAGCCTTATTGATTTTTGGCATATCATTTCACCCCTACTGTTTGTTTTTCAGCTAACAAATAGCTAACTTTGTTAGCTGTAAATCGATAAGATCGAGTCTATGACCGTAAAAAGGGTATGTAAAGATTTTTCGCAGAAATACGCCATTTATAAGCAATAAGTAAAAGAAAATAATGCTTAATAAATAGGCATAAGAACGCCTTCGGGACGTAGGGGCCGGAGGTTCAAATCCTCTCACTCCGACCAACAAAATACAAAAAAACGCTCTAAAACGGGCGTTTTTTTTGTATTTTGTCAATAAGCCTTAAAGAACCGAGTCGGCAGGCGAAGGTGATTTTAGGCGGAATTGGAAATAACGGTCGCCTTCAGGCGATTTTTTTTATATTGAGAATGAAATCAGCGGATTTGAACCGAAGAAGGAGGTATCGCCGGAGATGACCCGAAGGGTGAACAGAGCGCGTAAATCCCCTTTATTCACCGAAAAAATTTTAAAGCGAATCGGAATTAAAAAACATCACTTCAATGTTTTTTATCTTTTCATAAATTCCGTCCTTTTTGTTCTGCACTTCAAAAGAATATCCAGATTTTTATTATAAAGCTTGGAATCCGTTTCGCTTAATCCCAAAACAGTATGGAAAAAATTATCATGAGAAACTTCATCAAAAGAACTGTTTTTCAGACAACTAATGTCTATATGGCTGTCTTTTAAAGTTTTATCGGAAAACCATAAAATAAAAGGAACCTTTTTCTGTTCTTTCGGCGCTATGGCATACGGCATCCCATGCAGATACAACCCGTTTTCTCCCAAGCTTTCTCCATGGTCTGAAACATACAGCATACTCGTTTCATATGTTTTGTACTTTTTCAACTGTTCGATTGTTTCCGATATTATATAGTCCGTATATAAGATCGTATTATCATATGTATTTTTAATTTCTTCTTTCGTGCAGTTCTGAATATCAGAAGTATCACAGGTCGGGGTAAATTTTTTGAATTTATCCGGATATCTTTTGTAATAAGTCGGGCCGTGCGATCCCATTGTATGCAAAACAATTACCGTATTTTGATTAATATTTTTAAGCGTATTTTCCAAATGTTTCAACAAAACTTCGTCATAGCAATAACTATCAAAACAAAGGTCTTTATCGCCTATTTTTACCACATTATGCCTTTTAATTCTTTGGCAAACTCCTTTACAGCCGTCATCGTTTTCATACCAGACAACGTTCCACCCGGCTCTCTGGAGCAGATCTAAAATATTTTCTTCATATCTTGCCGCATCCACGTCAAATTTCGACCTGTTTTTGGCCGAAAAAATACATGGCAATGAAATCGCCGTCGCCGTGCCGCAGGATGATACTTCGTCAATATAAACAAGATTTTTTTCTTTTGATAATAACGGATTGGTCTCTCTGTTATATTTTCCGAGTGAAAAATTTTGCGCTCTGGCAGTTTCTCCTATGATTAAAACAATGACGTGAGTATTGGAAGGATTGAACATATCCGCTTTAGCATGTTCGTCTATAATAGATAATTTCTTATTTGATTTCAGAACCTTGCTTGCATATCTTGCCGTATTAACAATATAATTAAGCGTATTGTATCTTGCCCGAAAACCGGTATTGTTCCTGACAAACGGAATTATTTCTTTTGAAAAAACAAAAATATACAAAGCAAATAAAAAAGAAACGATCGCTACGGTCAAGCTTCTTCTGACAACTTCACATTTAAAAGAACCATACCGCACTTCCGTTTTACATAATAAAAATGACGGAATTATCCCCAAAAAAACAATATAAAGCACAAGAGGCCATGAAACCAAATCAAACGCTTCGCGGGCGTTTGTTTCAAAAACATTCCTAATCATCGAAACATCTATAAGAACGCCCATTTTAAGCATCATATAATTTGTTGCGCTTGAAATAACTATGATTAAGCAGCTCAACGGCTTGAAAGAATACTTAAACAAAACCAAGTTTAACAACAATATGAGAGGCAGAGGAATTAAAATAAAAAACAGAATAAAACAAAAAAATTGAGAACAATTTTCGATATGAAAATTTTCCCAAAAATTTTTTATAAAAGATAAATTTAATATAAAAGCAAGATATAAAGATATAATTAAAATAGCTTTTTGGGAAGAAATCCCTTTTTTTAGTATATTCATATTTATACCATCCTTGCCCTTTATTCAAAAATCATCTTCAGATATACGCCTTTAGCATATAAATCCATTTGCGAGAATATCAAAGAATTTAAGAAAAACAAACAGTTTCAAATAACAAAACGATTTTTTCAAAAAATATTCTTTTACCGTTCAGCGCTTTAGGATCAGGAATCTATGGTTCTATCAACAGATTTAAAGTATGCTTCTCTTCTTCGGCATTTTGTGGCTTTGAAAAACCGATACGCGGATTTTCGGGCGCCATTCCGATATAGATTTGAGCCGGATTAACGCCTTCCTTCAAAAAAATAGCCGCCGTATTTTTGACTCTGTCCATTGCCCCTAAAGCCTGCCCCGAAGGAACGCCCTGATACGCAAGGCGTCCCAAAAAACAAACGAATGAACTTCTTTCCCGAGCTTTTCGGGCTATTTTTTTCAATTTGGAAACCGCCTTTTCATTCAGTTCCGCACTGTTGTATTCAAATTCAAGCGTGATTTGTCGGCCTTGCTTTATCGGACAACCGGCATTATCCTGAAAAACGTCGGAAGTACACGATATCAAAAAAAATACGCTTAGAAGCAAAAAGTTTCTTTTCATTTAGGGTATCCTTGTGCTAATAAGTATCTTGTCCCTTTCGCGGATATGGTGGAATGGTAGACACAACAGACTTAAAATCTGTTGAGGCTTTGTCCTCGTGCGGGTTCAAGTCCCGCTTTCCGCACCAATTCAAAAGCCTTGAGTAATCAAGGCTTTTTTTGTTGCAAAAACGATTATCAATGAAACAAGCGGATTTTTCAAGCCTGTCATTATCAATCACAAACAATCTTCAGCGAACATCGGAGATATTGATTCAAGCCGATGAATTTGCTTTAATAAATATGCTTTTCAGCAACAACCAAAATTTTTTGCTCGCATTT
>CALDOX010000036.1:0-13882 GCA_937912005.1 uncultured Alphaproteobacteria bacterium
ATTTGCTTTAATAAATATGCTTTTCAGCAACAACCAAAATTTTTTGCTCGCATTTTCAACCTTTAAATCAGGACAAAGGGAGAAATGCGTTTTTTTGTCGTTTTCTCCTTTCTGTTCGGAAGAAAAAATATGAGAGAAGCTTCTTTTTTTATAAAAAAGCATATTTATTTATCAACCAAAACCAATTTCGGAACTGTTTTTATAATATCGTTTTTTGTTGAGTATCTATATACGCCATCTTGAATCCAACAGAGTTTTGATCCCGATGAAACGGCTTGCTCATCATAATAATCTACATCTATCGGACTAACGAGACATACTACTGGTCTTGTAAAACAGAGGTCTTCATACCACGGGCATTCATAGGCTAAGGCTCCTCCTTCAAGTCCCTGCAAAACTTCAAATGATTGAATTTCAAAACAAGGCTTTCCATCTTTAGAAACAGAGGTGCATCCAAATAAAAGCAATAGATTCAAAAGGATAAAAAATATTTTCATCTTACTCTCTCCATCTTTTCTAAAGATTATAATAGCATATTGTCTATATCAACAATCTTGTCAAATTAATAAATTGTATCCGCGATTCTGTAACCTGCCAAGCGCCGTTGAGTGAGCCGACGCGCTCAATAATGCTCGCAAACAAAATACTTTACAAACATATCGATAAAATATAGAATATCAATATGAATGTAAAGGTGAATCCATGGAGCTGAACGCTGAAATTTTAAACGCAATCAGGGAGGAAAACGGCGTTATTACGACCGCGCAGGTTGAGACTTTGGGCTTTTCACGAATGACACTTTCCCTATATGTCAAGGCGGGCGTGTTGGAACGTGTCGGGCGCGGCGTTTACGCTTTGCCCGATCAGGCGCGGGACGATATGTTTCTGATGGCTCTGAACAATCCGAAAATCATCTTTTCACATGACACGGCTTTGTTTTTAAACGGCCTGGCGAACAGAACGCCTTTCGTTCATTCCGTTTCCATTCCGAAGAACGCCAGTTTGTCGGCGGCGGTGCGCACTCAATGCGTTTGCTATTATGTCAAACCGGAACTGCACACGTTAGGGCGGATCGAACGGAAAACGACGTTCGGAAACACGGTCGCCTGCTATAATGTTGAACGGACTCTGTGCGATATAGTGAAAGACCGTCGGCGTGTCGATGAGGAAACCTTTTTAAACACCGTGAAAAGCTATGCCGGATATGCCGGAAAAGATTTGTCTTTATTGGCGGACTATGCGGAAAAATTAAACGTCCGCTCAAAAATCAAAAAATACCTTGAGGTGCTGTTATGACTGCCAAAGCGATGAGCCTGAAAAGCAAAATCAACGCTTATGCCAAACAAAACGGGATTGCGGCGCAAGTCGTTTTGCAAAACTATATGTTTGAACGCTTCCTTGTGCGCTTGGCAAAGTCCGAATTTAAAGACAAGTTCGTCATCAAAGGCGGAATGTTGGTTGCCAAACTTGTCGGGTTGGATATCCGTTCGACAATGGACTTGGACACAACATTGATTCATTTGATACTGACGGAAGCGTCCATTCGAGAGTATGTAAAAAAGATCGCGGCGATTGATGTGAAAGACGGCATAACTTTCACGGTCAAAGGCGTCGAAGCGATTATGAAAGAAGACCTTTACGGTGGTTTTTGCGTTAAACTGAACGCCGTTTTTGAAACGATAGTAACGCCGCTATCCATCGACGTTTCTACCGGAGACGCCATTACTCCCGAAGCCGTCCCTTATGAATTTCCGTGTCTGTTCGATGATGAAGAAGTCGTTTCTCTGATGGGATATAACATCGAAAGTGTCCTGGCTGAAAAAGTAGAAACGATCTTGCGCCGAAGCATATTCAATACCCGACCGAGAGATTTTTACGACTCTTATATTCTCGGCACGACGCAATCTTTCGATCAATCCGTGTTTGAAAAAGCTCTGACGGCGACGGCAAAACATCGCAACAGTGTTGAAAAGATTTCAGATACAAAAACGATTTTGAATCAGATTGAAAACAGCCTCGATTTGAAAGAAACATGGAAAAAATATCAGGCAAATTTTCCTTACGCCAAAGCAATTTCTTATGACAATATCATCGCCAATCTGAAAAAATTACTGAAACAATCATAAAATCTGTTGAGGCTTTGTCCTCGTGCGGGTTCAAGTCCCGCTGTCCGCACCAATCGAAAGCCTTGAGTAATCAAGGCTTTTTTTTGTTGCAAAGACAATTATTAATGAATCGGCGGATTTTTTCAATCCGTAATCGCTGTCAATCACGGACACCCCTTGTCAATCATCAAAGGGATTGATAAAAAAAGGCCGTAATCTGTTAAATTCAAAAATTTTCAGTTTAATTTTTTCATATATAATTTTCTTAAAAATCCATTAGATAACGTTGTTTCTTTGATAAAATCCAATCCTATCTTTTCTAATGCTTTCTTACTGCTAATATTATCCGGATGTACTGTTGCGGCGATATAATCAAATCCTAAATTTTTTGCTAAATTCAAATTCAACAATTCTAAATTTGTTGCAATTCCCTGTCTTCTATATTCCGGCAACACTAAAATTCCGCCAAGTTCACAAACTTTATATTTGGTTACCCCTAATTCTTTTTTCAATTCAGCCAAAATATTTTGAGACACATAAAGCTGTCCCATAGCGACCAATTCATTACCATCATAGCTCCCATGCAAATAAGCATAGTTTATTTCATCAAACATATTATCCAGTTCCCATTGATCGTATGGAATAAAAAAGCTTGGATTTGCCAGACTTTTTAAGACAACATCAATCAAATTCAACAGTTGCTCTCTATCTGTTTCTTCGACTTTCTTATAAACCAACCCCATCCATCACACCTTTGATTCTTTAGTTATCTTTTTTGACGGTAATATAATTTATTGCGAAATCAAGTCATCGGACAAGAAACTGCAATCGCTGCCTTTTTGTTGTGTAAATTTGAACCAAACCAGATCGGACGGAAGTTTTTTATCCTCTTGGCATAATTTTAGCCGGATTGCCGCTGACCATACAATTATCCGGCACATTGCTGACAACGACCGTATTGGCTCCGATAATGCAATTATTGCCGATCGTCAACGGTCCGACAATAAAAGCCCCCGGATAAATCACAACGTTATCGCCGATCTTCGGATAATTTGCCGGATTACCGGGATGACTTGGAAAATCTTTGCCTCCGATTGTCACATTTTGATACAAAATGCAATTCATGCCCAGGCGCGCGTATTTGGAAATAACCAGACCGATCGGCAAAATAAAGCGTGTTTTCTGGGCTTTCAGAGCTTCCAAATCTCCGACATAACAAAATTCTTTCAGCATTCGTTCTTCCGCACCGGTCAGTTCCACACCATCCGGAACATCACTTTTAAAAACATTTATAGCCGTTTGAATTTTATCTAAAAAATTAGCCATTTTGCACCTGTCGCATAAAATTGAATTGTATCAAAGAATAAAACAGATATGAAAAAACACAAATAAAAAAAAGCGGCCGAAATCTTACTGCCGCTTTCTTTTTTATCCTTCTTCCGTTTCAGCCTGAAGTTTTTGATGCTTAGCGGCTTTGCGGCGCCGCTTTGCATGAAACGTTTCGCGCCGACGGACAAAAACGACAAACAGCATAGGAATGACATAAATACCGAAAGCTGTCGCGAAAATCATACCGCCGAACACCGTTGTACCAATACACCGTCTGGCAATGGCTCCCGCCCCCGTTGCAACAACCAACGGCCATAACCCCAAAATAAAGGAAACCGCCGTCATCATCACTGCTCGGAAACGCAAGTAAGCCGCCTGAATAGCCGCCGCTTCCGGATCCATACCTTCCTTTTCACGCAATTCTTTTGCGAATTCAACAATCAGAATCGCATTTTTGGATGCTTGAGCAATCAGAAGCACCATACCGATTTGCGCGTATACGTTATTATCAAGTCCTAAAACTTTCAAAAAGCACAATGATCCGAATAACGCCACAGACACCGACAGCAGCACGGGGAACGGAATCATCCAGCTTTCATACAAAGCGACCAAGAACAGATAAGCGAACAAAAAAGCCAAAAACAGAATAACCGGCATCTGTCCCGCCGCCGTTTTTTCCTGCAGCGACATTCCCGTCCATTCGTATTCATAACCTTTCGGCAATACCTTTTCAGACAAAATTTCCATTTCATCCATTGCTTGCGTCGAACTGAATCCCGGCGCAGCGGAACCGTTAATTTTGACCGTCATTGTGTTATTATAACGCGTTAAAGACAGCGGCCCCAAAACAGGTTCAACCGAAACCAAAGAACGCAGCGGAACCATATCCCCTTTGTTATTCTGAACATACAAACGGGAAACAGATTCCTGCGTCGCACGGGAATCCGCCCGCCCTTGAACGTTCACCTGATATACGCGGCCGTTTAATGTAAAGTCATTAACATAAATATAACCCAGCGTTGTTTGCAGCTGATAGAAAACGTCTTTAATGTTTACTCCCAGCATTTGCGCCTTTACGCGGTTAAGCTCCAAAAACAGCTGAGGAGTGGAAGTGTTAAACGTGCTGTAAACCATGCGCAATTTGGAATCCTGGTTTGCCGCCATCAGCAAATTGTACATAACTTTTTCCATATTTTCGACAGCATCGCCGTTCGCGTTCTGCAAACGATAGTCAAACCCGTTCGCAACACCGACGCCGGGAATGGCCGGCAAATTAAATGCACGGATATTCGCCCCCATGACTTGATTAAACTTCGGCTGGACATCGGCTAAGATCGCTTTGACCTGCATAGATGTATTGCGGCGGTATTCATAGGGCTTCAATCCGACGACGGACATCGCCATATTCGGACCGCTGCCGCCGATCAAGCTGTTTCCGGCGATCTGCATCGTATTTTCGACTGCGGGATTTTGTTTGATAATGTCGTAAATCTGCTTCAAAACTTCTCTTGTTCGTTCAAGCGAAGCTCCTTCCGGCAACTGAACGTCAATCATAAACATTCCCTGATCTTCGTCAGGCAGGAAGCCGGCCGGCGTTACGCGGTTCAGCTGCCACGCTCCCGCGACAACCGCCGCAATGATCAAAATCGACAAAGATGAATGACGCACCAACCGTTTGACAACGGAAGTATAGCCATCACGTCCTCTGTCAATCTGACGCATTACCCAAGGCACTAAACCTCTTTTTTTCTTTTCTTCTCGACGCAGCAAAATAGCGCACAATGCCGGAGACAATGTCAACGCGTTCACAGCTGAAATCATCATTGAACACGACACCGTCACGGCAAATTGTTTAAACAATTGTCCGGTAATGCCGGGAATAAAAATAACAGGAACGAACACGGACAAAATCACCAATGTAATTGCGACAATCGGCGCCGTAATCTGGCTCATCGCTTTCGCCACAGCATCAGGAACGGATAAATCCGGTTCTTCGTCAATGACGCGTTCCGTATTTTCAACAACCATAATCGCGTCATCCACAACGATACCGATAACCAACACGATGGAAAGCAAAGAAACCGTATTGGCTGAAATACCGAATATTCCCATAAAGATGAACGTTCCGATCAAGGACACCGGAACGGCAATCGCGGGAATCAACGTTGCACGCCACGTTCCCAAAGACAGATAAACCGTCAGCAATACCAGAACAAACGCTTCAAAAATAGTACGAACTACTTCACTGACGGTTGATTCGATAAACAGTGTCGTGTCAAAAACGATAACATAATCTATGCCGTCGGGGAAAAACGTCCGCATACGCTGCAATTCGCTTTTCACACCTTTGGCGACTTCCATCGCGTTTGCGCCGGGCGCCAGATTGATCACTGCGCCGGAAGCGATTCTGCCGTTATATTGAGCGCTGGAAGCATAAGAAGTCGTTCCCAGTTCAATTTGCGCCACATCTTTTAATTTCAGCAATCCGCCGTCTTTATTGGCACGGATAATAATTTCTCCGAATTGTTCCGGAGTGCTTAACCGTCCTGCCGTTTTAATGGTGAACTGCATCTGCTGATCGGCGGGAGCCGGAGACGCCCCGACGGAACCGACGGCCGGCTGAATATTCTGCGAAGAAATAGCGGCCATGATTTCCGCGTTGCTGACACCCAGATTAGCCAGCTTTTGAGGATCCAGCCAAACGCGCATGGAAAAATCTTTGTCACCGAACGTATTAACCTCGCCCACGCCGCGTACGCGGGACAGAACGTCTTTGACACGGATATTCATATAGTTCGCCAAAAAGCTGTCGTCACGCGAGTTGTCCGGCGAATACAGCACAAAGCCCAGCAACATATTGGACGTTCTTTTCTTCACGGTCACGCCCTGCTGCTGTACTTCGGAGGGCAGTTTAGTAGAGATCTGATTGATACGGTTTTGAACGTTCACCGTGTTCATATCCGGATTGGTACCGGAAGCAAACGTCACCGTCAAAGAATAACTGCCGTCATTCGCGCTGCTCGATTCCATATACAGCATATCGTCAACGCCGTTTACCTGAGATTCAATGATTTGCGCGACGGTTTGTTCAACGACTTCCGCGGAAGCGCCGGGATATTTGGCTGAAACCTGAACGGACGGAGGCACGACATCCGGCAGCTGAGCCACCGGAATATTTTTCAAAGAAATCAAACCGGCAATCGTAATCACTAAAGAAATAACAATTGCCAAACGGGGTCTTTTAATAAAAATACGGGAAAACATCGGCGTTATCCTTACTTTTTAGCCGGAACAGCTTTTTTAGCAGAAGTCTTTTCAACTTTTTCTTTTTTATCCGAATGCGTTGCCTGTTCAGGCATTTTGGCAGCTTTTGCGGCAACGAGAGAATCAATGATGACTTCCTGTCCCGGACGAACTTTTTGCAGTCCGTTGACGACCACCCTTTCTCCGGCTTCCAACCCGTTTATCACAACAATATCTTTTCCCTGCTCAATACCGACTTGAATCGGTTTATTAACGATTTTGTTTTGCGCGTCAACGACATAAACATATTTTGACGTCACCGAAGACAACACCGCCGCTTGAGGAATAATAATTTTTTCGACAGGAGAATCATATTCCAACAAAACGGAAACAAACTGACCGGAAACCAACTGCTTTGTCGGATTAGCAAAAACAGCGCGCATTTTTACCGTGTCGGTTGAATCATCTACGACAACGTCCGTAAAGTTAAGCTGACCGCCATAACGATAAACGGATGAATCCGCCATTACCAAAGAAATCGCCAAATTGTCACTGTCCGGTTTTAAGATGCCGGCATTCTGCATAGACAGCAGTTCACGTTCGGAAACGGAAAACAACACATTAGTCGGATCTATGCTGACGATTGTCGCCAGTGTCGTATTAACGGGCAGGTATTCCCCCGCCGAATAATCCGCCAAACCGATCTTTCCGGTAAACGGCGCTTTGATGCTTGTATAGCTCAAATCAAGTTTAGCCAGATTCAAAGCCGCATGAGCCTGCAGCACCTGTCCTTTAGCAATGCTGTTTTCAGCTTCACGAGCATCCAGCGTTGCCTGAGAAATATTTCCCGTCTTGCGCAGTTCCAAAGCACGATCCAAATTCAGTTTGGCATTTTTGGCATCCGCTTCCATTTTTGCCAGATTAGCTGCGGCTTCGGCAACTTTGGCTTCAAAAGGTTCGCGTTCCAATGTAAACAGCAGCTGCCCCTTTTTGACGATATCCCCTTCTTCAAACAATCTGTCTTTTAAAAAGCCTGCAACACGGGCTTTTAAGGTCACAGTGCTGACGGCTTCGACACGTCCGGGAAAATAAAATCGTTCCGTATATGGTTTATAAACAGCTTTTTCAACCGTCACATGAGGTTTCTGCGGCGCCTGAACGGCAGCCTTTTCATTTTTTTTCAGGCAGCCGCTTAATAACAGAGCTGAGCTTAAAGTCACTGTAAACAAAAATAAAGCACGTTTTTTTAACATACGGATTTCCTCCTGATCTGGCTTCTCGAACATATTGTCGGCAAGATAACTCTTTTTATACATAAGTACTTCTCTTACGACAAGCGCTTTTTACTCAACCGTTGTATTTAAAAGCCACCAATCCGGATATTTTAAACGTATCGTTTCGTATGCAGATAACGCGTCTGCGGCAGACGGGAAAAGACCGAAACATGTTCCGCCGCTTCCCGACATTCTGGCCAAACGGCAAAGCGGTTGTTTTTCCAGTATTTTAATCACCCGACCGACTTCGGGTTCGATCTGACAGGCGGCTTCAAACAAATCATTATGGCGTTTTTCCAATTCGCGAATGAAATCGTCAAAATCCGATACGGGCCGTTCAAACGGAAACGGTTTTGAAAAAACAGGCGCGCGCGCTTTAAAAACAGTCGAAGTTGAAACCGGTTTATTCGGATTAACCAGCAAAACAAACAGCTTAGGCAATGCCGGAGCCGGTGCCAAAATATCACCTATTCCGGAAACCTGAACGGCTTTCGACACCAAACAAGACGGAACATCCGCCCCTAAAGACAAAGCGATTTTATGCAGTTCTTCCTGTGAAATTTCTAAATTCCATAATGAAACCAGAGCCTTCAAAGTCGCGGCCGCATCTGCCGATCCGCCGCCGATTCCCGAAGCAACGGGCAATTTTTTTTCCAGAATGATCCGGGCTTTCGGAATGAATCCTTTTTCCTGCGCCAACATACGAGCCGCTTTTAAAACAATGTTGCTTTCGTCATTGGCCAAAGCGGATGCATACGTTCCCGTTATTTCCAAAGAAAGTTTTTCGGCATTTTGCACGCTGACCACGTCACCGTTTTTCGCAAACACGAACAGACTGTCCAACAAATGGTATCCATCCGCCCGCCGTCCCGTTATGTGCAGATAAAGATTAACTTTAGCAGGAGCCTGAACAGAAATAACGGTCATTTTATTTTTTTACTTTTTTACTTTTTTTCGATGATGCCGCAGGCAAAACAATTTTGTCTTTGACTTCGTCCAACCCTTTTTCCAACTTAGCTTCGACGCGCTGCCGATCGCTTTCGTCAAAATCATCTCTGACGCTCAAAGCCTTTGTCCATTGGAAACGGGCTTCACGCTTCCGCCCGACGCGCCAATACGCATCCCCCAAATGGTCATTGATCACGCCGCTGCCGGGATCCAAAGCCACGGCTGTTTCCAAAATAGAGACAGCATGCGGATAATCTTTCAGCAAATAATATGTCCATCCCAAACTGTCGATAATAAATCCCTCACGCGGGGAAAGGAAAGCGGCTCTTTCCAGCATTTCTTTCGCTTTAGCCGTATTTTTGCCGCGTTCAATCCAGGAATAGCCCAAATAATTTAAGGTTAGCGGCTGATCCGGAGACAAAACCAACGCCTGAAGCAAATCCTGTTCGGCCAAATCCCATTTTTTATCCCGCTCATAGGCGGCACCGCGGCTGTAAAACAAGCTCCAATGGGAAGCATTGGGAACAGGAATACGGTCTATCGCTTCGGACAAAGCGGAAATCGCCTGCGGGAATTTTTTATTTGCAATAAAAATATCACCCAATTCAATCCATGGAAAAGCCAATTCCGGCCGTTTTTCAGCCAAAGAACGCAGCTTCTTTTCCGCGCGTTTCAAATCGCCTTTTTGGGCATAAATGATTCCCATGCGAACCTGACTGGCAAAATAAGTTTCCGAATTTTCTTTTTCTTCACCATACAGCTTTAACGCTTCGTCGTAGCGCCCCTGTTTTTCATAAATTTCTCCCAACAAAACTCTGGCCAACGACAAAGACGGATCCAAAACCAGGCTGAAACGGGTAAAAAACAGAGATATTTCAGGATTTCCTTTATCCGCCAAACTGCCGGAAACGTCAAAAAAAGCTTCCGCCAATCCGGTTTTAGGCTCAGCCACGCTTTTAGGAACATTTTTTTCGGGACGCGCCGCGCCTGCCGTAAAGAAAGTTTCGTCAAACAACGGATATGATTTCGCGCCTTTGCGATAAGCCTGAACAAGAGCCTGAAATTTTCTTTTTTCTCCCTGACGCAATAAAAAATTACCGTAGGCCTGAGCCGCTCTTAACGACAAACCGCCGGGTTCGGCCAACAAAGCTTCATATTGTTTTTGCGCCTGATCCGCATCCCCCCACATATCATAAAGCAGCGCCGCATGAAAATGATAAAGCGTTTCCAACTCTTTTTGATTTAGTTGCTCCAAAGCGGCCAAAGCTTTTTTTCGGTCATTCATTCCGGCTCTGATCCATACTTCCAACAACGGATGCAAAAAAGCATTATCCTCTTTGAGCGGATAAGCGTCCATTTGCTTTTGAGCAGCGTCAAAATCGCCTTTGGAAATATGGTATGTCACCGCAACCAGCGACGCCAGCAAAGAATCCGGAGAGGCTTTTAATTCTTTCAACGCATACGGATACGCATCATCAATCCGCCCTTCCAAAGACAAAAGGGCAAACATTTCAGACTGCAGCATCCGATTATCCGGATCTTCCTTCAAAGACTGCTGCAAATAGCGAATGGCTGCGGAAAAATCCAAATTCTGCTTCGCCTGCAAATACAGCAAATAACTTCCGGCCGCCACAGGACGCGATGCCGTTTCGCTTTTTTCCGCGACAGGGGATTCCGCCTCCGTATGATGAGGAACGCATGCTGTTAAAATCAAAATGAATAAAGCAAAAACTTTTGAACACAAACGCATTTCAAACTTTTCCCGAATAAAGATTTTTTATTGTGTTCTGTTTTCTTCTAAAAATCAAGCTTATCCTTGTTTTTAAAAATTTCTTTTTTTAAGAAAAGTGTTCAATCCGCAAAAGAAAATATGATAGATTAAATTTTATGAACAACAAATCGCCTTCTGAAAAAATTTTACAATGGCTTATTACGGCCGGCGCCGACGAAACCATCGGCAACGAACCGGTCAATCGTTTGGCCGTTCCCGCGCAAGAGAGCCGACCGACATTTTCTTTGCAAAACGAAAATCTTCATTCAAACGCCGCCGAAGAAACCGGAAGCGCTTCTTTGGCAAAAAAGGCCTCTACTCTCGAAGAGCTCAAAGAAGCAATCTTCCGTCTTGACGGCTGTCCTTTAAAAGAAACGGCGACCAATATGGTTTTCGGCAACGGGAATCCGCATGCCAGACTGATGATCATCGGAGAAGCGCCCGGAGCGGAAGAAGACAAACAAGGATTGCCCTTTGTCGGTGCCAGCGGGCATTTATTGGATCTGATGTTGGCTTCAATCGGTTTAAACCGCTCGGAAGTCTATATTACAAACATCCTTCCGTGGCGTCCGCCCGGCAACCGTAAACCGTCCGAAGCCGAAACAGCATTATTCACACCGTTCGTCCGCCGGCATATCGCATTGATCAAACCGGACGTTTTGCTGTTGTTGGGCGGCAGCGCAGTATCTGCATTAATGAATACGAATGCGGGAATTACAAAAACGCGCGGTCATTGGATGAGCTATACGGACGGAAATATCACCGTTGATGTTATGGCGTCCTTTCACCCCGCTTTTTTGCTCAGAACCCCCGCACAAAAAAAATATGCTTGGCGCGACCTGTTAGCCGTTAGAAAAAAACTTAGTCATTAAACAGCCATGTTTTGCCGTTCTGTTTTCCAGATTAACAGGATTGTCAACAAAAATTTTAACGGCACCCCCCGAAGGAAGCCTTGTTGACAATAAGAAAACCTCATATTCCCGTTCTTCAGAATTCATTTTCTGGAAATTACGCAAAATTCTTTTCAGCTTCACCTTTTTCATCATTTCCATTTTCGGCAGTTCTTGCGCCTTTTCCGGACAAAACGTCCGCACCCAACGGGAAACAGACTGTACGCTGACCCCCATCATTCGGGCAATCATATTCATCGACAAACCGGAAGCATGCAAAAGAGCAATCACTCTTTTTTCATGGTCGGTATGCCCGTTTGGTTTAATCTTGGTGTATTGATAACCGCATCTTTTGCATTTATAACGCTGACGACCAAAAATAAATCCGTTTTTAACAGCATGATCATGTCCGCATTTCAAGCATTTTAAGGCCATACCACATTATTCTCCAAAATATAAAAAAAAGCATAACTATATTTTTTATTTTAATTTGAAAAAAATCAATTCTTTTTTTACATTTACAAGATGTTTTATTTTTTTTCTAAAATTTATATGTACATAAATTTATATTTTTTTATTTTATTATTATTTTTTTTTGCCTTCTTTTACAAAATTCCTACATCCATACAGCCCGTAAAAATTCAAAAATAAAAGCTCCTGCGTAATGAACTTTTCTCCGAAAAGAAGAAGAAAAAAATCAACAAAAGTTCCGATTAAAACAGATTAACTCTTTTAATGAAAAGCATCATCAATCGATTCTCTTTTCAAAGATGGAATCGTGTTTTTAGCAGGATTCGTTTTTCTTTTTTCAATAAAAGATCAAACAGGAACGGATATTCAAAAAAATCCGGCCGATACGCTTAAAATAATCCCCTTTAAAATCGCGCCCTGAAAACCGTCATTATTACAGTTATATTACATATATATCCCCCCCCCCCCCACCTTTTTCTTTAAATGACTTTATATCAGGCTTTTAATTGAAATATTAACTTTTCGAGGAGGGAAACTCATGAAAAAAATATTATCTCTAATAATGCCAGTTACATTGGCAGCATTGTTTATTTTCGCAGACACTGCTTCTGCATTGCAAGAACAGCAGTACTTCCAGGTGGAAGCGTACGAAGGCGGCGGCGGCACCGGCGGATATGTGCCCAGTACCACCACGACCTGCGGCCCCGGACAGTATCGCAGTGGTTCGTCATGCCTCAGCTGTGGGCCGGGAACGTATAAAACCGGAACAAACACCAATACGTCCTGCACAAGCTGTCCGGCGGGAACGTATTCCCCATCTGCTACCTATTCTGGAAATGGATTTTCCTACATAGCTTCCTGCTGGGAATGTCCGGCGGGATCGTATGCCTCCGGCACGGGGAATACAACATGCACAGCTTGTCCTGAGGGAACATATAGATCTAGCAAGAAAGGAACTTCTGTTTCTTCCTGCACATCCTGTCCTGAGGGAACCACTTCGCCGGCAGCATCAACCTCATCATCCGCCTGCGTTGCCGTCATCAGCGGTAATTGTCCGAGCGGAATGACAAAATCCGGCGACTACTGCATCAACAGTTCAACTGCCGCTCTGACATGTTCAAGTCCGTTCACTCTGGCCACTAAATAAGGAGAACTGACTATGAAAAAATATATATTATTTGTTTTAGCAGGATTCCTTTTTCTTGCCGGTTCAAACGAACTTCATGCCAAAGCCGTTAAACTGGGTCGTTCAACCGGCTCGGGAACCTCGTCCGGTTACCAGTTTCAGCCGGCCACCGGTGGCAGAACAACAACTTTCTGTCCTGCAAATTGCACAGAATGCAATGGGAACATCTGTACGCGCTGCAAATCAGACTTGCTTCTCAGCGGCGGTCAATGCGTGACATGTCCGAACGGCCAGACCTGTGACGGAACAGAAAATACCGGCTGTGCATCCGGTTATTATTCTTACGCCGGTTCATGCAAATCTTGTCCGGACAACGCATCATCCTGTTCCGGCAGCAAAGTCACCTGTCAGGCAGGCTATTACCGTACCGAAAACAACGGTTATAGCTGTACTGCATGTGAGGAGGGATATGCTTGCTCCGGCGGAAACAGTAACACTCATACGGCTTGCGCAACAGGAACATTTGCTTCCGGAAAAAGAAATACGTCCTGCACATCCTGCACGACTCTTTTTGGTTCGAATGTCGCAAGCGCCTGCTGTAAATCGGACGGAACGCTCGGTACGTTTACCTGCGCCAGCGGTTATCGAAAATCCGGCCATTCCTGCGTCAGCAACTGCACGGGCGTAAACTGCGCGTCGGGTTATACGCCGACCGCAACCGGCAC
>CALDOX010000037.1:0-21910 GCA_937912005.1 uncultured Alphaproteobacteria bacterium
AAAAGAGCAGATCCGGAAATTGCTCCGATCGGGAAAGACGGAACCGGAAATCTGCAGGATGCTGAACATACCTCGTTCCTCTTTATTCGTATATGTCAAAGATCACCCCGAATTAAGGGAGGTCGTTTAATGACGGCTTTTTTATCTTTGCGCCAACGGTTGTTTATGAAACGCAGTGACGAGTTGTTCAGGATTTATACACTGTTTTGCCTCTCCTTTAAAATCAGAAGTAGGAAAATGTGATGCACATTCTCGTTCATGTACACTTGTATTACTTTGATATGTGGCCAGAATTGAAACGTGTTCTGAAAAATATTACAGCGCCGTATGATTTGTTTGTTACAGTGACGGAACAAAATGCCGATATTGAAAAGGATATTTTGACTTTCAATCCCGAAGCCCACCTTATAACAGTCGAAAACAAGGGATTTGATATCTGGCCATTTATTACAGTATTAAACAATATTGATTTAAATAATTACAGCTATGTTATCAAACTACATACAAAACGTGACATGCCTGTCGGGACGATTGAAAACGGTTTCGATGTTGACGGAGATAAATGGCGTAGATATCTGTTTTCTTTTTTACAAAGCAAAAAACTATTTGAAAAATGCTTGCATGCTTTTGAATCGGATAAAACGCTAGGTATGGCGGCAGACTACCGATTAATTGTTAAAAACGATCAAAAGAATCATGATGCTATTCAAAAAGCACAAGCAGTACTGTCTGATTTAGCTTTGCAAACAACGGATTTATCGTACGTTATGGGAACAATGTTCATAGCTCGAGCCAATCTGTTTTCCAAAATTAAAGAAATGGACCTGACTGCAGATTATTTTAAACTGTCCCAACATAACTCAACAGATATCCTGCCATATGCATTTGAAAGATTGTTCGGTTTTTTAATAACAGCCCAAAATTTCCAAATAAGAGATGTTCTGAAGCCCTACTTTTGGCAGATTTTTGGAAAAATAATCGCCAGACTGAAAAACTTCGTTTGGCGCAAAAAAGTTACTTCTTCGGGAAAGATCATTTTCAAATTCTGCAAGATTCCTGTGTTTGCCTCAAAAGCAAAAGGAGGTTGCAATGCGCTGTAACTTTTTTGAACGGGATGTTCCGTCTATGTCCAAGGCCACAAACCCAAAAGACGGAAAAACGAAATTCAATACGTTTTCAAGATCGTCCCGTTCGCTTTGTTTTTTTAAAGAGGCGAACCATGACTGACAAGATTTTTGTTACACGGCCATTTTTGCCTCCGAAAGAAGAGTTTTTGGAAAAGGTTTCGGAAATTTTCGACGCCGGCATTCTGACAAATCAAGGGTCGCAAGTTTCCGCGTTGCAAGAAAAGTTGAAATCGTTTCTGGGCGTTGACAATTTCCATTATGTGACGAACGGAACGATAGCCCTTCAATTAGCTTTAAAAGCTTTGGGAATTGAAGACGGGGAAATCATCACGACGCCGTTTTCCTATGTTGCGACAACATCCAGTATCTTATGGGAACGGTGCAAACCGGTGTTTGTCGATATAGAGCAGGACAATTTCACGCTTGATCCGGCGAAGATCGAAGCGGCGATTACGTCCGAAACAAAAGCGATTATGCCTGTTCACGTCTTTGGATACGCTTGTGATGTCGACGCTATTCAAAAAATCGCCGACAAGTTCGGGTTGAAAGTCGTTTATGATGCCGCGCATGCATTCGGTTCTGTGTATAAGGGCAAGGCTTTGTCTTCATATGGCGATGTTTCCACATTGTCTTTCCATGCAACGAAGCTGTTTCATACAATTGAAGGCGGAGGCTGTCTTGTCAAAGACAAATCCGTTTCCGATAAACTGGAGCTGATCAAACGTTTCGGACATCACGGGGATACGCACTACATGTTGGGCGTCAACGCGAAACAAGACGAGTTCAATGCCGCGATGGGATTGGTGAATTTCGAACACTTGAAAGAAATCATTGTCGCCCGAAAACATATCTGCGAATTGTATGACAGTCTGTTAGAAAATCGTTTTCAACGTCCGAAAAAGCAAAAGGATTTGGAATACAATTACGCGTATTATCCGATTGTTTTCGAAAATGAAAAGGAATTGCTGACGGCTTTTAACCGCTTGGCGAAAATCGACGTGTTCCCGCGCAGATACTTTTATCCCAGCCTGAACAAACTGCCGTATCTGACGGCGCACTATGCTTGCCCCGTGTCCGAAGATATTGCGACGCGCATCGCCTGCCTGCCGCTGTACGTCGGATTGGCGGACGCGGACGTCGAAAGAATTTGCGGAGTGTTGTGATATGGCTGAAAAAAAAGTCTATATCGTCGGCGGAAACGGTTTTGCAAGGGAATGCTATTGCCACCTTTTGATGATGATTGCAATGGATTCCTCTATTCAATTCGGCGGCTTTTTGGGACACGGCGGTTACGGTCATACGGTCGATTACAAGGATTTGCAAAAATACTATTTGGGCGAAGTGGCGGAGCATCGGTTTACAGAAGATGAATATGTCGTCATAGGAGCTGGCTATCCGAATTTGCGCGCAAAAATGTATGATGAATTAAAAGCGCGCGGCATTCGGTTTTTTACGATTTTGGTCGGGATGAAATTGGCTCCGTCCATTGAAATCGGCGAAGGGAACATTTTCGTTCCGCCGTTTTTGTGTTCCTGCAACATTAAAATCGGAAATAACAATGTATTTAACGGCGATGTTATCGTTGGGCACGATTCTGAAATCGGTGACTGTAATTTCTTCGGTCCGCGCAGTCAGGTTTTAGGTGGCGTTAAAGTCGGCCATTTCAACTCAATCGGCGCGAACGCGATTTTATTGCCGAATTGCAAAATCGGAAACAACAATAAAATCGCACCGCTGTCCGCGATTTACAAAGGCTGTCGCGACAATTCGTATTGGGTGGGAAATCCGGCGGTTAAAGTAGGAAATGTCGAATAGGAAGGGAGCTGTTTATGCTAAAAACTTTTCATCATGCGAAAATTACGGGATTGGCGCTGGTTTTACCGCAAAAAGAAATAAGCATTTATGACGAATTGCAGTATTATGACAACAATGTCAAAAAACTGGAACGCGCCAGAAAAATGGCGGGATTCTTCAAAAGGCGCGTGATTGACGAAAACACGACCGCCGCTGATTTGGGTGTGTGCGCCGCAAACAAGCTGATTGACGGAATGAATCTGGACAGATCGAAAATCGAAGCGATGGTTTTCGTCGTTCAACAGCCCGATTACGCAGGACCGTGCACGTCATATTCCATGCACAACCGTTTGGGATTGTCCAAAGATTGTTATGTGACGGATCTGGTGCAGGGGTGTGTCGGCTGGTGTTTTGGTTTGCAGACTGCTTTTCAAATGATTGAAAGCAAAACGTTTAAATCCGTTTTGTTGATTACGGCGGATACGCCGACCAAAGGAATGCGGCAAGACGACAGGAAAAACGCCCCCCTTTTTGGCGATGCCGGTTGCGCCACGCTGATTGAATATGATGAAAACGCGGCTGAAACTACGTTTAATCTGGAAAGTTTTTCCGAAGGGTTCGAAGCGATTATTCCGCCTGCTATGGGAAGGCGTATGTTTTTGGATTTTCGCAAACCGGAGGATTTTGAAACACTGACCGCGCCGATTGAAACGCTAAACGGATCCGTTTCGTATTTGTGCGAAGGATATATGGACGGTGTTGCCGTTTTTGAATTTTCAACACAGAAGGCTCCTGCAAACATTCGTGAGCTGATGCGGGCGACAAAGACGTCGCCGGCGGATTACTCTTTGCTGTGTTTGCATCAGGCAAATAAACAAATTATCCAAACGGTCGGGATAAACGCCGGATTTGATACTGAAAAAGTTCCTTATACCGCTTTTGAACAATTGGGCAACAACACGATGTGTTCAATTCCGTCCGTTATTTTGCTGAATATGCAGAAAGAATTGCAAAACGAAAAAACGGCATTGCTTTGTTCCGGTTTCGGCAACGGATTGGTCGTTTGTTCGTGCAACCCAACTTTTGATCATCTGAAATATGCTGAAATTTCAGATTATACACCCGATCCGACTCATAAAACGAATGCGGAATGGATCGAATATTGGCGCAATAAAATTGCCAACACTTAACTTTAACAGAGGAGAAAAAAATGACGAATGAAGAATTTTTAACGGAAATGCAGGACGTTTTGCAAACGGAAGAAGACTTGTCTATGGACACCGTTTTGGACGATTTGGACGAATGGGATTCTTTATCCGTGATGGCGACAATGGCGTTTTTGGAAAAGTCTTTCGGCGTTAAGACGACGATGAAAGATTACAAAGAAGTCAAAACGGTCAGCGATATTGCAAAAAAAGTAGGACTGTGAAAATGATTTCATTTTCGGCAGATCGGAAATTCATTGTGACGGGAGCTTCTTCGGGAATTGGAGAAGCTACCGCTTTGTTGTTGAACGAATTGGGAGCGAGCGTTATCGGTATTGCCCGTAATTTGGAACGGTTGGAAGCGATGAAAGCCAAAGCGAAACATCCTGAAAACGTCTTTTTGGAGCAAAAAGATTTAACGGAAAATATCGAAGGTTTGCCCGCTTATGTCAAAGCACTGAAAGAGAAGTACGGTAAATTTTCCGGTATGGCTTGTTGTGCGGGGATCGGAGGAATAATCTCTTTCCAATCAATGGATGTTGAGACTATCAGACATACGTTTGATGTAAATTATCTTTCAGCTTTATTTCTTACAAAAGGTTTCGCAGATCGGCGCGTTAATATTGGCAAAGGAGCGGCTGTTGTCGCTATTGCTTCCATAGCGGCGAATGTTGCAGAAAAAGGACAGATAGCTTATGCCGGCAGTAAAGCTGCTTTGATAGCATCTATGAAAACAATTTCCCGCGAGCTTTCATCTCAGCATATTCGCGTTAATACGATATCGCCCTCGTCTATTGAAACGCCAATGCTGAAAGATGGCTCTCCCGATTATTTTCAAGAAATGGCGGGTAATTATCCTTTTGGTTTTGGTAAACCCGCAGATGCTGCCAATGTGACGGCTTTTTTACTTTCTGATAAGGCCGCTTGGATTACAGGGCAAAACTATATTTTAGATTGCGGAGCATATTAGTCAAAAGGAGCAAAAAAATGATTATGTTCCATTCCGAACAGCGTTTCATCGTAACAGGAGCGTCATCTGGCCTCGGAGAGGGTGTTGCCCTGCTATTGAACGAATTAGGGGCAAGCGTTATCGGTGTCGCCCGTAATTCGGAACGGTTGGAAGCAATGAAAGCCAAAGCAAAATATCCCGAAAACGTCTTTTTGGAGCAAAAAGATTTAACGGAAAATATCGAAGGTTTACCAGCTTATGTCAAAGTTCTGAAAGAAAAGTACGGTAAATTTTCCGGTATGGCATATTGCGCAGGAATAACTGATGTAACGCCATTGAGAGGATTGGATTTAAATCAAATTCAAAAAGTTTTTGATATCGACTTTTTTGCTCCGATCTTTATGTCAAAAGGGATTGTCGACAAGAGGAATAATATCGGTAAAGGAACAGCAATTGTTTTAATTTCCTCATCAACAGGAATCATTCCCGTAAGGGGAATGGTGTCGTATTGTGGGGCTAAAGCGGCCTTAATAAATTCGGCAAAAGTTATATCAAAGGAATATTCTGCTTTAGGTGTCCGAATAAATGTGGTTTCTCCGTCCGATATTGAAACCTCGATGACACAAACCGGCGATATCAAAGATTTTGTAGAAACAAGAAAAGAAATATATCCTTTTGGTCTTGGAAAGCCGGAAGATGTTGCCAATATGATCGCTTTTCTTCTTTCCGATAAAGCGAAATGGATCACGGGACAAAATTACGTCATTGACTGCGGAAGCTTTTAAAAAATGATGTATTTTTCTTTTACATTGGAACAACGTTTTATTGTAACGGGAGCGTCCTCCGGAATAGGAGAAGGCGTCGCTCTGCTGTTGAACGAATTGGGGGCGACGGTCATCGGCATTGCCCGCAATCGGGAACGGTTGGAAGCGATGAAAGCCAAAGCGAAACATCCCGAACACATTTTTTGGGAACAAAAGGATTTAACTGAAGATATCGAAGGTTTGCCCGCTTATGTCAAAGCGTTGAAAGAAAAATACGGCAGATTTTCAGGAATGGCTTATTGCGCGGGAATATCAAAGTTGTCTCCTTTAAAAAGGCTGGAGCTGGAAGAAGCGAACAACCTGTTTAATATTTTGTTTTTCGCGCCGCTTATGATGCTGAAAGGGATCACAGACAAACGAAATAATATCGGAAACGGGACGTCCTGTGTTGTTATGTCCTCTATTGCCAAAAATATTTCTCCGCGCGGGAAAACTGCTTTCAGTTCCGCCTGTGCCGCGATCACAACGGCGTGTCAATGCACAGCTAAAGAATTTGCTCCTTACGGGATCAGAATTAATTCGGTTTCGCCGTCGGATATAGATACTCCGATGACGGCCTCTCTTCCCGATGAAATCCGTCCAGCATATCCGATGGGGATAGGTCAAATTTCCGATGTTGCTAATATTATCGCTTTTCTGCTGTCCGCTAAAGCGAAATGGATTACGGGACACGATTACATCGTTGACTGTGCTGCATTTTAGGAGAAAGAAAAAATGTCTCTATCCTCTTTTAGCAATGTCAAAATTACGGGTTTTCTGACTGTCGTTCCCGAACGACATATCAATATTGACGATGAAATCGAATTTTACGGCAATGATCGGAAAAAGCTGGAACGCAATAAAAAGATATTGGGATTGGGAACGCGTCATATTGTGCCGGAAGGAATGACAGCTTCCGATTTGTGCGAAGAGGCTGCCCGTCGATTGTTAAAAGAAACAAATACGGACGTTTCCGAAATAGACACGTTGATTATGACGTCGATCAATCACGATTACATCGGCAATTCGGATGCGTGCATTATTCAAAGTCATTTGGGGCTTTCCGAAGAATGCGCTTGTTTCGATACCTGCGGATTGGGATGTACGGACGTTATTTACGGATTATGGCTGGCTCATTCGTTGATACAAAGCGGCGCTTCCAAAAAATGCCTGTTTTTGGAAGGGGCGACCAGTTCTTTGATTTCGGACAAACGCAACCGTCATTCCAATATGCTTTTCGGCGACGCGGGCGGTGCCGTTCTGTTGGAAAGAACGGAGGAAAACAGGCCGGCTTATTTTCATCTGAAAAGCATCGGAAAGGAATGGAAAAAAATCACAACGCCCGCCGGCGGATTCAGATTGCCCGTGCGCAAAGACATCATTGATTTGGAAATCAAGGATCCGGAAGGAAACGTTCTTCATTTATGGGATTCCATTATGAAAGGCGGGGAAATTTTCAAATTCGCCATAGAACAGGCACCGGAAACGGTTCAAAAGGTTTTGGATATGGCACATAAGACGCGGAACGACATAGATTTCTTTGCCATTCATCAGGCGAACGGTCAAATCGTCAGGACAGTTATCAATCACGCAAATTTACCAAAAGAAAAAGCGTCCGCGGAAGCTTTCACGACTTACGGCAACTGCGGCGGAACATCTGTTCTAGTCGATTTGTGCCATCACAAAAATCAAAATCCGCAAAATGTTTTGATGGTTTCTTTCGGTGTCGGACTGTCCGTCGCCAGCTGTGTTCTGGATTTGAAAGAAAGTTTGAACGGCGGGGTTCATTTGCTTGAAACTCCCGAAAAGATTCCATCGCGGGAAGAGCTGATTCGTGATTGGGTCGCCTATCTGTCCAGCGGAAATATTTAATATCAGGAGAAGAAAAAAATGACAAACTTGGAAAAATACACGAACGCTTTTACGTCGACTTTTGACATTAAACCGGAAGAAACGGCGGATTTGAAATATCAGGGCATAGAAGCTTGGGATTCCGTCGGACATATGGGATTGGTCGCTGCGATTGAAGACGCTTTCGGCATTATGTTGGAAGCCGATGATATCGTCGACTTGTCCAGCTTTGAAAAGGGCAAGGAAATCCTGAAAAAATACAATGTGGAAATGTAAAAGATGGCGGAAGAAGTCGTTTTAAGAAATCTTGACCCGATAGAGATTCAGAAATACCAGCAGAACCGGTATCCCTGTTTCTTTGTCGACTGCATAGAAGAGGCCGTTCCCGGCAAGTATGCGAAGGGATATAAGAACTTTACCTTTAACGAATGGTTCTTTCCGGCTCATTTTGCGGACGAGCCGAACGTTCCCGGATTTATCCAGATCGAGATGCTGACGCAGGTCTTTTTGATGACGTTTCTGACTTTCCCCGAAAACAAAGGCAAAAAGACGGGATTTGTGTCCGTCGATCACGCCCGTTTCAAGCAGAAAATCGTTCCGGGAAAGCGGGTCGATATTCTGGCGATTTTGGATTCGTACCGTTTCGGGTTGGCAAAAGGGAAAGTTGTCGGAACGATTGACGGCGAAGTGGCTTGTCAAATCGAATTAACGGTTGCCGTTCCCGACGTGATGACCGCTTTTATGCCCAAGAAAGGATAAACGGAAGATGCGCGTTGCCGACTACATTATGCAAAGAATTGCAGAGCAAAACGTCCGTCATCTGTTTATGGTGACGGGACGCGGCATATTGTATCTGTCGGACGCGGCGGCGAAGCAGGAAAATCTGAACTGCGTTTGCGTCCATCACGAACAGGCGGGCGCCTATGCGGCAATGGCTTACGCGCAGTATAACGGAAATTTGGGGGCTTGTCTGGTTTCCACAGGATGTGCCGGCACGAACGCCGTTACGCCCGTTTTGTGCGCTTGGCAGGACGAAGTGCCGATGATCGTCGTTTCCGGTCAGAATACGTTGAAAGAAACGGTGCGTCATACGGGACTGCCGATCCGCACTTACGGTCAGCAGGAGGCGGATATCGTTTCGATTGTTTCTCCGATCACGAAATACGCCGTGATGATCGAAGACCCCTCCCGTATCGCTTATGAACTGGACAAAGCTTTATATCTGGCTCAAAACGGACGCAAAGGACCGGTCTGGATCGACGTGCCGTTGGACGTTCAGAATATGCGCGTCGAACCCGAAGAGCTTGAACGGTTTGTTCCCGATGAAAAAACGGCCGAACGACCGGATGTTTCCGGTGTGTGCTCTTCGTTGAAAAAAGCTGAAAGACCCGTTGTTTTGATCGGCGGCGGCGTTCGATCGGCCAAAGCCGTCGACGCGTTCAAAACTTTTGTAAACGCTTGGAAAGTGCCGGTCGTTTATGCCAACTCGGCCGTTGATGTTTTCGGGGCGGAAAACGAGTTGTCTTTGGGTGTCGTCAGTTCCATGGCGGCGAACCGCGCGGCGAATTTTGCCGTTCAGAACGCCGATTATGTTCTGGTTTTAGGGTGCCGTCTGACGTCTATGACAGTGGGCGGCGACGCTTTCAAATTCGCGCGGGCGGCAGAAATCGACATTGTCGATATTGATGAAAACGAACACAAGAAAGGTACGGTTGCTTACCGTTCTTTGATTCGCGCCGACGTAAAAGATTTTCTGGCAGAGATAAACAAATGTTCCGCCGTTGAAACGCCCCTTAAGTGGCGGGAAAAGAGTCGTCATTGGAAAGAGGTTTTTCCGAAATGTCCGTCTGAGCGCAAAGAAAAAACGCCGATGGATTTATACGAAGTTACGGACGCTTTGTCGAAGTGTCTGGCCGATGACGCCGTCGTCGTCTGCGACGCGGGACTGGAGGAGCTGATCACGCCGTCAACAGTAGCTTTCCGTGATGAACAGCGCTGTCTGCACCCCGTTTGCCAAGGGGCGATGGGATACGCTTTGCCGGCGGTCGTCGGTGCGTATGTATCAGGCAAAAAACAATCCGTCGCAGTTACAGGGGACGGTTCCGTGATGATGAACATTCAGGAATTGCAAACGATAGCGCATCACCGTTATCCGGTCAAAATCCTGATTATCAACAACGACTGTTACGCCGTCATCCGCAAACGGCAACAGGATTTGTTCCGCACGCGCACGGTCGGCACGGACGAAACGAACGGCGTTTCCTGCCCGGAATTTGCCAAAGTCGCCGCGGCGTTCGGGATCAAATACGAAAAAATCGAAAATGCCGCGCAGCTTGAAAAGCTGTCAGGTGTTTTAAACGCGGAGGAACCCGTCATCTGCGAGATTATGACAACACCCGAACAGACGTTTCTGCACAGTTCGTTTGCCCGCACGAAGACGGGAAAGTTTGTTCAACGGCCTTTGGAAGACCAGTCGCCGTTTTTGGACAGGGAAACCTTCCTTAAGGAAATGGTTATCGAACCGATTGATCAATAAGGAGAAAACGTTATGGCTCAAATGACATTGCGGGACGGCCGCGTTATCGGGAATTATCAGAAGCCTTATGTGATCGCCGAAGTCAACTCCAGCCACAACGGCGATGTTGAAACGGCAAAAAAAATGATCAAAGCGGCGAAGGACGCGGGTTGTTCCTGCGTGAAATTCCAGTCCTGGTCGGCTGAAACGCTGTATTCAAAGACATATTACAAAGCCAATCCGATCGCGCGCCGGATTGTTGATAAGTTCGCTTTGTCGGAAGACGAGCTGAAAGAGTGTGCCGCTTACTGTGCGGAAGTCGGCGTTTCTTTTTCTTCAACGCCTTACAGCGAAGCGGAGGTTGACGCTTTATTGAATATGGGGGCGCCGTATATCAAAATCGCTTCGATGGATATCAATAATTACGGCTATCTGAAGTATATCGCCGAAACGAAGGCACCGATCATCCTGTCGACCGGCATGGCGGAAATGGACGAGGTGCGCAAAGCCGTCGATATCATCAGAACCGCCGGCAACGACAAGCTGGCTTTACTGCACTGCATCTCGATTTATCCGGCGGCGGCGAACACGATCCATTTAAACAATATCCCGATGCTTCAAACGGAATTTCCCGACAGTCCCGTCGGATTTTCGGATCATACGCTCGGTACGGAAATCACTTGTGCGGCGACGGCTTTAGGCGCGGCGATCATCGAAAAGCATCTGACTTTGGACAAGACCAAGCCCGGTATGGACAACAATATGGCGATAGAGCCCGACGAAATGGCTTTGCTCGTTAAAAACTGCGAAAACGTCTTTGAAGCGATGGGATCGAAAACCCGTATCGTTTCCGACGCCGAGTATGAACAGCGCAAGAAAATGCGTCGCAGCGTAATCGCCGCCAAAGACCTGAAAGCCGGAACGGTGTTGGCTTTAACGGATATGGCCGCCAAACGCCCAGGCGACGGCATCAGTGTCGATCGTTTGGAAACATTGGTCGGGAAGACGCTGAAACGCGATGTGGAGGCTGACACGCTTTTAACGCCGGAGGATTTGGCCTGATGGAAAAAATCGGTGTCGGCGACATCACGGTTTACCGTTTTGAATCGGAATGGGTGGGAACGAATATGTACGTCCTCTTTTCCGACGGTGAAGCGTTGATTGTCGATCCGCATCCCGATGAAGAAGCCGCAACGCTGTTGGCGCGGAAAAATATCAAGAAAACGACCGTATTTTTAACGCACGAGCACCCCGATCATACCTGCGGTGTTCCATGGCTGAAGGAAAAAGTCAGCATTTCTGTCGTTTGTCATCGTTTGTGTGCCAATACGATTTCCGCCGAACAAAACAACCGTCCTTATCTGATTACGTTTGTTCTGGCCCAAAAGGATAAAGAACAGGGGACGCATCTTTTGGAAAAATTTGAAAAAACGGTTCGTCCTTATACTGTTCAGGCGGATACCGTCTTTAATGACGTTTTTTCTTTTGATTGGGGCGGCAACCGGTTTGTTTTTACACCGACGCCGGGGCATTCAAAAGGTTCCTGCTGTATCAAAATGAACGAAGCGGCGGTGTTTACGGGCGATAACCTGATCTGGGACACGCCGGTGATCACGCGGTTTCCGGGAGGAAGCCTGAAAGAGTTTAACGAAAAGACGAAGCCTTATCTGGACGCTTTACCGGACGACATTCTCGTCTTGGCGGGGCACGGTCGGGTTTTTAAAATGAAAGAGGCGCGCTGATGTGGGATTTAAAGAAATATTCCGGTCGAACGGCGGTAATTACGGAAACGGGCGAAGAAATTTCTTACGACCGTTTGTTTGAACTGACGGAAGCTTTGGCCGATGCGGTGAACCGCCGCTGTTTAGCCTTTTGCCTGTGTTCCAACACGTTGGGATCGTTGATCGGGTATGTGTCGTTTTTAAATCACGGCATTGTTCCGTTGATGCTGGACGCGCATATCGCGCCCGATTTGCTGGAACATTTCCTGACGGCTTACCGTCCCGATTATCTGTGGGTTCCGGCGGAACAGGCGGCGGATTTCGAGGGCGAAAAGGTTTATGAATCCTGCGAATACGCTTTGATCAAACGTTCGGACGAAAACGTTTATCCGCTGTATGAAGAATTGGCCTTGCTGCTGACCACATCGGGATCCACCGGATCGCCGAAGTTCGTGCGGCAGAGCTATAAGAACATTCAAGCGAACACCCGTTCGATCGTTGAATATCTGAAGCTTGATTCAACGGAAAGACCGATCACGACTTTGCCGATGAATTACACTTACGGTCTGTCGATCATCAATACGCATCTGGCGGTCGGCGCGGCGATCATTCTGACAAAAGCGACGCTGATGCAGAGGGAATTCTGGACGCTGTTCACCGAACAGGGGGCGACTTCTTTCGGCGGTGTTCCGTATACTTATGAAATGCTGGACAAGCTGATGTTTTTCCGGCGCAAACTGCCGTCTTTGCGGACGATGACGCAGGCGGGCGGCAAGCTTTTGCCCGATTTGCACAAGAAGTTCGCCGAATACGCCGAACGCGAAGGCAAAAACTTTATCGTGATGTACGGCGCGGCGGAGGCGACGGCGCGCATGGCGTATCTGCCGGCGGAAAAGTCTTTGGAAAAGTACGGCTCGATGGGGATAGCGATTCCGGGCGGCAAGTTCCGTCTGATCGACGATGCCGGCGCTGAGATCACGACGCCCGAAACGGTCGGAGAACTGGTTTACAGCGGCGCGAACGTTACGCTCGGGTATGCCGTTTGCGGTGAGGATTTGGCAAAAGGCGATGAAAGAAACGGCGTGTTGCAGACCGGCGATATGGCGAAGTTTGACGCGGACGGTTTCTATTACGTCGTCGGGCGCAAGAAACGGTTTTTGAAGATATTCGGCAACCGTGTCGGACTGGACGAAACGGAACGGCTGATCAAGTCGTATTATACCGGTTTGGAATGTGCATGCGCCGGCAAAGACGACGCGATGTATGTTTTCATCACGGACGCGGCTAAAGCGGACGAGCTGAAAAAGTTTCTGGCGGAAAAGACGCATCTGAACCCGACCGCTTTCCACGTCAAAGCGTTGGAGGTCATTCCCAAGAACGATGCAGGCAAGACGCTTTATCGCGAATTGGAGAAGTTCTATGACTGATTTTGCGGGCTTGTTGGAAATCCCTCCTTATTCTTTGGACAAAGCGGCCAAGACAGCGGCTTTGACCGAGGAACTGAAACATCTGACGCAAAAGCATATCGACGCTTGCCCCGCTTACGCCGGAATGATGAGCGCCGTCGGGCTGGATTTGAACAAAGTGCAAACGTACGAGGATTTGCCGTTTCTGCCGGTTTCCCTGTTCAAAGACCTGACATTAAGAAGCATTCCCGACGAAGAAGTGTTTAAAACGCTGACGTCCTCCGGCACAACGGGACAGAAGGTGTCGAAAATCTATCTGGACAAGGAAGGTGTTGCCAACCAGCAGAAGGCTTTGGTGAAGATCGTTTCCGCGTTTACCGGCGCGGCACGTCTGCCGATGCTGATCATCGACAGTCCGTCGGTGATCAAAAACCGCGCGATGTTCTCCGCACGAGGCGCCGGCATTTTGGGCTTTTCGATTTTCGGGGCGGACAGGACGTATGCTTTAAACGACGATATGGAAATCGATTTTCCGGCGATCGAAGCGTTTTTGGAACGGCACAAGGGACAAAAAGTCCTGCTGTTCGGGTTTACGTTTATGATTTGGCAGCACTTCTATAAAGAGCTGTTGAAATCGGAAAAGAAAATCGATTTGTCGCAAGGCATTCTGATCCACGGCGGCGGGTGGAAAAAGCTCGTTTCCGAAGCCGTTTCACCCGCGGAATTCAAACGGCGCCTGACCGATGTTTGCGGCCTGTCCGACGTGCACGACTATTACGGTATGGTCGAACAGACGGGTTGCGTCTATATGCAATGCGAGCACGGTCATATGCACGCATCCGTCTTTTCCGACGTGATTATTCGCAATCCGGCGGACTTTTCCGTCTGCGCCAAGGGCGAAAAAGGCATTATCCAAGTCGTTTCCGTCCTGCCGAAGTCGTATCCGGGGCATTCCCTTCTGACCGAAGACGAAGGCGTTTTATTGGGCGAAGATGATTGTCCGTGCGGGCGCAAAGGCAAGTATTTTCAAATTTTGGGGCGGCTGAAAAACGCCGAAATCAGGGGGTGCAGTGATACCTATGCCGCAAAGTTTTAATGAATTGACCTATGTTGTCGGGACGCCCGAAACGGTTGAACGAATGCGCTCGGTTCCGGCGATGGTTCCTTTTTCGGAAAAAGCCGTAACTTTCTTAAACGCCGTGTCCGCAAAATTGTTAAAGACGGGCAAAGCGTATTCCGATGTCATTACGTTCGCCTTTTGGTGCCGCAAAACGGCTTTGTTGACAGAAAAAGCCAAATACGAAACGGGCGAGTTGCGCTTGGGACGCGGAATCGCTTTTCATTCCACGCCGTCCAACGTGCCCGTGAACTGCGCGTTCAGCTTTGCGGCGGGGTTGCTGGCGGGGAACCCGAACATCGTGCGTCTGCCTGCAAAGCCCTATGCGCAGGTGGATTTGATTTGCGCGGCGGTGAAAGAAGTTCTGGACGAACAGCCGGAAATGAAGCCGTATGTCGTATTCGTCAAATTTCCGCCCGTTCAGGAAATCTGCGATTACTTTTCAGGGATTTGCGCGACCCGCGTCGTTTGGGGCGGCGATATGACGATCGCGGAAATGCGTAAATCGCCTCTGCCGCCCAGAGCAAAAGAAATCACGTTCGCCGACCGTCATTCGATATTGGTTCTGAATGCGGATGCCGTTTTAACGGCTGAAAATATCGACCGTCTGGCGCAGGATTTTTACAACGACACGTTCTTTTCCGATCAAAACGCCTGCACGTCCCCGCGCATCATCATTTGGACGGGAAAAGACAAGCAAGCGGCAAAAGATAAATTCTGGACGGCGGTACACAAACTCGTCGCGGACAAATACACGCTCGCCCCTGTTCAGGCCGTCGGAAAGCTGGCGGCTTTATACCGTGCGGCGGCGCAGAAGAAAGCGCGCCTTGAACCGCATTGGGACAACTTTATTTACCGGATTAAAGTCGACGAGTTGGACGCCGCTTTGCCGGACCTGAAATACAACAGCGGCTTTTTCTTCGAATACGATGCGGAAAGTCTGAACGAGATCGCACCCGTCTGCACGAACAAGTGCCAGACGATGACCTATTACGGATTAAGCAAGGACGAGATCGCCGCCTTTATCCGCTCCGCCGCTCCGCAAGGCGTCGACCGCGCCGTCCCCATAGGCAAGTCCATGGACTTCACGCTCGTCTGGGACGGGTACGATTTAATCAGAGAACTGTCAAGGATTGTGAACGTATGAATGAAAACATAAAACTTTCCATTGTCTGTTTGGCTTATAATCACGAAAGATTCATTCGCGACTGTCTGGATGGATTCGTAATGCAGAAAACGGATTTTCCGTTTGAAATCCTGATTAACGATGACGCTTCGACGGATAAAACGGCGGATATTATTCGGGAATATGAAGCTAAATATCCCGATCTGTTTCGCTGTGTCTATCAGACAGAAAATCAATGGGGAAAGAAAAGTGTATGGACGGATATTCTTTTTCCAATGGTTCGGGGAAAATATGTTGCTTTATGCGAAGGCGATGATTATTGGACAGACCCGTTGAAACTGAAAAAACAAGTCGAATTTATGGAAGCTCATCCTGATTTTTCGGTCTGCTTCCACCCCGTTACCGTGCATTGGGATGATAATTCCGAGCCGGATAAAATTTTTCCGAATGAAAAAGGGCGTTTTTATAAAACAGAACTGACGCTAACGGATTTGTTGGATCATAATTTCATTCAAACAAATTCCGTCATCTATCGTTGGCGTTTTCATCATGATCCGTTAACTCTGATGCCGAATGATATTTTGCCGGGAGATTGGTTTTTACATTTATTGCACGCCCAAACGGGGAAAATAGCTTTTCTGCCGGATGTTATGGCTGTTTATCGTCGCAATCAAGGCGGCATTTGGAGCGGGGTTGCTCAAAAGCCAGAATGGTTTATTCGTTGCGGGATATCTTTTCTCCGTTTCTATTTGGCTGTTCAAAAACAATTCGGGAAGAATTATAAGGAAATATTGGATGAATTTAGTATTCTTACATATCTTCATCTGAAAAAAGCCGGAAAAGACAATTTGATAAAGGAACTTTTTTCCGTTTATCCGCCACCGTTGGAATATTTGCATCATTCTTTTATGAAATACCTTTTTTATGCCATTTTTTCCCGTCTTTGTTTCGGAAAACTGCGTAAACGGATGCGGAATAAAAAAAAGCTTCTGAAAAAAATCGTTAAGTTCAATTAGGAAAAATGATGACGAACAGAATTGAGATTTCACCGCAGGATGAAAGATATATAAAACTGAACATAGTCGGTGAAAACAATACGGTTATTATAAAAAAATTAGCGGCCGGTTTGACGGGAAGATTATCCGTTTCCATAGCCGGTGATAATTGTTCCGTCATTATTGACGAAGACGTTTATATTGGCACAAGCTTAGAAATAATTGCTGGAAGAATTCATCCGAATTTCGGTAAGGTGGAAAATACGCATATTTTTATCGGAAAACAGACTTCTTTTGAAAGTACTTTTATTATGGCGGCAAATGCCAATTCTTCGATAGAAATCGGCGAGCGTTGCATGTTTTCTTATCACATTAATGTTTATAATACGGATATGCATCCGATTTTAAACGCTGCAAATAAAAGCGTTATTAACAAAGTGGGAAAATTAAAAATCGGCAATCACGTTTGGGTCGGCTATAATGCAACCATATTAAAAAATACGATTGTTGCAGATGACTGTATTATCGGATGGGGCAGCGTTGTCAGTTCGAAATACGGGCAACCGACTGCCGGCAGCATTATCGCAGGAAATCCGGCCAGAATAGTAAAGACAGACATTACATGGGACTCAAATGGTTCAAAAGGCTATATTCAGAATGCAAACGGAGAATCCGAAATTTGCATTAGAGCAAAAATAATTATGGACGAACCGCTTTGTTTTCAAAATTTTCAATACACGAAAAACGGAGATGTGATCTTTAATTTTAACAAACGCGGCTTCCGGTATAAATTATGGAAATATTTGAGGCTTAGAGAAGATGAGTTCATTAAAAAGAATTCTTTGATAAGAAAGCTGAAATACAAACTTTATAAGCATTTATCAAAAAAATTAAGCTAACGGACAAAGAGCCGAAATCATATCGGCTCTTTGCTTAAAAGATTTAGGGCTGCGCAGGCCATTCTACATTTCGTGGAAAACCGGCTTGAGCTGGCAAATCTCGAAGTTTTTGACGATATATTTTCCATTTTGTTCGTTTCTCGTCCGGCATTTCTAAGTCGGGCATTTGTGTCCAGTCCGTTTCTGCCAATTTATCGTTTCGAATCTCTCTGACGATTTTTATTGTGTTAATCAATTTGGGTAATGGCTGTTCTTGCAAAAATAAAGCGTCATTTTTGACGCTTAATATTTTTTGTTCCCTGTTTGCCTGTTGAGCCATTTGCATATAGAGGTTCGGATTTTCGTTATAAAGTTCCTGCAGTGATTTCATCTTTTCCTCCTTAATATCCGCATAAATAAATCCAACCTAAAAAACCAAAATAATAGCCACCGGATCTGACTGTAAATGTTATTCCCGTCGACGATGAAGAAACAACAGAAGTAACAGCTCCCCCGCTTTCATGTGTTTGAGATAACATAATAAAAGGAGTGCTGTTAAAAACTGTAGGAAAAGTATAAGATAAAGCTCCATTTCCATTTATATTAAAAGAATCAAATACTTCTTTCAATCCGTCTGACCAAGAACGAATTATGGTATTTCCATTTTTAACTACGGAAATAATAACAGACGGTTTGTTTTCGCTGATTTCTTCCGTAAGAGCCGACCATTGTGCCAATCCGTGCTGAGACGTTGTCGCATAAACGTTCTTGTCCGCTTTGTTCGCCAGCAAGTTTGCCGCATTTTGTTCCGATAAAGCTGCTGCCTGTGCAGAAGCTTCCGCGTATCCGGCTTGGGTTATGGCCATTTGCACTTTATTTGTTGCGGTTGAGGCATATCCGGCGCAATCCGAAACCGCTTGCCGGATGGACGGAATTAAACTGCTCGCATCGGTATTGTCAAAGATATCCACCGTTACCGCGCGATCGGCTTGTTCTTTCAGTTGCTGTATTTGCATCGTTAGTTTGTCGAAATTTCGTTCCAACGTTTCAGCCGGCAAAATCTCGTTTTCCCGATAGTCCGTTTCCTGTGTCAACGGCACTTCGCGCATAATCACAATTCGTGCATTTTCCGCCGGAGCTGCTTCAAAAATCATATTGCCGCCGGAAATCGTCCAATCCGTCCTTTCCGTTTGCACGTTGTTCAAGAGTTGTCTGACCTTTAAATGCTCCTTTTCCAAAAAAGGAAACGGGATTGCAAATGTTGTCGCAACCCCGTTTCCGATATAAGTCGTTTTGTTTGTTGTTGTACTTACCGTCATTTTTACCTCAATAAAAAAAGCAGGGATAATTCCCTGCCAGTTTACAATCAACACATTCTCAAGATATAACAAATCGTAATTATTTTTATCAGAAAGTCAAGCTATTTTTACCTTTCCCGTTCCTCCGTCCGCTCAACCGCTCTTCTCCGTTCGTGAAGTTCTCGGCAAGCCCGCTGTAAATCCTGCGGCGCCGTTTTGGACAACAGCGCAACAATTTTACTCGCGGACAATTCGGCTTTTGCCAACCGGCGGATTTCGACCGTTTGTCCTGAAACATCGGCTTTAACCCGTTCAACCGACAGGCGCGGCAAGTCGAAAATCGTCAGGTTGATCGCCGTTCCTTTTCCCAGATAGCGGCGGGAAGCGATCCCTTCGTGGCAGAAGTCGAAGAAACCGTCCGACAGCTTTAAATCCGATTGACGCTTTTCCAATAAATACCCAGCTTTTGATATAAAAACGCCTTACCGTATAAAGGCAGATAACACCGTAATTTATCTTCGTCCAACGACGGAATCATATCCAGACAGGCTTCTAACTCCTCCAAAGCCGCGTGGAGGGAAACGCAGGCGGTCGGGGAAATGCGGGACGCGATTTCAAACTTGTTCACTGTCGGGTGATGCATGTCCAAGCTGACGGAAACGTATAAATCCTTTCGGATGCGGCAGATCTATCCTTACTTTAAAGCGTCGCTTTTATCTCAGATATTCCCGATAATCCTGAACCTTTTTATGGAAACGGAGTTTTTTCACATATTCCAGCGGATTTTTCGGCGTAACCAAAGCGCCCGGCACGCGGTTCAGCCAGTCATACGTCCGCGTCAGCAGAAAGCGCAAGGCACTGCCCAGAGCCAATATCGGCAACGCTTCTTTTTCGGCATCGGAAAGCGGGCGAATGCGATCGTATTCTTCGATCATATTTTTCGCTTTGGCGGGATTAAAATCCCATATGTTCTGATCGAAGCACCACGCATTCAGGCAGACGGCCAGTTCGTAAACCAGTGCGTCGTTGCAGGCAAAGTAAAAATCGATAATGCCGGACAGTTTGTCACCTGTGAAAAACACGTTGTCGGGGAACAAATCCGCATGGATCACACCCTGCGGCAGGCCTGTCGGGAAACAGCTTTTGACATTCTGAAAGATTTTGGTCATTTCATCAAACAAACCGTCGGTGACCGTATCGGCCGCTTTACCGATTTTGCTTAATAGTTTTTCCCATCCGTCAACAGACAGATCATTTTTTCGGAATCCCGAGAAATCCTGTCCCGCCAGATGCATTTTTGCCATTGCTTGTCCCAGCTGTCCGCAATGTTCGGGCGTGATTTTCGCAACGGATTTTCCGTTTAAAAAAGTCGTCAGGCAGGCTTTTTTACCGCACAAAGGCAGGAGCGTTTCGCCGTTTTTTGCCGCAACGGGCAGAGGGCAGGATATTCCTTTTTGCGCCAGATGCGTCATCAGGTCTAAGAAATACGGCAATTCCAGCGGATTGACGCGTTTTTCATAAAGCGTCAGGATAAAACGGGCTTTGTCCGTTTGAACCAGATAATTCGTGTTTTCAATGCCTTCGGAAATGCCGGCTAAAGATACGGGCGTGCCGATGTCGAATTGTTTTAAAAAATCGGATAGGTCTGCAAAATCAACTTTGGTATAGACAGCCATGATTTATTCTCTCAGCGAAACGGGCAGGGGAAACGACACTTTTTCTTCCGTTTCAACGTGTTCCGATAATGTGATTTTGAAATGTTCCGCCAGTTTGTCGATGACTTCTTTTACTAAAATTTCAGGAGCGGAAGCACCTGCGGTAATGCCAAGCGTTTTAACGTCCGTCAAGTAGTTTTGATCAATTTCTTCGGCGCGCTGTACCAAAATGGAACGGGAACAGCCGGCTTCTTTGGCAACTTCCACCAGTCGTTTGGAATTGGACGAATTCGGCGCGCCGATGACCATCAGCAGATCACATTCTTTTGCAATCGCTTTAACGGCTTTTTGTCTGTTGGTTGTCGCGTAGCAGATATCGTTTCGATGCGGTTTGGCGATATGAGGAAACCGAACTTTTAACGCTTGAATCAGCTCAGCCGTTTCATCCAAAGAAAGTGTCGTTTGGGTAACATATCCCAGCTTGTCCGCCCAACCTTGCGGAATGGTATCAATATCGGCGACACAGGAAATCAGTTTCATTTCATCGACGGGAATTTGCCCCATCGTGCCGATGACTTCCGGGTGTCCCTGATGTCCGATCAGCAGCGTTTTGCGGCCTTCGTCATAGTTTTTACGCGCTTCTTTATGCACTTTTTCGACCAAAGGACAGGTTGCGTCGATTGTCATCAGATTGCGGCGTTTGGCTTCTTCCATAACGGAAACGGGAATGCCATGGGCCGAAAAAATCACGACGGCGCCATCCGGCACTTCATCAAGTTCGTTGACAAATATTGCGCCTTGGTCGGCCAAAGTCTGCACGACATATTTGTTGTGTACAATTTCATGACGGACATAAACGGGCGTGCCGAATTTTTTCAAAGCCATGGACACGATTTGTACGGCGCGCGTGACGCCGGCGCAAAAACCGCGCGGAGAGGCTAACAGAATTTTTAATTTCATGTTGTGCATAGGGAATAAATCCTTTTCGATTTTTCAGAATAAAGCATACTTTTGATTGAAGGTAAAGGCGCTTTTTTTTCAGGATTTTTTGGGTCGTTGGATTAAAGTCAAATGGCTATATAGACAAAAGATATTTTTGATAGTATTCTTATTAAGATAGTTATTTTTAAAAAACTCAATTAAAGATTGTATATTTAGAGGGCTGAAAATGAAAAAAGATAAACTATCTGGCAGGAAAATGTCGCTTGACAAAGATTTCCGTTTGACGCCGAAGCAAAAAGAGGTATTGAAATATTTGGCAAAAGGCTTCCAAAATAAGGAAATAGCCTGTCAAATGAACTTGTCGGTTTCTACAATCAAGCTGCATGTATCGGGAGTAATTCTGCGTCTGAATGTAAAAACGCGGACGGCCGCAGTGGTCAGGGCTCAGGAATTGAAAATTATTTAAAAATATTCGCTTAATTATGAATAACGTATGATAATTTTTCTTGCACCACAAGGAAATCATTG
>CALDOX010000038.1:0-21900 GCA_937912005.1 uncultured Alphaproteobacteria bacterium
CCATGTCATTTTCCGATCCGTTGGGAGATATGCTGACCCGTATTCGTAACGGTCAGCAGGCTCGTAAGAGCGACATTACGGTGCCGGCGTCCAAGCTCCGTGAAAACGTCTTGGATGTTTTAAAGCGTGAAGGTTTCATCCGCGGTTATTCCCGCGTGAACGTCCGCAAAGGCATTGACGAAATTAAAGTTGAACTGAAATACTATGAAGGCCGTCCGGTCATCAGTGAGATTTCCCGTGTTTCCACGCCGGGACGTCGTGTTTATTCCCGTGTTAAGGACTTGCAGAAGTTCTATAACGGTTTAGGCATTTCAGTGTTGTCGACGCCGCAGGGCGTTATGTCCGATCACGAAGCTCGCGCGGCCAATGTCGGCGGCGAAGTTTTGTGCAAAGTATTCTAAGAAGGGGGGATTAAGAACATGTCTCGTGTTGGTAAATACCCCGTCATTGTTCCCGCTGATGTCAAGGTTGATGTGAACGGTCAGCTTGTTAAAGTCAAAGGGAAGTTGGGTGAATTAGAATATACAGCGGCTGATGATGTTGATCTGAAGCTGGAAGACAATAAGTTGTGGGTTGCGCCGCGCAAATCCGAAACCGGCATTAACCGTTCCTCTTGGGGAACGACCCGTGCACGTCTGAATAACCTGGTTAAAGGTGTTCATGACGGCTTTTCCAAAAAATTGGAAATCAATGGCGTCGGTTATAAGGCGCAGGTTCAGGGCAAAATCTTGAAGATGAGCTTGGGCTTCAGTCATGATGTTGATTTTGAAATTCCCGCCGGATTAAAAGTGGCTTGTGCCACACCGACGAATGTTGAAATCACCGGTATTGACAAGCAGGCTGTCGGTCAGTTTGCCGCGATTATCCGCGCCAAGCGTCCGCCCGAACCCTACAAAGGAAAAGGCATTAAGTACGAGGGTGAATACATCCTGCGTAAAGAAGGTAAGAAGAAGTAAAGGGGAACGAAAATGAGTAAGGCAAGAATTCAATTTGAAAGCCGTCGTATCCGTACCCGTGCTTCCCTGCGGCGTAAATCCGCCGGACGTTTGCGTTTATCCGTATTCCGTTCGGGACAGCATATTTACGGGCAGATTATCGACGATAAGGAAGGCAAGACTTTAGCCGCCGCTTCGACGACGGAAAAAGAAGTCAAGGCTTCTGTTAAAAATGGTGCCACGGTTGCTGCCGCTGCTGTTGTCGGCAAGCTGGTTGCGGAACGTGCTCTGAAAGCCGGAGTCAAAGAAGTTTGCTTTGACCGAGGCGGATATGTTTATCACGGCCGCGTAAAAGCTTTGGCGGAAGCGGCTCGTGAAGCTGGTTTGTCATTCTAGGGGAAAGTAATTATGGCACGCACACCTAATACAGAACGCCGCCGCGGCGGCGATAAAGAACGTGAAAACGATCAGCGCGTTGATTTTCATGCTGAACGTGATCGCGAAATGGATGAAATTGTTGACAAACTCGTTTATGTCAACCGTGTTGCTAAAACCGTTAAGGGCGGCCGCCGTATGGCCTTTGCCGCTTTGGTGGTTGTCGGCGATCAGCGCGGCCGCGTCGGATTTGCATCCGGCAAGGCGCGTGAAGTTCCCGAAGCAATTCGTAAGGCAACCGAAAAAGCTAAACGCGAAATGATCCGTATTCCTTTGCGTGAAGGACGGACTTTGCATCATGACGTGCGCGGCAGATTTGGCGCCGGTGAAGTCGTTTTAAGAACGGCTCCCGCCGGTACGGGAATCATCGCGGGCGGTCCTATGCGCGCTGTTTTCGAAACAATGGGTATTCAGGACATTGTGGCTAAATCGCTCGGTTCTCAGAACCCGCATAACATGATCAAAGCGACTTTTGCGGCTTTGAAAACCGTTAATTCTCCCCGTATGATTGCGGCTAAGCGCGGTAAAAAGGTCGGCGACGTTGTCGCTGTCCGTGACGGCGCGAATGCAGCGGCTGTAAAGGAATAAGATAATGGCTAAGGCAGCAAAAACAATTAAAATCAAACAGACCGGCAGTATAATCGGCGCGACAAAAGTTCAGCGCGCGACGATGCTGGGGTTGGGCTTGAAGAAGATGAATGCCGAAAAAGTGTTGGAGGATACTCCGGCTGTACGCGGCATGATTACAAAAGTTGCCCACCTGGTGACTGTGGTTGAAGAATAAGCCGGATGTGCGCTGTTTAAATTTGAGCAGCGCACACCGATTGAAATAAAGCGAGTTAAGAAAATGAAACTGAATGAAATTCGTGATAATGACGGTGCCCGTAAAAGCCGTATGCGCATTTGCCGCGGTATCGGAAGCGGCAAAGGCAAAACAGGCGGACGCGGCGGCAAAGGTCAGACGGCTCGTACAGGCGTGGCAATCAACGGTTTTGAAGGCGGTCAGATGCCTCTGTATCGTCGTTTACCAAAGCGCGGCTTCAACAACATTTTCGCAAACAAGTATGCGGAAATCAGTTTGGGGCGTTTGCAGGCGGCGATTGACAAGGGTGTTATTGACGCGGTTGCAGAAATCAACGCTGACGTTTTGTGCAAAGCCGGTGTTCTGAAGCAGACTTATGACGGTTTGCGTTTGTTGGGCAACGGCGAGCTGAAGGCAAAAGTGACGATCAAGGTTGCAGGCGCGACGGCGGCTGCAAAGGCTGCTGTCGAAAAGGCCGGCGGTCAGGTTGTCATTGCCGAATAATCACATACAATAGTGCAAAAGAGGGGCTCTCCCCCTCTTTTGTGTGTTTAGAGTTTGGAAATTTTTTGAAAGAAAAAAGAAATGGCTTCTCAAATTGATAAAATGGCGACCGGATTAGGTTGGGAAACTTTTGCAAAAGCGACGGACCTTCAAAAACGTCTTCTTTTTACATTGGGGGCCATGGTCATTTATCGTTTAGGTACTTTTATTCCTCTGCCGGGGATCAATGCTGTTGTTCTGGAAGATATCTTTACCAGACAAGCCGGCGGTATTTTAGGAATGTTTAATATGTTTACAGGCGGCGCGTTGTCCCGTATGACGTTGTTCGCTTTGAATATTATGCCGTATATTTCGGCATCGATTATCGTGCAGCTGGCCGGGTCCGTTTTGCCGTCTTTGATCGCATTGAAAAAGGAAGGTGAGTCAGGACATCGCAAAATGAACCAATATACTCGTTATTTAACGGTATTGATTACGATCGTTCAGGCTTACGGTTTAGCTGTCGGTTTGGAAACAATGGTCGGTTCGGCGGGAACATCCGCCGTGATCAATCCGGGGCAATGGTTCCGTTTTACGACGGTCGTTTCTTTGTTGGGCGGAACGATGTTTATCGTATGGCTGGGCGATCAAATTACTGCGCGCGGCGTCGGAAACGGTTCTTCTTTAATTATTACAGCCGGTATTATGGCGGGCATTCCGATGGGGCTGGCTCAAACTTTTGAATTGGCAAGAGCGGGTTCTATGTCAACGCCGACTTTGTTTGCGGTGATGTTGATGGTGTTGGCGTTGGTTTATTTCGTTGTATTTATTGAACGCGCTCAGCGCCGCATTTTAATTCAGTATCCGAAACGTCAGATGGGCGGTCGTATGATGAACAGCGAAAGTTCTCATTTGCCGTTAAAGCTGAATCCGACGGGTGTTATTCCGCCGATCTTTGCCAGTTCTTTGCTGTTATTGCCGATGACGATTGTTAATTTCTCGGTAAAAAGCGGCAACAGTGCGGATTGGATCGTGACATTATCAACGATTCTGGCGCATGGCCAGCCGGTTTATTTGGCGTTGTATGCCGGATTGATTATTTTCTTTACATTCTTTTATACGGCGGTTGTTTTCAATCCGGAAGACACGGCGGATAATCTGAAACGTCATGGCGGCTTTATTGCCGGTATTCGTCCGGGAAAAAGCACGGCGGAGTATTTGGATTATGTTTTAACCCGTTTGACGGTTTTAGGGTCTGCCTATTTGGCGGCAATTTGTTGTTTCCCTGAAATTATGATCGCAAAGTATTCCGTACCGTTTGTTTTAGGCGGAACGACTTTGTTAATCGTTGTGTCAGTGACAATGGAATTTGCGGCGCAAATCCAATCGCATTTAATCGCGCATCAGTATGAAGGACTGATGAAAAAGGCGAAACTTAAAGGACGCTTGAAGTGATCAGCAACGGCAAACACCTTGTTTTAATGGCTCCTCCGGGAGGCGGAAAAGGAACACAGGCGCGTTTGCTGCGTGATCGTTTGAACATACCGCATTTGTCCACAGGTGAAATGTTACGCAATGCGGGGCGTGCCGGAACGGAAATAGGGCTGCGGGCCAAGGCTTTGATTGACAAAGGCAATTTTGTTCCCGATGAAATGATTATTTCCATTATTTCTGAACGTTTGGATGAACCGGATTGCAAAGAAGGATTCATTCTGGACGGTTTTCCCAGAACTTTGCCGCAAGCCAAGGCTTTGGATGAACTTTTGTTCGAAAAAGGCCGCCGCTTAGACCATGTGATAGAAATTCAAGTGCCGGATGATATGATTATTCAGCGTATTATCGGACGCTTTTCATGCGCAGATTGCGGCGCGATGTATCATGACACGTTAAAACCGACAAAAGTGTTCGGAAAGTGCGATGAGTGCGGCGGCTCGAATTTTCTGCGCCGCCAGGATGATAACTGGCAAACGGTTGTTGACCGCTTAAAAACATACCGTATGATGACAACACCTGTTTTGCCGTACTTTCAGCATGAAGGATTGCTTGAAACGATTGACGGCACGGGCGGTGTGGAAGAAGTCGCCGAAAAACTGAAAAAGATTATCGGACAATAAAAAAAGAGGCTGAGGAAAGCCTCTTTTTTATATATTTTTTTTTCTTGATTTCAAATTCGCTTAGAAGAGCAATCAGGGATTTCTGTTGCTCTTCGGACAGCATGCGGATTTTTTGAATCAATAATTCTTCGGTTGAAATATGTTCCTGCTGTTTTTCTTTCAGCAGGGAATCAAGGTCTATATCCAAATCGATCAAGATTTTATAAAGCGTGTAGGCGCGGGGATTGATATGCCCGTTTTCGATTTGGTTCACAGTTGTGTAATCGACGGATAACTTATCGCTGGCGATTCCCTTGCGATTCCTGATTTTTCGCACAAACGATCCTAACTCGTTTTTAAATTCTCGTTCCGTCAACATTAAGAATCCCCAATTTCTGATATGGGGAATCTACAATGATTTTTGCCTAGACAATATGGGGTATAAGCAATATAAAACTATAAGCGAATGGCAGTATTTTTATATTGGAAAGAGGCAATGTCTGAAGATTTGAAAAAACTGGACGGGAAAAGTATGGATATTGAAGCGATTGAGATTGAAAAGCCTTTTTCCGCAATGTGTCAGAGAGGGAAAACTTGATTTTGACAAGTTAAAGTCATTATGCGGCGAATATATTGAAAACGATTTTGAAAAATACAAATTTGAATGGAAAGGAAAAGCCGACTGCGATCGTTTGGTCGGCAAGCGTTCAACGGGAACATTGCGCCCTTGTCCGGAAGAAAGCGTGGATTTTGACAACACGGAAAATCTGTATATTGAGGGAGATAATCTGGAAGTTTTGAAACTGCTGCAGAAATCGTATTACCGCAGGATCAAAATGATTTACATCGATCCGCCGTACAATACGGGAAACGATTTCATATACAAAGATGACTTTTCCGACCCTGTTGCCAAATATAAAGAGATTACAAGCCAAAGCACGAAATCGAATCCCGAAACGGCTGGACGTTTTCACACCAACTGGCTGAATATGATGTATCCGCGTTTGCGTTTGGCGTTTTCTCTTTTGCGTGATGATGGCGTTATTTTTATTTCCATTGACGATAACGAAGCAACGAATTTGCGTAAAGTATGCGATGAAGTGTTCGGAGAGGAAAATTTTGTGGCGCAGATAATCGTTCAAACAAATCCCAGAGGGAGAACTTTTGACAGATTTATCGCTAAGACGCATGAATATATTTTAGTTTATACGAAAAACATAGATATTGATGGCTTATATGAAGTTCCTAAAAATGATAAGGCAATCTCGGAATATTCAAGAGAAGATGAATACGGAAAATATCGTCTTCTTGAATTGCGTAACAGAAATCCGGTTTTTAACAGAAGCAACCGTCCGCTTATGTTTTATCCTTTATATGCAGACCCCGATAAATTGGATGTATCTCTGACTAAAACAGAAAGACATACTGTTGAAATTTATCCCAGAAATTCACTTGGCGAAGATGGTTGTTGGACATGGGGATTTCAAAAAGCTTCTCAATTTACTGATTTATTGATTGCCAATCTTGCAAATACAGGAAAATGGAGCGTATTCAGAAAAGATTATTTAGAAGGAACCAGCCTTTTTACAAAGAGCAAAACTCTTTGGTTGGATAAAGAAATGAATCATGAAAACGGGAAAGAAATGATGGGAAAATTATTTGGAAAAACACCATTTGATTTTCCTAAATCCGTTGATTACGTTCAAAAATGCCTGCAATTAGGAACTTTTAACTATGAGTCTCAGATTGTCTTGGATTTTTTTTCCGGTTCGGCGACAACGGCTCAAGCGGTGATGCAGTTAAATGCCGAAGACGGCGGTAAACGTCGCTTTATTATGGTGCAGCTGCCGGAACTGACCGATGAAAAATCCGAGGCATTTAAAGCCGGATACAAAAATATATGTGAAATAGGTAAGGAACGTATTCGCCGCGCAGGCCGCAAAATAAAAGAACAAAATGCCGATGTTGATGTCGGTTTCAAAGTTTTGAAACTGGATACTTCAAATCTTATTAAATGGGACGATACGCCCGTAAAAGATACTGATGTTTTGCGCGAACGGTTTGACACGATGATTAAAACGCTGAAATTCGACCGCGGCGAACTTGATGTCGTTTATGAAGTAATGTTGAAACTCGGCATTGAACCGACGGCTAAAGTATCTGAAGAAAACATTGGCGGGCGCAAGGTGTGGGCGATTGGCAAAGACGATATTGTTCTGGTTTGTCTTGACGGTTCGGGGAATGGTGTGACGCCCGATGATGTTGCCTCTTTTTGCGCGCTTGCCCCGAAAAAAATCGTTTTTGCCGAAGAAGCGTTTAAAGACGATGTTGTTTTGTCAAATGCTTATTATATCTGTCGGGATAACGGGATTGAAGCCGATTTGTTGTAAGAGCAAAGCATGAGATTAAAATTTAAAAATCAGGATTTTCAAACCGAAGCGGTTAATGCTGTTGTCGAATTGTTCAAAGGGCAGGAAAAGGCCGATATGACTTTTTCCATTACCGATCAGCAAAGTTTTTGGGAGCAAAATCAAGGAATAGGCAATCGGATTTTAATTTCTCTTGAAACATTGAACGATAATCTGCATGCCATTCAAAAAGCACATTCTTTGCCGCAAACGGATATTTCGGATATCAACGCTTTTCCTGTATCGGTTGAAATGGAAACCGGAACGGGCAAGACGTTTGTTTATACTCAAACAATGTTGGAATTGAACAAACGTTACGGCTTTAAAAAGTTTATTGTTGTCGTGCCGAGTGTCGCCATTCGCGAAGGCGTGTTTAAATCTTTTCAAATGACATCGGACTATTTCAAAAATCAATATGACAGCTTGCCGTATCGATTTTTTATTTATCAATCGGAAAGATTGTCCGATGTCCGCGCTTTTGCCGTGTCCGATACGGTTGAAATTATGGTTATCAACATTGACGCTTTCAGAAAGGCTGAAAACGTTATCAATCAGCCGCAGGATAAATTGAACGGCGACAGTGCCATGCGCTATATCAGAAAAACGTGTCCGGTCGTGATTATCGACGAACCGCAAAGCGTAGATAATACCCCGAAGGCAAAAGAAGCGATCGCAAGCTTGAAGCCTTTGTGTGTTTTGCGCTATTCCGCCACTCATCGCGAAAAGCAAAACCTTGTTTATCGCTTAACGCCTGTGGACGCATATCAAAAAGGATTGGTCAAACAGATTTCCGTAATTTCAAATTCGGTCATCAACGATTACAACAAGCCGTATATTTGTTTAAAATCCGTGTCTAACAAAAACGGATTTTCGGCAAAAGTTGAAATAGACGTTGAAAACTCGGAAGGAAGCGTTAAACGCAAAACGGTTGTAGTCAAACCTCATTCCGATTTGTATGCTCTTTCCGGCGGCCGCAAATTGTATGAAAATTATAAGGTGGAAGGAATTGATTGCTCGGCGGGATTTGAACGGATTGAATTTTCAAACGCCGAAACGCTGACTTTAAATGAAAACATCGGCGATATTGATGACGATGTAATAAAACGGGCTCAAATACGTCATACGATTAAAACGCATCTGGATAAGGAATTACGCTGTTTTGATAAAGGAATCAAAGTGTTGTCCTTGTTCTTTGTTGACAAAGTGGAAAAATACCGCACGGCGGACGGGCAGAAAGGCGTTTATGCCGAAATGTTCGAAGCCTGTTATAACGAATTGATGAACAATCCGAAATATACTCCTTTAAAGGAAAAATTCAATACGGACGTGAACAAAGCGCATAACGGGTACTTTTCTCAGGATAAAAAAGGAAAATACAAGGATACGAACGGCAGTACGCAAGCCGATAACGACACTTACAATACGATTATGAAAAACAAAGAGTGGCTTTTGTCCTTTGATTGTCCGCTTCGATTTATCTTTTCACATTCGGCGTTGAAGGAAGGTTGGGACAATCCGAACGTTTTTCAGGTCTGTACGCTGACAGATCAAAAATCCGTCTTCACCTGTCGTCAAAAAATCGGGCGAGGGCTGCGCTTATGCGTTAATCAGGCCGGCGAACGGATTGAAGATAAAAATATCAATATTCTGCACGTTGTCGCCAATGAAAGCTTTTCAGAGTTTGCCGGAAAGCTTCAAAAAGAAATTGAAAACGAAACGGGTGTTCAATTCGGCACTGTGACGGAAATTCCGATTCGAGACGCGCAGCGGGAAGTTTCGGTCAGACTGAAAAAACAAATTCTCGCTTCCGCCGAATTTTTGGAATTATGGAACAGAATTAAGCAAAAAACGACGTATCGCGTTCGGTTCGATGTGGAAAAGCTGATAGAAGAATGCGCTTCGGCAATTAAAGCTATGCCGGAAACTTCCGACGCCCGACTGGTGACGCAAACCGCCGATCTTATTATTCAAAACGCCGGCGTTTCTCATCAGGAACGCGCAATGTTCACAACGGATTTGGAACGAAATGATATTGTTCTTCCTGATATTTTGCGCTTGATTTCGGCAAAGACTTTATTGAAACGATCAACTGTCAGCCGTATTTTGCAACAAAGCGAGCGGCTGGAGGACTTTTTAAAAAATCCGCAGAAATTTTATGAAGAAACACTCAAAATAATTAAGGAAAAACGGCACGCTTTGGCAATAGACGGCATCAAGTACATCAGGCTTGCCGGTCGGGAATATTATGTTCAGGAAATTTTTGAAAGTATGGAATTAATCGCGTATCTGGATAAAAATGCTGTGGCGGTGGCAAACAGCGTTTATGATTACGTTGTTTATGACAGTTCTGTCGAAAGCGACTTTGCCCGTTCTTTGGACAACGATCCGGACGTTAAAATGTTTTTCAAAATGCCAAACCGCTTTAAAATCGAAACACCGATCGGCGCATATAATCCGGACTGGGCGGTTTATTTGGAAAAAAACGGAGAAGAACGGCTGTATTTTGTTCTTGAAACAAAAGGAACGGAAGATATTTTTAAATTAAGACCGGAAGAACGTCAGAAAATTCACTGCGGAGCCGAACATTTCAAAGCTTTGAGCAACGTTGTGTTTTCGAATACTCCCGTCATGACATGGAAAGAGTTTAAACAAAACATTTGAAGTGTATGTTGAACGGATTGTTCCTAATCTTCAAAAAAAGTAAAAAAAACATTCTCAAACTATTGACTCTTCGGGGCGTTGAGTATACTTTGAACCCCTCTGTAGGGTGTCCGCAGTAAACACCTTACGGTTTGGTGTGTCCGGATTCTTCAAGGATTCGGGCAGGTTTTAATTTGTATAGGAGATAAAACTTGGCACGTATTGCTGGTGTGAATATTCCGACAAACAAGCGCGTGGAAATCGCTTTGACGTATATCCACGGCATCGGTCGGACTTTAGCCCGCGAAATCTGCGGGAAGTTAAACATCGAAGACGCTCGCCGCGTAAGCGAATTGTCTGATGAAGATGTTTTAAAACTGCGTGAATTGATTGACCATGAATATCATGTCGAAGGTGAACTTCGCCGTGAAGTCGGTGTAAACATCAAACGCTTGATGGACTTGGGCTGCTATCGCGGTCTGCGTCATCGTAAAGGTCTGCCCTGCCGCGGCCAGAGAACGCATACGAACGCTCGTACGCGCAAAGGTCCCGCGAAGCCGATCGCAGGCAAGAAAAAAGCTGTTTAGTTAGGAAAGGCGATTAATTCATGGCTAAAGCAACAACTGTTCGTACAAAGAAACGCGAACGCAAAAACATTACTTCGGGCGTTGCTCACGTCAATTCGACGTTCAACAACACGAAGGTTACCATTACAGATGCTCAGGGAAATGCTATTTCCTGGTCGTCTTCAGGGGCTCACGGCTTCAAAGGTTCCCGTAAATCCACGCCGTACGCGGCGCAGGTGACGGCTGAAGATGCCGGTAAAAAAGCCGCCGAACACGGTATGAAAACTTTGGAAGTATGGGTAAAAGGCCCGGGAGCCGGTCGTGAATCCGCTCTGCGCGCTTTGCAGTCCGTCGGATTCGTCATTACGGCGATTCGCGATGTGACCGCCGTTCCCCATAACGGGTGCCGTCCCCGCAAACGCCGTCGCGTTTAAGGGAAGACTTGCCGGCTTTTGCCGGTTCGTTTTGGTTGTGTCTTCTGACACATTACTTTTTAAAGCAGGAGAATACTCGTGATTCAAAAAAATTGGCAAGACCTGATTAAGCCAAGCACTGTCGAAATCGAACATGCCGACGGTGCCGCGCGCAAGGCTACAATCGTTGTCGAACCGCTGGAACGCGGTTTCGGTATGACGCTGGGCAATGCTTTGCGCCGTGTTTTGCTGTCGTCTTTGCAGGGGGCTGCCGTTACGGCGATCCACATTGACGGCGTATTGCATGAATTTTCTTCCATTCCCGGCGTTCGCGAAGACGTTTCCGATATTATTCTGAATATCAAAATGTTGGCTTTGCGTTATGACGGCGAAGGAACACGTCGTATGACTTTAAAGGCGGAAGGTCCGTGCGAAGTGACGGCCGCTATGATCGAAACGGGACATGATGTTGAAATCATGAATCCGGATCTGGTGATCTGCACTTTGGACAAAGACGCCGTCTTGAACATGGAATTGACGGTCGGTACGGGCAAGGGATATGTTCCCGCGTCCGCGAACAGACCGGAGGATTGTCCGATCGGCTTGATCCCGGTGGACTCGATCTTCAGTCCGGTAACGCGCGCCGTTTATCAGATTGATAATGCCCGCGTCGGTCAGATTACAAACTACGACAAACTGTCTTTGACGGTTGAAACGAACGGAACGGTTTCTCCGGAAGATGCGGTCGCTCTGGCGGCTCGTATTCTGCAGGAACAACTGAAATTGTTCGTCAATTTTGAAGAACCGGAAGAAGACGTTGAAGCCGAAAAGAAAGACGAATTGCCGTTCAACCGCAATTTGCTGCGCAAGGTGGACGAATTGGAATTGTCCGTCCGTTCCGCAAACTGCCTGAAGAACGACAGCATCGTCTATATCGGTGATCTGGTTCAGAAGACGGAAGCCGAAATGCTGCGTACGCCGAATTTCGGACGCAAGTCGTTGAATGAAATCAAAGAGGTTCTGGCTCAGATGGGCTTACATCTCGGTATGGAAGTGGTCGGTTGGCCGCCTGAAAATATCGAAACGCTGTCCAAAGGTCTGGAAGAGCCGTTTTAAACAAATTCCCGTTCGGGAGAACGGGGCTGCGGCATACGGAGTCTCTGATATTCACGGTGGATTTTAGAGAATACGGTGTCGAAGTCGGATTTATCGGTTTCGTGCGCGAAACCATGATAGGAGGATAAAATGAATCATCGTAACAGTAAGCGTAAGCTGAATAAAACGTTTTCACACCGCCGCGCGATGTTTGCCAATATGGCCAACGCGCTGATCAAACATGAACAAATTAAAACCACGCTGCCCAAAGCCAAGGAACTGCGTCCTGTCTTTGAAAAGCTTATCACTGCTGCAAAAGTCGGTGATTTGCACAAGCGTCGTCAGCTGATTTCGTTCCTGCGTGATGAAAAAATGGTGGAAAAGCTGATCGCGACGTTGGCTCCCCGTTACAAAGACCGTCAGGGCGGCTATGTCCGCGTGTTGAAAGCCGGTCTGCGTTACGGCGACTGCGCTCCGATGGCTTTTATCGAACTGGTTGACCGCGATGTCAAGGCCAAAGGCTTGGATTCCGGTCCGGTTCAGGTTAAAGAAGAAGCGGAAGAAGCAAAATAGATTCGATTGTAGATCGGAAAAGGGGCAGGTTATTTTAATCTGCCTCTTTTTTTGTCTAAAATCGAAAAACTTTGTTGAAAAAAAACGTTCGCCGTTTTATCATCTCTACTAATGATTTTTTACGGAGATTGAAAATGGGATTAAGTTTTTTACGTTCTTCAAAAAAGAAAGATTTAAGTCCGGAAGCGAAAAAGTTGCTGGACGCTTATATGGCAGGCGCAAAAAAGGAAATAGGGTTCGTTGAAAAGAATGATGCTTACTGGAAAGCGGAAAAATATGCTTCTGATTTCTTTAAATCCGGAAAAGCCGACACGCTGACATCGAAGGATGTAAAGTTGATGGAAAAGCAGGTCGCCAAGGAATTGAGACAGTACGGTTTGAAAGAACGCCTGAATTATGCTTCGAACACAAAAGCTAAGGGAGATAGGGCATTTGTTGATTTAGGATTAAAAGCAGCCGGATTCTCCGTTTTGGGAGCGGCAAGCGTGGCTTTGGATCCTGAATTGGGAGGGCCGGTTCTTTTAGCCGGCTATGCGGCCTTAGCCGTTGAAACGGCGGTTCGCTGCGCCAGCTGGCCGAAGGATGACGCGCAGGCTAAAAAAATCGAAGATTATACGGAACTGAAACACGCCCAGTTAGCTTTAAAACAGCTGAAGCGCGAGATAGGATTTAAAGAATCCTATGATCGCGATGTCAAGCGGGCGGAAAAAATTGACGCCTATAAAGACGAAGTCAAAAAGCTGTTCGCGGCGGGCTACGGTCAGCCGAGCGGCGGACTGGTTCAGGCGCCGGTTATGGCGGCAAAGCTGAAAAATCAGGGCCGTTAAAAATTTATTTTTAGAAAAAGTCCTCTGATGAAAATCAGAGGGCTTTTTGTATGTGAAAAAACGATTGGCTGTGCTGCATGCCGTTGAAACCGTGTTGCCGGAACAGTTTTATCCGCTTATTTGCTAACGAGTCGTTTTTTATTTTTCTTCAAATATTCCTGATATTCCCATTCGACAGGATCTTGGTTTTCAAAACGTTCGGCAAGTTTTTTTTTAATCTGTTCCGCACAAATAACATGGCGGGCTTGTTTCTCTTCAATGACCGTTGCAGCTTTCCAGTTCGGCCATCCGGCCATGGCGGCCACAAGTTCCAAAGCTTCATGATGAGGGATATTCAGCTTTTTTTTCAGCTTTCGGGCTTTTTGTTTCAACATTTCCAGATAAATTTGTCGCGCGCTTTTTTGCTTTTTCAGCAATCGCTTGTATATTTCCGGTATATAAAAATCGGGAACAAAGCGGATATTAAATTCCATTTGCGGAAAAGGACGCCGGAAGTGTTTGCAAAAAATATCCTCGACGCCTTTTTTGCGGGAATCCAAAACTAAAGTGCCGTCCGAAAACAAAACGAAATTTTCCCTGTCCGGAGAAATGAATTCGTCCGAAGGATCTGGAATCGTTACGCTGACGCAAGCGCGTCCGTCCAGCAAAGAGTCGATGAAGGCCTCCATTTCCTGTTTTTCGCCGTCCGAAGGTGTCGTTTGGACATTCAGACGCTTTGAAGCGTCTTGAGGCGATAAGTACCAATCGTATTTCACGGCCGTATCGTATAAGGCTTCCAGATAGGATTCCGGCACATATATGCGTTGAAGGAACACGAAATGTTCGACTCTGCATTCGTGCTGGAAATCATAAATCTTCAACGGATCGTTGATGCCGGTTTTATCGGCGTATTTGTCGGATACGAAAAAACGTCCGTCCGAAAACAAAGCCAGAATTTTGCGGTATTCCGGCGGCGTGCGTTCGTCTTTGCTGGCAGTCAAAAGAACGTTCCCGTTTTCAAAACAGTCGCGGACAAATGTTTCCTTGTCCGGCAGGGACGTTGCGTAAAGGTCTTCCTGATAGGGGTGCTTTTGTCTGGCAAATGCGGAAATATCACGCAGAAAAGCATCGTATTCCCGATCCATAAGATTTCTCGGACCGTATTCCCTGACGATTTGACAGCCGTAACGGATCAGCATGTTTTTTATCCGGCTCAGGCCGATTCGTTTTTCGTCTTCGGAATAAAATCTGTGCAGCAAAGTTCCGTCCGAAAAATAATGAAACGGCGGAGTGTAGCCGCCATCCGGACAGAAACGGGCTGTTTTTGATAAAATCAGAGCGGGGGCGGCAGGGTTCTTTTTTTGATATTCGCGCTGCAGGGCCTTTGCAAATTTGAAGGCTTCCATCGGTTCCAGCGGGTCAAACGTCAAGCAATCACCCCGTTCAAACAGGGCGATGATCGTGTTTTCATTCAAATCAAGAGAGGTGTCGGTCATGGCAAAAACTCCTTATCGGGAAAAATATTTTGATGCCTGCCTGTCAAAAATTCCCTTTTAAAGAGTTTTGATTGCATCCGATATAAAAAATAAGGTTTTCCCGTCCGGGTTCGCCTGAAGGCAGGCAGCAAGCGTAAACCATCACTTTAAGTTTATGCTAGAACATAATGATAATAGATTCAATATAAACTTAACAATACGATATAAAAATGATAAAGCGGCCGGACAAAGAAAAAGTTTCGTAAGCGATCAGCTCGCATGTCAATGATTTTATCATATTGAAAAACGTTTTTTGTTGCGCTAAACCGTAAAAAAATATCGGTAGAAGGCAAAAGAAATGGTTACGTTTTGTATCGGTTTGATTATTTTATTCGTCGGCGGATTCTTTTATTCCCGTCGCGTCGACAACATTTTCGGGCCGGACGACAGGAAAACGCCGGCATACACGATGGAAAACGGCGTTGATTTCGTTCCGATGAGCGAAAAACAGAACGCTTTGATCCAGTTTTTGAACATTGCCGGAACGGGGCCGATTTTAGGGCCGATTCTGGGCATTCTGTTCGGGCCCGTCGCGTTTATTCTGATTCCGATCGGCAATATTTTCGGCGGCGCCGTGCACGATTATTTTTGCGGTATGATTTCAATGCGTCATAACGGCGAACAGATGCCACAGTTGGTGAAAAGGTATTTGGGACCTAAAACCTATAACGTTTACAACGTCTTTTTGTTCTTGGCTTTATTCTTGGTCGCCGCCGTGTTCCTCTATCTGCCGGGGGATTTGTTCGTCGAACAGATCGCCGGTAAAAAGGCTTCCGTTACCGAACCTTTGCTGTGGATCGTTTACGGCGTCATTTTCTTTTACTATATGATCGCGATGTTGTTTCCGATTGATAAAATCATCGGACGGCTTTATCCATTTTTCGGCGGCTTGTTGCTGCTTTCTTCCGCGGCGATCGGCGTTTGCTTGTTTGTTCAGGGGTATCCTTTGGACGAACTGGGCTTTTCCAACTGGAAAGGGCTGTATCCGAATGGAGACGCTCTCGTCCCGATGTTCTTCGTAACGGTCGCGTGCGGCATCGTATCCGGTTTCCACGCCAGCCAGACGACGTTGATTTCCAGAACGCTCGAATCCGAACGGCAGGGATGTTTCGTGTTTTACGGTATGATGGTCGCGGAAGGATTGGTCGCGATGATTTGGGCAGCCGCGGCGATGGGACTGTATAACAAAGGCATCGATCCCGTCCATGTCGGCAAACCGGCGGTTGTCGGTCTGGTGTCCAAGGATTTGTTGGGAGCTTATGCGGGATTGGTCGCCATTTTCGGCATGATCGTCCTGCCGATCACTTCAGGCGACACGGCGTTAAGGGCGATGCGTCTGATTATCGCCGAAAACCTGAACATCGACCAGAAGCCGAAGAAAAACCGTCTGGCCATCACTTTGGTGATGCTGGCGGGCGTCGCATTCCTGCTTTACTTCGCTAAAGCGAACGGCGGGCAGTTCATCAAGCTGTGGCGCTATTTCGCGTGGAGCAACCAGACGCTGGCCGTGTTCACGTTCACGATCATCGCAATGTATCTGATAGAACAGCGCAAGACGTTTTTGTTCGTTTTGATTCCCGGAACGTTTTATCTGTTCGTGATCGCCAGCTATATCTTCCATCAGGAAATCGGTTTCGGTCTGTCCGATGCGGTGTCCTACGGACTGGCGGCGGTGTTGAGCGTCGTTTATGTTATCGGCGTTTTTGGGAAAAATCGGGCGGTGAATAAAAAGAACTGATGAAAACGCGGCGTTAATCTGTTAAAACTGATGAAGAATGTTAACAAAGGATTAACCCGTGCCGTCTTTATTCGATTCCACAATAGCGCAACCTTTGGCGGACAGACTGCGCCCGCAGACGATTGACGAAGTCGTCGGGCAGGATCATCTGTTGTCCGCCGACGCGCCGTTAGGGCGGATGCTGATTACAGGAAAAGTGTCCTCGTTTATATTATGGGGGCCTCCGGGGTGCGGTAAAACGACGATCGCGCGGCTGTTGGCGCATCACACGGATATGGCGTTCGAACCGATTTCCGCCGTGTTTTCCGGCGTTGCCGATTTGCGCAAAATCTTTGAAACGGCCAAGCAGAGGCGGCAGACGGGCAGGGCGACGATTTTATTTGTTGACGAAATCCACCGGTTCAACCGTTCCCAGCAGGACGGTTTTCTGCCTTATGTGGAAGACGGCACGGTCGTTTTGGTCGGCGCGACGACGGAAAATCCGTCTTTCGAGCTGAATGCCGCCTTGTTGTCCCGTTGTAAAGTCTTTGTGTTGAAACGCCTGACGGAAGACGCTTTGGAATCGATCATTGCACGCGCCGAAAAGCTGACGGGGCGGACTTTGCCGCTTGTTCCGCAGGCAAGGGAGCAGCTGAAAGCGATGGCGGACGGGGACGGGCGCTATCTGGCCAATATGTTGGAGGCGTTGTTCGACTTGCCGGACAGGGACTTGGCAAACGGGCCGTTGTCGGTCGAAAAGATGATGACCGTCGTTGCGCGTCGTCCCGCCGTTTACGACAAGGACAGGGAAGGGCACTACAATTTGATCAGCGCCGTGCACAAGTCTTTGCGCGGTTCCGATCCCGACGCGGGGCTGTATTGGGTCGCGCGGATGATGACGGCGGGCGAAGACCCGAAATATATTTTCCGCCGCCTGACGCGTTTTGCCGTCGAAGATGTCGGTCTGGCCGATCCGAACGCTTTGCTGCAGGCGGTGTCCGCTTGGCAGGCGTATGAGCGTCTCGGCTCTCCGGAAGGGGACTTGGCGTTGGCACAGCTGGTCGTTTATCTGGCGACCGCGCCAAAATCGATCAGTGTCTATAAAGGCTGGAGCGCGGCCGTACGTCTGGCAAAAGAAACGGGTTCTTTAATGCCGCCGATGAATATTTTGAACGCGCCGACAAAACTGATGAAAGAACTGGGTTACAGCGACGGGTACGAATACGATCCCGACACGGCGAACGGTTTTTCGGGCGCGAACTATTTTCCGCAGGAAATGGGGCGGCAAAAAATCTATCGCCCGATCGAACGCGGCTTTGAACGTGAAATCGTCAAGCGTATTGCGTATTGGGACAAATTAAGAAAGGAAATTGAAAATGGGCGGCGTTAATTTGGTCACCGTTTCCGACGATGACGGAGAAGTCCGGCTTGACCGTTGGTTCAAACGGCACTATCCGCAGCTGACGCAGGGGCAGCTTCAAAAGTTATTGCGCACGAAGCAGATTAAAGTGGACGGCAAAAAAGCCGAAGCGTCTCAGCATTTGACGGCGGGACAGACCGTGCGCGTGCCGCCATTGCCGGAACAAGGCTCGCCGATGGCGGCTGCCAAAGCCCGCCGGGACAGCGTCGTCGTGTCGGAGCAGGACGCGAAATTCGTTCAAAGCCTTGTGATTTATAAGGACAAAGACGTGATCGTCTTAAACAAGCCGGCGGGATTGGCGGTGCAGGGCGGGACGGGGGTCACGCGTCATCTGGACGGGATGCTGTCGGCTCTGCGTTTTGAAAAGGATGAAAATCCGCGTCTGGTTCATCGCTTGGACAAAGACACCAGCGGTGTTCTTGTTTTAGGGCGCACGCCCGCGGCGACGGCCAAGTTGGCGGAGGCTTTCCGGTCAAGAGAGGCCAAAAAAGTCTATTGGGCTTTGGTGTTCGGAAATCCCGAAATCAAAGAAGGAAAAATCAGTGCCAAACTGTTGAAAACAAACGGCGAATTTGGCGGCGAATCCGTCCGCGTCGATGAAAAAAACGGTCAAAAGGCGGCAACACTTTATCGTGTCATGGATGAGGCTTATAAAAAAGCGGCCTGGCTGGAGCTGATGCCTCTTACCGGACGGACGCATCAGATTCGCGTGCATTGCCAATATATGGGACACCCGATTGTCGGGGACGGCAAATACACGGGCGATTTTCCGCCGGCGGATTATCTGAAACACGGGCGGGAACTTCATCTGCACGCCCGCGCCTTGCGCATGCCGCTGCCGAGCGGTAAAATGCTGGAAGTTTACGCGCCGCTGTCGGACAGAATGGCAGACAGTTTCGATTTCTTCGGTTTTTCGTACAAGAAGCCCGAAAACCCGTTTAAAAAATTTCCCTTGATATAAGGAGAATGAAATGAAAAAAGTTTTTTCCGCCGTTTTGGTTTTTGCCGCTTTATGTTTAATCGTTGCCGTTTGGACGTTAAAAGACTTCAATAATACCGCGCGCTCCGAAATCATTGCCCGAGTGTCGGAAAAAACCGGAAGATCGCTCAGCATTGACGGTGATATAAAAGTGCATTATTCGCTTTCCCCTTCAATAGAAATTAATGACATCAGACTCTCTAACGCCTCATGGGCAGAGAATCCTTATATGGCTCGAATCGGAAAAGCGGAATTGCAGATAAAATTACTTCCTTTGTTCAGCCGCAAAGTGGACGTTCGATTGCTGACGGTTAAAGATGCCAATATCGTTTTTGAAATTAATCAAAACGGAGCGGAAAACTGGGCGTTTGTCAAAAATAAAGAAAAGGGCGCTCAACAAAAACCGGAGAAAAAAGGAAAAACGTTCTTTTTGAAACAGATAAACCGGGCGGTATTTGAAAATATCGGCATTTCTTTAAATAACAGGCAAAAAAACAGGAAAATAACGACAAAAATTCAAAAAATGACAGCGGCGCAGAATAAAGAAGATTTTTCGTTTGAATCGCAATGGCTGGTGGAAAAAAACAAATTTAATGTTTCTTTAAAAGGAGACGCTTTGCCGGTTTTATTAAATCAGCAAAACCCGTATCATTTTGTGATAAAAATGACAGGAGACGGTTCCGAACTGAACGCTGAAGGAAACATTGACAAACCGCTTTCCGATATGCGGATAAAAGCGGAAACGGCGCTGCATTTGGCAAATGCTTCCGTGTTTAATAAGATTATCGGATATTCGATTCCGTCAATACGGGATACTTTTGTTAAAGCAAAAATTGATTTGGGGCCTGACGGCTTTGCCGTACCTGATTTTGAGATTAAAGCGGGATCTTCGGATACCGTATCGGTACAGGTTCAGGGGGCGGCAGATTCTTTTTCTCCGTTCTCTTTGCGCGCGCGAACGGAAATTAAAGCTGAAAATATGGGAAAGGTTCCCGGATTGCCGGCTTTGCCCGTTTCGATTTTTTCCGGAAATATTCGGCTGAATGACGGCATCTTTATAAATGATTTGAAAATGAAAGTCGGACAGTCGGATTTGTCCGGAAATATCGAGATTAGGACAGCTCCGAAAGTTCTTGTTCAGATTAAGCTGCTTTCGAATAGGTTTGTTTTATCTGACTTTTTAGGGAAATCCTATCAGCCGGTACAGGGCAAAAACCGTTCCGTTTCACTTTCTCCGCAGGCAAAAAAACGCGTGTTTTCCTCTGAACCTTTCCCGTTTGAAAAACTTAAAGAAGCGAAAATAGACATAGATGTTTTATTTAATGATTTGTTGGGCGCTGACAATACCCGTATCGGTCCGTTCCATGTTGCGGCGGCAATGCATGACGGCATTTTTGATCTGCCGACACAGAGATTGGCAAATTATGCCGTAATGCAGGCCAGATTTGATGCGTCCAAACAACCGGCGGAAATTCAAGCGGGATTTAAAATGAATAAGCTTCCTTTGTCTTTATTCTTTGCTCAGAACAAAGTTGAACGGGGCGAGATGACAGGGACCCTTCATTTGTCGGGATATGGAAATTCCGAATCTGAAATGGCCGCTTCTTTGAACGGGCAGATTTTTATTAATACGCGGGACGTTTATATCAGTTCGTTTCGTTTCCATTCTTTGCCGAAAATTCTGGAGTTTCTTTCTCCGGTTGATGAAAAACAAGCGTTGGCTATTCCATGTTTTGTTGTGAATATTCCTGTAAAAAACGGTTTTATTTCTTCTCGGAAAAAAATCGGAATGGAAAACAACTTGTTTGATATGCAGATTAACGGCGATGTTGATTTGAGCAAGGAAGCGATTGATCTTAAAATGGATTTTTCACCGCGTTCCTCGGGTGTCCTGAAATCTGTATTCAATTCCGTCTTTGTTAAAGGGACATTGGCTTATCCGAAGATCAGTTTTAATACGGATCAGGCGATTGACAAAGCGTTGTCGATCGGAATGGCGTTCTTTATGGGCGGGAAACAGGCAGCACAGGAAATGATAAAGCAACCGTCACTGAAAAACGTATGCGCGGACGCTATGGCGGCACAGTAATGCAGGAGGAACGTTTAAAAGAAACGCAGGAACAAATTGCGTTTGCGGCTGCGGATACGGTTTGTTTTTTTGCCCCTTTTCCCGAAGACTTGCGAAAGATGCAGCAGCGGGAATGGAAACCTGTTGTTGATTGGGTAAACGCAAACGGCTGCGATTTTAAAATATCGGAAGGCTTGGACGTTCAAAGTTTATCGGAACGAACGAAAAAGTTTTTGGAAAAAACGTTAAACGCTTTGTCAGACGAGGCTTTTTGGGCTTTTTGCGCTGTGTCCGGCGGATGCCGTTCGGTTGTTTTGGCGTTGGCCGTTTTGGACGGATTTATGACGGCGGAACGCGCTTTTGATCTGTCAATATTGGAAGAAAAATTTCAAAATAACGTGTGGTCGGAAGATCAGGACGCTTTGTCTGTCAGAGAAGGACGCAAACAAGACGTTCTGGAAGCTGCGGTAAAATTGAAAGGAAAATAAATGGCGCAAGAGATTGTTCATATTCGTATTTACGGACGAGTGCAGGGTGTTTTTTATCGTCAATGGACGATGTCGGAAGCCCGTGCCCGTGGTTTGTCAGGCTGGGTTCGCAATCGTGTTGACGGAACGGTTGAAGCCGTTTTTAAAGGGGAAACGGATGTTATTGCGGATATGTTCAACGCATGCAAACGCGGGTCTCCGAGGGCTTTTGTCACCAAAGTCGAATATCAGCTTTCTCCCGATGCGCCGATGGAAGAAATCGTTGACGGCATCTTTGAACAGAAAAGAACGGTTTAAAAAAACAAAGGATTCGATAACTGTCGTCAAAATTTCGGTTGCGAATAAAACGCAAGTCTGCTATTAACCTTAACTGATATGCGGCCATGGTGGAATTGGTAGACACGCAAGCTTGAGGTGCTTGTTGCTTAACCGCAGTGGAAGTTC
>CALDOX010000039.1:0-39859 GCA_937912005.1 uncultured Alphaproteobacteria bacterium
TCGCCGCCGTCAGCGTCGTCTTCCCATGGTCAACGTGACCAATCGTGCCGATATTGCAATGCGGCTTCGTTCTTTCAAACTTCTCTTTTGCCATTTCTTAATTTCCTGACTGTAGACCGTTTATACAAAAAAGCCCCCGAACCGGCGGCCGAAACTGACGGGGGATACCCTCCCCCTTCGGGGTTTTCGTTATCCTTTGCCAGGCAACGAAAACAAATTGGAGCGGGTGATGGGAATCGAACCCACGTAGTAAGCTTGGAAGGCTTCTGCTCTACCATTGAGCTACACCCGCAAAATGGTGGATGGGGGTAGATTCGAACTACCGTACGCTCACGCGGGCAGATTTACAGTCTGCTGCCATTAACCACTCGGCCACCCATCCGACCAAAGCTATTGCAAAAGCAATGTACTTGAAATAGTGGATTTTTCGGTCTTTTGTCAATACAAAAAATGAAATATCCCTTTTTCTTTTGAAAAAATATGCTAAAACTCGTTTCGGTTCATACTTTTTCAAGGAGAAAAATTCGTGTCCGCACATAAAAAAAAGCCGACCGGAAGCAATAACGGACGGTCAAAACAGCCTATATCTGCCAAAACTCCTTCAAGCGGACTTTGGCTGTACGGATATCATGCCGTTGCAGCGGCACTGCAAAACCCTCAGCGCGAGATATACAGGCTTCTGTTAAGTAAAGAAACCGCTGCCGAACTGCCGCAAAAACTGATTCCCGCCGGACTGAATTATGAATCCGCCGGACGCGCGGAGTTTGAACAGCTGCTGCCCAAGGGAGCCGTTCATCAGGGAATCGCCGCTTTGGTCTCTCCGCTTCCCGGATTTTATGAAGAGGATTTGCCGGAAAAGAAGACTTCCGTTGTTGTCATTTTGGACCAAGTCACAGACCCGCATAATGTCGGTGCCGTAATGCGTTCCGCGGCAGCTTTTGATGCGGATGCAGTAATCATCACAGAACGCCATGCACCGGAAGCGACGGGAACTTTGGCAAAAGCTGCTTGCGGAGCTTTGGAATTATTGCCTTTAATCACGGTTTCCAATCTGGCGCGGACAATGCAAACTTTAAAAGAGCGCGGTTATTGGTGTGTCGGCATGGACGGAAACGCGGAAAAAACACTAAGAGACGCTGCTCTGCCGCGTAAAATTGCTTTAATTATGGGGTCGGAAGGATACGGACTGCGCCGGTTAACGGCACAAAACTGCGATTTTATGGTCAAGCTGCCCATTTCTCCGAAAATGGAAAGTTTGAATGTTTCCAATGCGGCAGCCATCGCTTTATATGATTTGAAATACAAGCTTGATCGATAAAATCTTCCGCATTAAGCTTCTTTTAGTTTTTTCCGCGTTATTTATGTTAAAGAATGAAAAAAAATTAAGGCTGATCCGATATGAATAGCGAAAACGATTCTTTTGTAAATAACGACCAAACACAAATCACTTGTCTGAAAAGTATTTTGCAGTCAACAAAAGGCTTGATTGATCTGATTGAAGAAAACGCCGCCGACATTATTGCCGACGATATGGAACAAAATTCGGATTTGCCGTCCTTTTTCAAACTCGGAGGAAAGATTCGTTTTCATTCCTGGCCTGTTTTTGTAGCCGGCTCTTTTTTCGGAGCCGTTTCCGTTTTAGGCGCATTCAAATATGCAACCGTACGGACAGCTTCCGATCAGACCACTCAAAGTCTTATAGAAGAACGCGCGACCGAAGAACAAACTTTAACGCCGATTGCCGCAATTAAAATTCCGCTGAATGTCTCTCCGCAGGCAGAAGAAACACCGGATGAAACGAAACAAGCATTAAAACCCGACCATTTGGAAAGCTATATCATCAAGCCTCAGCAAACATTATCCACAGTTTTAAAGCAGGGAGGACTGACGAATCGGGAGATTTATCTGGTTACACAAGCTTTGTCCGATATCTTAAATTTAAAACAAATCCAAGCCGGCAATAAAATAGAGATCGGAAAAATGGATACGGATACGGGAGATAAATCTTTGTTGTCGGTTACCGTTGAAGACCGCCGCGGCACTCGCTATACGGCAACTCGGGTGGAAGACGATTTCTTTGAAGCCGGTTTGATTGAACCTGAAGTTGACATTAAAACGGAATACGCCGAAGGAATGATTGACGGCGCTTTTATCCCGAGCGCAAAAGCGGCGGGCATTCCGACAAACGTGATTCATCAGATGATCTGGTCTTTTGACGGTCCTGTCGATTTTTCCAGGGATTTGCGCAAAGGCAATACTTTTACGGCTGTTTTTCAAAAAGAATATAATAAAGAAGGGCATCCGACCGGCAACGGCACATTGCTGTACGCGGGTATTAATCTGCATACCCGTTTACATGAGCGTTTTTTGTACAAAGATTCTCAAAATCGTGAGGATTATTACGACGAAACGGGCAAAATCGCCCGGAAGCTGTTTACAATGCATCCCTTAGCTAAACCGCGTATGACTTCTAAATTCGGACTGCGCAAACATCCTGTTTTAGGATATACGCTTATGCATTGGGGAGTCGATTTCGGCGCTCCGATCGGCACGCCGATTCGTTCGCCCGGAGAGGGAACGATTACGCAGGCTTCAAAGAGAGGATCCTACGGATATTATGTTCAAATCAAACATAATTCCGAATATTCAACAGCTTATGGACATATGAGCGGTTTTCATAAACTCACGAAGGTAGGCCGTAAAGTTAAAGCCGGCGATGTCATCGGTTATGTCGGAACAACAGGACGTTCGACAGGGCCCCATCTGCATTGGGAATTGATTAAAAACGGAAAGAGAATCGATCCCGTAACGCAAAGGATCACGGCTCAGCGCAAACTGGCAGGAGAAGAATTACAGCGTTTTTATGCACAGCGCGACAGAATGCGTGACAATATTTCGGGCGACGTTGCCTATGCCAAAGCAGAGCCTTTGCCGGAAGACAGAAAACTGGCTTATCAGGAACCGAAACCGGTAAAAAAGGTTAAGAAAAAAGCTCAAAAAACGGCGGCACGTCATATTCATCCCAACAACGGCTGATTTTTCACAAAAAAACGGCGCCATTTTGAAGAAAAAGCAATGAAATATCAGAAAAAACGTTTGCTTTATTTATTTGTTCCGTTTTTTTTCTGTGTCTTTTTTTCGCTTCTGCATAATTGGCAGGAAAGAGCGGTTTTGCTTCAAAAATATCACGATTCCGAGCCGGCTGTCCAACTGTTAAAAAATACGGACACGTTTCTTTTATTCTTAAATATTCATAAAAAAGACTCTTTGATTTCTCCGGCAGATCTTTCTTTGGCTTTAGAAGACTTAAGAAAAATCAATAAAAACGATCTTTCTTCGAATTTTGTCGTTTCTCTGGCAAGAATACGCCATTTACTGGGCGGCACCTATCCGACCGATTTTGCCGTTGCTTTAGCCCAGTTGGAAAGCTCTTTACCCGAATCCGGGCAGAAAAACGATCTTCTTGGCGCTTTTAAAAACAAACAAGAAAAAGAATTTGTCAATGACACGATGAATTTGGCTATTCTGGCTTATTTTCCGCCAGACCAGATCAAAAGCGACAAATATTCAATTATTGACCATGCTTCGGATGAAAACGGTTTTTCCGCCACTGCTTTTAAAGATACATACAACCACATTATCATTGCTTTCCGCGGATCCGATGAAACAAAGGATATAAGTGATGCGGAAAAAATTTTAAACGGTCGAATGCCCGTACAATTTGACACGGCCCGGGCTTTTTATAAAAAATTACGCAAACGATATCCCGACTTCAAGATTCGGGCGACAGGACATTCTTTAGGCGGTTCTTTGGCTCAATTACTTGCGGCGCACACAAATGACGTTTTGGCGTTCAGCTGCAACCCGATCGGCACAAAGCTTTTAATCACGCAAAAATTCACTCCCGAAAACATTTTTAACCTGATTGTTTCGGGCGATAAATTTTCTTCCGCTTTGCCGCAAGCGGGTTATTCCGTTTTATTAAAACCGGAAAAAACAGACAAATACGGAGATCCTTTGCACCCTCATTCCGTTTTACATTGTCTGATTGATAAATAAAAAAGGCCGGAAAAAGCATCCCCGGCCTTCAAATATATTCGGATTTTGCTAATTCAAGCCTAAAGCCCGCTTGTAAACATCCAAAACAAATTCCTCTTCCTGGCGTTCCTGATCATCCATCTTGCGGATTTTCAGCAGCTGTTTAATTGCTTTAACATCGAAATTGGCGGATTTGGCTTCTTCAAAAATTTCCTTAATATCATTCTGCAAAGCTTTTTTTTCTTCTTCAATATGCTCTATGCGTTCGATATAAGACAACAGACGCGCCGCATCGACACCGTTGACATCTTTAATTTCTTCGGCCATTTTTAAAATCTCCTATTCTTCATCCGCGTCTTCGACATCAAAAGCAACAATATCCGTTTGCTTTAAAGATTTGGGCGCTTCGGCGACGGCGCGTTCCAGATCGGCTTCCGTGCACAATCCCAGCAAAACAGGATTGCGAGCCTTGATATTCGCCATATTCCAATGCGTCCGATTGCGAATCGCATCAATCGAATTTTTCGTTGTCCCGATCAGTTTGCGAATCTGAGCGTCCGTTAAATCCGGACGATGCTTTAAAATCCACGCAATCGCATCCGGTTTGTCCTGCCGCTTGGCCATCGGAGTATAGCGAGCGCCTTTGGAGCGCGGCATCAAAGCGGGCAAATCGGAAACATTACGTTTTAAAACGGCATTTTCATCAGCTTCACAACGTTTAATTTCTTCTTGCGTCAATTGTCCGTTGGCAACCGGATTCAAGCCCATCATGGACGCGCCGACATCCCCGTCCGCAATCGCTTGAATTTCCAGCGAATGCATTCCGCAAAACTCGGCAATTTGTTCAAACGTTAAAGACGTATTTTCAACCAACCATACGGCTGTTGCTTTCGGCATAAGTGGTAAAGACATAATATTCCCCTAAAAAAATAACTCTGTTTAGCCGCAAGAATACCCGAAACACCTTGTTACGTCAAAATGATATTTCAAATTCTTTTAACGGCAGCCAAACGTCGCCGATTTCACCGGCGCGCATACCGTCAAAAATTTTTCCGGAAGGCTTCAGCCAACCGTTTTTTTGAAAAAAAAGAACCCATTTTTCGGCTTTTAATTTGTTCTTTTCGGTCAAACAAGAAAAATCAGCTCCCTGATATAGATACACATTTCCGTTTAAAGCATATCCGCGCGGCTGTTCGGCTATTAAAAGGCGAGCCTGTTCCTCGTCAAATCCGCTCTGACGCAACAAATCAAAATGAGAGCCGTCAAACCCATCGCATGCCGTTAAAATGCCGCTGTCCAAAACGACAAAAGCCTTGCGTTGCCGATGGAATTCCGGTTCGGCTTTATTCTTCGGGTTTTCTGGCATCGGTCAGCATCAAATCCGCGGGCCCCTGCTCGGCCGGAATAGGATCGTCCATACGACGGCAGTTTCCTTCCAAAAACGCTCCCGGTTCGATTTCCAACCGTTCATGTGTAATATCTCCCGTCACTTTGGACGGAGAAGCCAAAAACACGGATCGCGCGTACAAATGCCCGTTAATACTGCCATGGACTCGAGCGACGTCCGCCTGAATGGACCCGTTGATCTGCGCGTTCACTCCAACGATCAGAACCCGGCAGCGGATATCGCCTTCCACATGTCCGTCAATATGCAGTTCGCCGTTACTGACCATATCCCCCGTTATGGACAAATCCGAACTGATAACCGACGGCGAAGAAGGACGCCTGTCATTATTGCCGATTTTTGCTTCGATACTGTTTTTAACTTTTGAAAACATTTTTTTTCGCCTTGATAAATTTCATTGGATCTACCGCATTTCCTCTGATGCGGATTTCATAGTGCAAATGGGGGCCGGTACTGCGTCCCGTATTCCCCAAAGTCCCTATTCTGTCACCGGCACGCACAGTTTCCCCCTTTGTGACAAAGACTTTTTCCATATGCGCATACCGTGTTCTGAAACCTAGACCATGGTCAATTTCAACCATATTGCCGTACCATCCCCAACTGCCGGAACGCACGACCTTTCCGGGCGCGGTTGCATAAACCGGCTCGCCGATCATACCGCCCAAATCAACGGCTTCATGGCGTGCGGGCGACCCCTGAAACGGGTCTCCTCTGGCTCCGAACGCGGAAGTTACGCGGATTCGTTCAACCGGCTTTCCCAACGGCAGCGAATTTTGCAGCGTCGTTAAATCATACCAACGATTCAGCCTTTGATTCAAGCTGACTAAAGAGATATTCAAGTCATGCTGAGGTTTTGACATCGGAACCGGAATAAACGGGCCGCCAATCCCTACGGTTTCTTTGTCCCGCCGTATGCGGCGCAACAAATTTTCCATGCCGATTCCCGTATTGGCCAAAGATTGTTTGATATCAGACAAGCCGTTTTCAATAACGTTAATGCCATCATCCGCCAAAAACGCCATTTTACGAAAAGCCAAAATCTGTGTTTCCTGCATACCTGATATCAAGTCTTCCAGATTTTTGACCTTTTCCTGAAGTGTTTTTGTTTCTGCCGCGGCAATATCGCGCTGAAACAAAACTCTATGATACGCCAAACGGCTGTTGCTTTTTTCGCCGCCGCCTTTAATCATATCGGCCAAACGTTCCCGTACCAATGCAATTTCATCTTTCTGCCGAAGCATATTTGTCCGTAATTCTTCAGTCGGATTTTTTTTTGTTTCCATTGATGCGGAAAGACTGTTCGGATTTACTTTTCTGATTTTAGAAGCTCCGGCCCCATCGGCAATTATATTTTGTTCTAACGACTCCAAAGCTTTCTGGTTGTCTTCCATTTGCTCGATTATCGTATCCAAATGGTCTGCAAAAAACAGCATTCCGTCTTTCAGATCCGCATATTCAGCCTGCAATTGTTTTAAGTCATCCGATTTGCGTGTAAAGACAGCATTATAATTTAAGAAATAAAAAGAAGTAAAAACACTCCATGCGATCAAAATCAAAAAAAACAGAAAAAAGGCCCCCTGCTGTCTTGCCGACAAAGAACAAAAAGAGATTTTATCCTGATCCCGAATCATCAGATCCCGATGTCTGAACCAGCGGACTAAAAAGTTTATCTTCATATTCGCAAAAGACATTTCTAAAAGCAGCTTCCTGAAATTAATAGAATTTTTTATAACATACTATATGATAATTTCATTCTGAAATACTTTTTTTACATATGAGGACTTTTTTAATTATGTCTCTTCAAACAAAAACCGCTTTTGTATTAGGTACATGGTTCGGTTCAGGCAAGGCGCCTGTTGCTCCTGGCACATTCGGATCGTTTGCCGCCCTGCCTTTTGCATGGGGAATTATGCTGCTTGGCGGTTGGCCTTTGCTATTGTTTTCGGCGATTATCATTTACTTCATCGGCGTATGGAGTGCCGATATCGTTATGCGTGAAATCGGTGTGGAAGATCCCGGTCTGATTGTTATTGACGAAGTTGTCGGTCAATGGCTGGCGTTGCTGACCATGCCTTTGGATCCGATCGGGTATTTGATCGCTTTTTTCTTTTTCCGCCTTTTTGATATTTTAAAACCGTGGCCTGCATGCTGGGCCGACTCAAAGCTGCACAGCGCGACCGGCGTTATGCTGGACGATGTTTTTGCGGGATTATACGCGTTGCTTTGCGCAACACTTGTGTTCCATTATTTTATGGCATAAACCGGCTTTCCCGAACAGGCTGCTTCCCCGCCGGGAGGGCGTTGTCCCCTAACGGGCAGTTATTCCGTCGTATCCAAAATAATATAATCGCCTTCCTGCCCCATATTCAGCAAAGTGCGAGCGGATTCTTCAAGCATATCGACATCAATGCTTTGCGGCGACAGCTGGCGGACTCTTTTTTCCATTTCTTCGCGGCGCAAGGCGACTTCTTCCGCCACCTGAGAAGCAATTTGAATCTCCTGCTTTAATTCGAACAAACGACGCAGGCCGCGCTCACCGTTCACCGCGTGATATCCGAAATAAACCGTCAGCACCAACCAAAACAACGGAGCGATCAGATGGCGTACTCTGCGGCGTATTTCCAAAAAAAGCTGCATACGTTTGATTCCCGAGAATTAAAAAGATAACAGAAACAAAATAACCTTTTTATTTAACCGAATCAACCTTTCTGCCCGACAAAAAAGAGGGCCGGAAAAGCCCTCTTTGATTTTTTATTTGAGTTTCTTTCCTAATCGACCGAAAGCGGCTTTACCGGCATACAAAGCCGATTCGTCCAAAAGTTCCTCAATCCGAATCAACTGATTGTATTTTGCCAAACGATCGGATCTGGATAAAGAACCGGTTTTAATCTGACCGCAGCCGGTTGCCACAGAAAGATCGGCAATAGTCGAATCTTCCGTTTCACCGGAACGATGTGACAAAACGGCGGTATATCCGGCTTTCTGAGCCATGGAAACGGCATCCAGCGTTTCCGTCAACGTACCGATTTGATTGACTTTGACTAAAATCGAATTGGCAATTCCGCGTTCTATGCCGTCAGCCAGACGCGCCGTATTTGTCACGAACAAATCATCGCCGACCAATTGGATTTTGTCGCCCAAAGAAGCCGTCAGCAGTCCCCAGCCTTCAAAATCGTCTTCGGCACACCCGTCTTCAATCGACATAATCGGATATTTAGCCGTCAACTCTTCATAATATTTGACAATTCCTGCCGCATCATATTCCTTGCCCTCTCCGGTCAAAACATATTTGCCGTCTTTATAAAATTCGCTGGAAGCCGCATCAAGCGCCAGAACGATATCTTCTCCGGGCTTATAACCGGCTGTTTCAATCGCTTTCATAATATAAGACAACGCTTCGTCCGCACTTTTCAAACTCGGAGCGAAACCGCCTTCATCGCCGACATTCGTGTTCAAACCGGCCTGCTTCAGGTTGGATTTCAAAGCCTGAAACACTTCCGCACCCATACGCACGGCTTCCGCAATCGAAGGAGCGGAAACAGGCATAATCATAAATTCCTGAATATCGATCGGATTGTCGGCATGCTTGCCGCCGTTCAAAATATTCATCATCGGCACGGGCAGAATATGTGCGTTTACGCCACCGATATAACGGTACAACGGCATTCCCGTTTCTTCCGCCGCGGCTTTGGCCACCGCCAAAGAAACTCCGAGAATCGCATTGGCCCCCAATCGTTCTTTATTCGGTGTTCCGTCCATTTCGATCATCGCCTGATCAATCTCTCGCTGTTCCAAAGCGTCATAGCCGCACAATTCGTCAACCAGTGTTTCGTTGACGGCTTCAACGGCTTTCAAAACACCTTTCCCGTTGTAGCGTTCTTTGTCACCGTCGCGCAGTTCGACAGCCTCATGCACACCGGTGGAAGCGCCTGAAGGCACAGCCGCACGCCCGAAAGCGCCCGAATCCAAAACGACATCGACTTCGACCGTCGGTGTTCCTCGGGAATCTAAAATTTCACGCGCATGGATATCTATAATTTCAGACATTTTTTTCTCCTTGGCCAAATCAATATTTTTTTATCAGCCGGTCAATGGCTTTCAAAGTCTTCAAAACATCTTCCAATTCGTTCAACGGTATCATATTCGGTCCGTCGCTGGGAGATTTATCGGGATTTTCATGCGTTTCAATGAAAACGCCGGCAACTCCGACGGCTACGGCAGCGCGCGCCAAAACCGGCGCAAATTCGCGTTGTCCGCCGGTTGAAGTTCCTTGACCGCCCGGCTGCTGCACAGAGTGTGTCGCATCTATGATTACGGGGCAACCTGTCTGTTGGGCCATAATCGGCAAAGACCGCATATCAACCACCAGCGTATTATATCCGAAAGAAGCGCCGCGTTCCGTCACTAAAACATTTGAATTGCCGCTTTGATCCGCTTTAGTCACTACGTTTTTCATATCCCAAGGTGCCAAAAACTGACCTTTTTTCACATTGATCGGCTTGCCGGTTTTTGCCGCAGCCACAACCAAATCCGTTTGACGACACAAAAAGGCGGGAATTTGAAGCATATCGACAACTTCGGCAACCCGCGCGCACTGAGCCGGCTCATGCACGTCGGTAATAACGGGACAACCGTAACGCGCTTTGATTTCTTTAAAAATATCCAAAGCTTTTTCCAGCCCTACGCCGCGTATTCCGTTAATGGATGTACGGTTGGCTTTGTCGAAAGACGCTTTAAACACATACGGAATATCCAATCTTTTGGTAATTTCGACGATTTTACCGGCCAATTCCAAAGAATGTTCCATACTTTCCAGCTGACATGGACCACCGATCAAAACAAACGGCAGATCATTTGAAAAAGTAATGTTTTCGACCTGAATACGGCGATTTTGCATTTTTGCCTCCTAAAAAAACAGAAAAACAAAAAGGGCGAAAACCGATCTGATTTTCGCCCTTCTCTGAAATTATTTTGAAGAAACGGGAACGGCAGGAATTTTAGGTTCGGAACTTTCCGTCTGAACGACGGCCGGTTTTTCCTCCATAAAGGACTTTTGCGCTTTAGCCGCTTCGTTCTTGCTCATAATCGCCAAAGTCAAACTGGTAACCATAAAGCACGTCGCTAAAATTGCTGTCATGCGTGTCAGCATATTACCGACGGAACGTCCCGTCATAAAACTGCCCATTCCGCCGCCGCCCAAGCCGCCTAAAGCGCCGCCTTCGGAACGCTGCATCAAAATCACGCCGACCAAACAGACAGCCAAAATAACATGAACGACCAAAATAAAAGTATGCATCGCTTTCTCCCTGACCGGAAAATTACAAACAGGTTTCGATAATAGCCCAAAAATCGGCAACTTTCAGACTTGCGCCGCCAACCAAAGCACCGTCAACGTCATCCAAAGCCATCAATTCTTCCGCATTGGACGGTTTAACCGAGCCGCCATACAAAATGCGCATTTTATCCGCGGTATCCTGCCCCAGTTTATTGGCAATTTCAGCACGAATCGCGGCGTGCACATCGGCAACATCCTGTGTCGTCGGCGTGCGGCCCGTGCCGATTGCCCAAACGGGCTCATACGCAATCACAACATTTTCCGCCGTTGCATTATCGGGAACCGATCCTTGAATCTGCGCGCGGCAAACGTCAATCGTTTTCCCCGCATCGCGTTCGGCTTCGGTTTCGCCGATGCAGATCACGGCCGTCAAACCGTGACCGATAACCGCTTGAGCCTTTGATTTCACATCGGCATTCGTTTCATGATGATCCGTACGGCGTTCGGAATGACCGACTATAATATAAGAAGCTCCCGCGTCTTTGATCATCGGCACGCTGATATCGCCCGTATGCGCACCCGATTCGGCGGCATGAGCGTCCTGCGCGCCGACGGCGATCCGTCCTTTTACGGCTTCAACCGCAGGCAAAACCCAAATTGCGGGCGGACAAACCAACACATCGCATTTCGGATTTGCGGCCGCCGCGTATTTTTCCGCGATTCCGGAAGCCAAAGCCACGCCATCCGCTTTCAGACAATTCATTTTCCAGTTTCCCGCGATTAAAGGACGTCTCATTATTTTTCCTCCCAAAAGCAAATTTTATAAAAACTTGAAACAAGGTTTTAGCACAACCCTGTTTTGAAAAAAACATTTATTTGCTTTTTATGTTCTTTTTTAAAAAAGGCTGTTGCCAGAACAATCATCCCTATTTATTATTCTGCGAGTTAATAAAATTTTAAGGATTCGGATATGTTAAAGTTTTTTCGCGATCAGAAAAACAGCTGGCTGATGAAAGGCATTTTGATTTTAACGGCATTAAGCTTTGTTTCCCTGTTCGGATTAAGCCGGACATTGGAACGGATTCCGGACGAAGGCAAAGCTATTGCGGAAGTCGCCGGAAAAAAAATTACCGTTGCTCAATATATCAATGAAATAAATGAAAAAGTCAGATCGATCAGCAAAATGACGCAGAAGCCTTTTTCAATCAAGGATGCCGTCGAATCCGGCATGTTGCTTCCTCAGCTGAATCAAATGATTTCCCGTATCGTTATGGAATCGACCGCTGACGATTTAAAACTGGTCGTTGCCGATGATTCCGTCCGCGATATTATTAAAAACATGCCGATGTTCGGCGGCATAGACGGCTCGTTCAATTTGGCCGCCTATAAAAAGTATTTAAGCGAAATGGGATTAAGCGAAAAACGCTTTATCGACGATACCTTTTTGGATTTGCGTTTGCAGCAGCTGACAAACGCCGCAGGCACCTTAGCGATTATTCCGCAAAGCATGGCCGAAACCGACTATATTTTGCAAAACGAGAAACGTTCCGCGGATGTTTTCACGATTACGCCGGCCAAACTGAAAATCAGCGGAAAGCCAACCGCAGAAGAAAAAGAAAATCTGTACAAAGATATGGCCGAAGAATTAACCGCTCCCGAATACAGATCTTTCACCGTTATGTATTTGACGTTAGAGGACGTTTCCAAAAAAATCGACATTTCCGAAGAAGAGTTGTTGGAAGCTTTTAATGAAAACAAAGACAGCTATACGATCGAAGAAATCAGAGACGTTGATCAAATGCTGTTCAACTCCCGCGAAGAAGCGGAAGAAGCTTATGCCGCGTTGCAAAAAGGGCAAGGCTTTATGGAAGTTGCAAAAAAATTCGCCAATCAAACGGAAGATCAAACAAAATTAGGCGAAGTGACGCCTTCCACGGCGACGGGAGATTGGGCGGACGTTGTCTTTACCGCCCAAAAAGGCGAATTTATCGGTCCCGTTCAAACGGCTTTCGGATGGCAGATTTTGCGCGTCAACAAAATCACGCCGAAAATCGAAAAGCAATTTAAAGAAGTCCGGGATGAAATAGAACAAAAATTGATTGCATCCCTTGCTTTCGACACCTTGTCGGAAACAGCTGTCAGGCTGGATGACCGTTTCGGCGCCGGTGAAACAATTGAAGAAGTTTCGAAATCAACCGGCTTTCCGGTCAGGAAATTTACAATGCTTGATCCTGCCGGTGCGGATGAAAACGGAAAGACAGCCGATATTTCCAAAAACATTTTAACAACGGCGTTTATGATGGATGCCGGCAAAGAATCGCCGATGATCGAAGACGGCACGGGTTTCTTTGTTCTGCGTGTGGATGAAATTCAGGATCCGGCCGTCAAGCCGATCGAAAAATCGGAAAAAGAAATTTATGCCGCCTGGCTTGCCGACAAGCAACGCGAAAAAGCAAAAGAGACCGCACGGGAAATTGAAACGGAACTGAAAAAAGGAACAGACCCGAAAATCGTTTCCGCAAAGACCGGTATTCCCTACAAGCGCTTAAAAGACATTACAAGATATAATCAAAAGCTTCCGGCTTCGGTTGTTTATCGTTTATTCAATCAGCCTGTAAAAACGGTCATTACTCAGCCTTCCGCAACGGAATATCTGGTTGCCGAAGCCGTGTCCGTCACACCGGCGCGACCGGAAAAAAATGCTGTCGGCGTTGCGGAACTGCGGCGTGAATTGCAGGAAAGATCGGCAAAAGAAAAAGCGGATGCCGTTTTATCCGATTTTGCGGTCTATCTGAATATGAAGATCAATGAAAATACGGCACAAACGGCATTTTCCTATTTAACAAAGTCGATACGGGAAAACGGAGACGACGAAGAATAATTCCGTTCGCCGAACCACTTTAAATCCCCGCTGATCTCGGCGGGGATTTTTTGTATGTCAAAAATTAAAAAAACTTTCTTTCTTATAATGATGTTTAAAAAATAATTTTTTATCTTTAACAAAAGAGAAGTTTATACATAAACTTCTTTAAAAATATTATCGGCGGTGATTTTAAACCATTTGTTTTTAAATTCCACGAAAATCATCATTTTTGTTACATTTATATTACATTACCCCCCCCTCCCCCCGTATTTTTCTTTAAATGCTGCGCTTTTAGGTATTTAATAGATCATAGGCAATCTTTATTTTTAGGAGGGAATCCATGAAAAAAAATACTATCTATAATAATGCCTGCTGCGGTACTGATGCTTTTTTCGTTTGAAGCGTCGGCGCGATGCGCGGCTTTGGCGTACGATGCTCTTGCCGGAGAATCAGCCGTAACAAGAGACTGTGAACTTACTACATATCAAAGGCTTCAAGAGGATTTACTTGCGTATGAAGGCGGTACCGGCGGCGGCACGCCTGTTACCCCGGCCCTTAGTTGTTCAAATCCTGCGAACGGATATTGCTCAAGCTGTAATTCCTCCACAGGGGTTTGCAGAAGCGTTACATGCAACACCGGTTATTATGCCTCAGGCACGACATGCGTAACCTGCTCCAACATTTCTGTTTCAAACGGCACATGCACCAGCTGTTCTTCATCGGGAACCTGCACTGCCGTTTCGTGCAATACGAACTATTCGGCTAACGGCACCAGCTGTGTCAAAAATGTGGCTGTAGTGCTGCCGACCAGATTTTCAAAAGAGGTTAACAGCTGTCCGACGGGAATGACAAAATCCGATGACGGTTGTTGTTGTGTTAACAAAGTGGCTTCCATCGTATCGTTTGATGACCTTGTGGAATATGAGTTTATTCCGGTAGCCACGGCAGCGACGTTCTCAAGATCCGAACGCCTTCAATTCGCTGATTTTATTGCTGAATAGGGAGGGCTTGACTATGAAAAAATATTTATTGCTTGTTTTAGTCGGGCTTTTCTGTTTCGCCGGTTTGACCGAAGCACAGGCGAAGGCCGTCAAATTGGGACGCGGCATCAATGCGTCCGGCGGCACGCAGCCAATACCACCAATACCTGGACCAAACCCTGTCGTTGTCTGCCCGGCGAATTGCAGCAGCTGCGATTCAGCAGGGAAATGCACAGCATGCCAGAACAAGTATTACCTGAACGGTGGAAAATGCACAACCTGTCCGGCGAACGCAATCTGCAACGGTGGGGAGACGATTACCTGTTTGTCCGGTTATAAATTAAGCGGATCAGTCTGTTCGAAATGTCCGGCGGGAACCTATTCGGAACGGGGTGCCACTTCCTGCACAAGTTGTGCGGCGGGGTCTTATTCCTCTGAAGCGGGATCCCCCACTTGCGTCAGCTGTCCGACGGGATATTATGCTTCGGGAACGGGAAACAAAACTTGTTTGCCTTGCGACTCTCTGAGCGTTTCAAACGGTACGGTTACGGCTTGCAGCAAGACAGGTTCCATTACGACTGTCGCTTGCAACTCCGGTTATCGTACATCCGGCACTTCATGCGTCAGCAACTGCACGGGCGTATCATGCAAAAGCAACCTTTACACCGCAGTGGCAAACAGTACGGGATGTTGTTGTGAACTAGCGTTGAACAAAGCCGACGTTGAGCTCGAACTCGCAAAAGACGATATTACAATCGCCTCAATATGCGATTCCAGTCAGGTTTATAACGCCACAATCGGAAAATGCGTAAGCGCCAGCTGCCCGTCCAACTGTTCGAATTGTAATTCTACCGGATGCCATGCTTGCGCTTCCGGATATTACCTGAACTACACGTCGGGAGGATGCACGGCTTGTCCGGCGGGATGCGCCACATGCACCGGTTCGTCTTCGGGCTATACCTGCAACACCTGCTCCAGCGGATATTACAAAAACGGCGAGTCTTGTTCGAAATGCTCGACAGGTTGCGCGACTTGTTCAAGTGCCAGCTCTTGCACAACCTGCAAAAGCGGATATACGAAGAGCGGTAATAGCTGCGTAAGAGAAGCTTTGGTATTAAATGAGACCCTTGTAGAGAAAAACTGCAACTGCTCCGGCAACAATACATTGTGTGCGTGCTTCCAGGAAGCGGTCCTCTACTAAGGCAAACATCTCGCATTAAAGATATGCAAAAAAGAAACCGCAGGCAAATCTGCGGTTTCTTTTATTATCACACACAAAGAAAATATCTTTATTCTTTTATAACATGTTGCGCTGTTTCATACAGTTGCCGCAATCCTTCCTCTGTCGGGCGCCAGTTTAATGTCATAATCGGTTCCGGCAATTCCCATCCGAGCTTTGCCAGAACATCCTGCATTTCCGACTGCGCGTCCTTTTTCCAGCCATACGAACCAAAACAGAAACCGATTTTGTTTTTAGCCGCCAATCCTTTTAAATAGGTCAGAAAAGCCCCCATCGTCGGCAAAATGCCGGAATTCAGCGTCGGTGATCCCAGCGCGACATATTTTGCTTCGACAATCGCGTTGATCGCATCGGAAATATTGTTGTGTTTCAGAGAGCACAACGTTACTTTCAATCCCTTTTCACTCCAGGCGGCTGCAATTTCCTGCGCCATCCGTTCCGTTGATCCCCACATTGAATCGTAAACGACGACAGCCTTGTCCGCAACGGAACCGTAAGAAGACCACAGCTTGTATTTTTCGATAATTTCCGGAATATGTCTGCGCCAAATCACCCCATGGCTCGGAGCAATCATATCAATGTCCAGTTTTGCGGCTTCCTCCAGCACTTTCTGAACCTGCATCCCGTAAGGCCATACGATATTGCCGTAATATTTTTTGGCTTCCTCCATAACGATGTCAAAATTAACATCGTCAAACAGTTCTTCGCACGCATAATGCTGACCGAATCCATCGTTCGGAAAAAGCAGTTTTTCATCGGCGACATAAGTCATCATCGAATCCGGCCAATGCACCATCGGCATTTGAACAAAGTTTAACGTATGCTTGCCGATATTCAGCGTATCGCCCGTTTTGACGATTTGAATTTTCCAGCCGGCCGTATCATAGTGCATTTTCAGGCCGCGTTCCCCCGCCACCGGACAATACAGCGTCGCGTTTTTTGCCTTTGCCATCACCGCCGGCAATGCGCCGGAATGGTCCATTTCAACATGATTGCAGATCACAACATCAATTTTTTCCGGCTCAACAACAGAAGAAATACGGCTCATCAGCTCGTCGGCAAACGGAGCTTTGACTCCGTCAATCAATGTTATTTTTTCATCAACGATTAAATATGCGTTATAAGTTGACCCGCGCGATGTCGTATATCCATGAAATTCGCGCAAATTCCAATCTTTAACGCCGACCCAATAAATTCCTTTTTTGATTTCAACAGCTTTCATCAAACGTTCTCCTAAAAAAGTCTGATGATTTATATCATTTTTCGCTTTATCTGAACAGATAGAAAAAGAATTGTATTTTATTCGGCCGTATTTTGTTCTTGTTGTTTTTCGGCTTCCGCGGCGTCTTCGGCCTCTTTTTCCTGATCGGCCAACTTTTTCTTCTGAATATAAGCCGGCTCGACGGACATATCTTCCGGCGGCGGCAGTTTATCCTCTTCGTTGCGCTGATTGTAAATATTGATCGGCAAAGGCGGAGGCGGTTCGGCTTTCGTTTTTTTGACCATCTCCCTATCTTTAAAGAAAGACGGCGTTTTCAGCTTGATCGGTCGATTATGATGTTTCTGAATCAAAGCGTATTGCCGTCCGAACGGCATATTCATAATGGACGAGTTGGAAACGATCAGACCGCCCATTGTCCCGTAACTGATGCTTTTATCCGTCAAAAACGTCGTTCCGGAACCTATTCCTTCATCCCTGCTTTCGGAAAAGATGACAAATGTTTTCTTTTCAATCAGAGCATTAATCCGTTCTGCAGTGCCGCGACTGTTGCAGCGCATAAAAATCTTGGCTCCCGTATTGCCGATAATGGTTTCCAGTTCGCCGCCGTACCGGCCCGAAAGTTGGGACAAATCCTGACAAGTCAACAAAAAAGCATAGTGCTTGGCTAACCCGATCCCGATTGCATCAGCAACATGAAAATCCGACATATTGTGATATTCGTCCAAAACATATAAAACGGGGAACGGTCCGCACGGTCCTTCAGACACATCAAAAATCGTTAAAGTCCCGGAATACATATTGATAAACATCGTCATAACGGCGTTTGTCATTCCGTCCAGCGGGCATCCCAGATAAAATGTCACCGGCTCCCATTGTCCGGTCACCGGATTTTTAATGCCGCGCATTTGCACGCTGCCGAAATCGCTGGATGCCATACGCATACGGATCACCGAGTTTTTAAACGGCGCCAATCCCGATAAAGCCATCGAAAGAATGGAAGATCGCTGTGATTTCGGCAAAGCCAAAATCTGGCTGATTTCCACCAAAGCCCTGCGGTTGTATCCGAAATAGGTTGTTTCTTCGACAATATCCGACAGAATTTTAGCCCAAATATCCGTCTTAAAGGCGACCGGATCTCCTGCGTCCCTTCGCGCCCTCAATTCGGCGGAAACATCCAGCTGCTGCTTTGTTATAAAGTCCATCAACAGCGGGAAACTGGCCTGACGTCCGATCCATGCTTCCGGAATCGGATCCCATTTACCGATCGGCAAATAGTTTTTAAACGTCATCGTTCTGTTCTGAACATTGTTCAGCGCCTGCTTGACGGCAACACTTTTTTCCATTGCGGCATAGTATGTTTCAAGGACTTCGTAATCCTCCTCATCCATCGCGTTTTCATACAAGCGCTGCAGAAAATAATCGTTCGCGCGCGCCTGTTCGCATTTGTCGCAAATATAGTTGATAAAGCCTTCCAGCGCCGCGCGTCCCGTTTTGATCCAGTACGGGTCGGTTCCTGTCGGCCCGTCACCCAGCAAAAAATAAGCCAATCCGCCGATATACCCTTGCCGTCCGGGAGAAGGCGGCGGCAAATCCATATCGCTCAGCGGATTCCATGTCGGCCAGAAAACGCCGTTTTCCGGATCGTCAATACCGAAAAAGTCCACACGAAAAACCGGCCCTAAAGACGCACGATGACCGCCTGTCAGTTCAAACAATTCCCCTTTCATATCATTGATGAACAAACATTTGTCATCATTTGCCAAGATGCTCGGAACAACAACTCCGGAAGTTTTGCCGCAATCCGGCGCTCCGATCACCAGCAGAGACATATAATTATTCATCCGCAGCAAATGCCGGTCGTTCCACAGCCCCAACACAAAGGACATTCCGTTCAGCAGCCCCATATTTTTAACATCGTGTTCATCCGCCAAACGACCGTCGCCCTGATCCAGCTGTACGAAATAATACGGATTGGTTTTAAGCGCAGCAATGCAGCCGCCGATAAAAATAAAAATCGGCATCGCCGGAATCCATATGGCAAAGCTTTGGAAAGGATCTTTTGCGAACTGAATAATCCAACGGAAATAATAGACAAAATAATAATGAGGATGCGATTTCAGATAGATGAAATAACTTTTAACATTTCCCCAGGCCTGCACCGAAAAATTGCGGGAAACCATATGTCCCAAAGGAAAAGCGATCAAAGAAAACAAAAAAGCCGCCAGAGCCGAATAAATAATCCCTAAAAGAATCCAATCCAACGCCTTGTAATGTTCGGCAAAATTCGGGTCCCTGCGGGACGGAAGCATAGAATAGCGATCCATCTCCTAGCTCCTTTGTTTTTGCCTTTGGCGTTTAACACGCATACGCGAAGGCTGCCGACGGGGAATAACTTTCTCCATAACTTTTTTTACAACATTCTCGGTCGCTTTAACAACAGCCTGAACTGCCGTTGCTTTTTCCTGCTGAACGGGTTCTTTTTGTTCTTCGTCCACGGGATATAAAATCGGAAAATCGTATTTGCTGGGCGGCAATTCAATTTTCGGTCTCGGACGATGCGTCACAAGACTTCTTGCCCCGCTTTTCAAAGCAGGTCGTTTTTCCAAAACCACATCCTGCAAACGTGCCTTCATCTCCTCCGGCGAAGCTTGATTTTGACGGCGGGAACGCAAAAAAGCCAATTCGGCAGACAACCCTTCCGCTTCATTGGTTTGCGGCACGGGATCCGGCTGAAGCGCTTGTCCTGAAACGCGCGCGGCTAAAATTTCCTGTTCGCTTTTAACGCGCATTTCTTCCGCGGCTCGGTTAATTTCCTCCACCCGCTTTTGTTCTTCCTGCTGATTGACCACGCGTTTACGGCGCAAAACCTCCAACTCGGTCAAATTAGCCCTCATTTGATTGGCTGTCGTCAAATCCAAACCGGCTATATTTCCCTTTTTAATTTCTATTTTTCTGCCGGCGGCTTGTTTGAAAGCGTATGTCCCGTCCAAATACATCGGGTCAATCTTCACCCCCGACAAATTAACGCCAACCAAATTAACGCCGGACAAATCAACTCCGGTTAAATCCACGCCGCACAAATCCAATTTACGCAAATCAAGATATTTTAAATTCACCTTGCGCAAATCCAGCTTGCCTTCCTCGGCATCACGCTGCATCTGCTGCATCCGTTCCAATTCGTTCAACGCTTGTTTGGCAAGCTTTGCTCCGGCAATTTTAGCATTTTTTAAATAAGCGCCTTCCAAATTAGCGCCTTCCAAATTAGCGCCTTCCAAATCCGCTTCTTCCAGATTGACGCCGCGCAAATCGGCTCCGCGCAAATCGGCTCCGCGCAAATCGACGCCGGCCAAATTAGCATTTTTCAAATCCGCATTTTGTAAATTGATAGAAGAAAGGTCTGCGCCGGAAAAATCCACTTCGTGCAAATCCGCGCCGACAAATTTATTAACTTCGCCCTGTCCTAAACATTTCACGACAAAGAGAGCGTTATCATCTTTTTCCCAGCCGTTAAATTTGTTTTTGCGTTGCTGCAATTCATCAACGATACGAACGCCGGCAACATAGCTGATATCGGCATCGGAAGTATCCGTCACCTTTGGCGCGGGCCGTTTGGTCAGCGCGCTGTAAACGCCTTGACTTTCCTGACTTATGCCGTTTTCCGTATTTTCAGTCATACACCTTTTCTTTTATTATTTACGCGCTTCCGCTTCGACAGCATCAACAGCCGCTTTATTTTCGGCAACATTTTGTTTTAACAGTTCCAAATCAGGATTGGGATTTGGTTTTTCTTTTTTAGCTTCCAATCTGGCCCCGAAAACCAAATCCGTATTTAAAATACGCGCCGAATAGGATGTCATAGCGGCTTTCACACCATCCACGGTCGGAATTACTTGTCCGTTTATTTGCGCCAGTTCGAATTGCAATCCGTCCAATTCCTGTCGTTTCAGCGAATTGACAATAGTCTTTTGCAGATCAACTCCCGTGAAATTTGCCGAAGAAGCTGCAAAAACTTTAGAACGGATAATGTTATTTAAAATTGTTTCGTTAATGATGGCTTCAGATCGAAAATCTCTGACTTCCAGTGCGTTAAGCTTTCCCGCTCCGGTTTTCAAATAGGCCGGCACATCTCCGTTCATTCTCAGTTGAGCAATATCTATTTTACCTTTTTTAACGGCCTTATCATCCCAGATAGGAATCTCTATTTTCCGAATTTTCATCTCGCCGTTTTGCAGCAACGGCTTTTCATTTTTTTCGCCGATATTGAAATTTCTTAAAACAACCGATTCCGCTTTCATCAAATAAGGAACTTTAACGGTTTGCATCGGACGTTCAACAGGAACAAGCGTCATATTGCTGACAGACAAAGAATCCGCTTTGACATCGTAAGAAATATTTTCATATTCCACATTATAATTGTCCGAAGTCAAAAAGGATTTAAAATTTGCTATCGCTTTTTTCGTCGCAGCCGCGGAAATTTCTTCTTTGGAAGGACCAGTATAAACACGTCGTTTAAAAGTCGTCCTTTTGGGTTCTTTAACTTGCGGTTTATTTTCTTTTTTAGTGTCGGATTTTTGTTTTTTGAAATAAGGATTGGCTTCGGAACGGTCGTCCCAAATTGACTTAGGCTTTTTATTTTTTCCGGCGTTTTTCTTGATATTTTCTTCCCTTGCTTCACGCAGCAATTTATCATAGCTTGCTTCCGCAGCGGCAGCTTGATTTACAAAGCACAGCAACATCAGAAAGCCGGATAAGACGGAAAAAATTTTACGTTTCATCAAAGAGCCCTTTTCAAAAAAAACAACACCTATTATTTATATCAGGAAAACCGCTTTCTGCCCACAAAATAATAAACCGCCGGAGAAAAACACCCCGGCGGTTAAAACATTACAAAGAATCAGCGCCCCTGCGATTGGCGTGCAATCTGAACCGCCGACACCTGAGAAGGAGCAACAACTTTGGCCGCCGTTCCTTCCAATAATGCGGAATGAACAGGTTCACTGACCTTCCCGTTCGCACCGGACACAAAGACCTTCAACGGTTCGCGCTTCAGGAAAGCATCCGTCTTGGCGCGCTTCTGCATCTTGGCCTTATTTTCCAAAATCTTTGTCTTTTTGGTTTCCGTATCGCCCAAAGCCTTGGAAACGACTTCATAAACGTTCTTCGACAATCCCGGCTTTGCCATGATTTTTTCCAAAGCGCCCTTCATCATTTCCTGACGTTCGGGATCAAAACGCCGCCAAGCCGTCAACGGTTTTGCGACATCGGCGGCGACCAGCGGATTGATGCCGTCCAGTTTCAAAGCCATGTCGGCGACAAACTCGTAACCGGAACCGTCTTTGGCGTGGAACGCCTTCTGATTGCCGGAAAAGCGACGCATAACGGAACGAACCTTGTTCGGATTCGTAATAGCAAACGCTTCATGGTCAACCGCTTTCTTTGCGCCTTCCAAACTTTCGGAAGCGACGACGCCCAGCCATTTATTGACGACCAATTCTTCATCTTTAAAGCGATCATAGAAATCGGCCACGACAGCTTTGCCAGATTCCATACCGGCGGCGATTGTCATCGCGGCCAGACGGTCGGTCATATTATTCGCCTTTTCATACTGTGCCGTGACACGATCCGTGTATTCCGGTTTGTCCATAGAAGCCAGATAAGCTAACGCCTTGTTTTTCAAAGCGCGTTCGCCGGCGTCTTTAGCAACGGGTTCAAACGGTTTTTCAACATCCAGTTCGTCGTATGTTCTGACCAGATCTTTTTCAAAACGGGCGACGAAGGCTTTGGATACCATCGAACGAGCTTTGGCGACCGCGTCAACATCAACAACGTCCATCTGATCGGCTATATATTTTTCGCTCGGCAGTTCCAGAGCTTTTGCGACAAACGCCTTATCCAAAGACGGATCTTTCAGATAAGATCCCAAAGCGTTCAAATACCCTTCGTCAACCTTGGGTTCTTTGCCGGCTTGAATGTCTTTGACCATTTCCAGCATTTTCTGAACGCCGTACTGCTGGGCCGCATCCCAACGGTTGAACAAATCGGAATCATGCGCCATCAAATGGGCACGTTCCGCATCCGTATAGTCCATATGGAAATTAATCGGCGCGGTAAAGTCGCGGTTGGCGGACAGGACAGGCTTTTCTTTGACATTCACAAAAGTGAAAGTCGCTTCTTCCTGATCCAAAATCATAACGCGCGAAGTCCCCTGCGCTTCCTTTTCACCGGCCAGCTGCAACGGCATATCTTTGCCGTCCTTGCCCAGCAATCCCATTTCCATCGGAATGACGAAAGGCAGCTTTGTTTCCTGTCCCGGAGTCGGCTTTGTCGCCTGGCGCAGTTTCAGTGTATAGGTCTGATTTTTTTCATCATAGACGCCTTCTGCATAAACGGACGGCGTGCCTGCCTGAGAGTACCAGCGTTTAAATTGAGTCAAATCCTTGCCGGAAACGTCTTCCATACACTTGGCGTAATCGTCAATCGTCACAGCCTTTCCGTCGTTGCGGGAGAAGTGCAGATCGTTGGCTTCGCGGAACTTTTCCTTGCCCAGCATCTTTTCATACATACGGACGATTTCTGCCCCTTTATTGTAAATCGTCGATGTATAGAAATTATTGATTTCCACATAAGATTCGGGGCGAACGGCATGAGCTGTCGGACCGGCGTCTTCCGCGAACTGTCCGGCGCGCAAAGTCGCCACGTCTTCGATACGGTTCACGGAACGGGAACGCATATCGCGCGAAAATTCCTGATCGCGGTAAACCGTCAGCCCTTCTTTCAAGCTCAGGTTGAACCAGTCGCGCACCGTCACGCGGTCGCCCGACCAGTTGTGGAAATATTCGTGTCCGACAACGCCTTCTATGCCGGCGTAGTCTTCGTCTGTCGCCGTATGAGCGTCAGCAATCACATAAGAGCTGTTAAAAATATTCAGCCCCTTATTTTCCATAGCGCCTTGGTTGAAATCCGAAACGGCGACCAAATTGAACAGATCCAAATCGTATTCACGGCCGAATGCCTTTTCGTCCCAAGCCATCGAGCGCTTAATGGAATCCATCGTGTAGTCCAGCTTGTCTTTCTGGCCTTTGTTGGCGTAAACGCCCAGCGTCACTTCACGGCCGGACATCGTAACGAATTTGTCGTTGATATAGTCCAGATCGCCGCCGACCAAAGCGAACAAATAAGAGGGTTTCGGGAACGGATCATGCCAAGTTACGGCCGTCCTGCCGTCTTCCATCTGTTCTTCTTTGATCATATTGCCGTTCGACAAAAGACAAGGCAACTTATCTTTGTCCGCGCGGATCGTTGTGGTGAAAACACTCATCACATCGGGATGATCGGGATAATAAGTGATGCGGCGGAACCCTTCCGGTTCGCACTGTGTGCAGAACATACCGTTGGAAACGTACAATCCTTCCAATTTTGTATTGGCTTTCGGATGGATTTCCGTACCGATCGACAATTCAAATTCTTTCGGCGGATTCAGAATCGTCAATCCTTTGTCGTCAACGACATATTCTTTAGCTTCCAAAGGACGCCCGTCAATCGCGATTCCCGTCAAAGTCAATTCGTCGCCGTCCAGATGCAGCGGACGAACCTCTCCGGTAGAATCATCATAATCGCTTTTAATTTTCAATGTTGAGGCAACCTGCGTGTTTTCCTCGTCCAAATCGAAATCCAAATGTACGGCTTCAATTTTGTAATCGGGCTTTTTATAATCTTTTAAATACTTAACCTTTGGTGAGTTTTCCGACATATTTTTTCCCCTGTTGAAAGGTTTCTCTATTGTCTAAATCTTGTCCATACTAGCCAGTTTTTTTGTCCAGAACAAGCAAAAAAAACATCCGTTCCATTTTTTTTATTTTCACTTAAACCGCTTGAAAATCTTTGATGTTTGAGAAGCAAAACAAGTTGTTTTCCATTCTGTGAAAAAAAAGAACGCCGTCTTCGCGAAAAAGAAAACGGCGTTTGTTTTTCTTTATGCTTTTATCAGGCCAAAGATTTGGAAATCAGCTCGAAAACATTTTTGGACAACCCCGGTTTATCCAGAACCTTTTCCAAAGCCGCTTTCATCATTTCCTGCCGCTTTTCGTCAAAGCGCTTCCAACGCATCATCGGACGCACCATGTGACACGCCATCTGCGGATTGAATTCGTCAACTTTGATTGCCATTTCAGCCGCCAGAGCGTACCCCGATCCGTCCGCTTTGTGAAATTCCGGTTGGTTATAGGCAAACCCGCCCATAACGGAACGCAATTTGTTCGGATTTTTGATTTCAAACGCGGGATGCCGCATCAATTTGCGCACAACGTCAATCGCATCGGGACGATCTGCACAGGCGCATGAAAACAGCCATTTATTTACGACGCCGTCATCGTGTTTGTAATGCTGATAAAAATCTTCCAAAATTTCGTCGCGTTTCGGATCTTTGGAATTTGAACAGATGTTCATTGCCGCCAGCTTATCCGACATATTGTTTGCCGAAAAATATTGATGCTGAACGATCTGATCTATTTCTTCAATTTCCAAATTGCCTAAAAACGACAAAGCCATATTCTTCAAGGAGCGTCTTGCCGCATCTTCCGTCGTGAATTGATACGGCCGATCTCCGAAATCATTTTTGCGGTAAACATCCAACAGTTCCTGTTTATAGCGCGTTGCCAGCACTTTTTTCAGATGTGAGCGGACGATGTGAATCGCATCCACATCAACGACATCCATTTTATCCGCCATATAATTTTCCTGCGGCAGCGTGATCAAACGGGCGATATAAGCCGGATTGCGTTCCGTATTCATCAAATATTCGCCCCAGAGTTTGATGTATTCTTCATCAACGGCCGGTTCTTTTTCGCCGTTTTGAACGGCTTTGATCATTTCCAGCATTAATTTGACCGCGTACTGCTGCGAAGCATCCCAACGGTTGAACAAATCGGAATCATAACGCGCCTGATGAACGCGTTCCGCATCCGTATAATCCATCACGAAGTGAATCGGCGCCGTAAAATCCCTGTTCGCGGACAAAACGGGCTTTTCGGGCACATCAACGAAAACAAACGTTTGCTCTGTCTTATCCAGCACTAAAATGCGCGAAGTTCCCTGCGCTTCGTTTTCGCCTTCCAACCGCAAAGGCACATCCTGCCCGTCGGAACCGATCAATCCTATTCCCAAAGGAATCACAAACGGCAATTTTTCCGGCTGATTCGGGGTCGGCTTTGTTTCCTGCTTCAATGTCAGCGTGTATTTCTTTGCCGCCGCATCATAATCGGCCGTCGCCGTTACAACCGGCGTGCCGGCTTGAGAATACCAGCGTTTAAACTGTGTCAGATCGGCATGATTCGCATCCTCCTGACATTTGGCAAAATCGTCAATCGTCACGGCTTGTCCGTCATGACGCGTAAAGTACAACGAACAACCCTTCAGGAAATTTTCCTTTCCGAACAACTTTTCATACATACGAATGACTTCCGCGCCTTTATCATAAACGGTTGCCGTATAATAGTTGTTGATTTCCAAATAAGATTCCGGACGTACCGAATGCGCTAAAGGACCGGCATCTTCCGGAAATTGACGCGTGCGCAGATCAAACACGTCGTTGATTCTGTTCAGGGAACGCGAATGCATATCGCGTGAAAATTCCTGATCGCGATAAACGGTAAAGCCTTCTTTCAAGCTTAAATTGAACCAATCGCGCGCCGTCACGCGGTCACCCGACCAGTTATGGAAATATTCATGCGCGATCACGCTTTCGATATGAGCAAAATCGATATCCGTTCCGACCTCTTTATTCACCAGAGCGCAAGAGGTGTTGAAGATGTTCAGCCCCTTGTTTTCCATAGCCCCCATATTGAAATAAGAAACGGCAACGATATTGAACAGATCCAGATCGTATTCCAGTCCGTAAACATCCTCGTCCCACTTCATCGCCCTTTTCAGGGATTCGAGCGCGAAAGAGGCCTGATTTTCATAGCCATGCTCGACATAAATGCCCAGCTTCACCTCCCGACCGGATTTGGTCGTGAACGTGTCATGCAAAGACGCCAGATCGCCGCCGACGATCGCGAACAGATAACACGGTTTTTTGAACGGATCATGCCAAGTCACCTGATGTTTTCCGTCCGGCAGCTCTTTCTTTTCGATCGGATTGCCATTCGACAGCAGAATCGGATATTTTTTCTTATCCGCGATCAAAGTTGTCGTAAAACTGCTCATCACATCGGGATGATCCAGATAATAAGTGATGCAGCGGAATCCTTCCGGTTCGTTCTGAGTACACAAAGCGCCGTTGGAATAATACAACCCTTCCAGTCTTGTATTGGCTTTCGGATGGATTTCCGTGCCGATTTCCAGCGTAAATCTTTCAGGCGGATTAAAAACGGTCAAACCTTTATCCGCGACTTCATACTGATCGGCAGATAAATCCTTTCCGTCCATTTTTATGTATTTAAACGTTAAATGATTGCCGTCCAAAATCAAAGGACGCACTCCCGCGGATCGATCATAATCGCTGACGATTTCCAGTGTCGAAGTCACTTGCGTATTCTCTTCGTCCAAATCGAAAATCAAATTGACGTTTTCGATCTTAAAATCAGGTTTTTTATAATCTTTCAAATACTTCATCTGCGGTTTTTCGGTTGTTTTCATTTCCGACACACTTATCCTTTTCGCTCAAGTTGTTTCTTTATTACTTAGCGATTTTTCCGGTTAAATCAAGGAAAATAAAAGTTTATTTTAAACGTATCGTCTTACAGGAGTACGGTTCGCGGCCGTAACGGTTCTCACCGATAGATCCTTTGGCAAAACACACATACAGGCAAAATACCGCAGCCAACGCCAACAAAACAAGCAAGACATACATTGCGGCCGTTCCGATAAAAGCCAAATTTAAAACCCGGGAAACAATCAGCAATACAAAAACGGCAAAAACCAGCGTAAACCCAAGCCAACCGGCAGAGGTTCCGGAATCATGAAAGCGCTTGATCAAAACCGCCAGACAAATATACGAAAAAATCAGACCGCCCAATTCCCAAAAAACAGAAAATCCCGACCATACCGCACAAGTCGCCAGCACAGGCAAAACAAGCAGCGATGCCGTCAAAAAAATTATCAACTGATCGCGGGAAATACGTCCGCGGAACGAAAATAAAAACCAAAACAGCCAATCAAGTTTAGCCTTCAGCGGCGTTTTTAAAATATAAACCTCCGCGGCTTTTCCTTCCTGAATTTCAAAATCAACCGTCGCCCCTTCCTGCGGCAAACCGTTTCGGCAGGCCGGCAAGTTAAACTCGTATCTAATCTTGTCATCTCCTCCGATAATCCCTGAATCGGATTTTATGTCAAATTCCAAAATAATCCCCCGCATAGCCCCTCGCAAAAAATAAGAGTTGATTTTGATATAATTCCCGTCCTTAATTTCCAGAAAAGGAATATATTATGACTGTAACCGAAAAACTGGCAAAATGGTATGAAAAAAACGGACGCGATCTGCCATGGCGCGTCAAAGGCGGCGCACACAGCAATCCGTATCAGGTATGGATTTCGGAAATTATGTTGCAGCAAACAACGGTTAAAACCGTCAAACCGTATTTTGAACGTTTTTTAAAACGCTTTCCGAATATCGAAACTCTGGCCGCCGCGCCGATTGACGATGTTTTGATGCTATGGCAGGGATTGGGTTATTACACGCGCGCCCGAAAATTACACGAATGCGCCAAAACTTTGGTTGAAAAATATGACGGCCGCTTTCCCGCCGATCGGGAAAAATTATCAAAGCTTCCGGGAATAGGCCCTTATACCTCGGCGGCGATCGCCGCTTTCGGTTTTAATCTGCCCGAAACCGTTGTTGACGGAAACGTGATTCGCGTTCTGACCCGTTTAAAAGGATGGAAAGCCCCCGTTGCGGAAATTATGGAACAAATCAACTCTTTTGCTGATAAATTGACAAAAGCTTCCGCCTGCCCCGCCGATCATGCTTCCGCAATGATGGACTTGGGATCCGGCATCTGCACTCCAAAATCCCCTTTATGCGCTTTTTGCCCCCTCAATAAAGATTGTATCGCTTGCTCCGAAGGATTGACGGACATTATTCCCAACATCACAAAATTAAAAAAAGAAACCAAAGCCGGCTATGTTTTTTGGATTGAAAACGAAAACAAAGAAGTTTTACTGCGCAAACGAACGGAAAAAGGCCTGCTTTCCGGCTTAACCGAATTGCCGTGGAATACAGACAAATCTTTTCCTTTTGAAGCAAATTGGAAAGTCACAAAAAAAACCGTCCGGCACGTTTTCACTCATTTTGATTTAACTTTAACGATCGTTCGAACCGTTGTTTCACGTTTGCCCGAAAACAGCGACGGATTTTTTTCCCCTATTGATCAATTTAAAGAGTTCCCGTTTTCTACGCTGATGAAAAAAGTCGTCAAAAAAGTCCTGAATAAAAAGGTCTGAATGCTTTATTATTCCGGATTTTTCTATTTTCTTTAAAAAAAAGTTTGACTCATCAATCTTTCCCGATTATCATTCGCCTAAAGAAAAAGTTTGAGGGATCAAAGAAAATGATGTTTGAAAGATTCACTTCTGTTGAAGAAGCCGCTCGCCATATGAACAACGCTTATGACCGCGGAGGCAATTATTTGGTAAACGGCCGCCCCAGATATTTGGCGCAGGCTGTCAGAATGGAAGACGAATACGGTCTGACGGGGATTGCCGGTCGCTACAAGTTCGTTGACGGAAAGGAAGCGCCTTTTGCCGAATACGATTATCGCAAGGCTTTTCAAAGATACTCCATCGCGGATGAATATATGAAATCGGACAATCCGTATTGCCAAAAAGCCGCTGAAATGTTGAAAGATCAAATGCCTGAAGCATTGAAAAATCTTAATAAAGAAATCGGCAAGCTGACGGAACTTAATCCCGAATTGAAAGCTTTAAACTATGACAACCGCAATATTACAGAAGCGTATCGCGCTTTGATCGGCATCACTTCACAATATAATGTGGATGACATCAACGCTTATCTGCACAATGTCCGCTCCGGAAAAAAGAATATGGAAGTTTTGGACCGCGTTGAAAAGATCAAAAAAGAAACCGGCATCCGTTTCGGTTGGCAGCCGGCGGCAAAAACGGTTGATAAAATCGAAGCTCAACTGAAAGAAAAAGAAAAGGCTAAAGAAGCTGTCGTCCAGATAGCTTTAAATAACGCCAAATCACGGTAATTTAACTTCCTCCAAGAAGTATGACAAAAAAGATCGGTGTTTATCCGGTCTTTTTTTCTATTGGCCGTAGAAATACGGCACTTTTCACCAAAAGAATGTTGCCGTCTGCTAAGAATCTTTTTTATTTTTTTCTATTTTCGGCAATTCCGTTTCAAGAATCTTTTCAAAGTTATATTGGTGATACCATTCACCTTCGATGAAAGCGACATCATGCAGAATACCGACGAACTCATACCCCTGTTTCAACAAATTGCCAATGGAACGGACGTTTTTATGAAATGTTTCCGCCGATAATTTATGAACATTATTTTCGCGCGCCCATTTCTCGATAAAAGCGCCGAATTTCGTACCCAAACCGTTTGACGTATATTTTTCCAACATTGTCATTCCTGTTATTGCATTACGTCCCGAATACGGATTGTCCGGCATTATTTTGCAGATTTGAGCACAGCCGACAATCTTGTTTCCGTCAAAGGCGGCAATACATAAATTGTTTTTATTTTCCCATTTTTGAACCAAATATTCTTTTGTTTCCATAGGAGCACCGGGATATTCAAATACCATTTTCGCGCTGGGACCTTTATTAAATTCCGTATAATATTCCTTTACGGCTTCATAATCGGTATTGCAAAGACGGCGAATAACAACGGTTTTACCGTTTTTTAATTTGAAGGTGACGGCACGATTCATAAAAATTCCCTTGATATATTAATAAAAATTATACCACGTCAGCCGAGCATCGCAACCGACAAACCGATATCACAACATAAAAACCGATTTTAGAGAGTCAAGCGGCAGAAGGTCAGAAGCGCAGGCGAGCATCGCACCGACGAACCGATTGACCTATAAAATCGTGTTTTATAGCATAAAGTCAGAGCGAATCTGATCGGACAGATCGGCCGTAAACCCGATAAAGTCCGTTAAAAAGTCGTGCAAAGAACGGGACTTTAAGATGCCGGCCAAAGTCCCTGTACGCAAAAAAGCATGTTCCTGCGAAGCCAATTTCAAAGACCGCGTATTCGGGCGAAGAGCGCTCAAACTTGTAACGATCTCACCGTAAGCGCTGTTCATCGCGCGGGGAAAGACGGGACTGAAAATCAGCATTTCCGCGATCTTGGAAGGGACGGGAGCTTCTTTGTAGATACTGCGGTAAGCATGCCAACCGCCGACGGAACGCAAAAGTTCGCCCCATTGATAGTAGTCGATCAATCCTTTGTCTGCGGCGTTCGGCGGCAAAAGAATGTGATATTTGACGTCCAGCAAGCGCGCCGTAAAGTCCGCGCGCTCAATATACGTTCCCATTCTGGCAAATTGAAACGCGTCGTCATAGACCATTAAAGAAACGGTCTGGCCGCGGAAAAGTTCCGTTCTGTCCTTGACCCATTCAAAAAATTCCCGAAAGCCTCTGCGTTCCAAAGAATCATAGTACAACCCCTGCAATTCGATCCAAGTCGTATTAATGCTTTCAAACATATCCTCGGGCAGAATGCTGCGTTCGGAACGCGTGTTTTCCCGACCGGAACGAATGCAGGAAAAAACGCTGGACGGATTGTCCAGATCAAAAATCATAAAATTCAAGACATTTTTGGAAGTCAAATCGTCATACTTGGCTTTATAGCCTTCAATCTGACCGGAAATTGTCAAAATCGGATCCCATCCCGCGCCGCCGCCGGGCAGCTGTTCCATACGATACGCGGCTTCCAACAGGCGCACGATATCCTGAGCGCGCTCAACCATACGCGCCATCCAATAAATGTTGTCAGCAGTTCTGCTTAACATTTTCAGCCCTCCTTACGCGCCCAAAACCCAAGTGTCCTTTGTTCCGCCGCCCTGAGACGAATTGACGACCAAAGACCCTTTCCGCAAAGCGACTCGCGTTAATGCGCCGGGAACGACAACGACTTTATCGGGGCTTTGCATCAGCGCATACGGCCGCAAATCGACATGGCGCGGCGCAACGCCTTCTGCCTGCAGTGTCGGACAGGAAGATAACGTCAAAGTCGGCTGAGCGATATAATGATCGGGATGTTCTTTGATTTTTTCTTTAAACGTTTCAATTTCGGCTTTTGTCGCTTTGGGGCCGATCAGCATGCCGTATCCGCCCGAACCGTGCGTTTCCTTAATGACCAATTCGCCTATATGTTCCAAAACGTATTTGCAGTCGTCCGGCTTGGCAAGCGTATAGGTCGGCACATTGGACAAGATCGGCTTTTCGCCCAAATAAAATTCGATCATTTGCGGCACATACGGATAAACGGATTTATCGTCCCCCACCCCGTTTCCGATCGCGTTGACCAACGTCACGTTCTTTTTCATCGCCGCACGGAACAATCCCGGACATCCCAGCAGAGAGTCCTTGCGGAACACTTCGGGGTCAAGGAAAGCGTCGTCAATACGGCGGTAAATCACATCGACTTTAGCCGGCCCTTCAATCGTGCGCATATAGACGCAGTCGTCCGAATCAACAAACAGATCTTGTCCCGTCACCAGTTCAACGCCCATTTCCGACGCCAAAAAAGCATGCTCGAAATAAGCGCTGTTGTAAATCCCTGGCGTAAATACAACGGAGCGGGGATTATCGATTCCTTCCGGCGCGGAAGCCGCCAGCGTTTTCTTTAATTCCTGCGGATAGTGATTGACGGGCAAGACTTTGTATTCCTTGAACAGATCGGGAAACAAACGCATCATCACTTCGCGGTCTTCCAACATATAAGACACACCGGACGGACAGCGCATATTGTCTTCCAACACAAAAAAATCTTCCGGCCCCGTGCGAACGATATCAATGCCGGAAATATGCGTGTGCACTTTGTTCGGCGGTGTAAAGCCTTCGACTTCTTTTCTGTATTCCGAATTCTGCAATATCAGATCCTGCGGGATAAGACCGGCTTTTAAAATATCGCGTTCGCCGTAAACATCTTCCAAAAAGCGATTTAATGCTTTGACTCGCTGACAAATGCCGGCGTTCAGCTTTTCCCACTCGGCGGAAGAAATAATGCGGGGAATCGGATCAAACGGAATCAGGCGTTCCACGCCTGTTTGTTCGCCATATACCGCAAATGTAATTCCCATACGACGGAACAAAAGATCCGCCTGCGTATTGCGTTGTTCCAATATCTCGGGCGGCTGAGAGTTCAGCCATTTGCCGTAAAGAGCATATGCCTTGGACAAGGCCCCGTCTTTTCCGATCATTTCATCATAGGAGAGCGCTGTATAAAAGCCCCCCTTTTCAATACCGTCTTTACCCTTATCAGACATCAGAGGCCATCCTCCCGATTTGCTTTAAACGCCAAGATATTATATGTTAGTTTGTTTTTAATCAATTTTTATGACAATATTTTTTAACGAAACGACAACTTATGTGGTCATTACAATGAAAAAAAACGCTTTTTTCCTGATTTTACTCTCTGTTCTGGGGGGATGTACGCGCATTATCGTTCCCGGTAATAATGATACGGTCATTCTGCAGCAGCCCGTTACGCGCGAGGTTTTCTATTGCGAATCGGACGAATACGTTTCCGCCGCCGTCTGTGCCGCGGAACTGGAGGAAATAGGCTTTGTCAGATTAACCGATAAATCCGTTTTTCCCGGCAAGGACGATATGCTGCAAAAAGGGTCTTACCCTCCCAGACGTTATCGGGATCACCAGAATATCCCCCGTTGGTAGAAACAAGATGGTCGCCCGCATTTCCACAGTCGCCTTTCAAGGCATAGACGTTCTGCCGATTACGACGGAAGTGCATATTGCCAACGGCCTGCCCGCTTTTACGATTGTCGGATTGCCGGACAAAGCCGTCGGCGAAAGCCGCGAACGGGTTCGCGCCGCGCTCGGTTCTGTCGGATTGGCTTTGCCGGCCAAACGAATCACCGTTAATTTAGCGCCTGCCGACGTCATTAAAGAAGGATCGCATTTCGATCTGCCGATCGCGGTCGGCTTGCTGTGCGCAATGGGAATCTTTTCAAACGACTCTTTCGAAAAATTATGGGTAATGGGCGAATTGGGACTGGACGGCCGAATCGCTCCGGTCGCCGGCGTTTTGCCGGCCGCCGTTGCCGCCACTGCGGAAAACGCGGGTTTTGTTTGTCCCTTTGTCCAGGGACCGGAAGCCGCGTGGTCGGGCAATCAGGAAATCATTGCTCCGACAACGCTTTCAGAATTGGTTTTATGCTTCAAAGAAGGAAAAACTCTGCCTCCGCCTGTTCCGGGACAAATTCAAGCCGCCTCTTCCATACTTGATATGAAAGAAATAAAAGGACAGGAAAACGCAAAGCGAGCTGCTGAAATAGCGGCTGCCGGCGGACACAATCTTTTGATGATCGGCCCTCCCGGATCCGGAAAATCCATGTTGGCGCAAAGGATTCCGGGATTATTGCCGCCTTTGACGACCAAAGAAATTTTGGAAGTCAGCATGATTCATTCCGTCGCGGGTTTGCTGCGGGACGGAAACCTGATCACGCAAAGACCTTTCCGCGCGCCGCACCATTCGGCCTCTATGCCGGCATTGATCGGCGGCGGACAAAAAGCGAAACCCGGTGAAATTTCATTGGCGCATAACGGCGTTTTATTTTTAGACGAACTGCCCGAATTTTCGCGCGTCGCCTTGGATTCTTTGCGGCAGCCGCTGGAAACGGGCGAAGTATCGGTTGCCAGGGTCAGCATGCATGTAACTTATCCGGCACATTTTCAACTGATTGCGGCAATGAATCCTTGCCGATGCGGATATCTGGGCGTTGCCGGCCAGGAATGTTCCCGCGCCCCTAAATGCGGCGAAGATTATCAGGCACGCATCTCCGGCCCCTTATTCGACAGAATAGACCTGCATATTGAAGTCCCTGCCGTTGCCCCCTGGGACTTGGCCAAAGCACAGGAAGGTGAAAGTTCCGCTGTAATTGCCGCCCGTGTCGCGGAAGCTTTGGAACGGCAAAAACGCCGTTATGAACGACTGGATTCGGCGATTATGAAAAACGCGCAGGCATCAGGTTCTGTTTTGGAACAAACAGTTCGGCTCGGCGCTCAAGCATCGGACTTACTGGTTAAAGCCGCCGAAAAAATGCGTCTGTCAGCCCGGGGTTATCATCGTGTGCTGCGGGTTGCCAGAACCATCGCCGATTTAGCCGGACAGGATGAAATTACACAATCTCATATCGCTGAAGCCTTATCATACCGCCGTATTCTGCACGGCAGAGAATAGAAGGAAGAAAAATGGATTCGGGAAAAGAACGTTCTTTAAACACACCGCTGATTCTTGTTATTGATGACGATACGCGTCTGCGCAAACTGCTGCAGAAATATCTGTCGGAAAACGGGTTTCGCGTTTTTTCCGCCGCAAATACGGCGGAAGCGGACGAAATGATGTCATGGTACGTTTTCGATTTGCTGGTCGTTGATGTAATGATGCCCGGCGAATCAGGTATTGATTTCACAAAACGGCTGCGTGCCGACGGCCAACCGGTTCCCGTTTTAATCTTAACGGCTATGGGCGAAGCGGATGATCGTATCTCGGGATTGGAATCGGGAGCGGACGATTACTTGCCCAAACCGTTTGAACCGCGTGAATTGCTTTTAAGAATCAACAGCATCCTGCGCCGTGTGATGAGCAAACCGCCCGAAAAACAAAAAGCGGAAATCAAATTCGGAATCCATCGCTATGATTTGGACGAGCATGTGTTGTACCGCGGCGAAGAAAGGCTTCGTCTGCCGGCGGCCGAAGCGGCTCTGCTGCAGCTTCTGGCCGAACGCGCCGGACAAGAAATTTCCCGTGATGATCTGGCGCGTCAGACAGGCAACGAAACGAACCTGAGAACAATAGACGTTCAAATTACCCGTCTGCGCCGCAAAATCGAACCCGACGCAAGCGCTCCGCGATACATTCAAACAATCCGCGGAAAAGGTTATTCCCTGATTCCCGATTAAAGGAGGGATTCCATGACATCTTTCAAAGAAATTTTCCGTTATTTCCGTCTGCGTTTATTGCCGCGCCGACTGCTGCCGCGGTCAATTTTGATTCTGGTTCTGCCCGTCGTTTTGATTCAATCGGTCAGCGGCATTCTGTTTTATGATAACCACTGGCAAAACGTCAGCCGGAGACTGGCTTTGGGAGTCGCCGCCGACATCAAAAGCGTAATCGCTTTATATAATATTTTTCCTCATCCGGAAGATCGGGAAATCATCCTCAATGAAATTAAAAAATCAATCGGATTGGACATTCGTTTTACGGATGCCCAGGAACAACCACAAAATATCCGTCTGAAACCCAACAATAAAACAGCTGAACTGATTCCCGCTTTAAAAGCTATCGGGCTTGTTTTCACATTAAGCGATCTGCCCGAAGAACGGCGCGTTCTTATCACATTCTATCCGCCCGATTATACGGTTCAGGTTCTGCTGCCTTACAAAAAATTCTTTTCCACCACAACGTATGTTTTCGCTTTTTGGGCGCTATTTTCATCGCTGCTGTTCACGGGAATCGCCATTTTGTTTTTGCGCAATCAGATCCGGCCCATTTTACGATTGGCGGAAGCGACCAAAAATTTCGGATTGGGGCGCGATGTTGACGGATTCAAGCCCGAAGGCGCCGCCGAAGTCCGGCAAGCCGCCCTGTCTTTTCTGCAAATGCGCGACCGCATCCGCCGCCATATCGAAGAACGCACCCGCATGCTGGCCGGCGTTTCTCATGATCTGAGAACGCCGCTGACTCGTATGCGCCTGCAGCTGGCAATGATGGATAAAAATGACGACATTGAAAACCTGATCGAAGATGTTTCGGAAATGGAACATATGGTTAACGGTTATCTGGATTTTGCCCGCGGCGGCGATAAGGAAAAAACCCAAACGACGGATATCCGTCAATTAATTTCGGACACAATCGACGGATTGCGGAAAAACGGCCTGCCCGTTCAATTCGACAGCCCGGACTGCGTTGTCATGGACATCCGCCGGAATGATTTTAAACGATGTTTGTGGAATCTGGTGACAAATGCCGGCCGTTACGGCACACAAATCAACGTTTCAATGGCCGTTTCCGACAAGCTGCTGAAAATCGCGGTGGAAGACAACGGTCCCGGCATTCCCGAAGAAAAACGGGAAGACGTGTTCAAAGCCTTTTTCCGATTGGACGAATCGCGCAATTCCGAAACAGGCGGCATCGGTCTGGGTTTAACCATCACCCGGGATATCGTTACGGCGCATGGCGGGAAAATTTATATGGAAGACAGCGCCTTGGGCGGTTTAAAGGTCGTTATGGTTTTCCCGATTTAAAATCTTGTCCGATTTATTTAAAAAGACTATCTCTTTTCTTTAAATTCGAGTACACTCTTTGTGTTCCGAATCAATAGTGATTCTTTGTTTTTAGAATAGAGGTAACGTAATGCAGACAAATTATACGCCTGAAAAAACCCAGAATGAAAAACTGATTTCCTGGGTTGAAAAAATGGCTGAGCTGTGCCAGCCCGACGCCGTTCATTGGTGCGACGGATCCAAAGAAGAAAATGACGCTTTGTGCAATTTATTGGTTAAGAAAGGCACTTTTATCAAATTGAACGAACAAAAGCGCCCGAACAGTTATCTGGCCCGTTCGAATCCGTCTGACGTTGCCCGTGTCGAAGCGCGCACTTTTATCTGCTCGGAACGCGAAATTGATGCCGGTCCGACGAACAACTGGGCAAATCCGAAAGAAATGAAGGAAAAGCTGAACTCGCTGTTCAAAGGCTGCATGCATGGCAGAACAATGTATGTCATTCCGTTCTCGATGGGGCCGCTCGGTTCTCATATTTCAAAAATCGGCGTTGAAATCACCGATTCGCCGTATGTGGTCGTCAATATGGCGATCATGGCGCGCACCGGTCAGAAAGTTCTGGATATTATGGGCAAAGACGGCGCCTTTGTTCCCTGCATGCACTCCGTCGGCATGCCTTTGGATAACGGCAAAGAAGATGTGGCCTGGCCGTGCAATCCTGAAAACACTTACATCACCCACTTCCCCGAAGCGCGCGAAATCTGGTCGTTCGGTTCCGGTTACGGCGGCAACGCTCTGTTAGGCAAAAAATGTCTGGCTTTGCGTATCGCGACCGTTCAGGCGCGTGACGAAGGCTGGCTGGCCGAACATATGCTGATTGTCGGCATTGAAAACCCGCAGGGTGAAAAAACATACGTTTCCGCCGCTTTCCCGAGTGCCTGCGGCAAAACGAACCTGGCCATGTTGATTCCGCCCGCTTCATTCAAAGGCTGGAAAGTCTGGACGGTCGGCGACGATATCGCTTGGATCAAACCGGGAAAAGACGGTCGTTTGTATGCGATTAACCCCGAAGCCGGCTTCTTCGGAGTCGCTCCGGGCACATCCGAAAAAACGAACTACAATGCGATTCAGTCCTGCCGCGCGAACACGATCTTTACAAACGTCGCGTTGACCGATGACGGCGATGTGTGGTGGGAAGGTCTGACAGATGAAAAGCCCGCTCATCTGATCGACTGGAAAGGCAACGATTGGACGCCCGCTTCGGAAACACCGGCGGCGCATCCGAATTCCCGCTTTACGGCACCGGCGCGTCAGTGCCCGACAATCGATCCCGATTGGGAAAATCCGGAAGGCGTGCCCATTTCCGCGTTTATTTTCGGCGGCCGTTTGGCTCATAACACACCGCTGGTTTACCAGTCGTTTAACTGGAGCCACGGCGTCTATTTAGCCGCGACAATGGGATCCGAAAAAACCGCTGCGGCCGAAGGTGCCGGCGGTATCCGCCGCGATCCGTTCGCAATGCTGCCGTTCTGCGGTTACAACATGGCCGATTACTGGTCGCATTGGCTGGAAATGAAGCGTTTGGCTCCGAAAGCGCCGAAGATTTTCCGTGTCAACTGGTTCCGCAAAGATGAAAACGGACACTTTATGTGGCCGGGTTACGGCGACAATATGCGCGTTCTGAAATGGATCATTGACCGCGTTCATGACCGCGTCGGCGCACAGGAAGGTCCTGTCGGTTTAATGCCGTATTACAAAGATCTGGATATGACGGGTTTGGACTTTACAGAAGAAAAATTCAAAGACTTGATGTCCATTGACAAAGCGGAAGGCTTAAAGGATACGGAAGATCAGGCTAAATATTTCCGTCCGTTCGTTGAACAGCAACGTCTGCCGAAGGAATTTGTTTCCGAATTAAGCTTGCTTTCGTTGCGTTTTGAACGTTCCGAAGAAATTTGGAAACCTGTTTAAGGAATTAAAATCACGAAAAAAAGGCGGATTTTTCCGCCTTTTTTTGTTTTAAGCTTGTTTCTTAAATCATTTTCTAGGAAAATGCTTAAAATATTTTTTCATTTGGGAGCATTTATTTATGCCAGAACAGCCAAACACACCGGCCGCTGAAGAACAAGTCGAATATGAATATGTAGAAGTCCCTGAAGGTCAGGAAGCAGAATATGAATATGTAGAAGTTCCTGAAGATCAGGAAATAGAATACGAATACGTTGAAGCTCCGGCTGCTGAAACGCCCGTTGCGGAAGAGGCTGTCGAATACGAATATGTCGAGGCTCCGGCTGCTGAAACGCCCGCCGCAGAAGAAGCCGTCGAATACGAATACGTTGAAGCTCCGGCTGCTGAAACGCCCGCCGCAGAAGAAGCCGTCGAATACGAATACGTTG
>CALDOX010000040.1:0-15369 GCA_937912005.1 uncultured Alphaproteobacteria bacterium
GGTTTTATTAGCAATTTCATTAGCAGTTTTATTAGCAGTCGCATTAGCAACTTTTAGTATATTATATTGTCTACGATGTCTTGTAAAGCGTGCTTATTGGTGGGGTACCCGTTGATTATCTCATCATACTTTTACTCAAACAGAATTTTGTATCTGTTTTCGATGTTCTTCAGTATCTTTTCATAAACATCCGAAGATGTTAAAGCGTCTTTATCAAGGATATCCGCCAGTTTCCGTCCATCATCGACAATATGCGAAAAAGTCTTTTGCATTTCTTTCATCATGCTTGTCGCGTTCAAATTCAGTTGTGCGAAAAGAGCTTCCCAATCCTTCCGGTAAAGTGACGCATACGTTCCTTTGCCGTTTATCGTCATCGCGATTTGATGACTGACCGTCTTTTTGGGATAGATGTCAACCGCCACCAAATCATAGGCGGGCGATAAAACGACCGTGTTGTTTTTATCCGTATGCACAAAGGAAAAGTTCTTGGCGTGCGCGTCCGTATTCCCGATCAGATAATTGAAAACAAGAAGCTGTATCAATTTATACCCGTCAAACGCTTTCTGAGCCGAATACTCTTTGACGGCATTGTATATTTGCGAAAGCTTCGGGCTACCGTCCGATTGATATTTCCGCCGACTTAAGCACCCAAGCACCTGACAGAAATCCTCCTGATGAACGCGCTCGATCCGACCGTCAACAGCCTTTCGATCAAATCTCCGGATTTCCAGAAACTTTTGCCCGTCAACCGAATCCAGACGGACATCAATCGCGTCTTTAAAGATTTTTTTTGCCAATGTCATACAGAACAGTTCGTTTTCCAAAAGTCCGTTAAAGTACTTATTGGCGATTTTTATGATATGTGTTGTCGGGTGTTCGTCATCGGAACGATAATATTTCCCGTCAGTTCCTTTAAAAACGGCAAATTTGGACTGCGCTCCGGCCAACGATAAACGCGGCGCGTTATCCATTCCCGTCAGCAAAGGATTGGTCGGCAGTTCATCAATAATCTTCGATAACAATTCATGACCGATTTTCTTTAACGGACGGTCTATATGAGAATGAGCTTTGCCGGAATACAAAGAAACCGCTCCGGCGCAATCTCCGCCGATTTGTTTCAAGACAGAGAACGTGTTTTCTTCGGAAATATGAAACTTCTTCGCAATCAGATTTAACGCGTCCCCTTCCGGCGTCAGGTTATCAAAAAACGGTTCGGCATACATCTGATCGTATGTTTCTTTGCGAACAGGCATTCTGACCGATAAAGGATAAGCCCCCTCGTCATACCGAAACTCCAAATGACCGAGAGCGTCTTCCGACAAAGTGCCGATTTGCCGTCCGTAAAGATATACCTTCAATGAATCGGACATGGGTTATTCCTTATCCCGCGTGTTCAGATTAAGACCCAACATCCACGCGACCGAAAGAGCCTTTTCCAATTCAATGGTCGGCTTTCCCCGTTCCAGTTCACCGATAAATCGAGGACTGACGTTGCTCATGGCGGACAGTTGGACTTGAGTCAACCCTTGCTTCTTTCTACATTTTCTGACGGCTTCGCCGAAGTTTTTCGCGTTTTGTATCATCATTTTTCTTACCTCTCGGTAAGATTATCACGATTTTCATCTAAACATCAAATAAAATCTTACCGAACGATAAGATTATTGTATCAGAAGTATGTTTTTGCAGAAAATCTTACCGAACGGTAATATTTATTGATTTATAATTCGTCCGTCTATCTGGTTTCGAGTTCATATCAGAAAGCCTCCTTATCATTAAAGGGAGCTTCCCTTCAGTCCTTTTCTATACTCTCTTGATAATCTGATATTTATCTGATATTATCTAATACATCCGATGCTGGAGAAAACCATGAAAGAAAACATAAAGACCGAATTTAAACGTGAATACACGGACGAAATCAAAAAAACAATCGTCGCTTTTGCCAATACCGAAGGCGGTACTTTATACATCGGCATCAATGATGACGGTTCCGTTTCCGGAATAGCCGACACAGACAAAACAGTTTTGCAAATCACCAGTTCCCTACGCGACTCCATTCGTCCCGATGTCATTTCTTTAACAAAGATTTCCGTAGAAAACCGCGATGGAAAAAACATTATTATCGTTCGAGTTCAAAGAGGAACAGCAAGACCTTATTATTTGGCTACGAAAGGTCTTCGTCCCGAAGGTGTTTATATTCGGCATGGCTCTTCCAGCATACCCGCATCAGAAGCCTTTATCGTTGAAACGATCAGAGAAAACGCTCAGTCCTTTGAAACGGAACGTTCTTTAAACCAAGACCTCAGTTTTGAAGAGGCTACCGAATACTTCAAGCGAAAAGATGTTAAATTCGGAAATTCTCAGAAGAAATCTCTCGGATTGATTGATAAAGACGGAACATACACGGTTTTGGCTTTGCTGTTGTCCGATCAAAACCCTTATTCGATTAAACTGGCTGTTTTTGATGGAGAAAGCAAAAATGATTTTCGGGACAGAAGAGAAATAAACAGCTCGGTCTTGAAACAAGTTGAAGAAGCGTATGAGTTTATCGATAAATCCAACAGAGTACGCTCGGAATTTTCGGGACTGGAAAGAACGGACAGATTCGATTATCCGAAGGAAGCTCTCAGAGAAGCCTTATTAAATTGCGTTGTTCATAGGGATTATGCTTTTAGTGGCCCTATTTTGATCAGCGTTTTTGACGACAGAATCGAATTTGTTTCCATCGGAGGATTAGTAAAAGGGCTGAAAAAAGAAGATATATTCCTCGGAATTTCTCAACCTCGGAATTCCAAATTAGCAAATGTTTTTTATCGGTTGCGATTGATTGAAGCGTATGGAACGGGAATTCTCAAAATCAAAGAAGCCTATTCAAAGACCATTCAAAAACCCGTATTTGAAATAACCGACAACGCTTTTAAGATTGTTCTGCCGAACATAAACGTACGCACAAAAAATGATATGGATCAGGCTTTGAGTTCGACGGATATGACCATTCTTAATAGCGTTGAAGCAGGAAAATTCCATACCAGAAAAGAAATACAGGATAAAACCCGATTTTCCCAATCCACTGTCATCAAAGCGTTAAAAAAACTGGAACAAAACAGTTTAATCATACGAAAAGGAAAGGCTCGAACGATAGTCTATTTCAAGGCTTAAACCATTTATCGTTTAAACGCGATATGACTGATAAAAAAATCGGCGTTAAAAAGGAAAAATAAAAAAACTTGACTCTTTGATAAAAATAATAACAATATGTGATGTGCTAAAAAAATGTATTTATAGTCAGGCAGGGATTTTCCCTGCTTTTTTATTGAGGTAAAAATGACGGTAAGTACAACGACAAACAAAGTGGCTTATATCGGGAACGGGATTGCGACAACATTTGCAATCCCGTTTCCTTTTTTGGAAGAGGAGCATTTAAAGGTATGGCAGTTATTGAATGATATTCAAACGGAACGGACGGATTGGACGGTTTCGGGCGGAAACATGGTTTTTGCAACGGCTCCGGCGGAAAATGCGCAAATCGTGATTATGCGAGAAGTTCCGTTGACGCAGGAAACGGATTATCGGGAAAACGAGATTTTGCCCGCTGAAACGCTGGAACGCAATTTTGACAAGCTGACGATGCAGGTGCAACAGCTGGCGGAAAAATCCGCGCGCGCCGTAACAGTGGATATTTTCGACGACACGGCGGCTGACAGTTTGATTCCCAGTATCAGAAAAGCGGTATCGGACTGCACCAAATCCGTTGCGAACGCAAGTATGCTGGAATCGGAGACAAATGCGCTTCTGATTTCTACGACAGAGCAGGCAAGAGCCGCCGCAAACAGCGCGACGAACGCCGCGACATCGGAAACAAACACGGCGGCAATGCTTGGGACAAAGGCAAACACGGATTTAAGCAATTGCACCCGCCCTTATTTGGTTGAAACATGGCGCAGCGGGTCAAGCTGGTATCGCGTTTGGTCGGACGGCTTTATCGAACAGGGCGGATACGCCGTTGAAGGTATCGCCAACGTTGATTATGGATTGGCACTATTAAAGCCGTATACGGCTGACTACACACTGATTGCCGATGTCAGCGTTTACACTCGCGGCGACGGATACAACTATTTTGCAACGACGCACGCCGCATCGCTGACACATGCGACCGTATATACGCGCGGGCATGCGGGAACGGTTGATTCACGTGGTTTTACGTGGCGTGCTGTCGGATATTGAGAAAAGGAGAATAAGATGACTTTACAGGAATACGCGCAAAAGCACCCGTTCGAATATGCAGAAAAAGCGGCGGAAGCAAATGAAACAGGAAAAAAACTGACAATGGATAAGGAGGTGTTAATTTTAGAAGATCTTCCTCCTTTGCCGCCCGTTCCGGTTTTGGAAACAACGCAAGAATAAAAAACGCCCCCTCCTGCCGTTTTGGCGAGAGGGGACATTTTTCATTTCAAAATATCCTTTGTTCCGTCGGGCAATTCAACACCGTTGTCGTACATGGAAATCAGAGTTGTTTTTTCCGTAAAATCAAAGCTGTGAACGACTTTCGGGTAAATGATGAAAAAATCGCCCGCTTTGATGTCGTATTCGGCGGTTTCGCGCGTTTCCAAGTGGGTTAAGCGCAGTTTGAACGCGCCGGAAACGACGTAAAAGGCTTCTTTGTTTTGCCGGTGATAGTGGTCGCCGCGAAAAGCTCCGGCAACCGAGGTGATATAGTTCACTTGGTTCCATCCTTGATGTACCAACTGCGTCAACGTGCCGCGATCGTCGGCAAATTCAAAATCGGGTTTGATGAATTCGATCAGCATTTATACCTCCAGATGAATTTCTTTGATGTTCAGCAGGGATTTTAGTTTGCTGTTGTCCAAAGTGCCGCTGGCGGCGCGTTTAGCTTTGAAAATGCCCGTGTTTTGCGTAACGGACACCGGCTTGATCAACGATTTGTCCAGCCCGTATTTATCCGCCAAAGCAATGGCGGCATCGTATTTGCTCATCACGTCGTCGCCGGCGATGTTGACGACTTTTTCGGGACACGCGCCGAACTTTTCAATCAAAGCGACCAGATAATACGCGCATTGATTGAAACTGAGCGTCGAACGGTAGGAATCGGAAAACATTTCAACGGTTTTTCCCGATTCAAGATCGGCTTTGATATTGTCAAAGAAATGCGGTCTTCCTTCAACCAGCGAAGGCCCGAAAATAAACGGGAAGCGCACGACATTAAAGCCCTTTGTCAGGCAAATCTGTTCTGCCAACGCCTTGTGCCTTCCGTATAAATTGACAGAGGCATAGGGATCCGTTTCGACGAATTTGCGGTCTTTCGAACCTTCACCGTACACAGTATCGGTTGAAGAGTAATACAAACATTTCGCGTTATGGAAACTGTTGACGGCGTTTGCCAAAGCGACAATGTTGATGTTCCACGCCAATTCGGGAAATTCCTCGACTTTGTCGGGGTGGTGGAACGCCGCCAGATAAATGATTTTCGTCGTTTCATCGACGCGGGCGGATAACGCTTTCAAGGCATCGACGCTGCAAACGTCCAACGCCTGCCATTCGATACGCGGATCGGTAAATACCGGTTTTCCGGCTTCGGAATATGTCGCCAGAACAGTTTCATCCGTGTTTTCCAAAACGTTTTTAATGCAGTAGCGGCCTAAATATCCGCTGGCGCCGACGATTAAATACATAATCCGCATTCCTTTTTCTTTTGTTTTACTCTTTTTATTCGTGTTTTAATGATTTTCAGTTTTTCCTTAATCTTTTGTCTTTTCTTTTTTCTGAATTCGACAAGGCGTCGCAACCACAATAACAATCGATTAATTCTCAGTTTAAAAAGATGAAACTTCAACATAAATTTCATTAAATCTTCATCTTTAATTTGACTACTATTATTTGATTGAATAGTGCCCCATAATGATTTTTCTACATTATGCTCTGCAAGATATTTTTCATACTCAAAATGCACTAATCCGTGTATAAAATTGATCTGTTTATTGTCAGACATTGTTTGCGGATTTTTTTTCATGTTTATCCACTCGGAATATCCGCACGTCGTTCGTTTTGAGTATTCAAATTTTTTTCTTCCTCTAAAAAGAGCCATATTGAGAAGTAACGGCACCTCTTTTCCATCAATGTAACAGCAAATATCTTCTGTAAGATATTTTTCAATATCAGCTCTGATTAGAAAATTGGAACAAATATTTGGGGCTGAATTCGGATAAACACCATCGAAAAAATCACAAGATGATATATAGCCATTCAAAACATGATAACGATTTGAATCCAATGAATCTAAGACTGTTCCACTATAAGCAACTGCCGTATCTGGCTTGTCTTCCAACACTCGTTTTAAGGTTGTAATGTGATCGGTAAACAAGACATCATGACCATCAAGAACACATAAATAATCATGTTCTATATTATTCACCGCATAGCGCAACATTTGACAACGTGAAATCCATTTATAACTGCATTCATCGTATATTTTAAACGGGAAAACAGTACTCTTAATGAATTTATCACTAGAATCAATAATAGCATTGATCTTACATGTGTTCCTTTCATTGCAACATATCACAAGAGTAATATTTTTTTCGATTTGTTTGTCGATATTTCGAAGAGCATTTTCTATAATTTCTTCATCAGAATCATCGAAATCAACCGAATCTACAAAAAGAACTGCCAAGGTTTTTGTTTTAGGATTGCGTGAATACAAAGCTTCGACAACAGCTTTCTTGCGTTTCTCGTGATTTTCTATGATTTTGCTTAATTGTTTTTCAAGCGTAAATTTTTCAAGAAATATTTCTTGAGATTTTTTAGCCAAATCGAGAGCTTCTTTGGGATTATTTCTTATCCAATCCAAATGTTCTTTGATTTGATTGAACATTTTTTGCGGATTTTCTTTATCAAAATCAATATACAGAATAGAATCTCCAAAATGCTTTCTAATAAAACGGTTTTTATCAGATATAATCACAGCTCCTGCCGCGCATCCCTCATAAACACGATTTGTAGCCGCTCCTGCTCGGTAGTGAAAATCCGATGACAATGCTAAAACAACTCCGCATTTATGCGCTTCCTTAATCAATGAAAAGCCATCAAAGGGAATTTTTCCTTTATATGATTGATAATCCATCCATGCTTCCGAAGGTCCGTAAAGACAAACATCACAATATTGATCCAACAACCTAAACAAGCCTTCGTGCCTTGGTTGTATGCCAATCATTTTTTCCCAATTTATACCGCAATAAAATAAAGAAATGTTTCCCGCCTCAGGTTTTATCGCTGCAGAGGCTGGAAAACTGGCAGTTAACGAAGAAGCCCCGTTTAAATTGCGCGGAGAATCAATCAACATTGCTTTTAAATGATTTGACATTCCTCCGTCATCGTAAATCAAGAAATCATCATTTGAAATGATTTTTTCCATTAAAAATGGGTATTGCGCATATTGTAGAGTATTTTCAGGTGGGTTCCATACGGTATGATAATAGAAGTTATCCAACATCTTTACGTCTTCATAATGTATTGAAATTATAAAATTGAAACAATTGTCTGTTAATTTTTTTGTTGTAAGTTGCAATTTATTATTTAAGATAAATCCACTAACTGAAATAGGAACTATTTTAAAATTATCTATTTTTGTTGAAAGGAGTCTATATAAAAATTCAGCTTCCGCATTAGGTTCTGCGCCAGGCCATGTATACACAACACCTATAGTATGTTCTTTATCTGCATACTCTATTAATGGGTTGTAGTTTTCACAATCACCCACACCTATTACAAATCCAATTTGACTTAATTCTTTTTTTTCTTCATCAGATAAATTGTCAAAAAAATGAACAAACGGAATCACAGATGCCAAAGGGGAAACAGAAATAGGCAGATTTTGTGTTATATTCTGAAAATCTTGCACAAATTCCAAAACTCCCTGACAGATTTTTCCAGTAGCCTCCATTCTTTTTTTCTCAATATCATTATTATGCTGAAACAATGGAATGATTTTATCGCCTTTTTCTTCCATTTTTACACAGCCAAGATGAGGTGCGGAGCAAATCAACTCAAAGATAGCAATTAAAGGATTTATAATTTCAGCTATGTTAGCAGGAACATTTTGGTTCATCAAAAATGGCGTTAGTCTCAAATCACCTTGATTAAAAGGATGTGTTGCCAGATAAAAACCATGGATGTCGCTTTTTTTACCGGATAATTTAATACAATTCAAAATATTTTTTTGAATAGAAGCACGCCATCCTATATCAACCAGAGCAACCTTATTTTCAAGCAGCCCACTTGTCTTAAAGTATTTAATAGAAACGTCTCGTTCTTTTTTTGCATAGGCAATAATATCATTTTCATTTTTTATAAAAAATTCTTTTATATCTTCTTTTGATTTTTCATTAATAGCATCTTTCCAAGAAAAAGAATTCTTAAACTTTTTCTCCAAATGTCTGTCACTTATTTTTAACGAATTCCAGTAAGTTTCAAACGTTAAGCCATTTCCAGCTTGGTCTACCAAGTACTCTAAAATAGCTTTTACATCCTCCATTCCTGCAAACAAATAGGCACGGCGTGATGCATAAAAATATTCTGTTTTAAAATCTGGATAAAACTTCTTAAATATTTGCATTGGAATATATCCGTCACGAGAGGCAAAAATAATTTTATTGAAAGCGTCCTGTGAAAATTTTTCATTTAACCACGAACAATACCCGGTTAACATTAATCCTGCGTATTTATAACCAAAATTTTCAAAAATATCTTTATTTTGAAAACTTTTATTTAAAATTAGTGATTTTGTAATAGAAATTGAGATGTCATCGCAATGTTGATTTAAAACTTTAATAAAACTACGCATCGCACGGCTATTGATTCGTTTTGCTGTATCATATAACCAACAATCTATACCTTTTTTTTGCGGGATATTATAATCTCCTATTTGATTGTCACCAATGTGTAATATGTTTTGAGGATTTGTTTTTGTGTATTCCAATATGTCTGCAAACATTTTTCCGCTTGCTTTGCTGTGTTTTGTATCCGAAGAAAGAAACAGCTTTTCGTATCCATCATATCCATTTTTTTTCAATATGTTTTCAATGATTTCTTTTTTTAGATACATATCAGATGCGATCAATACTCTTTTATTGTTTTTTATAGCATAATTGAATATATCGTGCATATATTGATCCTGAAAACAGCATTTTAATTCTTGCTCTATTTCAATATTTTTCAGATATTGCAATTCTTTTGGCATTAAGTTGTAAATTTTATCAATATCAGTTTCATCAAACCCATTTTTTATTTCATATTGCCGAGATGTATATTCTGCTTGCTGGCGTTTTATTTGAAAACCACTAACTTTCATTGAAATTTCAATATGTTTGAACAAATCAATTGGTTTGTCATAGGTTCTAAGAATTAATGTATCAAAAATATCAAACGAAATAATTTGATGGGAATCAATTAAATTTTTCAAATTTTCAAACATATCTAGTACCTTTCTCTTCTTGTTATACTAATCTTGTGAGTTTTATTACTTCATCCGCCGCAGTTTCTTTGCCGCCGCGCATATTGTTTTCGTTAATCAGGCGGATCGTTTTGCCTATGCCCGCCGTTTTTGCCGCCGTGATGTCCGTTTCCGCGTCGCCGATTAAAACGGACTGTTTCAAGTCGATGTTCAGCTCCTTTGCCGCGCGCAAAATCATGCCCGCGTTCGGCTTGCGGTAGAACGACGCGCGTCTGTACTTTCCATTTCCTTCGGGGTGATACGGGCAGAAATACTCCGCCGCAATCGGACAGCCCTGCCGTTCAAATTCCGCGTGTATGAAGTCGCGCAGCTTGAAATAGTCGGCTTCGGAGTATATACCCTTGGCAATGCCCGCCTGATTGGTCACAACGACGATTTCAAAGCCTTTGTCCCTATAATCGCGACACAAATCGAAAATGCCGTCCATAAATTCGCAGTCCTCGATTTTATGCAAATGGTGTTTGTCTTCGTTGATCACGCCGTCACGGTCAAGGAATAACGCTTTTTTAGACGGTTTCCCGAAAATCACCTGTTTCAATTCCCGCTGCGCCTGCGCATAGCTTTCGGGAACGCCGATGTCGATAAAATAATCGTCCGCCTGAACATACAACGGTTTCAGCTTTCCGATTTCCGGTTCCAGCAAATCTTTTTCAAACGAAAATTTTTCCGGCAAATCGGAAGAAAACAAATCCCGCCGGATTTTATATATGCCGGCATTGATCAATCCCGCAGTCTGTTCTGCATTTTTTTCGCAAAACGACACGATGCGCCCGTTTTCAACCCGCACCTGACCGTAACGGTTTGCGTTGTCAACGTGTTTCAACACGACCGCCAGTTTTTCATTCGCACATTTCTCGATAAAAGCCTGATAATCCGTTTGAACGTAAGTATCCCCGTTTAAAACGACGGCTTCGTCCAAACCGTACAAATCAAAAGCCCGCTTGATCGCTCCGCCGGTGCCGAGCGGTTCCGTTTCTTCCGAATAAAGAACCGGAACGCCCAGAAAATTATCGCCGAAATGCTTTTCGATGACTTCCTTTAAATACGACACGCACAACACAATCCGTTCGGGATCGCAAAACAAAACCTCCCGTATCAGCAATTCCAAAAACGGCGAGCCGTCAATGTCCGCCATCGGTTTGGGGACGTCTTTAACGACAGATTGTAAACGCGTGCCGAATCCTCCGGCTAAAATCACGATGTTCATGGCTTCAGTTTGATTTCTCCGGTTTGGTTCTGCATATGAATGTAGTCCAGCTTTTCATAAGCCGAATCTTTATATGTTTTCGGCGCGTACAAAATGATTTGGCACCCTTGATCGTCAAACTTGAACGGAACGTGCATCAGATTCCGCAACGACTTTTTGATGCCGCGGTGCATTTCCGGCGGTGCGAAAAACAACATGAAACCGCCGCCGCCGGCACCTAAAAGCTTGCCGCCGATCGCGCCGTTCGCCAACGCCGTATCGTAAATCTCGTCCACCAAAGAATTGGAAATCTGATCCGTCAGCGACCGCTTCAGCATCCACGTTTCATGCAACATTTTTCCGAAATCGTTCAAATCCGCACTTTCCGAAGACAAGATTTGACACGCTTCGGGGACCATTTCCATCATACGGGACAACTGCGCCGTTTTGTCTTTGGTTGTTTCGATCTGCTTTTTGCAGATTTCAGAGGCTGTGCGGGAAACGCCCGTAAAGAACAACAGCAGGTGGTCGTTGAACAGCTTTTTGCGTGCTTCGGAAATAATCACCGGTTCAACCTTGAATTCGCCGTTCGGTTTTATGTGAATCAGGTTCAACCCGCCGTATACCGCCGCAATCTGATCCTGAATACCGACATTTTCATGCAGAACGTTGCGTTCCAGATTGATCGTTTCCTTCGCCAGAGCGTACTTGGACAGCATTTCACCTTGCAGAGCTTTAATGCCTTTAATCAATCCGGCACAGAAAGACGAACTTGATCCCAAACCGGAACGGGCGGGCAAGTCGCATTGGTTGCTGATTTCGACCCCGTGCGGGACTTGATAATGAATCAATGCGCCGCGCACGGCATTGTGATGAATTTCTTCGAATGTTTCAGGCTGTTCCAATTCCCGCCAGACAATCCTGTTTTTCATATCCGCGTGAAACGGCGGCAAATACCGGCAACTGATGTAGTTGTAATGGTTGATTGTCGTGGATACGACCCGTCCGCCGTGTTCCTGATACCATGTGTGATAGTCCGTTCCGCCGCCGAAAAAAGAAACACGGTAAGGAGTGCGCGTGATAATCATGCTTTTTCCCCGAAAAAGTGTTCTTCAACCAAGCCGCAGATGATATGTCCGCAGGCGATATGCATTTCCTGAATGTTGTTTGTAATATCCGAAGGCACGTTCAACGTAATATCGGCGACATCTTTCATTTTGCCGCCTTTCGCGCCGGTAAAGGCAACCGTAGCGATGCCTTTTTCCCTGGCGACGGCAAAAGCGTCCAACACGTTCTTTGAATTGCCGGAAGTCGATATGCCAACCAGAACGTCGCCTTTAAATCCGATGCCTTTCAACGGACGGGAAAAGACTTTTTCATAGCCGTAGTCGTTGCCGATCGCCGTCAAAGCGGACGTGTCCGTTGTCAGGCTCATCGCCGGCATCGGATTACGGTCGATCTTATACCGTCCCATCAACTCCGCCGATAAATGCTGGGAATCCGCCGCGGAACCGCCGTTGCCGCAGAAAATGACTTTGTGCCCGTTTTCGATGGCTTTGATCCATAACGCGGCGATAGCCTCGATCGTGCCGCTCATTTCGCCCAATTTGTCAAAATTGTCGCTGATTTGTGAAATCGCTTGTTTAACGTCTGTCGTCATTTTTTCTAACCTCTTAACGCTGTAAAAATTTTTCACCGTGCTTGATGCGGTCGCGCCAGTAATTCAGTAAATCCGTCATCGTTTGCTCAAAACTGATTTCAGGCTTCCAGCCCGTATGCGCCGTGAATTTACGCGTATCGGGAATCTGCAGGTCCGCATCGATCGGACGCAGACGTTCGGGATCGACTTCGATCTTGATTTGATCTTTCATCGGGGACAGCGACAACAGGAAGTTCAGCATTTCTCCGACTTTGCAGGTGTAAGCCCCGCCGATGTTGTAATACTGACCCGCAACAGGATTGACCGTTACCAGCATGAAATAAGCACGTACCGCATCGCGAACGTCGGCAAATGTCCGTAAAGAATCCAAGTTTCCTACTTTCAGAACAGGCGGAAGCAAACCGGCTTCAATCATCGCGATCTGTTTGGCAAACGTGCTTTCGGCAAAAACGTCTCCGCGCCGCGGGCCCGTATGCGTGAACATACGCGTTGTCATCACCGTCATACCGTATGCTTCGGCGTAATAACGTCCGACCAAATCCGTCCCGACCTTTGAAATCGCATAAGGGGAGGCAGGGTGGAACGTACATTCTTCGTTGATGATGCCGCCCATTTCCGCCAGTTTTTCTTTCTTGACACGGCCGAACACTTCGGACGAGGCGCAAACGTGTACGATCGCTTTCGGGCAATGCTTGCGAATGGCTTCCAATACGCGTGCCGTTCCCTGAATATTGGTATCCAACGTGTCCAAAGGCGCATCAAAAGACGTTTTCGGATAGCTTTGCGCCGCCAAGTGGAACACATAATCCGGCTTGACTGTGGCAAAAACGTTATCAATCGCTATCGTATCGCGCAAATCACCGTAAACCAGATGAACGCGTTTCTTTTCATTGATGTTTTCAATCAGGTGGGAAATATTGTCCAAAGGCGACCGCCAACGACACAACCCGTAAATTTCCCAATCCGTATGCGCCATCAAATAGTCCGCTAAATGCGAACCGACCATACCCGTAATGCCTGTAATCAAAGCTTTTGTCATTGCTTACTCCCGAATTTAAATTGAAGACCTAAGAAATTGAAAATGCCGCGCCGGAACGAAAGGTGGAACGCGTGCTTTTTTAAAACTTTCCATCGTTTCCGGCGTAATAAAGGAATAATCGCCGGAAAATCTTTGAAGATGTCCAGCAGAGCTTTATACGTATCTTTTTCACCGCATAAATTGCCGCCGACACAAGGGATAAACTTGGAACACACCAAATCCGTTTGCGCTTTGTTGAAATTGTTTTTATGCATAAAATGGACATATTCCGCCGCGATAATCGGAATGGATCTTTTAAGGGCGGCAATGCGTATTTCGTCTCTTTTCCAATCATAATAATGGTAATGCGCGTCGGAAACCGTAACCAGTTTTCCGGAATGCCAGAAAGCCGCCAACAGCCACGGATTATCCTCGTAAAAACAGTTCAGAGGAAAATGAATGTTATTTTGATGAATCAAGCTTGTTTTAAACAGTTTGTCGAAAACGGCTCCGTTGGAAATTAAATCGTATTTTTCCTCAAACGTTATATACGATTTCTCTTCTTTTCCGGTTCTGCCGAAAGCAATATCCGCATTATTTTTTTTAGCTGCCGAATAAAGCTTTTCATAAAAATCGGCATCTATTGTGTCATCGCAATCAATAAATCCCAGATATTCGCCCGTAGCGGCTTGAACACCGATTTCACGCGAGCCGCCCGCTCCCGTTTTTTCCGTTTGTTCTATCAGGCGTAAACGGGGATCGGTAAAAGATTTTATGATTTTTTCCGTTTTATCAGTTCCTTTCAGCCAAACAATGATAATTTCTATATCCTTCAATGTTTGATTCAGAACGGATTGTAAACAGAGAGCTATTCTCTCTTCTTTTTGATAAGCGGGAATAATTACGGATACAACTGCCATTATAATTTATCCTTTTTATCGGGTGAACGGGAAGATGCTAAAAAATGTATTTTTGACATTTTTCCGTCTTTTGGGCTTGCGGCCTTGGACATAAACGGAACGTCCCGTTCAGAAGAGTGAAAACACCTCATCTACAACCTGCCTTTCGGTGTGATTCTGGAATACACCGACGCGACCGGAATAAAGCCGAACAGGTAATAATTCGTCGTCGTCTGGAAATGTTTGACTTTCATCACCGGAACGCCGAACAGCTTGATTTTCGTTACATTGACGTGCTTCGCCCGCGCTTTGCGCCACAGCTCCGGATGTTCGCTTTCCAGATACGCGAATACACGACGTTCAATTTCCCGTATCCGCTTCGTTTCCCTGTTCGTCGTGTTGCCGTCGTGCTTGCGGTACTTGAACAACACTTCCGGCAGATTGGCAAACTGCGTCTTGCCGATCAGATGCAGATACAGGTTGTAGTCTTCCGTCGGGAAATAATCCTTGTCATACCGGGCACCCGTTTCAACCAATACGCTTTTCCGCATCATCACCGACGGGTGGATCAGCGGACAGTCGTACATCAAAGCTTCTTCGATTTCTTCGTTTGTCAGCGGGTGAACGACCGTTTTGTTTTTCGGAATCTCGATATGCGCCGTTCCCAAAACCCCGACTTCAGGGTGAGCGTTCAGATACGCCACCTGTTTGGCGAACCGTTCCGGCAAAGACACGTCGTCGTGATCGTGTACCGCCAGATATTCCCCTTGCGCCAGTTCGATCAGCCGGTTGCGCGTTTCCGAAATGCCCAGATTCTTTTCGTTTGAATAATAACGGATGCGGGGATCGTCATAGCTCTTCACGACGCGTTCCACATTGCCGTCCGTCGAAGCGTCGTTGACGATGATCAGTTCAAAGTCGGTAAACGTCTGACCGAGTATCCCTTCGATACATTCGCGCAAATGCGTTTCCGCCGTATTATAGACCGGCAATAACACAGAAACCTCAGGCACTCACAGCCTCCGACTTCAATTCGGGATGAGATTTGACATATACGAACAAAGAGGAGCGCGGAATTTTCAG
>CALDOX010000041.1:0-46007 GCA_937912005.1 uncultured Alphaproteobacteria bacterium
TCAATTCGGGATGAGATTTGACATATACGAACAAAGAGGAGCGCGGAATTTTCAGCAACCGACAGATTTCAGGTTCCGTTTTTCCCGATCGAAGCAACTTCCGGATTTCATTCTTTTTGACGTCCAATTTGTGATTATTGTTCTTCCGCCCCAGAGGACGTCCTAACTTCTGTCCTGCCAGTTTTCGTGAAGTCAAAGCCTCTTTCGTTAAACGGGAGCGCAGCTCCTCCACAATGTCTGTTACGAGACCAAGCATATGCGCCATCGTTTTTGACGAAGCGGAATCTCCGCCGAACTTCTGATCATCTTCGCAGGAACAAATAATGACGCCTTTTTGCAACAATTCCTGCATGATCGCAGTAATCGTGCGAATATCTTTTCCCAAACGGAACGTTTTTTCTAACAGGAGGACGTCCTTTGCTTTGAACAGTTCCGGATTGAAAGAAGTCGAATCAAGCCATTTGTCAATGGTTAAAGCCCGACTTTGCGCATAAGAAGAGAGCGATTCCCATTGTTGCCTGAGAATCTCGATACTCTGACCGTCCTGCACAAACGCGTAAATCATTTACCCGTAACCGTTCCCGTCCTTTTTTGTGTGAAAAAGTTCACTCAAATATTCACCAGTTTTTCTTTAAACATTCGGGAAGACGGCCATTTCAAAAAAAAACAAGGTATCCAAAGGATTTTTGAAAATAGTTATTGCTAAAAAAGGCAAATTGGTATAACCAAGAAAAAGGGTCGTTTTTTCTGCAATGTCAAACAAAAGAAGTATTTGTTTTACCGCTGTTTCAGGAAAGAATAGACGGAGCCGAGGCTCATTCCCGTCATACGGGCGATTTTCGTTTTTCCGACGCCAAGCTTTAGTAACCGGTTGATTTGTTTTTCCTTGCCGCTCCAAACGTGTTTGATGTTTTTTCTGCCTTTCGGACGTCCTATGGAACGGCCTTGCGCTTTGACGCGCGACAAGGCTTCTTTCGTGCGTTTGCTGATCATATCCCTTTCCAACTCGGCGACAAGTCCGAATGCAAAAGCAAGAACCTTGCTTTGAACGTTATCGCCCAATTCGTAACCGTCTTTGACGGTCAGCACTTTTGCGCCGATTTTCATACAATGTTCCAGAATTGAAATGACCATAAACAGTTTGCGCCCCAGACGGGACAATTCGGAACAGATGATCACGTCGCCGGATTTGATTTTTTTCAGTAATTTGCCCAGCTGTCGTTTTTCGGGTTCTTTCGTTCCGGATACACCGTTGTCAACAATCCAGCTTTCGATCGGCAGTCCGAGTTTTTTCGCCAAAGCCTCCACGCCGATTTTCTGATTGTCGCAGTCCTGCTTGTCCGTTGATACTCTTAAATACCCGTATACCGTCATATTACACTCCCTTTTTGGTGCTATTTTTTTGAAACGGCATATTTAGCCATAGAAATAGCCTTGTTCGGCAAGCCGCCGATGAAGTTCAGGACGGGATTTGAGGAAGAGGCGTTTCCGACGTTCAGGATTTGGGACGGCGTGCCGATGATGATGCCGTAGGCTCCCCAAAGAAGTGCGCCGGTGAACAGCATTTGCATATATCCGACCGTGCCGACCGTTACGGCAACATTGTTATCCTGGAACAGATTGAGGCTGTTCAGGTAAGTCAGGATTATGCCGATTGTCCCGCAGGACAGGACGATTTGGAGGCTGTTCGTCAGCAAAATCCGGATCGCCGTATAACTTGCCTTTTGAAACGGCGGCAAGGCGTAAAAAGTGCAAAGGACGGGCGCAAGCAGAGTGATCGCGAACAACTGAACAAACACATTGAACAGGCTTGCGAATATCCGCCAAAGCAACAGGAAATAGATGACGGCGACGGGAATAATGGCGATCGCTAATTTCAGGCTTGTCCACGAAACATCACTCATCATCACACCGATCTTATCCAAGACGGGCGTGAAAGCGGATTCAACGTAAGTCAACAAGGCTTCCGTGCCGGAGGTGCTTTTCAGAACGGCTTGTCCCTCGGACGTGATCCGCAGGATTCTGATCCCCAACTCCATTCCGAAATTGTAAATCCAGAAGCAGATTCCGCTCCAATATTGGAAACTTGCCAACAACGCCGTTGCAATCGAAAGGTCGATGAACTCTTTGAGCAAACCTTGAATATTCTGCTCTCTCCCGATCAGCGTTTCACAAAGCCGGTAAATGATCCAGAGCATAAACAGATACGCTAAAAGTGACTTCAATTCGGGCGTTACGGCGTCGAAAAACGCCTGACAGAATGAAAGCGTTTTCTGATTGAACACATCAAAAATCTGACAGGAATAGCACGTTTCAGACATCAAGTTTCTCCGTAAACCGTTTTTCTTTGAAATAAAGCGGCGTATCGCAATAAACGGGGCGCGACATAAAGCCCTGACACAGCAAAATGTGTTTTCCGAACGGAATGGCTCCCCAATCCGCGACAGACATCAAATCGCGTCCCTCGGTGTTATGGGAAACGGAAGAATCGCCTTTGCTCGACCGCGCCCAAGCCTTTTTCGTCGCCGTTGTTTTGCCGGTCATTTGGGACAGTTCCTTTTGCGTGTTAAAGTTGTTCTGCGCGTAGATCAGCAGATAGGAGCAATTCGTTTTGATCGTGTCGAAGCCCTTGTCATCGTAAGTCTTCTTGATCTGCGCGAAGTCCTGAACGATGATCCAGATCACCGTTCCCATTCCCGCGCCTTTGGAAAGGAAGTCCGTCATCAGATTGATTTTAGGCAGGCTTCCGAACTCGTCGGCGAGAATGGCAATCGGGCATTCCAACGGCTTTCTCGGAATATCCAACGACCACCCGAAGAATGTTTCAAAGAACAAAGCGGTCAGAACGCCCAGAGATTGAGCGTCGCGTTGCGGGAATTTGATGAAGACGGCACACGGGGAATCCCTTAAATCCTGCCATTCAAAAGAACATCTCCGCGTCGCGCCCTCGACCGCCTGACTGCGCCAGATTTGAAGTTTTGAAAGGAACGTCGTCATATGTGATCCCGCTTCATTGTCCGGCGCGTTCCGCCAAGCCGACAAGTCGTTCAAAATGCGGGCGGGCGCGTGAACGTGAGCGGCGTATGTAATCAGTTCTTCAAGGTTTTGCTTTGCGGATAACAAGGCTTCCTCGTCCCCGGTCAAAAGTTTCGCGACATCGACATCTTTGGCGACGAAGTGATAGACCTTTGACAAATGCGGTTCGTGAAAGTCGTTAAAGTCTTTAATGGTTTGAGGTTCACGCGGATCAAGCCGGAGTTCCGATAGTTCGCCCAAATATACGGAGAACAAAATCAACGCCGCGATATGCTTTTTGGCGTTTGTTTCCCAATGGTCTTCCGTTTGCGCCGTTTGCCCGACAAGCATCGCGGCGATACGCTCCGCCTGCCGTTCGGCTTCGGAATAAGAGGAAAACACGGACGGGAACACTTTTAACGACAACGGATTCCAAGAGTCTTTCGAGTTCTCGTTCGACCAATCAATCGTATAAACCGTCTTGCCCGCTTTCTTCAACGGTTTGGCAAGCAGCTTTTCAAGTTCGCCTTTCGGATCGACGATAATCAAAGAGCCTTTGAACGATAAAGCGGACGGAATGACAAAGCCCGCCGTTTTGCCGCTTCTGGTCGGAGCCAAAGCGATCCCGTGCCGCAGACAGTTCGGCGACAAAAGCCGCTGTCCCGTTTTTCCGACGATGATGCCGGAGGCGTTTTCCTCATCGAGCAATCCCATTTTCTTAATATCGGAAACCGTCGCAAACCGCGCTTCGCCGTAAGGAGATTCCTCGGCGGAAACAAAAGCGAACACGCCCCATAAAGAGATAGCCGCCAACAAGACGAAGCCGCTGAACCCGACAAGGAACGCCGTTCCGTCAACACCGTCAAACGATCCGCCCAAAAGCACTTTGACCGTATAGACCAAACAATCGAAGAAACGGCTTTCCCCGTTCACGACAACGATCCGCCGAACGATCAGGCAATAAACCGTGCATAAGACGGACAGACCGATCCCGATATAAATGCTGTTTTTCTGTTTTTGTGATGTTTCGCTCCACGGTGTCATTTGTTTACTCCCTAAAAACTTTGCCCCTACGGCTAGTAGTCCCGACCTCTTAAAGCGATGTCGGAGATATAGCGTTCACCCTCGGACACTTTGATCTGGATCACGCAATCCAGACATTCCTTGACGATCTTTTTCATCACGTCCTTGTCAACACACTTGTCGCCGGTCATCGCGTTCGTGATGACCTTGCTGATCGCGTGATATGGCGAACCTGCGTGAATGGTCGTCATACAGCCGCCGTGTCCGTTGTTCAGCAAAGAAAGCAAAGTCCAAGTGTTCCGGCTTCGCAATTCCCCGCAAGCGATCCGGTCGGGACGCAACCTCATCATCGCGTCGATGACGTCGTTTTGAGTGATTTCCGTTTCCGCCCCGTTGTCCGGTAAGACAAAGTGAACCGTGTTCAACAAATGGCTCGTGTCCAGTTCCCGCACGTCTTCCATCGTCAGGAAGCGGTCGGTTTTGGGAACATACTTCAACAGCACGTTTAAGAGGTTCGTCTTGCCCGAACTGGTCGCACCGCTGATCAAGATGTTCCGCTTTTCCAAAACAAGCCGTTTCAGACTGTTCGGAATATCGTCAAAATCGAATGTCATTTCCGGTTTCGGCGCAAAGGATTTTTCCGTCAGGAAATTGTCAATCGTCAGTTTTCTCGACCGTTTCAGACGAATGGCGGAACAAAGCCCGCTTTCGACCGTCGTTCCCATACACAGATGAAGACGATGACCGTCCGGCAATTCCGCCCCTAAATACGGGTGCGCGTCAAAGTCCGTTCCGGCGCGGTTGGCTAAAATGCGCCCGATGGACAGGAACATCTCTTTCGTGATGTTCCCGTCCGGAACGAACTCCCAACCGGAAGCCGTTTCCAAAACGACCTCGTTTTCCCGATTGACAATGACCTCGTTCGTTCCCGTCAGTTCCAGATACGGCTCCAAAGGACGCAAGGCGTTTTTTAAGGCGATCGCATTATCCACAGGGCAAATTCGGCTGTATCGTATTCGATACGCAAGTGCCGCTCCCTGCATCATATTGCGCCCCTTGACATACTGGCCCATGACAAGCCGAACTCGGGCAGGAAGATCTTGAGGTTCCTAGACTTTGCCCGATAAATTGCCAAGCGGAACAGACGTATTGTTCCGTTACCGTGTTATAGCTTTTCGTCCGCCGGTATGTGTTCGCGCCGACGACATAATAAGTGACGTGGCTTCTCAGCTTATTCGGACGACGCTTATACGATCCCATATAAACGCCGACCGCCGCGTCCTGCGTTTCGTCGCGGCAGACGTATCGGGTTTTCGGTTCGGCAATATAAACGTAGTTGTAAACCATATTGCCGTTCGGCAACAGATAGCCCGTCTTGATTTGTTGACGCTCGTTTTCATAACAACCGTTATAGGACAGTTCGCCCGAACCGACGATTTCCTCCGACTGCTTCGCCAAAGGAACCGTAATGCTGTCTTTTGTTATCGCCGCGTCCGCGATCTTGACGCGACCGGAGGGCAGGTCGATGTAATAGGCAACCAACGATGTCGCCGTCAGCGAATTGAAGTCCACCAGCCAATCCTCGACAACCGCCTGATGAGCGTATGTCGTTGTCGAAACGGCGCATTGTGTGATGTAGTGCTGTTGATTGTCCTTGTCGATGTAATAATACCGGCTCCACCCCTTGCTGAACCCGCCTTTGAAGTCGTCCGTATGGAGCGTTTCACAACCGTCAACCGTTTCGATGATGTCCGTCTGACTGACCGGCTGACATTCGGTGATATAGACGACACCGTTGATCGTGTTCAGCTTCTGACGCTCATAGCGCAACATCTTCTTTGATTCCATATTTTCCTGATAGGAGCAGAACTCGTTTTCCACGCGATACGTCATGTCGCTGTCCTGACACGTCGAAACGTCAACGCTTTGTCCGTCCTTTTCAAAGAAGTATTTGCCCTGCTGATACGCCATACCCGCGTTGCTGTCCAAACGATACGAACAAGTGTCGTAGGTGAACTGCAAGTCGAACGTGCGCGTCGTGTCCCTGATCTGACACTCGGAAACGGTAACGTCCCGTTCGGTGTCGTCCGTATAATACAGATAGGACAATTCTTTGACCGTATTGTTTTGGGTATCGACCAACGGCGTGCATTCGATACTTTCCTTGATCGGATAAGACAGCTCCGTGTCCCGCGTGCATTCTTTCAAGAACTTCTGTTCGCCTTGGTCGATGAAATAAGGCTTATACATCTTATAAGCGGTCAAGTCCGACATAACGACATCATCGAAACATTCGGCGTAAGAGCGCAGAATGTTCACGGGGAAATCCGCGTCCTGACACCCCTGCCGTTCAACGTCCGTCCCGTTGACCGACTTGACGACTTCGTTCTGGTAATAAACGTGTTCGTTCTCCCAATCTATTCTGATCGGGCAGTTTTCCAATCGGAATCCGACTTCATCCGCCGGTTGTTCGGCGATCTCGATCGCGGAAGAATCAAAGTCGTTCTTTTCGTCCGAAGACTTTTCCCCCGAACCGCCGACCGGAACCGCAATGACCGGGGAGGAAGCCTCTCCGACGACCGCCGATTCATTATCCGTCTTCTCTCCGGACGGGACAAAGAACAACAACGGCAGAACGCTCGTCAACTGGTCTTTCGCGGCAGAAACGGGCAAAACGGTTCCGTCCTTGATAACGCTGTCTTTCTCCTGTTTTTCCGTTGTCGTCATCGGGACGGTCAATCCCGCCGACCGGTCGTTTCCGATATGCCGGAGTTCCGTCCATTCGACCGTGTAAGCCTCCTTGTCCGTTCCCGTGATTTTGCCCGTCAGTTCGATTTGCGTCATATCGTATGCTTGAAACCGCCGGTCGTCCTCCAAACCGACAAAGGAAGCCGTCGTCGGCGCATCCGGTTCCAACGTCGTGTCCTCTTTGACCGAAACGCTGAACTTCTCCTCGACAACAGGCGTCGGAGCCGTTTCCCCTAAACATTTATACGCCGCCAATATGATGACGGACGCGGCAACCGCCGCAATCACGCGGTTCCGCGTTCTCCTTTTCTTTTGAAGATAACTCATTTTTCCTCCTTTCCCGTCGGGTGCTTCAATGAAATGTCAGCAGCCAGACGGATCAAAATCGGTTCGCCCTGCGCGATCGTGATGACCGGGCCGGTGTTCATGTGTTGCTCCAGCTTTTAAAACCGAGTATGTTTCGGGAGGGAATAAACTTTATAAGCGTTTGCTTTTGTTCAATAAATCTGACTGAAAATCGACCTTTGATTATTCATTCAGAGGCCTTTGGGTAACAGCGGGGTAACAAAAAAAGATGTTTCTTGTTGTTTCTCAAAGTTTGCCGAACAAGGACGAAAATCGCTTTTCGTTCCTGATTAAAATTCTACGGAAAGGAAAGGGGCAATTCAAGGATTTTGTAGCGTTCAGTAAAGGCGATACGAACCAAACAATATTCAAATGAAAAACGGCAGGGAAAGTCCCTGCCGTTCTCCGATCTTCCGCCTATCTGATTAGGACAGACAAAATCTCGATAATGCGCAAAGTCAGCCAATAAAGGCGGACTTTGATTTTATAAGAACGCATTATTCCTCCGTTTTGCGGAAACATTACCGCGTTGAGAAGGGAGCAGCTGAAAAATCGTTTGACAAAATCAATGATTTTTCATATCCTAAAACCAGTGAGAAGGAATTAGGATCGTTGATCCCTTCTTGGTTAAAGAAAGTCCGGTGTTCGAGCAGAGAGTGTGAAAGATTTTCTGTAAAAACAGATCTTCTGTGGTAAGTTGATGTAAAGCCGATGTGAGGGGACGTCCCCTCACATCGGCTTTTTGATGCTATACGGCTACCAGTTCTCTGTCAAATATGTTTTAGGATTCTTGTAACCGACCCGGATACATTATTTCTAACTCTCCGTGTACTTTTCCCCAGTTCCGGATTGGAATCGTCCATTTTTTGGTTGCTTCAAACATGGACAGGTACAGCGCTTTTAAGAGAGCCTGCGGGCTTGGGAAAACGCTTCTTTGACGGTTTAGTTTCCGGAATGAAGCATTTAAACTTTCGATTGCATTCGTCGTATAAAAAGCCTTTCTGACATCCGCTGAAAACTTGAAAATAGGGCTGATCACGTCCCAGTTATCCGTCCATCGTTTCATTGCCATAGGGTATGATGGCGTCCATTTATCAGCCACTGCTTCCAATCGCTTAAGCGCTGTTTTTTCATCGGGTGCCGTGTATATGGTTTTCAGATCCCTGGCAAAGGGTTTCATGTCTTTGTTTGGGACGTACTTCAGCGTATTTCTGACCAAATGAACGATGTAGCGCTGATGCTCCGTTTTGGGAAACGCCGTCTGAACCGCCTCCTTTAGCCCGGTGAGACCGTCCGAACACAGGATCAGGACGTCTTTTACACCACGATTCTTGAGACCATTAAAAACTCCAAGCCAATATTTGCTGCTCTCATTCTCGCCAACCTCTATGGTCAGGACTTCTTTCATTCCTTCCTCATTAATGCCGAGAACTATATATCCGGCTAATTTCCGGATGATACTGTCTTCCCTGACGGAAAAGTGAATGGCGTCTATAAATACAATCGGATACACTGCGGACAGAGGTCTGTTCTGCCATTCCTCTATCTTGGGTAAAACTTTAACACAAAAAATCCGCCGTTTATACTTTTACAGAATTTTTTTTCATAGGCTCCCATTTACTATCGTATAATCATATAAGGAGACTGAGAATTTGAAAATTTCTAATTAGTCTTCTGTTAATATAGGGACAGGGAATAGAAACGTTCTCTGTTCGTTTTTATAATCCTTTTCTAAAAGTTTGATTTTCTATTCAGTTATTAACATAACAAAAAGGCCCTTGGATAACCAAGAGCCTTTTTTAGTAACTGGATTCAATTAAAAACTATACTTAAATTCTAATGATCCGTTCCAACCGCTACGGCCGCCATCTCTACGGTTGATTTCGCCGCTTAGGGACCAAGTATTGGTTAAGGATTTATTCATACCAAATCCGTATTCAAAGTAATTCTTATGAGAGATATCCGGCAGGGAAACATCTGTTGCTTTTGTATCTCCACCATTATCCATCACAATAGCATATTTTCCTTGAATATATCCCAACCATCCGTTATCAATTTGTTTGGTTAGTTTGAACCCTGGATCAATTTCAAAGAAATTTAAATCATCTGTATCAACTCTGACTTTTGATTTTGATGTATAATCTTCGGTACTAACAAGTGTATAACCGGCATAGATGTTTGGTTGCAATGTCCATGTGTCATTAAGGGCATAGTTATATCCACCCTTTAAACCAAGCCCAAACCAATAGGTATCAAACTTATCCGTTCCATACATATTTTTATTTTCGTTATTGATAAAGCCCCCATTGATTGTGGAAAGTAAGAAGGCGTTTCCTTTTGTCAGTTCAGAACTCAAACCGACATATCCACCATTTTGTTCAATTTTATTACCGTTATATTTTTGTTTTCCACCGATATAACCGGCATAAATACCGAATGCAGCATCAAAGTTATCAAACTTGACCTTATCGGTATTAAATCCGCCAGCAAGTGTAATCGTCTTTGAATCAATGTTGTTAAAGTGTTTCATTTCAACATCATCATCAAATCCCATGACCTTTACCCAAGCATTATTGGCTTTTGGCATATCACCACCCGAAAGTCCCCGTGTTTCATCACGAGTTGCTATATCCAATTTATCCATTGCTAATCCAGCAATTTGAGTGGTTATATTGGCTGTTGTTTGTGCCACTGATGATGGTGCATATAGATATGGGTTAAAGTCATCACTGCTACCGGAATTGTGTCTGGTAAATGTAATTTCACCATCAGCAGTGCTATACTTGGCATCATAGATATATATCGGAGAATATTTAAGTCCGTTTAGTTCTCCTGATACATTATCTTTAAGGGCTGTTCTTGTTGCTTCATCAGCAAACAAATCCAATGAAACTTTATCTTCTGTTGTTGCCGATAATAAATTGATTTTGCTAATATTAATTACTTTACCTTCTGTAATTGTTGAACCTGAAACATCGTGAATTTGAATTTTATCCATTTTCCCATCACCGGCCAAATCTGCATCTATTGCAAAATTTGTATCTCCTTCCAGTTTCAAAGTATCAATATGCAGCGTGTTTACACTTCCGTCCGCAATATTTACTAAACCGCCGTTCATTTCAAATATATTAATCGGAAGATTTGCGGTACTGTCAATTGCAGCAGTAGAGAAGTTTATTGTTCCACCCTCAAGTTGTAATGTTTTAACCGAAAATTTAGCACCTTCTCCCAAATTAAATGTGCCTGCTTTTAAGTTCAAATCTTTTTGAGTAAATGTATCTTTAACATTAACAGTACCACCATAGATGTTTGTTGTACCTTTTGCTGTTGCAGCATCAGAAACACTATAAAGATTAACCGTACCCGTATATGGAGTAATTGTGCCAACACCGTTGATGTTTAAAATACCAATATTATGGATACTGTCAACATTATAAGCAGTAACTCCTGTCGGAGCATTACCTGTAAATGTTATACTATGTCCTTCACTTGCATACAAACCTACTGTGCCTGAAGTTGCATTAAAAATAGCACCACCGTTGCCACTTTCATCTGTTACATAGTTACCGTTAAATGTAATATTCTTACCATTTTCTGCTACAAAATTTATTGTCTTTGAATTATAAACAGCACCGCCATTTTTAGCAGAGTTCTTTGTAAAGTTTCCCGTTACTTTATTTATTGTTTTGCCATTAACAATCGCACCACCCATATTAGTTGCAGAGTTATTTTCAAAATCACCGATTATATTTTCGATTGTACCGCCATTGTGAATAGCACCACTATTAGTATCTGTATGGTTTCCTTTAAAATTACCCGCTATATTGCCTATTTTTGATGAGCCACCAAAATTACTAATAGCACCACCGTTAGTAGTAGCAGAATTAGATTCAAAATCACCTGCTATATTACTTATTTCTCCACCGTCAAAATTATAAATCGCACCACCACCATTAGCGGAATTATGGCTAAAATTACCTTTTATATTAGTTATTTTTGATGATGAACCTTTATTATTAATAGCACCACCGTTAGTAGCTGCTGTATTTAAAATAAAATCACCTACTATATTATAAATAGTTCCTTCGTTTGAAATAGCACCACCATTTGTTGAAGAATTAGAAACAAAATTACCCAATATACCACTTGTGCTGTCTGTTGTATTTCCAATAGTTCCGGCATCAGTATTACGAATAGCACCACCATTTGCACCAGATGTGTTAGATAAAAAATCTCCGGTTATTTTTTCTGATATTGTTCTTTGATTATATATACCACCGCCATCTCCGCCTGCTGTATTGCCAATAAAATTGCCGATTATTTCGTTAATTACCGTTGTATAAGTACTATCACAATCAGCACCATTCGCAATTGCACCACCAACTGTACCTGCTTTATTTTTTAGAAAATTTCCGACAATTTTATTTATAGTGGCATTAGCATTATAGCCGTTACGCACACCGCCACCATAATTAGTGGTTGTGTTTGAAACAAAATCCGCATAAATACTGTGTCCTTCTGTATTATTATAATTATAAACGGCACCACCCTTATCCGGATCTGTCGGGTCTACATTTATGCCGTGAAATACTACAGGTTCACTTTCTGAGCCAATAGTTCCGGTAAAAGCACCTACACCTACACGAGCTTGTGAAGCACCTTGAGGGGTTACATAATAAGAATACGAATCAGTACCGGGTTTTATGGATTTTATGGAAAAATCAGTACCGCCTGAACTGATATTGTAGTGCGTTCCGTTTTTCGGTGTAATTTGATAATATGTTTTTGTACCATTTACAGTATCGTAATAATTCCAATTACCTGTTTCTTCAACTTCTGTAAGATTATATGCACTCGGTGCTACTGCCATTGCCGAATTTACCCCAAACATCAGCACCATAGCATTTAATATCGCACACTTTTTGAGGACAGAGATATATCTCTTTGTCAGTACCCGAATACCTGATTTTGTTAATATTTTCATAAAAAAAACCGAGCTAAAAAAAACATTATGTTCAGATGTTGGCACATTTTAATTTATAAAGCAAAGAAATTTGTAAAAAATCCGCCGTTTATACTTTTACAGAATTTTTTTCATAGGCTCTTCGAGCACCGGACTTTTACTTTATATACGATTCGATATGTGCTGACAAGGTTTTGCCCAAACGGGAATACCCTTTTTCATTTCCTTACCTTACCAGAGCAAATCCATTTCTTCGGGGCTTGGTTCTTTTGCGAGCGCGGTGAGACCAGTGCGGAAACAAGCGCGGCGGTTTCCTGCAATTTTGCAAGGCGTTAATACTTTTGAATAAAAGGATAATTGTTACCGTTCCCGTCCTATTGATTGTTCCCGTCCGTAATTTCTGGAACGGTTTTCCTGCGACCGCGCCAACTCCTCACGCTGTCGCAGGAACTCCTTTTTCCATTCCGGACGCGATTCAAGAAAGCTTTTGAAGAAAGAATAATTCTTGTTCGTCCGTTCGATGAAAGCGTCATATTCCCGCCGCAAATCCGCCGTTTCCCTCTTTGCCGCCTCCGTTTCAGCCGTTGCCTTGCGAATTTCCTTATAGCTGTCCAGATTTATCAGTTCGCGATACCTGTTCCGGTCAAAAAAGGAAACGACCTGGATTTTATCCGCCGCGTCCAAACGGCTTTTCATCATATCAAATGTTTCCGCCGGCATACGAACCATTGAATCGCCCAAAAAGCTTTTGTAGTGTTCCACTCCGTCGGGGACATTGAATTGCGTCCGCATGATCTCGTCCAAAACGCCGTGTTCCCGCGTCAAGACTTCCAGATCGTTCCGCTCGGCTTGAAGTTTCCTTTCAACTTCTTCCAAAGCCCTCTGTTGTCGGGCTTTGACTTCCTTCCATATCCGTTCCTGTTCCGCTTTCTCCCGTTCAAACTCCCGAATGAATGTTTCCCGTTTCAACTCGATGACTTCCTTGTTTCCGTCCCGCGTCGCTTCGTTCAGGATTTCCACCTGATACCCCAATATTTTTTCGATATGCGCCGACAGTTCCGGGTGAAACGTCTGATAATCCCGACGCGGACAACATTCCTGAAAGCAGACTTTTTCATCGTTCTTTTTCTTGTCAACAACCACGGGAACAAAGCTGAAATGTAAATGCGGCGTGCATTCGTCCATATGAACGAATGCGCCGACAACATTCTTTTCCCCGTATCTGTCGCGACAAAACTCATAAGCCGCCTTAAAGAACTTTTCCGTGTCTTCGTCCTTGACATCTTTCGGCTTTGTTATGACCCAATCGCCCATAACATTCACGTCCGGACGGTTGTAAAGACGAACTTCGGACAGCCGCTTTTTCAAAACTTCGTGCATTGACATTCCCGTTTCGGGCGCGAGGTTGTAATTCAAATGCGTCCGTTCGGGAACGATGTTTTTGTTCGACCGGTTGACGTGGCAATCCCGTTCCGTCCGTTCGTTATGCTTCAAAAGATGACTTAATCCCGCTTTCGGGTATTTTTCCAAATGCGCCATTGTCCTTGCTCCCGGTTCTTTGCCACGGCAGAAAAAAATCTGCCATAGCAAGTTAGGGCAGAATTTCTTCTGCCCCCTTGCCAAAGGGACTTCGCCCCTCTTGGATCACCCCGCCGCCCTCTGTTGTCGGGCTGTTCGACAAGGCAACCGTTTCGTTGTTACGAAGAAAGCGGTTGCGATGTCGAAGCAACGGGAGCGGACAACTGTTCCGAAACCCATTCGTCCAAGTCGGCAATTTCATAAAGGACTTGCCGCACCCCGAACTTTCTGAATTTCGGGCCGCCGCCGTTCGTCGCATACTTCGCCAATGTCGATGCGGTTCGCTGCAAGCCGTGTTCGGCTAAATACTCCGCCGCCTGTTTCCTTGATAAATACTTCTGTTCCATAACATCCTCCTTTTTGTTTTGATTAAGCGACTTTGCGCTGTTGCGCTTTCGCCGCGTTTTTCAGGTTCAGCCCTAACAATTCCGCAATTCTCATACTTACCTTGTCCGCCGCCTGAATGATTTTCTCTTGAGCAAAATGCGTGTATCGGGCGGTTACCGAACGCAATTTATGTCCCAACATTTTTCCCATCATCGCATCCGAACACCCTAATTCCGCTGCGACGGAATTAAACGAATGCCGCAAGGAATGAGGGTGTAAATCCTTAAACTCCGAAACGGTTTTGATCTTGGTAAGGAAAATGCTTTGAACAATCCAAAGTGTGTGTTCCGTTCGCGGAAAGACACGGCAATCAGGGCTTTCCGGTTTACTTTCCTCTCTCAATCTTTCCAAAAGTTTTTTCGCGGCTATTCCGAAAATCCTGTCTTGCGGGCCCGTTTTCGTGTCCGGAAAATGAAAAATCTGATGCTCGAAATCCACATAAGACCATTTCAGCGTAACGATTTCTTCCTTGCGGCAACCGGTCATTAGAAGAAGTCGCAAAATGTTCAGGCTGTATTGATCGTAGTAGTTGCACCCGTTCAATATTTCACCGAACTTCTTGATTCCCTTTGAATCAAGAAAAACCTCTTTCATCGGCGGTGTCAGCTTTTTCAACCTTAAGCACGGATTGCTCTCTATGATTTCCAAATCTATGGCATATTCGAACATACCGCTTAAAACGCGGAAAGCGCGGGCGGCTATTCCGATGTATTTGTAGTTTTCCGGACGGTTCAGCTTTCGTTTGACACTTTTCCCGATGACAAGGTCGTTATAAAACCTCTGCATATCTCCACGCCGGACATCTTTGACGATCATATTCCCGATCATCGGCTTGATGTTCAGTCGGACGGCGGCTTCATAATTCTTCTTTGTCGAGGGTTTCAGAAGCGAAACGTGGGTTTCCATATATTCGTCAACCAGACCGGCAATCGTTGACGCGTGTTTGTTGCCGCGCTTTTCCGATTGCGGGTCTTTTCCTTTTACAACGTCCGCTAAAATCTGTTTCGCTTCTTCCCGCGCCTGCGTCGGTGTCATTTGTCCGACTTTGCAAATCGTCATTTTCTTTTGCTGTCCGTAAGCGTTCCGATACATAACGATATAGCTCGCCGACGTTTTGCGGACGCGCACACCGAATCCTTTTAAGGAATCATCGAAAAAGCACTGCTCAATATCCGTGTATTTCAGAGAATTTATAAAGTTTTTCGTGATGTTCATACCATTTTCCTTTCGCTTCCCGGGTAACAAATGGGTAACAACGCAGGGTAAATCCGGTCGATTACCATTGATTCCCGAGTGAACCTTTCTTTTCTATGATGTTCGGCAATTTCTTCTTAAATATCAATGGGTTGGTAATCATAATCAGACATAAAAGACAACAAACATTATCAAAAACAAAGCAATTTCCGTCTTCATATACTGCTCCAAGACCTTTGTCGTGATTTCCGTGGTGTTGTCGGACAGGCGGTTCCAAAACTCCTCGTATTCGTCGCCTTTGACTTTGGCTTTTCCCAAGCCCGCCAAGCCGCCGATCAAAGACGTGCCGAACGCCAACCCGTAGCGTTCCCAATTCCGGTTGTCCACGTCCCCGACCAATCCGGCGCGTCCCATCTTGTCCGCCGCATAAGCGAACGCCGTTCCCGCAGAGTAAATCTCCGCCCCGTCGGCTGACCTGATGATCCGGTAAAAAGACACGCCCAACCGCGTTTCTCCGACCTTTGTCGTCTTGTCGTATCGACCTAAAACGATGTCGCCTTTTTCAAGCAGCTTATACCGACCGTCCGCACCGAACACGTCTTCGGCGACCATCGCCCGAACGCTTCCCGGAATCTGACTGTTGATCCCGTCCAACAAGACGGCGGCGATCGTCCTGTCCTCCGTCAAGATGAACGATCTGTCCACCGGATAAGAGCTTAAAACCGACGGAGCCGCATAAGATTTGTCTTTCATAGACACCTGAACGGAAACCTTTGCTTCAAGCGGCTGTTTTTGTTCCGCCGCGCCGCCCCTTGTTAAAAAGGAGCCGCCCGCCTGCCGCCTCAAAACGCGGATCAGTTCCGAACGCTGTTTGACGTATTCGCGGAAGTCCTGTTTCTTATCCGCTTCCTTTTTGATTTCCTGACGGCGTTCTTCTTCACGCGCCTGAACGACGGCTTTCTTCCGTTCCCGTTCTATCAGTTTTTGAGCTTTTGCTTCCGCCAACTTCTCCGCCTGCTTCTCGATTTCCTTTTGAACGTAAACCGTTTGAACGACCGGTTCCGGCTGCTTCGGCGGTTCCGGCAGAACGGCAAAGTAGTCGGCCGGATAATCCGCCGTGATCGGCACGGTTTCCGACCGCGTCGGATTATCCTTTTGATCGCAAGCCGTTTGCGAGGCGAGTATTCCACCCGCCAACATCAATCCGAACGTCTTTTTAAGCATACCGTTTTCTCCCCGTATCGCAGGGTGATCGGATTGATCGTTTCAACGACCATATATCTGCCGTCCGGCGACTTCCGCATATTGACCGGCTGATCCACACGATCAACGACCTGATACGCGACCGGCCACACGCGGCTGTCGCTGTCATAGCCGTAATCCAGATATGTGAAACGCTCGTCGCGGAACACCAAAACGGGCGCAAGTTCCTTGCTTCCGCGCATTTCAACGTCGTGCCAGATTTTCGTCGGATTGAATTTCAGTTCGTTCAGCCACGTCTTCTTTTCGTTCTTCGTCAGCTTTTCAAAGGTATCGACGCTTTCCTTGCGCTTTAAGTCGCCCTCCGTGTCAAAGAAGTTCTTGACGCTCGGCATCGCCGCGTCCACATAAACGACCTGATCGCTGATGTTGTCGGAAAAGACGCTCTCGCTCGCCAGATAAAAGTTGTAAATGTTGCCGCTTTTGCCGATCAAAGACAGGCTCGTATCGGCTCCGGCGGACAAAGCCTCCACATACAACATCGAAGCGTTGTTCATCTCCTTTTGCCGGAAGTTCACGCTGTCCGATAAAACGGACTGGTCGAGGCTGTCCCAATCGGGCAGTTTGAACACCGTTCCCATACCCTCGCGCAAAATCACTTTGAACGTCCGTCCGCGTCCCCAGACGAACACCTTGTTTCCAGCTCTCGTTTCCGTCTTCTGACGGCTCCAGGCCTTTTGCGTCAACGGCAACGGCGGACGGTATTCCGCCGCCTTGTCAAACTTGCCCGACAAAACCGCGTCGATGTTTTTAAGCAAATCCGCTTCGTCTTTCTTTTCCGTCGCAAGCGGTTTCACTTCCACGGCCGGAACGGGAACCGCCGCAGGCGCAGACACCTTTCCCACCGCAGAAGTATTATCCTGTGGAACGACCGGTTTCATCGGCAAAGGAACGGGTTTCAACGGAGAAACGGGAGCCGCTATCGTATTGCCGTTCATCAACGGCAACATCATCATCGCCATTATAAAATATCTTCTTCTCATAAACTGTTATCCTTATCGTTCGGTCGCCCTTTGGCGGCGACGGCATAGTTTTCAACAATCAAACCAAACGGATTCTGGCTCGCTTTCGTCCTGTCCGTCTGAACCGCCGCCGTATAGGCTTTGAATGTCGCCACAAAACTCTTTGTCCTGACCGGCTGACCGCTTTTCCGATCGGTCGTGATATATTCCGCCCGCCAAACGTGATCCGTGCCGGGGATCGATTCCAACGATTGAACGTAAACGTCCCGCGTCAGTTCGTTCTTCGCGTAATACACAAGCGGACTGTCGGGATTGCTCGAGTTCATATGTTCCGCGAACAGTTTGAACCATTGAAGATGCGTGAACGCCTGAACCCACGCGAACCGTTCTCCCTCGTCAACAAAATTGATCGTTTCCCGTTTCCTGATGTAGTCGAACAGAACGGAGCGGAGGTATTCCTCCTTTGTCGTCCTGTCGATTTCCTGCGGCAACAAACGAACCATTTGTTGTCCGTCTTTCATCGACACGAAAACCGTTTCCGTCTTTTTCAAAGGGAACAACGCCAGGACGACGCAAAAACTCCCGACCACCGAAAAAACGCTGATCGCCGCGATCTTCGACAACAGGGCAACCGACTTTTCCAAGCGGCGCAAATATCCCAAATCCGCCGTTTCAGGCTGTTCCACAGTCGGCGGCGTGTTCGTTTGAACCTCCGTTTCAATACTCATTCGTCAGCCCTTTCAACAAAGCCGTATTTGAAACACTCTTTCAAAACGGACAGGGCGATCATCACGTCCAAGCGCAATCCGCTGTCCGGCGGCAGTTTCTCCTCCAATTTGATCCGCAACGCTTCGATACGTTCCAAATCCAAGTATTTCTGCTTGATCTTCGATACTTTCGTTCCCATTTTCTTCCTCCGTTTTCTTGCTTCGGAGGAAATTTTAGCCCGCATACAAAAAAGCCCCGAATGTCATTTCGGAGCTTTTCGGAGCATTTCGGCGTTAATATAATAATCTATCAGAGGAAATTAGCGTTTCGAAGCAAGAGCAGATCTCAATAGATTAACAATAGAACTTACATTAATATGATCAGACCAAGGAGAAACTAATATGTAATTTTCTCCTTCTTTTATAAAAAAATCACACAAAGATAATCTCTTTACATCTTTTCCAACAAACGCAAGAAATTCTATCCCGTTGATAACAAATTGATACATAGTTCCAGAAGGACTTTTATTTCTTATAAAAGGAATCAGTATGTTGTTAATAGCAGGACTTGCGTTTGGACAAACCAATTTACATACAACTACCTGTAAATAATCTGTTTCTTTTTCCTCTGCAATATATCGGATAAAATCGTCTTCAAACGGACCAAGATCTACAGCTGATGAAAAAACATCTCGGGCGCGGGAGGCTCTAAGAAGCAAGGATGCAACAAATTTTTTTAACAAATTATACTGTTCTTTTGAAAATGATAGTTCGTATGCTATCAATCCCGTAAAGTTAGAAATTTCTTCTCCGTTTTTTACAATATAATCATCAGTTGTAAACATTTTAGCAAATTCATCAAATTCTCCTATTTTTCCATCACATTCTAAACAGATTCCTATATTTCCTCTAAAACCTTTTGATTTTTCAGAGATATTTGTCTGCTTATCTATCAATATGACACCTTTTTTTTGTGAAGTGTCGTTCCTTTTTATGTAATCAAAAATCCATTTTGGAAAAACGTGAGATCTACACATCTTGTTTTCTTTGTTACAAATAATACATTTTGCCATAATTCTTCCTTTGCTTATTAAAATCCGGCACAATGAATAATTGTGTTGTTTTCTTTTAGAATTTTACATCTACGGTCACTTTCAAATCGCTTAAATCCTGTTGTTTGAAGAACATCGCCATATACCACGGCAGATAAAGGATTTGCCCGCTTGTTTCGATATTGCCCGAACAAAAAACGATGCCTTGATCCAAAGCCCATTCAGTAACATTCAAAGCGTTGTCCAAAGCGGCGTGTTTTTTGTAGTCCTTGCCCGATTTGATTTCGACGGGAACAACCTTGTTGCCGCGTTGAACGACAAAGTCCAATTCCCCTATGCTTTTTTTGTTCAGATAGCGAAGCGCAAACCCGTTTGTTTTGAGTATCTGTGCAAACATATTTTCCAGAATGCCGCCCATATTGACAGCCATATTGCCGCGCAAAATATCGAATTGGACGTTTTCCATTCCCATCGCGCAAAGCAACCCCGTGTCGTTCATAAACAGCTTGAACAATCGGCTCTGTTCGTTGATCTTCAACGGAATTTTAGGCTCTGATAAATTGTAGCACGGCAAAGCCACCCCCGCGTCCTGCAACCACAGAAAAGCGTCTTCGTATTCGCGCAAACGCACTTTCCGATCAATCGCGGCCAACGTGAACCGTCTGTTTTTATCGTCCAGTTGCGCAGGAATTTGATCGAAAATATTTTTCACCTTTGTCTTCTTTTCCTGCGTGTATTGGCTAATGTCCTGTTGATATTGCGCCAGAATGTCCTTTTGCAAAGCGACCACCCGTCCGATGTCGTGAGTGTCGATAAAAGTCTGAACAACGGCGGGCATTCCTCCGACAATGACATAATACCGGAACAGGTTGGTCATCTTGTTGTGAACAACCTCCGATACCGGTTCACGCTTGTCAAAACAATCGTTCAAATATTTGATTATTTCGGATTGAACACCGTTCGCCAGACAAAATTCTTCAAAATCCATCGGATACATTTGAACGGTTTGTTCGTATCCGACAGGAAAAGACGGAACGTGTTTATAGTTCACTCCCAACAAAGAACCGGATTCAATGTAATCAAAGCGTCCGTCGTCAACCAGAAACTTGATGGCTGTTCGAGCGTTCGGACATTCTTGAATCTCGTCCAGAAAAATGAGCGTTTTCCCTTTTTCCAAAGACGTTCCCAAAAAAGCGGTCAAATTCATAATCAGCGTATCCGCGTTCAAGTCGCCTTTGAAAATCTCCGCCGCACTCGGTTGCGTCAGGAAATTGATCTCGACAAACTTTTCATAGTTCGCCTTTCCGAATTGACGCACCAGATACGTTTTTCCGATTTGCCGCGCTCCGGTTACCAATAACGCTTTCTTGTCGGGATTACTTTTCCATTCCTGAAATTTCCGCTCGGCTTTTCTGAACATATCCGTCCTCCGTCCTTAAATGGAATCACGTTTTTCTAATATTATTTTAGCTTAAAAATCACGTTTTTCAATATGAAACACACTATAAAAATCACGTTTTTCGATATATAACACGCTCTAATAATCACGTTTTTCTAAAAACAGGCGATTGTTTTCCCGAACACGCGCTTGACCTGACTTTCGGTTAAACCGACCTCTTTGGCAACGGATTTCCAACATAAGCCTTGCGAACGGAGCCAGATGATCCGGCGGGTGCGGAGGTCTTTGATTTGCGGCATAAGCGTATCCAAAACATAACGCATTGTCGCAATGTCTTCCGGCAGAACAAAAGCGGGAACGCTTCCGTCTTGTGACAGAAGCATTTCCGTTTGAGCCGCCGTTTTAAGTGCTTTTTTCAACTCTTCCGGCGTTGTGAAATCCATATCACCCCCCTGCCGTAATTCGGTTGAGCGATGATCTGACAGGCGCAAGGACTCAATTTATAGCTGTCCGTTCCCGCGCCGATCCTTTTGACGTTTTGCGACGTGGAACACGCCGTCAAAACCGTCAACAAAGCCAAAATCGTCAATTTCCTCATTTCTTTTTCTCCTCCGTTTGTGTCAAAGCCGCGTCAAACGCAATCGTCCCCTCGATCAGTTTCTCTTTCGAGGCGATGACTTGCAGAATGTTCGCGATCAGAATGTTTTGTTGAACAAGCGCGGCGTGTATGTCCGCCAAAGCCCTGTTCGTCTGCGACAGCTTTTCCATAACAGTCAAAGACGTGTTCGTGTCTTGAATAATCGAAGAAGCCGCCTTTGTCAGCGTGTTCGCTTCCGCCTTGACCGCCATCGCGTTCGCCAGACCGTCGTCCACGCTCTTTTTATGAAAGTCCGTTCGGGCTTTTTTGACTTTCCGCCATTGTTGCTTTGTCCGGTTGTTCCCCGTCGTAATACCCCGCCAGGAATAACTGCCGCCCGCGACGCCGGAAACCGTGTTCGCTGCGCTCTGAACGTCCTCGTTTGTTGGCAAATCCAACGCCTGACGGATATAGTCCTGCGCCGTGCAGATGTTCGTTACTTCAAAATTCATACCGTCCAAAAGGAACTGCGGCGTAACGCATTGAAGCAACTGATTGGCGTTCGTGATAAAACTCTGCGCCGTCAACGCCAGAGAAACCGCGCTTCCGACCGTGTCCGTGATCTGTTTTGTCGCCTCCAAGCCCTCTTTGGTCGTGTCCCAAATCGCTTTGCCGTTTTCCAAAATCGCCGCCATCGTCGCGTTCTGCTTGATGCTTTCCGCCAAACCGTTCGTGTCGATGACCGCCATTTGAGCACTTGCCGTGCGGGCGAAGAATAAAAGGAAGAACAGTATCTTTTTCATCGGTTCGCTCCGTAATGTTTGAGGTAGTAAGCCGCCGGATCCTCCGGTTTGAACAATTTGGCGTAATCGAGGAACCGCACGGCTTTCGCGCCGCCCTTAAAGGCGTTCAGGTAATTGCCGAGGCAACTCATATCCGTTTCCAGAAACACGTTGACACCGTTCCTCTGCATCAGGACGGGACGCTTCGCGCCCTCGATCTTTGCGCCTTTTGTCAGCACAAAGTCCGTTTCGCTCTCTGTCAGATTGAACCCGTCGATTTCTTCCGGCGTTCCGGCACAGCCGTCGTAGAAAAACCGCGTATGGCAGTTCGTTAAAATCGTTTCCTTGATGTTCAGCGTTTTCAAATCGTTCGTTCCCTGAAACGCCATAAAGATCGCCATTCTCTGCTTTCTTGCGGTTTTCAGAAGTTTCTCGATTTCCGTTTTCAGAGGTTGCGAAGAAAGAAGCGTCGGGGCTTCATCGACAATCAGCAAAGACGGCTTGCCGCTTTGCGCGTTCTTTTCGATCTTCTTGAACAGATAAAAGAACAATGCCGCCGCCGCGTTCGCGTCGTCCTTGACGTTATCCAAGCCGAACACGTTTAACCGTTTCTTCGACACATCGAGCGTGTCCCTGTTCCCGTTGAACAGTTTGGCGTTCATCGTGTCGCCGCTGATCCACTTTTCCAATTTTTCCCTGAACCGTCCGTGCGGAGCCAACTCGTTCGCATACCAATCCATTCGTCTGTTGAAGCGGGGCTGTTTCAGCATTTCGGACACGAATATCCGAATGTCTTTCTTTTCTTCTTCCGTTTCGGCGTTCGTTAGAATCTGCATAAACAGATTCAAAGTCGTCGCTTCCCCCGGTCCGCAATCAAACGGGTTCAGGCTGATTTCCCCGTCCTGACTGATCTGATGATACGTTCCGCCGACCAAATCCGTAAAAACCGTAACGCCGTTGTCGCGGTCGAGCATAAACACCGATAAATCGGGATAAGCCGCCAAAGCCTGACTGACTAAATGAAGAATCAACACCGTCTTGCCGCTTCCGGTCGGAGCAAAAACGACACAATGGGGCGGAGCCTGATCCTCCGCCGTCGCGTGGAACGTGAACCCGAACGGATTGCCGGACGGAACGCTCGGAAAATAACAGACGGGACGTTCGCCCCAATCGCACCGGTTGATCCCCGTTTCGGCTTTCGTCATCGGGCATAAGTCCGCAAGATTTTCCGAAGTCAGCAACAGTTCGCGGTTGAAGTAATCTCTCCCCGGCGCCTGTCCCCAAAACTTCGGCAAAACAAGTTGTTCCTCCAACACCGGACGGACACCGTATTTTCCCAACACCCCGTAAACGTCCTGAACGGCGGTCGGTATTTTAGCTTTATCGGACAAGTTCAGGAAAATGCCAAACTCCGTCTGAACCAGAGATTCCTTGCCGCTTTCGACAATATCCCTCAATTCGCGGATTTCTTCGTTCGTCAGAGAGTTGAACTCCTTTTTCCCCAGATTCATTTGCGACTTGCGCTTGTCCAGATTTGACAACGCCGCGCTTTTCGCGACGGGGACGGCGTGAACGGAAACCGTTATCGGATAAGGCAATGCCAAAAGCCCGTCCATAATCTTTTGAGAAACGCTTTCCCCGAAGTCTTTGATGCCGAACGTCAGGCGGAAGGTGTCCGCCGCACCGCGCGTCTGCGTAATCAATCCGTTCCGGTCGATCTTGATTCTTGACCGTTCGATGCGGTGAATGTTCTTTTCCTTGTCGGAAACGGGGATTTCCTCCGCATTGTAGAAAGACGACAGGAATGTGAGCAGCGGGGAAACGCCGTCCTTGCCGCTTTTCGTCAGGACGACCGGCTCCAAATCCGAAAGAGCGATAAAGATTTCCCGAATGACGGCATAGACTTCGTTTTCGGAGGTCGAAGAAACAATGATGTAGTGTCTTGTCTTGAACGATGTTTCAAGCCCGTTTTCCCACCGTTCGACCAACGCGTCCAGAAACGGATTGCCGCACGGCGGCTTTTTGGAAACGGGCGTCAGCGTCTTCTGACTGATAATGCGAAGATGAACCTTGCTTTCGGAAACACGCCGGAAAAACAACGCCCTTGCCGAAGCCGCCTTTTCCAAATCGTCCGCCCGCTTGCCCGCGACGCTTTGGCCGGACAAGGCGACAACCTTGAACACTTGTCCCGTCTGTGTCAGAACAACGCCGTCGTCTTTAATTCCGGTCAACGGCACTTCGTCTTCAACAAAGGTCAGTTTTTCGGTTTTAGTTTCGGGGACGCTTTTCCCGTATGTCCAGGCGGCGGCAACGCCCGCGCCGATCAGCGGAAGCAAAAACTCATAATTCATAGATTACCCCCGCGTTCTTAAACAGGCTTTCCGTCTTAAAGCGCGGCTGTCCGTCCGATTTGACACCGGCATACTCCCGCGCCCGAAGATAGAAGTTCCGCAAAATGTTGTTGATGTGCGGCTCTTTGTTCGTCAGATGAATACAAAACAAGTGGGAAAGCGTCAGGCAAACAACCGTCATTACCGGTTCTCTGACAAGAACCGTTAAAACGATTGCGCCGAACACTTCCAGATAAAGCAGGCTTGTTGCCGCGAATAAAAGTCTGGGCGGTTTGAGAACCGAACCGTAAATCCGTGAAGACCTCATACCGACCCCATAAACAGTTCGACAATCCAACCCAAGCCCGAAAAAGCCGCCATAATCAAGCCGATTTTGATACAGGTTTCCTTGTTAAACCGCCCCGTCGTCGAGGCTAAAAAGCAGACGACCATACTTGCCATCGCGAGCCACTTTCCAAGCGTAATGGCGTTTTCGATAAGCGTCTGGATTGCTGTTTGGGCTTGTGTGAACGGGTTTGAATTGAGCATCGGCATCGCGGCGTTCGCGATAGCCGGCAGGCTCATTGTTAAAACTGCGACAAGGGTGATTTTTAAAGTGATAGCGCAAATTGCGCCGCGCGTTTCTGTTCCGCATAGCATAAATGTTGCTCCCTTTGTGTAAGGATATTTCAAAGGCAGCAACAAAAATGTTTCTGTTGGTAAAAACCGAAATCAAGTGTAGATGTATTTTTTACAAAATCAAGTAGTTTTGAAAAATATTTTTTAGTATTTTAATTGTAATCAATAAATATCAATTAAAAACAATTATTCGCAATAAAACGCAATTATAATTACATATTGTTTTTATGTTTTTACACGATTATGATGTTTTCTGTTTTTTAACAATGCCGAGAATTTTCTCCGCACCAATCAGACCTCGTTTAAGCGTGTGTGACAACCGCTAAATCGAACGCATTGTTAGGAGAAAACTTTATGGCTGAAAATACCACTACGGCATTGGAAGAAACATTTGCCAACATCGAACCGACGAAAAACATTTTAGCAGGGCAGGAGGGCTTTATTCGCCGTCCCGTTTTCGAGGGCGAGTTCGGAAAAGACCAAAAATTCAAAGGATATGAAATCGCCCCCGTTCGCGTGAAATCCGTTTACGCGAAAGAAGATCAGTTATGGGTCAAGTTTGAACGCCTGGACGGGAAAGACGGCTTCAATACCCGGATCGACAACGCCTATCAGCAATTCCGCAACACCAAAGAAATGACGCAGGAGGAAATCGACAAGGCGGAATGGATGAAAGCCCGCAACAAATTGGACAGTCCGGCGTTCGTCCAGAAAATGATTCACGAGGGTAAAGACATCAACGCCCTGATGAACGTCGCGGGCTACACCAAAGAACGCTTTGAAAAAATGGTCGAGAAATCGCAGGGCAAATCCAACGCTATGGAGGTTCCGTCAAAAGAAGAATTGCCATCTCTGTCGCGGGCGGACGTGCCGAAACCGACACGTTCCAAGTCCAAAGGACAGGAGAAAATGCAGGAAAAGACCGGCGAAATCGTTATGTGAGAAAAGGGGAGTTTTTACTCCCCTTTGTTATAGACAATCATCTCAAAAAAACTAAATAAACTTCTTTATTTGTTTACATACTTTCAAATTCGATTTCATAACCGTTATAACTGATTTTGCGACGAACTCTTTTATTGACAGCGATGACTCTGCCTGTCGGAACTTGTGTTGTTCTGCCGGTATTATAATCGACCCAATACTTCGACTTTGAAGTTTTAACCCCCAATTTTTTCAAGGCTTCTTCCGCCAATTCGCTCAAATCGGAACATAATGTTACCGTTCCGTTGGAAAAAACTTTCGTTTTGGCATATATTCCCCGGCCGATTTTGATAAGGATTTTCTCTTTGACTAAAACCCGCAACGCCCGCAGAACCTGGTCGTAATCGTATCTTTCTATAAAGTCGCGAAAATCATTCAAAACGAAAGTGCGATCCTTTCGTTTTTTTACGCGTAATTTTATCTTTCCCAACAGAGTTTCTGCCGTTTTCATAAAGCGTTTCTTTTGTCAAAATACGACATTTATTACTGTCAATATACGACATTTTCTCTGAAAAATCAATTCTGATTTATTCCAATTTTTGCGGCGAAATCGTTATGTAAGGCAAAGGGGAGTTTTTACTCCCCTTTGCCTTTTACAACCCAATGACCGCTTCTGTTGCTGCCAATCCGTTCTATCTTGTTTTCCTCTTTCAGCTTTGACAGATTCCAACGCACACCATCAACGGATAATCCTGTCATAGAGGCTAATTCCTTTAACGTGATATTCGGATTGTCCAAAAGAACGTCTAAAATAATTGCGGTAGTTTTTGCGGTAGTTTTTGCGGTAGTTTTTGCGGTAATTTTTGCGGTAGTTTCTTCCTTTCCACGATACAAAATAGCACGGAAGAAAGAATCATTGTTTTCAAAAACCGGTTCTTTCAAGCCCTCTTGTTCGGCTAAATCAACAATCCTTTGAAGTCCCGTTCCCCACTTTTCGATGATTCCCATACGGCTGAACACATCGGCGATGACTTTATTCCTCGGCTTCGACCGTCCTTTTAACGCGTCTTTCAATGTCAATCCCCGGCATAAAGCCCCCGGAGAGGAAACTTCCAACCGGTCGTCAAACACGGATACTTGAATCATACCCTCGTCCATATAGGAGCGATGACAGATCGCGTTACAAATCATTTCCCGAATGGCGGCGGGCGGAAGTTCGAATTTGTCCTGCCGGATCAATCCCTCGATGATTGCGCCCATTCTGATATTCCGCAAAACATACTGGTAAGCATCTTCAAGCAAGTTATAAAGCGATCCCTCGTATTCTTTGCGGTCGAGGAAGACAACCTTATCCGTTCCTTTGAAAACGGCGCATTGGATTTTAGCCTGTCTGAACGGATTGTCCGCCAGTAAAGCGAAAGCATTGGTCGGCAGGATTTCAGCACCGTCCTGTTTCAATACGCCCCAACCGATCAAACTTTCTTTTGTCGCTTTCGGGGCTTTCTTTCCGTCTTTCTCGGTTCTGTATTTGTTGATGTCGGCGCAAAGCCTTTTAACGGCGCGGTCGGTCAGCGTATAGTCCCGACAAATCTGCTCGTCCCAGGATTGATTGGAACCGTCCAACATCATTTCCCGTATCTGTTCCAAATCCGCCGGTCTGGAAGTCGCACCGACACGGACATAAACGCCTTTGTCCAATCCGCCGCTTTTCAACATATACGGACGGTTAAAGCCTGCCGCAATATCAACCGTAACGACCGTTTTGTCCTCTATCGTTTCAAAAGCGATGTCGGGAATGATTTTCGGTTGGCAGGCGTCGGAAACAGCATTGGCGATGGAATCCATTATTTTGAAAACTTCGTCTTTATCTACGCCGACAATCTTGCGTGTTTTGTCGTCGATACCGAACACCAATCGTCCGCCGTCCGTATTGGCAAACGCCACAACGGTTTTCAGGTAAGAATCCGAAAGAGCCGCCTTAAATTCAAGCGTTTTACTCTCGCCTTTCAACAAGGAGTCCTTGTCCATTTTCTTCCTCGCCTTTGGGGGTGTTTCAATAGTTTCACTCATTTATACTTCCTTTTCAAAACCGGCGCAACTTCTTCGGAGGTTTCGGAAACGATGTTCTTCGATTGTTTACGTTCGCATACGTTTTCTACGTTTGTATGCGTTCTTAACGGTTCAATACGTTCGATAAGGGGTGTATTCCATCATTCTGTTTTTTTTCAGTCCTGTTTATCATTTTCTTCATCTCTTTTATCTTTTTTTGAAACTTCTCCATCAAAGTTTTCAGACGAACCTCTCGTTTCTTTTTTAATTCAGGCGTTATCATCGTTTTTTCTCTGCGCTTTCGGGTTGACAAGATAGTTCACGACTTTTGATCCGGGAACTTTTATCGGTTCGCTGATAAGGTTTCTTTCGATCAGAATTTCCAGTCGCTCCTTGATCTGATCCGCACAAAGTTTATGCCGGAACGCATAAACGATCTCCCGTTGCGAAACTACCGGCTTTTGAAAACCTTGTATGGTTGCCCAAATAACAGAAGCCTCTTTGATTCTCAAATCTGATGAAAGAATGAAATTATCAAAGATTTTTGTCGCGTGGCTAATAAGGCAGGAAGAAACTTTTATCGCGTCGCGCATCGTATCTCCGTTGATCGGAGTCGAATTGCCCTTATATCGTGCAATATGCAGTAAACCGGCAAGGCGCAAACATTGTCCGCAAAGTTTTCCTCCCCAACCTTGGCATATCTCCATTTTCCCGCCTTTCCTTAAATCCTTTTCGACTTTGTTTTGAAACTCCGCCCAAAGAGAACTGGCGACTTTTGACAATCTGATTTTGGCGGGAGAACGCGGAGTCGGTATTTTTAGAAGTTCCGTAACGGCTTCTTCGTAGGATTTAGTTAGTTTTAATGGAATGGCTTGTCCTTGGTGCGTTCTATATCCGATTTTGGAGGAGGGCTCGCAAAACAGGAATCTTTCGTAAAAGCCTTTTCCGATAAAGTTCCTGTTTTTAGCCATATTTTCAAAAATGACCGGCTGAACAATCATAAATATCGTAATTAACGGAGAGAGATAGACTTCGTGATCCCGGCGTTTAATACACAGATTTCCGCCGTCCCAACCTTTCAGCAAAACGTCGATGTTCGACAAGCCTCCCGTGTAAAGGCCGGAACAGGTGTCTAAAATGCCGCCCTCGTCAGTAATAATAGAAATCTTCCCTCCTTGTTCGCATAACGCACTCGCCAAACTTTCCGTTGTCGCATCGGTCAAAAACAATTTTGGCAATGCCGGAGGTTCAAACAAAAGAGCTTCCTTTTCCGCGATAGCCTCTATTGCTTCCTGATTGTCTGCGGAAAGCTTCTTTCGTTCATTCTCGATCAATTTCCTTTGGGAGAGGAAGATTGATAAATCCTTTTTATATTGAGGTTCTAAAACCTCCCTTTGCTTTATCTCGTAAGCGACAATCGGTTTTATACAGCTTTTCAAAATGGCGGATTTTCTGTTTGCGGGCGGCATCGCGACCATCATATAAAGATTTAGCGGTTCTGCGTAGTCGTTCTCAATCTGAACGACAAATTTATTCTGCAATGCCGTTGCTAAGACGCTTAAAATACAGAGGATCGTCGCACTTTGCGGCGTTTCCAACCGCTCGGAAAGAGCCGAAGCAAACTCTCTGAACGGACTGGGTAAAACATCGTCGGGAATATCTTCCAACATAAAGTCGTCGAAAAAGACTGGATCGTCCCATTCTTGAGAAAAATCCACTATATTTCCATTTTTTCCCGATGATTCCCGATTACTGCATCCCTCAAACTCGTTACGTTCTCTTGATTTTTTAGCAATATTTCCCGTTTTTCCCATTTTTCCACCCACCAAGAGTTGTTTACAGTCCCAATGAGGAGCTGATCTGTTGACGGACAAAATCCAAGCCATACCAACAATGAAGATCATTGAAATCGGTCGATTGTGTGTCGTTTTCATCAAAAACGGGAAAAATGACTTTTGCTTTGAGCTGTCGTGCTACTTTCTTTGCCTTTTCTATTCCGGTGTTGATTTCGTTAAATCTGTCATTATCCGCGCAGAAGATCAGTTCGGAATCAGGATATTTTTGAGCCAATAGCGGAGCGACATACGCGAGATTGCCCGCATCGAAGCAACAAACGACGCTTTCTTGCATCGCCAGAAAGATACTGCTTCCCGTTGCGTATCCCTCACAAATGAAGATATGTTTCATTGATTGCTTGAACATAAAGAAGTTTCCGGATTTCTTCCCGTTTCGCAGAAAGCGTTTTTTTCCGTGATTGTCAATGAATTGGAGCGTCCAAAGCTCGCCGTTAATGTCGGAAAGAGGAATGATTAAAAAGCCTTCTCCGGCAACCTTTAATCCGTAATTCAGAGCCTTCTTCTTCTTCAGATATTCGTGTGAATAAGTTAAATAAGGGGTGCTTTCCCATATATTCTGCGCTCTTTGTTGACTCGCCTTATAAAAAAAGGCTCTTTCCGCTTCCATTTGTTCAATCAACTCCTGAACTCTTTTGGAATATCGTGATCTATCGAAATCATCGACTTCCTTTCCGGGAAAGACGGCGGTGGAAAGATCGCTCACAAAATCTCCGAAAAAATAACCGTCATCAACAGGAATAGCCCAATATCTTTGATTCTTTCCCCAACGAATAAAACCGTTTGAAGAGGCTCGGTTCTGCGGGTAGGGAATGCGGTATTCGTGTAAAGCGTTTTCCAAAACGGGATCATACCGCATTGTTTTCGTCCTCCCATTGATGCTTCTTCATAAACTCTTGAATATCTCGTAGTTTGTATAAAACCCTGTTCGAAAATTTGATGTATGGGAGATTATAGCGATTTTCAGTCCGCCACCGGCACATCGTTGCTTGTGTTACGCGAAGCATTTTTGCCGCTTCTTTTGAAGTGATGTAGTCATTCAAGGTTTCCATAGAAAAATCCTTTCCTTTGTAAGTGAACAAAGGAAAGGTAAATTATGATTTCTCAATTTTCATCTTCTTCAAGGGCTACAAAAATTTTGTAGCGCTTGAAGTTTTTTAAGGGATTTTCCCGTGTTTTTTCAAACTGGAAATCCAACCGGCTAAAAGGTTCCTGATATTCGTTTCCGTCAGAGGAAAAGGAGTGTATTTCCCTGAAACCATCTTTTCTATTCGGGACGCTGCTACTACGTTTTTAATATCAGGCTCCAACTTGGCTATTTCCTGATACTTTGCCGTTACGAACTCTTTAACCTCGATGAAATTTGCGGAACGACGCTTGCCGCCCAATGATCCCGCGCTTGCGGTGGTCGTGTCCTGGCTCGTCAGATTCAAATATATCAGAACACCCATTTCGTATGCTTCAAGAATGTCTAAGGCGTCAATCTTGAATTTTCTCCGGAGTAATGGATTGTTTTCATATTCTTTCAGTTTTGAAAAAAGATTGATGATTTCGGTAAAAAATCGAACGTCAGCCAATTCCTTTTTTGTTTCGTCTTTGATTTTGACTGCGGTTTCCATATTCAGTAAAACCGCTTCAATTTGTTCAATTAAGAAACAGAATGTTTCGGCATATTCTTTCGATAACACTTTCTTGGCTTCTCTCAAACTTGTTATAATCTCTGCCGTTTCAGTCATAGCATTCCTCTTTTGTTAAAAATGATAAACCGTTGATGCGTTTAGACGCATCAACGGTAAAGGCTATAATGTCAGGCAAATGGAAAGTCGCTTTGTGGGCGAAGTTCGATTCTGTTTTCTTTGATGGCTATGCTGTTTCTGCCGCTTTGTTTGCTCTGCTGTTCATAAGATCAACCGCTTTCGTCATCGCGCTTCTTACGCTTTCGACGTTCATTCGGGCATAGATTTGTGTCGATTGGAAACTCTGATGCCCCAAAGTTCTTGAGATTAACGGCAGATTGATGTCTGCCATAGCTTCATAACTTCCCATTGTCCGCCGGAGATCGTGAATACGGAGATTTGTCAAATCCAACTTTTTTAGCAAGGTTTCCCAAGCGGCTTTGGGAGATTCGTAATGTCCCGATTTACTTTCGGCGGGGAACACCCATTCGGAATCCGCTTTCGGTTTGATATGTTGAAGCAACTCCACAGCCGCGTCAATCAGAGGAACGTCTAAAGCTAAACCGTTCTTTGTTTTGGGGATATGCCAGAGTTTGTTCGTCAAATCTATGTTTTTCCAATTCATTGAAAGAATATTGGATTTCCTTTGGCCGGTATAAATGGACATCAAAACAAAATTTTTGATGTTTGTGCGCGGTTCGGAAGTCAATTCCTTAAAAAAACGGGAAAGTTCGTCCGGTTTTAGAAACCGGCTTCTGGCTTGCGTAGGAAACTTTTTTACGCCTAAGCACGGATTAAACATTAAATATCGCCATTCAACCGCTTTGTTGAACACAGTCTTCAACATAACCAAAACGTGATTTGAGGTCTGCTTACTTATATCAAGGGCTTCCGATTGGATTATCTCAATGTCTTCGCGCGTTACGTTATCCAAACGCTTAAAACCTATGTATTTATCAACATATTTGCGATAACTCATTTCCACATAGTTTTTTGATTTTTCACTCATCATTCTTTGAGCGTGTCTGGGTAAATATACTTCATAGAAGAAGGTCTTGACGGAGGGGAGATTCGCATCAGCTTTTTTTGTTTTTCGTTGTTCCTCGCTTTCTTCAATGTCTGATATAAAGTCAAAAGCCTTTTTCCGAGCATCTTTTAGGGATAATGTCGGAAAATCTCCCAAGACTAAATACCGGATATTTTTTTCGATGCGTTTCCGTGCGAAAAAAGTTTTCTTCGTTTGATTGACACGAATAAAAAGAGCCGGTGTTTTAGCATCGCCTATTTCATAAAACTTATCTTCAAATTTGAGATTGTTCAAAAACAGTTCTGTAAAATTTTCTTTTCCGCGTGCTCTCATAGCCAGGATCCTCTCTTTTCTTTGTGCCCGAAATAAGAATAGCCACCTTTAAAAGAGAATGTCCAGATATTTTTCTAACATTTTTCTAACAAAAAAATCGAAATCATACGCAATTAAACGCAATAAAACGCAATAAAACGCAATGTGGGTTACATTTTTGTACCTTCTAAAAGCCTATGTTTTCAGCCGTTTTTTTAATCAAACGCAACAAAACGCAATAAAACGCAATATGTATAGTTATCTGACTACGGATCAGAAGGCTGAGAGTTCGAATCTTTCTGGGCGCGCCAAAAAAAATCCTCCGGCAACGGGGGATTTTTTTTGTGCCGGCCTCAAAACTTTTTCCGCTCAAAAATAGTCTTTTGTATAACACGTCTTGTTTTGACACAAAGTATAAATCTTTATAAAATTTGAGAAAAAGAAGAGGAAGGAAAAACAGATGACGCAACAAAAAATCGCTTTTGTCAGTGATTTTGACGGTACGATTTCCGATGATGATTTTTTTGCTTATACGGCAAAAACCTATTTTGATGAACGGGCTTTGGCGCCATGGCGGGCTTTTTTAGCGGGTCAAAAGACGCATTTTGACGCATTGAAAGAGATGTTTTCTCAAATTCATGTGTCTGCCGATGAATTGCATATGCTGATTGATTCGATCCGCATTGATCCTGATTTGGAGGCTGTATGGCAAGTCTGTAAAGAGAAAGGAATCCGTCTTTATGTATGCAGCGCCGGGAACGATTATTATATCCGTCATCTGATAGGAACATTAATGAAAAAATTTAATGTAACGCTTGTTTCAAATAAAGGGGAATATTCTGCTGAAACGGGATTGATAATGACGGCTCCGGATAAAGGGAATCCGTATTTTGATGAAAAAATCGGCATATCAAAGTTAAAATTGCTCAAAAAGTTAAAAGAAGACGGCTTTTTTGTCGTTTTTTCCGGGGACGGACCGCCGGATATCGCGCCGGCAGAAATTGCGGATGTTGTTTTTGCTAAAAAGTTTTTATTGAAAGCTTGCCGGGAAAAGGGAATCAAAACACAGCGGTTTGAAAGCTTTAAGGATCTGCTGATTTATTTTAAGGAATTGTGATATGAAGCTGAATCAAACATATACGAATAAGCAAATTAATGTGCCGTATTTGTTGAAAATCGGCGAAGGAAAGCTTGCTAAAATCGGGAAATATCTGAGCGATAAAGAATTTGATCAAATTGCTTTGTTTTTGGGCGAGGGGATAGAAGCTCTGATCGGTGAGTCTTTTTTTGAAGAAGCGGAAAAAGAGGGAATTAAAATCCTGCATAAGCAAACGGTTGCCGGAGTTGATTTGGAAGAAATCGCGCATACGGCGTTTTCTTTGCCGTCGGCAGTTAAAGCTGTTGTCGGGATCGGCGGCGGAAAAACATTGGATTTTGCCAAATATACGGCTTATTTGCTTCGTTTGCCTTATATTGCCGTGCCGACGGTGATGTCAAATGACGGATTTTGCAGTCCGTCTTCTTCTTTGACCGTTTCAGGGAATCGAAAATCCGTAAAATCAGGTATTCCGTTCGGAGTCATTATCGACTTGAATATTATCAAAACCAATCCGGATGTTTTTTTGTTTTCGGGCATTGGCGATATGGTGTCAAAAATTACGGCGCTGCGGGATTGGAAGGATGCTTTTCGCAAAGGACGGGAACGCTTTAACGATTTTGCTTCTCTGATGGCCTATAATTCGTTGGACATTTTATTTTTAAAACATTCTTTTGACATACATTCCCGCGAATTTCAACGCAGTCTGGCTAATTCTTTATTGGTCAGCGGATTGGCTATGGAAATAGCGGGCTCCTCCAGGCCGGCCAGCGGTTCCGAACATTTGATTTCGCATGCGTTGGATTCCGTTTCGGCCAAGCCGAAAGCCCATGGGATTCAGGTCGGAGTGGCCACATATTTATGCGCGTTGCTGCAAAATAATGAAAATCTTGCAGATGTGCATTCTGTTTTGACGCATACGGGATTTTGGGATTTTGTTGAACAAAATCCGTTTGATCGTCGGGAATTTGAACAAGCGCTGAAGTTGGCTCCGTCAATTAAATCGGACTATTATACGGTATTGTCCGAATCGGATTCTTTTAAGCGGGCTATCCGATATCTGGATTCGGACGATATGCTGAAAAAAATAATCAAATAAAAAAATCCCGCGGAAGGCGGGATTTTTGATTGATAAAGTTTTATCCTTTTTCCGGTTCTTTAAACAACGGTTTGCCTTGGAACATACGGGCAGACTGAGACTCCATCAATGTTCCCAAAGCAATTTGACGATCGCGGATGGCAATGCGCAGCTGATCCGCGGCTGTCGGATCCGGATTTGCAAAAACGAAACGGACTTCGGGGAACAATGTTTTGATTCCTTGCAGTTTTTGGTGAATAACGCCTAAAATACCGCGTCCCAACAGATCGGCAGCCAGTTCTTCGCTTAAATCAGCGCTCATCGCGTATTTAATGACCGAATTTAAAGCATCCTCCACTGAGTTGGCGTGAATTGTCGAAAGCACCAAGTGACCGGAAGTCGCCGCGCGCAGAATTTGACTGGCGCAATCAGGCGTACGAATTTCGCCCACCAGAATATAACGGGGACGACAGCGCAATGCAGATTTTAATGATTCCCCCCAGTCATTGTTGTCGGGTTCTGTTTGCTTGCACATTCCCAATCCGCCGCGTTTGGACTGGTAAATTCCGTCCAAAGGCATTTCAGGAGGGTCCTCAATCGTATAAGCATAACCGCCTTCACGCTCTAAAAATTTACGCATCAGGCAGGAAATCGCCGTTGTTTTTCCGGCGCCGGTCGGACCGGCCCATAAAATCAATCCCGATTCACGGTTTAAGGAAATCAGATGATTTGTCACGGCTTCCGGCAATCCCAACCGCACGACATCCGGCGTTTTGCGCGGCATACGTCTGGCGGAATACATTATTCCGGTTAAAGTTGAAACGCGTTCAACGCGATATACGGTGGAACCGTACGCCATAGAATAACTGGATCGTCCCGTATAGGTATTTTCAAGCGTTTGATGAAAAGCTTCCTTGTCATCAACTTCCAATACCTTCAGTCCGAAACGCGTTTCCCCGTCATGAACATATAAAGTGCCGTCGGGGGTGTACCAAATATCTGAAAAAAGTTGTTCGTCTATTGTTGCCATTAATGTAATCCATACTAAAAGTTACTAAAATATAAAACAAAAACGCAGACGGATGCAAGCAAAGTTATGTGTTTCTTTTGTTACTTGCGTTTTTTTAAACAGCACAAGCAGAAAAATACGGCGCAGATTACTTCCATTGCCGGGGCAGCCGGCATATCAAAATAAACCGAGCAGGCAAAGCCGGAAAATACACAGAATATCCCCGTCAGAGTACCTATTCCGGCCATTTGCTCCGGCGTTTTTGAAAAAAATCGGGCAATGCATGGCGGAATGATCAGTAATGCGGAAACCAGCAGCAGACCGGTTGTCTTAATCGCTAAAGCAACAAAAAGCGCCGTGATAATCATAAAAACGGCGGATTGTTTTTTAGCGGAAAGCCCTTCGCTGTCGGCTATATCCGGAATAACGGCGGAAAAAATCAGCTTTTTCCAGTTAAAACAGAGCAGAACGGCACAAAAGCTGCCGACTGCGGCAATAAAAAACAGATCGTTTTCGGTAACGGAAAGGACATCTCCGAGCAAATAGGCCGTCAGATCCGTCCGTATGGCGGGCATATAAGAAAACCCGATGATTCCGGCGCATAGAGCGGTTTGTCCTATGATTAAAAGCAGCAGATCCATTCCGATGACGAATCTGTCGGATATTTGCGCCAGCAATAAAGCGGTCAGACATACGATAAAGGCAACGCCCGCGTTTTGGCCGATACCCAGACCGATTCCGAGCAAAACGCCGGCTAAAGCCGAATGGGATAACGAGTCGCTGAAGTAAGCCATTCGCCGCCAGATCATCAGGCAGCCGATCGGACTGGCCAAAGCCGCCATAATGACTGCGGCGGTTAATCCGCGCCAAATAAAGGGTTCAGTCCACATGGCAAATGCTCCCGTCGGGCAGATGGGTGTGGTCGTGATGATGGTGGTAAAACGCCAAGGGGGAGCCTTTTCCGAACAATGTTCGATAATCCGACGAGTCTGCGATTTCATCCGGTGATCCGCTACAGCAGATATGGTGATTTAAACATAAAACGCGGTGTGTGTTGGCCATAACGATATACAGATCATGCGACACCATTAAAATAGCGCAATGTTTTTCTTTGTTTAATCGGCTCAGCAGGGCGTAAAACTGTTCTTCTCCGGCCGGGTCAAGTCCTTGTGCGGGTTCGTCCAGCACCAGCAGTTCCGGTTGTTTCAGCAAAGTTCGAGCCAGCAGAACGCGTTGAATTTCGCCGCCGGACAACGTATGGATGCTGTTTGACAGCAATTTGTCGGCGCCGGTTTCTTCCAGAACGTGCAGCAGATCGGCATGGTCGTAACGCTTTTCCAAACATAAGAAGCGTTCGACGGTTAAAGGAATGCTGCGGGATAAATTCAGTTTTTGCGGTACATAGCCGATTTTCAATCCCGATTTTTTCCATACGGTTCCATGATCGGGCTGCACGATTCCCAAAACGGTTTTAAGCAGAGTTGTTTTTCCGGCGCCGTTCGGTCCGATCAACGTAACGATTTGATCTGCGAAAATTTCAAAAGAAACATTGTCAATAACGGTTTTTTCATTAAAGGAAACCGTAATATTATCCAACTTGATCAAAGCGTTTTTTGTTTTTTCAAACATGCTTTACCCGGTTTTAAACTTGTTTTTTTCTTTTCATGGTAATACACAATAAGAAAAAACGGAGCAATCTTTTTTATGTTTTTCAGAATTATTTTTTTAGGCTTAGCCGGGCTGTTCGCGATGATGATTAACGCATCGGCGGCTTCTCCTTATGTCGTTGTGTCAATGGCTCCGCTGCACAGTATAGTCAGCGCAGTGACGGACGGAGTGACGGAACCCGTTCTTTTGCTGTCTCCTGCCGTTTCCGTTCATGACTTTCATTTAAAGCCTTCCGATATTAAGCGATTGTCTCAGGCCGATATTGTTTTTTGGGGCGGACCGGAATTGGAAACGGGATTGATCAAAGCTTTGGAGGCAGTGGAAAAGCAAGATAAAAATGTGCCGATTTTGAAAGATTCCCGTTTAACGCTTTATCCGGCGAGAGAAGATGATCATCACGACGGAATTGACGGCCATTTTTGGCTGATGCCGGAAAATATGGAGACTGTCGCTTTAATCGTTGCCGAGGCTTTGACACGGATTGATCCCGATAACGGACGGTTATATCGGGAAAATGCCGACCGTGTTCAAAAAAGACTGGCTGCCTTGAAAAACAAGGGAAAAGACATTCTGGCGCCCTATAAGCGTAAACCGTATGTCGTGTTTCACGAAGCGTATCAATATTTTGAAAAAAGCTTTGATTTGCCTTCTCTCGGCGCGTTGTTCACAGATCCGCATCATGCGGCGGGAGCGCTCAGAATTACTGAAATGCGGGAAAAAATTAAACAAGCGGGAACGGTATGTGTATTTTCAGAACCGCAGTTTTCTGATAAAAAAATAAAAGCCGCCGCCGAAGGGCTGCCGGTTGTGTTTGGTGAACTGGATCCTGTCGGTTCGGCACTTGCTCCCGGCAAAGAGTTTTATCCGGAACTGATGGAAAGGCTGATTCGTTCGTTTAAGGACTGTCTTGACCGTTTGCCCGAAGAATAAAGAGAGATAAAAATGTATCAGGCGCTTTTGTTTTTAATCGTTTGTTTTGTGCCTGTGACGGGCATGGCGGATACCGTTATGCCTCAGGAAATCAGATATCCGGCTGTCATCGGATCTTTTTATCCGCGGGACGGCCGTGAATTATCCCGAAAAACGGCGGATTTGATTGATACGGCGGATCGCCGCCTGCGTTTGTCCGGAAGCGATATTCCAAAGGCGATTATCGTGCCGCACAATGCTTTGTATTTTTCGGGACTGACGGCTGGAGCCGGATACGCGGCGCTGAAAAAGCTGAAACCTTTTGTTCGTCGGGTGGTTTTAATCGGTTCTTCTCATCAAGGGAAATATTTTGGTATTTCTTTGTCGCAGGCCAGGTACTGGGAAATGCCGAACCGGCGTTTCGAAGTTGATCGGGAATTGACCGAAAAATTGATAAAAATGCAGGGAATCGGCTTTGACAATGACGCGCATGAAGCGGAATCTTCTTTGGAAATGCAGCTGCCTTTCATTAATGCCGTTTTGGGCAAAGACGTTAAAATTATGCCGGTTTTGGTTGAAGATGCCAGCATAGAACAGATTTCGGATTTAATCGATGCTGTTTGGGGCGGGCCGGAAACGGTTATCGTCATATCGACGGATATGGCGACGGAAAAAGACGTCGAAACCGTTCAAAAAGCGATGGAAAAGACGGCTCGTCTTTTGGAACGAAAAGATTATTCTTCCATTAAATCCCGGGATTTTTGCGCTTCTTTGCCGGTAATGGGACTGCTGTCTTATGCGCGGGAAAACAATTTAGAGGTACGGACGCTGGATTTAAAAACATCGGCTGATTTTTATCCGATGACGGATAAAGTGATCGGTTTCGGCGCTTTCGGCGTTTATGAAAAGGAAGAAGCTTTGAAAGAAGACAGTCGGAAACGGCTGGAAGGAATTTTACAGGCCAATCAAGAGGCTTTGCTGCGGGTGGCGGCTCAATCCGTTTTATCCGGTTTTGAACGGGGGCGGGCTTTGCGCGTTCGTGAAAGCCGGTATCCGGAAGAACTGCGCGAAAAGGGAGCGACATTCGTTAATATTTATTATAACGGCGTTCTTCGCGGCAGTGCGGGATCGACCGAACCGGTTCGGTCTGTTTTGGAAGATGTCGCGGAAAACGCTTATGCCGCTGCCTTTTCTGATTTTCGGTTCGTTCCTTTGAGTCCGGAAGAAGCAAAAAACGCTGAAATATCCATTTCATTTTTGACGTATCCCGAACCGCTGCATTTTGAAAGCGAAAAAGAGCTGTTAGATAAGATCACGCCGCAGGAAGACGGCCTGATTTTAAAAGAAAGGGCAAATCGGGCCCTGTTTTTGCCGCAGATTTGGGAAACGTTTTCTTCGCCGCATGAATTTTTGGTTCATTTAAAGCAGCGGGCCGGTTTGCCGGCGGATTATTGGTCGCCGACGATCAAAGTGTACCGTTTTAAAGTAATAGATATTAACAGCGGCGATTTGGAAAATCCGAAATCGATTTGGCTGCCGAGGTAAATAAAATGAAAAAGATTTTATGGGTTGTTGCCGGGGCTCTGGTTACGCCGGATTATCAGGTGTTATTGTCGCGTCGTCCGGCGGGCAAAAATCTGGCGGGTTTTTGGGAATTTCCCGGCGGAAAAATCGAAGCGGGCGAAACGCCGGAATACGCTTTGTGCCGAGAATTAAAAGAGGAATTGAAGCTGGAAATAGAACCGACAGATTTAAAACCTTTGACGTTTGCTTCGTTTGAATATGAAGCATTTCATTTGGTGATGCCGTTGTTTGTTTGCCGTCAATGGAGAGGGACGCCTGTTGAGGCGGAAGGTCAGACAATCGCTTTCGTCGATGCGGAAACGGTCGGGACGGACGGCCGAAAATATCCGATGCCGCCTGCCGATGACGAATTGTCGGAAAGTTTGCGTTTGTGGGTAAAACGGCATAAATCGGAGAAATAAGAAAAATTTATTACACGCTGGCAGTTAAAAAAATCTTGGTATATAGTATTTAAAACTTTAGATATTCGGATTTGGAAAATGATGGAAAACAGGCCTTCTTCTTTTATGCAGAAATTGCCGAATTATTTAACTTTTATGCGCATTTTGGTTATTCCGGGAGTTGTTGCTTCTTTTTCTTTCCCGGGAATTTTTGCCGCCTGGGTCGGATGCGGTCTGTTTATAGCGGCGTCAATAACGGATTGGTTCGACGGTTATTTAGCCAGAAAATTTAAGAGCACTTCCAGTCTGGGGCGTACTTTTGACCCGATTGCGGACAAGCTTTTGGTCGCGGCGACATTATTGATGATGGCGGCTTATGATCGGTTGGGATATACGGGATTGTGGCCGGCGGTCATTATTTTATGCCGTGAAGTGCTGGTGTCCGGCTTGCGTGAATTCTTGGCGGAAATCAAGGTCGGTTTGCCCGTGACACGTTTGGCAAAGTGGAAAACGGGCATTCAGATGGTCGCGATTCCGATGCTGATGGTTGCGGATTATTCGCCTTGGTTTTGCTATTTCGGCGAAGTGGGCGAAATCCTGATTTGGATTGCGGCTTTGTTGACCACTATCACCGGTTACGATTATTTGCGCGCGGGATTAAAACATTTGGATTGAAAAAGATTTTGAAACGTAAAAGCCCGCTTTTAAAGGCGGGCTTTTTATGTTAAACAAACAAAACAAAGAAACAGGGAGACTTTTAAATGAAAGACATTATATTGACCGGTGTCAAGCCGACAGGAACGCCGCATTTGGGAAATTATTTCGGGGCGATCAAGCCCGCGATAGAATTGATGCGCAATCCCGAAACGCAATGTTTTTATTTTATCGCGGATTATCATGCGTTGACGACATTGCGGTCGGCGGAAGAAATGCGGACGTATTTCTATGAAATCGCCGCGACATGGCTGGCGGCCGGCCTTGATCCGGAAAAAGCCGTTTTTTACAGACAGTCCGATATACCCGAAGTTTTCGAACTGACGACAATTATTTCCAACGTTACGCCGAAAGGGTTGATGAACAGAGCGCACGCCTACAAGGCTTGCGTTGAAAAAAACGAAGCGGCCGGTGCGGATCGGGATGCGGACGTGAATATGGGACTGTACAACTATCCGATTTTAATGGCGGCGGATATTATGCTGTTTAATTCGAAATATGTTCCGGTCGGTCAGGATCAGAAACAGCATGTGGAAATAGCGCGGGATATCGCTCAGTATTTCAACAAAAAATACGGGAAATCTCTGATGGTTCCGAATGCGAAGATCAGTGAGGAAGTCGCGACTTTAACCGGTTTGGACGGACGCAAAATGTCCAAGAGCTATAATAACGTCATTCCTTTGTTCTGTTCGGAAAAGCAGCTGAACAAATGCGTGATGTCGATTAAAACGGATTGTGCCGGCGCAAACGATCCGAAGGATACGAACAGCATTTTGTTCACGCTGTATAAACTGTTTGCTTCCGCAGAACAGATCGCCGCGTACGAACAAGCTTTCCATGACGGGATTTTATGGTCGGAAGCCAAAAAACAGCTGTTTGAGGTAATGAACGCTTATTTGCTGCCGATGCGTGAAAAATACGACTATTATATGGCGCATCACGATGAGGTTGACGATATTCTGGCTCAAGGCGCGGCCAAAGCGCGGCCGATCGCACAGGAAACGATGGATCGGGTCAGAAAAGCAATCGGCGTCAGGCGTTAAGATATAAAAAACACATTAAAAAAACGGAGAGGAAAAATCCTCTCCGTTTTTCTTTGAGATAAGTCATTATCAATAATAACTACACATTTGCGGAGCCCCCGTATCGCTGAGGCACGTTGTTCCGTCCAGAGAACGTTTATAACCGGTCGGGCAAGTGCAGTCATAAACGATTTCGTGAGTGGCGCACATAAAACATGATATCGTTCCGTTGCCGATTTTTTGGCAGGTTCCCGCAGTTGATCCGGTACAACCGCTCGGGCAGGTGCCGCATTGCGTGTTGGCAGGGCATTTTTCACAGCTGCCGCCGGATTTGGGTTTTCTGTATCCTTGGCTGCAGGAGTTATAAGCAATACTCCAGTAGTCACAGTCGTCAACGCAACTTCCGTTAACGAGCGTGCCGGAAGAACATGCCGTGCAGTTGGTTGACGAAGTGCATGCCGAACAGCCCGAAGAACATTTTGAACACGAAGAACCGTTCTTATAATATCCGCTGCTGCAGGTAAATGTGGAAGTCCCCGTGCATGTCGCGTTGGACGGACATGATACGCAGGTGTTCCCGCTCAGGTAATATCCGCTGTTGCATTTAGTGCAGGTGCTTCCGCTTTGCGTCGCGCAGTTGGCGATGGTCGGTGTTTCCGCAACACAGCAGCAGTTTTTATCGCCGGAAACCGGGTTTGCTCCGCTGGCGCAGGTTACGCCTGTGCAGTTGGCAACGCAGACTCCGTTTTTAAGATGATAACCGGAAGCGCAGGCAGAGCATTCGTTCGCCCCCGTACAGGAAGTGCATCCCGTCGGACAAGCTGTACAGGTGCACGAAGAAGTGAGATATTGTCCCGCTGAACAAGTGCGAGTGCAGACGGCATCCTTTCCGTTGCAGGTATAACCGCTCGGGCATGTCACGCAGTTGCCGTTGCTGAGAAAATAGCTGGAGCTGCAAAGTGTGCAGTTGGTTGCCGAAGTACAAGTTGAACAACCGGATATCGCGGAAGAACAGCTGGAACACTCGGAACCGTTAAGATATTTTCCCGCAGGACATGATGCTAAGATACATTTATTGTTTTGAAGCGTATATCCGGTATCACACCCGGAACAAACTCCGTTTTCCTGGTTGCAGGAAGAACAATGCTCCGCACATTGCTGCACAAAATGAGTTTCGGGCGGAACAAAATCAGATCCAAGGAATGCGGGATTTGTTTGGCCTCGTCCCAATTTAACGGCTCTCGCCAGTTGAAAGCTGTTTTGAGTGTTTAACATTTCTGCGGCATAGACTGTCAAAGGAATGGCGCAGCACAAAAAAAGCAAAATTGTAAAGTATTTTTTCATGGCCCCCTCCTTTTATTGATACTCACAGCAGCATTTGTCTGTGGAAAGAGTTCCTTCCGCGGGACAGTTGACGACGGTTGCTGATGTTGTGGGAGTCGAATCATCTTTGCTCAAAAAAATGCAGTAATTCGTGCCGACTTTTTGGCAGTACTGCACATCCGGTAAAGTGATGGCCCGATCGCATTTAAGCTGAGTTGGATAGCAAAGGCTGTCGTCGCCGATATCGGACCCGTCGCAAGAATAGCAGGAAGCGTAATATCCTTCCGTACAGGTTCCCGAACATGATGCTTGACAAACGGCAAGGGTCAGCTCACCTTTCAAGGCACAGCACTCTTCCTGCGAAATGTCAACCGGACAGATCGCTCTGGCAAAGCTCTGCTGCGGATAAAGCAGCAGAGCAACAAAAAGTATTAATATCTTTTTCATGAGATCCTCCTTATAAAAACTCTCATAATTAAATCTTATTACAAATAATGATTATTGTGATAATTAAATTTTGATGAATGGAAAAACCGTTATTTTTTTTAATACATCGTTTTCTTTTATGAAACGGTTTCGGATAAATAATAAGTCCGATCATTTTCTGTTTGACAGATCAAGTCAGTAAAAAAACGGAGAGGAAAAATCCTCTCCGTTTTTGTTAAGATAACAGATGGCCGTTATATGTAAGTACAAGCCTGCGGCCAGCCTGTGCCGCTGGTGCTGACGCACGATGTTCCGTCCAGAGTAGGTTTGTATCCGGAGGGGCAACGGCATTCTTGTTCTATAATGTTGTGGCACATAATACATGATATATTACCCGAAGAGCAGGTTCCGGCGGAAGATCCCGAACATCCGCTCGGACAGGTACCGCATTGCGTGTTGGCAGGGCATTTTTCACAGCTGCCGCCTGTCACGGGTTTTCTGTATCCTTGGCTGCAGGAGTTGTAAGCAATACTCCAATAGTCACAATCATGGATACAAGCCCCGTTGCTGAGATGATAAAACGTTCCGGAACATGCCGTGCAGTTTGTCGCCGAAGTGCATGCTGAACAGCCTTCTATCGCGGAAGAGCAGCTGGAGCATACGGAACCGTTCTTATAATATCCGCTGTTGCAGGTGAACGAGGTCGAACTTGTGCAGGTCGAATTTGCCGGGCATGACACACAGCCGTTTCCGCTCTTATAATACCCGCTGTTGCAGGTAAATAAGGCGGTTCCCGTGCATGTCGCATTGGACGGACATGATACGCAGCTGTTCCCGCTCAAGTAATATCCGCTGTTGCATTTTGTGCATGTGGTGCCGTTTTGGGCCGCGCAGTTAGCTATGTTTCCCGCAACGCAGCAGCAGTTTTTGTCGCCGGAAACCGGGTTTGCTCCGCTGGCGCAGGTTACGTCTGCGCAGTTGCCGACGCATACCCCGTTTTTAATATGATAACCGGAAGCGCAGGCGGTGCATGCATTCGCCCCCGTACAGGCGGTGCATCCCGTCGGACAATTTGTACATACGGCAGCTCCGGCGGCAGAATATGTTCCCGCAGAGCAGGTATTACAAGACGCGTTTCCCGTGCCCGAAGCATATGTTCCGGCCGGGCAAGCCGTGCAGGAAGTTACGGAACCGCCTGCAGAGTATTGTCCCGCCGGACAGCTTGAGCATGCCGACCCGTTAAAGTAATTTCCCGGAGAACACGCGATCGGGATACATTTATTGCTTACCAGCTTATATCCGCTGTCACACCCGGAACAAACGCCGTTTTCCTGATTGCAGGAAGAACAATGATCCGCACATTGCTGCACGAAATAATGTTCGGGCGGAACAAAGTCAGACCCAAGGAATGCAGGATTTGTTTGGCCTCGCCCCAATTTAACGGCTCTCGCCAGTTGAAAGCTGTTTTTTGTATTTAACATTTCTGCGGCATAGACTGTCAAAGGAATGGCGCAGCACAAAAAAAGCAAGATTGTAAAGTATTTTTTCATGGTCCCCTCCTTTTATTGATAGTTACAGCAGCATTTGTCTGCGGAAAGAGTTCCTTCCGCGGGACAGCCGACGACGGTTGTTGTAGTGGCGGCGGGGGGCGGATCCGGGTTATCAGGGAGAGTTAAGAAAATGCAATAGTTCGTGCCGACTTTTTGGCAGTATTGTTCCAGTAAGGTGATGGCCTGATTGCATTTAAGCAGAGTTGGATAGCAAAGGCCGTGGTCGCCGATATCTGATCCGTCGCAAAAATAGCATGAACCATAATATCCTTCTATGCAGGTCCCTGAACACGATGCTTGACAGTCAGCAAGCGTTTTTAGGCTTTTGCTTGCGCAACATTGCTCCAGCGAAATGTCAACCGGACACAGCGCTTTTGAAAAGCTCTGCTGCGGATAAAGCAGCAAAGCAATAAAAAGTATTAATATCTTTTTCATGGGGTTCCCTCCTT
>CALDOX010000042.1:0-1830 GCA_937912005.1 uncultured Alphaproteobacteria bacterium
TCTTTTTGGGGCCGGTGTCAAATCCTTTCGGCGCTGTTGAAATAACGAACAACACGGGAAACGTGCTTACCCAAAACGGCGTTTCCGCAAAAGACATTCACATAAGGGTCCCGAACGGCAATTACGAACAGCAATATACTGACAATTTAAACAAGATCGGCGGTGAAGACGGCACCGGCGCCATCGTCGCGTCGGGCGACATTTCGATCGCCGCAAAGGTTCTGGATATCAACGGTACGATCAAAAGCGGGTCGGAAATAAAAGAAGTCGAAATCCCCGCAATTTCCCGTATAGAAAAGGAAAACGGCAAATACTATATGGTCGTCGGTAACGCTCCGAGGAAGGAAATGACGGAAAGTACAACGTCGCCGGGGTATTATTATCTGCCGATTTCCGACGATACGAGTGATTTGGCCGCGATCAGGCAAATCAAAGCGTATTTCAAGCCGACGGATCTGAATCAGACAGGAACGGATATCGCCGGTGAAATATACCTGTTCAAAGCGGATACGGCGGGCGGCAACATAACGCTGACGGGAAATATCGTCAATACCAAGGCCGTTGGCGCAGCAACGATAGAATTACTGAACGGTTACGGTCATATCAATGTTGTCAACAATTCAAACTACAACCTTGTAACAAGCACTTTGAACGCCGATGCAGACAACCACGGCGTTCTGACGATCAACGACTTTAAATTCCTAACTCAAAACGGTTCGGAGTTTGACGGTTTGAGCCATTCCAATCTGACGGACGAATTCCTGGCAAGTCGCGCCGGCAAATACACGGCACAGATCGGTGAAGATGGAAATATGGTCAGAACGGCGGAAAATGTAACCGAGGACAACGGTTTCTGGTTCCTCGATCCGATGAGAACGCTCGATTCCGGACATACACAATATACGGCGTATTATAAACCGGGAAGCGACGCTTATGTTATGAAGCTGGACTCCTATTTTGTTGCGCATGAGGAATATATCGAACGTTCGTGGTGGACGGAATTTTGGTACGGCAAATTATACAGAATGTATTGGACGACCGAGTCGGTTCCGACGTACGAAAAAAATGATAATGCCTTTGCCGTTCGCTTTTCAGGCTATGACAAGCCTGAAATAAACATCACGTCAAACGGTACGGGCAACGTTTTGCTGAACAACAGCATCAGCGCCATAGCGGGCGATATCAATATCCTGTCCGGCGGGAACATTCTGACGAAAAATTCAAATTACACCGTCTCCGCCGATAACATAACCCTGAACGCCGCGCATAACATCGGCGAAGACATCGGCGGGATCGCGAAAAATCCGATACAGACCGTCATTTATAATGACGGACAGTTAACAGCACACGGAAACGACGTTTATATCAACTTCCCCAAAACCGACATAAGCAATATTGATTTTTACGCCGGAAACTACGGCTATCTCGCGACGGACAACGGCAGCTTCGATTTTGACGGCAAAACTTATGTCGGCTTGAATGCGACAAACCTTGAACTGCGCGCGGATTCAATAAACATGGCTCCGTCGGGCGAGATGGATTACAGCGTAAATGTCGGCAGCATAACCGCAAGAGCAAAAGATGACATAAGCATCTCCAACAGAGGCGATTTAACGGTCAAATACATCGTTTCCGAAAATAACGGCACCATTTCGCTGGAATCCAAAATCGGTTCGATCATCACCGGAGAAACGGATACGTTCAGCGACTATAACATCATCGGCGGCGATATCAATTTCTTCGTGGCCGAAGCGATCGGCGTCGATGAAAACGGTGATGCCAAACCGTTGAAAGTCGCCAATCCGGGCATATACAACATCATCGCAGGCA
>CALDOX010000043.1:0-7836 GCA_937912005.1 uncultured Alphaproteobacteria bacterium
ACGCAACCTTGAAAAAAGAACTGATCCGATACGCAAAATATCTGGTAAACGTTCTCCCTCCAAACCCGTCTGATTACCTGTTCCGGTCGAATAAAGGTGGATACCTGTCAAAGCAACAAATCATATACACGTTCCGTCAGATCTTTGACGGGGTAGGATTGGATAAACAATATCGGTGTCACAGCTTGCGGGCAACTACTCTGACAAAGTTAATGAACGCAGGATACCCGTTACCCCTGATAAAAGAAATTTCCGGTCATTCATCGATTTCAACCCTTTCAATATATTACCGTTCCAACCCCAGAAACATCATAGAAGCATTAAAGGCTATCGGGTAAAATCAAGTCTTCAAAATACTGTCATAGAAAAAAGGGGACTAAATGTCCCCTTTAACTTAACGTATTTAAGTTTGTTTAGTTTTCAAAACGCTTTTTTTTAAAGATATGTTTTAACAAGCAATCTGTAGCGTTTATACGACCTGCCTCTACGGCCTCTTCTAAGGCGGCTTCTAAATCAGTTGCACCCATTCTGATCAGAGCCTCAATCACATGGTCATGATCATTCATAACAGCATATGACAAAGCTCCGTTTAAGTCATCGGCTCCTTGTTCGACAAGGAACGTCAATGCTTCAACGTTCCCAAACATAGCTGCAGATGTTAACGCCTCGTTTAAGTCGTCAGCACCTTGCTCAATAAAGTACTTTAACGTTTCGACTTTCCCGCTTAGAGCGGCCGATGATAATGCGGTGTTTAAATCGTTTGCACCTTGTTTGATCAGAAAATCGATAACGTCTTTATGCCCGCCTATCGCGGCATATTCCAATACGTTATTCAGGTCATAATTACCGTTTTCGAGAAAACGTTTGACAATATCCTTATGGCCACCCTCAGCAGCTCCGTCCAAAATATATTCTGAACAGTCTGGGGCTTTTTCAAGAAGATAATCTATGATATCTTGCCGCCCGCTTTTGCCAGCTTCTTCAAAGGGTAAATATCCAAAAAGACCTTTTCCAAATTTTTCAACCAAATATTTGAGTATGTCCGTTTGCCCCGTTCTAATAGCCGCGATTAGAACTTCTTCCCACTGTTCATCCCACTCATCGGCACCAGCTTTTTCAAGGAGAGCATCAACAATGTCTTTTCGACCTATTTCAACGGCTAAAATCAAAACCTCTTTCCAGTTGTTGACATTTCCTTTTTCAATAAGAAAGTCAACAATATCCTTTTGATCGTTTATTACCGCATACGCCAAGGCTTCATTAGAAATATAGCTGTTATCTATTATTTGCCTATTTTGTAAATAGGCTGCGCTTTCTTTTAAGCGTTTCATTTCTTCGACCTTATTAAACAATGATGTTAAAAGGTCTGTTATTTTTGTTTCTTTTGTCATCTTTTTATCCTCCGTAGATATATTGGTTGAAGAAAAATTTCCATCATGGGAAATACGATTTGTTTCAGTCATTTTTTACCTTCTTTCAGCCCTTCAGGGCGCAATAGTTAACTGTATCAGCGAAACTCAATCCGCTAATTTGAACCCAATAAATGCGATAGATTTAAGCGACGACGAACGAACCGTATGTGTATTAAAAAAAAATACACACTCGTTCAAAATCGAATATCGATTTTATCTATACCGTTATGTTTGGGGAATTTTATAATTTAGAGCCATATCGGCCTCCTCTTTAGCGAGTAATTAAACGTAACCAACGAACGCTCGCAATTTGGAAAAAATCCATCCGTTGATCATATATTTACAATAGCAAAAAACGATGAAAAAAGCAAGAAAAAAAAGCTTTTTTTTGAATATCTTCAACACAAAAAATATTTTTGTTTTCAATATGTTATAAATTGATATAGCTATGGTATAAAATAGTCTGTTTTTATGTTCAAAATAAACAACATTTACATTAAAATCTAAGGGTAATGTTATAATGACAAGGACTGTCATCAGTAAAAACAGAAGAATCGTCAGTTTGGTAGGATAATATGGGGCGTAGGTATGGAAAAGTGGGTGTTTGGAAGAGAATGATGTTGAACACAAGGGTGCGACAAACCCCTATACCGAAAACTTCTTTTTCTTTTTATCCGGTTCTATCAGACCCAGTTCCCGCATCACCATTTTAACAATTCGCGGATTCATTGTTCCTTCAAAAAATCTAACCGAAGTCGCTGTTGTTTTCCCGAACAAAACAATGAAATTGCCTGAACTGTTTTTATAGTTCGTTACAGAATACGTTTTCTTTTTAGTAAACTCTTTTAATTTTTTTATGGGTTCGGCTCCTTTTTGTTCTAAATATTTCTGATGAATTTTAGCGATGCCTTTTTCATTTAGCTGTTCTTTTAACACTTCAAGAGTCCATCCGTTTGCATCCGCATACGCTAAAATTTTCGCATATTTTGTTTCTGTATTCGCTTTAAACTTATTAGGAAATAAGCCTCTGATGATTATTAAGGGCTTGTTTGCATTTTCTTGTTTCTTTCTTGCTGAAACATTTCTGAAATATTTATCTAACTTTTTTTCCTTTGCTTTTTCCAAAAAGATATAAGCCAAACAGATTGCTTCATAATTAGAAGCTCCGTTTGTGTACTTTTGCAATTCTCTTTTTATTTCTATTAAACTTTTCTTTTGGCATGCCAAATTTATCTGCATCAAATCCATAACCATTATTCCTCCTAATTTATCCTAGGATAAACATTAATATCTTAGGATAAAATTTATATCCTAGGATAGTATTCAATAAAAAACAGAAAATCAATCTTGTAAATAAACAGGATTTTTTTTGCGCGAAATCTCGCGTTTAAAAAGCGATCCCTTTTTTGTTTGAGAAATTTTTCTGCGCTCAAAAATTCATCTGAAAAAATCCCAAAACAAAAATTGTAAATGTCTCTGTCACACAGAACTCTGTGTGAATGCAATCTTTTAAAATAGAGGTAAAAAAAATGACAGATACAAAATTGAATTTAAAAAAATCCTGTTTACGATCAATTGAGGAAATCTGCGAACATAGGAAGAAGGGAGCACAAGCAGCTCTGAAATTTGTATGCCAGGTTTCCCTTCTTGGACAAGCTTGCGACAAAACAAACATGAAGCCAGTCAAAGATCTGATTCAGACTTTGTTTGACAGCGCGGATAAACACTTATCCGCCGATGTGAAGACCAGATATACGCAAGCTGTTCTTTATATACAAAGCAAAAAATGGAAAGGCTCCGCAGAAGAACTGTTTCAAAAGTGCGAGAAAGTTGGCTTAAAATCCTGTCGAAAATTATCCGATGCCTATGCGGAACAGAAGAAGAAACTGTTATCTTCCGTTCCAAGCAAAACCCGAAATATAAAAACTGCTTCCGGTAAAGCATGTCGCGTTAAAAGTCCGATAAAAACGATTAGTACTACAAAGAAACAGTCAAAACCTAAGTCGTGTCAAAAGCTCGAAAGCAGATATTTGGAAAAGATAGAACGCCTCATTAAACAAGGGCAAAAAAAGCAGGCTTCATGTGTGCTGAAAGGGCTGGGAGTCGAGGTTACTGTGACCCCTATTTAATGCGATTCATTCCGGAGGCGAGTTTTTTCGCCTCCGGAGGCATAACTTTAAGGAGAATTAAATGAAATATGATCCTGAAAAAGAACAAAGAGAGCGTATCAAAACGTTGGCTAACGAAATAAAGCAAACGGAAACAGACGGCAACCGAAGAACGGCATTATTAAAATTAAAGAAAAAACTCGCAAAAGGAGAGGAAACTTTCGCCAATCCGACATATGCCGAACAATACCAAAAAGAACGTATGTCCGATATTTTTCCATTATTGAACCATGCGTTAGCCCATAACGTTCCCGTATGTTTTGTTACCATAAACATTTGCCAAGGACGCGGAAAAGAGAAAAAGACCTGTTGGCTATCCCTCAATGAGGTTGATTCGTTTGATATAAATCGGGCAGTAGATACGATCCGGCATCAGTTGGAACGTTTATCTGAATGCTGTTACGCTTATATTACGTTGGAAATCAAATGGGACGAACGGTTTGAGCGTTTTTTACCGCATGTACACATTTTATCATTCGGAGCCTCAAAAACAGAGATGGAAAAGCATTTCGGACGCTTATATCCGGTGAATGAAAAGAAAAGAGTTTGCCGAAACTTTTATGATAAAAAACTAACACAAAATAAAAAACTTGACCCTCTTTGTTTGCAGTATCCCAATCCAATTAAGCAGGTCGATATTCACTCAGTATCGTCAAAAGACGATTTCGGGAAAGTCTTTACTTACATGACCAAAATGAAAACATATTGTTCCCGGTATTATTTTCGTCACCTAAAAGCCGTCCGATACAACGGCAAAACTATGCGTCCGCCGGTAAAAGAGCATAACACGCATTTGCTGTTTTTGGATTCATTAAAGCCGACAGCTGTTCTTACCGCCTTTAATGAACACCTCTTTCCTTTAACAGAGGAGGCAACAAACACCGATGAGATACCCCGTTTCCCCTCTAAACAGGAGGCTTTAAAGTTTCTGGGTTATGAAACTTTTCGATCGGGACAAAAAAATGTAGTCGCGAATATTCTGCGGCACGAACGTAGTTTTTTCCGTCTGAAAACCGACTTTGGGAAAAGTTTATGTTTCCAAACGGCAGCTCTTTGCCGAAAGGGGGGATGCGTTGTTGTTGAGCCTTTAATTTCCGTTATGGACGATCAAGTAAAAAAATTAAATGCCATCAAGCCAAATTTTGCAATAACAATCAACAGTGAAACTTCGAACAAAAAAGCGGAGTATGAAAAAATCAAGCAAGGAAAATACAAATTTTTGTACGTTACGCCCGAGACGTTTTGTCAGGAAACGTTTCAAGACGTTCTTCGGCAAACAGAAATATGCCAAATCGTTGTCGACGAAGCGCATTGCATCGCTTTTTACGGAGAGATTGACTTTCGCCCGAAATACCTAAAAATCGGAGAACTCATTCGGAAGATGAAGACATCGGTAAAAGTTATCGCTCTTACAGGAAGTGCTGACGCAAAAACAATAAAAGTGATCCGGAAATCTTTAAAGATTCCTGTAAAGGCCTGCTTTATCGAGAACATTGACCGACCAGAAATAACTTACTCGGTTGAAAAGAGAAAAGGAAAAGGACGAAAACAACTGCGTCGCATGATAAAAAGTTGTGCCGGAACCGTGATCATTTTTTGCACCATGCGTGATACGGCAATGGCTGTTTCAGAAATGCTTCGCGGGGAAGGGATTGCGACAGAGCTGTTTTTGGGGAAAGGAAAGAACAATGCCGACATTATCGCAAAGAGTAAAAAAGAGCGGTTGGTAATTGTTGCAACTTCGGCTTTATGTATGGGCGTTGATATCCCACACGTCGAATTGGTCATTCATTTTGAGCCGCCTTTGTCGTTGACCGAATACTGTCAAGGTTCTGGTCGTGGGGCACGAGAAGAAGAAACCTCTGCTCGGGCTGTGATGATGTATACCAATGATAATTTGGGGTACATTCGCCACACATTTTGCAAAACCAAAGTTGCGGAAGCTCAATTTGATGCCGTATGCAAATACATTGCTACCCCGCATAATCATCGCAAATTTCTTTTAAGGGCATTGGGAGGGAAGTGAAATCTTTTCTTGTGGGTTGATTCTTCCCTATTTCAGGAAACGGTTTTTGCGAGAATGTTCCGGGAAGGAATCTATGGTTTCAAGGGTGATCTAAGTGCGGCTGATTATATGAAAATATCAGGGGCAATAACCGTTTTACTCCGGAATTAACGCATGAAACGTTCGGAAATCCCGAACCGTGTTGCAACGGCTTTAAAATCGGCTTCCGTGATGTTTGCGCCTTTGCCGTTGACCAAAGACGTGTGTTCGCCGTTGATACCCTCCGACGGCGTTAAATCGTAGGCGGGGGACAGTTTCCATTCGCCCTCTTCATTCATAATGAAAGAAAAGTTCTTGCTGTGGTCGTCCTTGTTGCCGATCAGAACGTTGAACCGCATCAACCGGAACATTTTTTCGACTTCGCGAATATCGCGAGTCAGAGCCTGCGTCAACCGCAAAAGTCCGTCATAACTGATCGTACTCATACGATGCGACGCGTGAAGCAATCCGCACGCCGTATGCGTGTGGGCTTTCCCTTTTGTGCAACGGTCGAACCTTTTTACTCCGAAGTGTCCGCCGCAGACTTCGGACGGGAATAAAAACGTTTCCGGCATACTGATTCCATACTCCCGCGCCTTTACGGAACAGTCGTATTCAATCCTTCCGAAGTCAGAGGGTTCCGATGACGTTGTGAACTTAATCAGCCACGGAGAAAACCCTTGTCGTTCCTCTCCGTCGGGAAGGATCGTTTTTTTATCGTCGGAAACCAGAGCCAACATTTTCGGTCTTGCTCCGCAGGAAGAACCGTTCAACGCCAACAACCTGTCCAAAGCGTTACTGTCGTATCCCAAACGGATTTGTTCGGCTTCTTTGGCAAGCATATCCAAAACCAGTCCGTCCTCTTTGTTCAGAGGTTCGTCCGTCTCCGGTTCGTATTCCAACGCCCCCATACCGCGTTTTCCGACCGCGCTCAACCGTTGCAAAGGCGTAATCCGCTCGACGGACATTCCCGCTTTTTGAAGTTTCCGATCCAGAAGCAACAATCCCCACCCGTCGGGCAAGCTGTCGTTAAATAAACCGAACAGTCCGTCAAAAGTACGCTTTTCATCTTCAAACACGCCGGATTTCAACGGAAGTTTAAACGGTGACAGCTCTATCCCCGTTTTGATGAATTCGGGAGCGTATTCAAAAAAGATCCGACGGTCTGCCGTATCTTCCAACAAACCGACAAAATACCGTTTCCCGTACATATTCAGATAAACGCGCAGTTTCATTTCCGGGTTCCCCTTTTGCGGACTTTGGGCGTGACCTCTTCCCTGAAAAGAGTGTCCGGTTTCCGATCGGAGATAAACAGGTTTTCAAAATCGTCGAGCCGACCCAACGCGTTCGCCAAACGCAACAACGAATCAAAAGCGATCAGCCCCGTCCTTTCAAACCGGCGCAAAGAGGCAAGCGTAACATCGGAACGGTCGCAAAGTCCTTGTTGTGACAGATTTTGCTCCAACCGCAACGCCTTGATTTTTTGCGCAATTTCCATCTGTGTTTCATGTGGTGTTTTTAGAATAAACATCATTATATTATCTTTTACAAGAATTAAAGTTATTTACAGGATAATATATAAACGCTTAATTTTCAACAAGCGTCTTTCATTCGGAACGTCTTAATTTGAACATACACACTTTACAATTTTCTAAAAATCAATGATTTTGTAAAATACAATTTACAAAAATAAACATTTTATCAGTTTTGAAAAACACAGTTTATCTCTTTAAAGCTTACCTTACATACAAATGGCTCAAATCCAGTCCGTCATACTTCAATCCGAAATTGACAGTTTCTTGCAGGTTTTCAATTACAGACACCCCATAATGGTCTGCCAATGTTTTCCCCTTTGAACTGTCTTCCCACCCGCATATACGGCAGACATCATCTTCCGGTGCGCGATTGCGACGGAACTCCGTCCTGACGGTATGACGGAAGCTGTGGAAGACGTGTTCCGGTGTAAATTTCAGCTCAGGATTGAGAGCATTCACCGATTCAATAAAGTGATTAAACCATTTCGACAACGGCGCAGAAGGCGATAGCTGATCCCGTTTCGTTCCTCGAACTAAGTCTGTCATCACTTCGGGGAACAGGAGCGTTTCTCCTTTTGCCCGTATCTCAGCCACATAATCCAAAAAACCAATCTTAATTAACTCATTATGAATCGGGACTTGACGGATTCCGGCTTTGGTCTTGACGTGTTTTTCGT
>CALDOX010000044.1:0-61388 GCA_937912005.1 uncultured Alphaproteobacteria bacterium
TAAAGCAGCAAAGCAATAAAAAGTATTAATATCTTTTTCATGGGGTTCCCTCCTTTGAAAATGTTGTACAATTTAATTAGAAAATAAATGAGAGGATATTTAAAGAAAAATAGGGGGGGGGTATAATTTAATATAACTGAAATAATAAAATGATCTGATAAATTAATAATAATGATTTTGTTTTGAGATATATTTTGATATATGTTTTAAGATATGTCGGATTAATTGTTTGTAATATATGTTTTATTTTAATTTTTTTATTTTAAACGCGGGGCTGATACAGAAAAAATAATTTCATTTTTCAATAAAGAATCGTAATCGTGCGATTTTTCACGATTGTTCTGGACATTCGGCCGTATGTGCATCCGGTATTGAAAACGAATAGAAATTTTAGGCTTATGCTTATTTTACGGGGGGAATATTTCTGCCGTAAAACAAAAAAAGCCCGATATATTCAGGCTTTTTTTCAATTCTGTACTGAGGATGTTGTTTAATTTCCGGATTCCAGGTTGTTTCGAATATATTTGTTTAACAGCCAGACACCGAAACCGGATCCGCCTTTGGGACCCAACAGACCGTTCTTTTCTCGCAATGCTACGCCCGCGATATCCAAGTGTGCCCATTTGGTTTGCGGCAGAATAAAGCGTTTTAAGAATGTGGCTGCGGTAATGCTTCCCGCCGCGCGTGAAGAACACGCGTTTTTAATATCGGCGATATCGGAAACAATATCGTCTTCAAACAGTTCGTCCAACGGCAGGCGCCACAGTTTTTCTCCGCTGTCGGCGGATGCTTTTTCCATCTGTCTGGCCAACAGATCATCGTTGGAAAACAATCCGGCGTAATCCGTTCCCAAAGCAACGATAATGGCTCCCGTCAAACTGGCCAGATCAATTAAAACCGGAGATTTGAAACGTTCCTGCGCATAGCATAAAGCGTCACCCAGCACCAAGCGGCCTTCCGCATCCGTGTTGATGACTTCAACGGTAATGCCGGCCAGAGATTTGACAATATCCCCCGGCCGCTGCGCCGTTCCCGAAGGCATGTTTTCCACCATAGCCATAACGGCGGCGACATTGACTTTTGCCCGCTGCATTGCCAAAGACTGCAGCGTTCCCAAGGCTGTTGCCGCGCCGGCCAAGTCTTCCTTCATATCTTCCATGCCTTTGGCGGGCTTTAAGCTTAACCCGCCGGAATCAAACGTAACGCCTTTCCCGACCAAAACGGCATGCGTGTTCTTATCTTCGGGGTTACCGCGCCACTGAACGACGACCAGGCGAGGCGGATTAATTGAACCTTGCGCTACGCCTAACATCATGTTCAGCCCTTTGGCTTTCAGCTGTTTTTCATCATAAACTTCCGTTGTCAGGCCGTACTTTTGCAGTTCTTCCGCTCGTTTGGCAAAAGCGATCGGATTAATCACGTTTGCCGGTTCATTGACCAGATCGCGCGCGGTATGGATGCCTTTCGCAACGGCGAAGTACGGTTCGTACTGGTTTTGTGCGACCTGCGGTTTTTCGGTTAAAATATAAAACTCTTTTAAAGTGACGGGCGCTTTAAAAATCGTTTTATGTTTTGTAAAACGGTAAGAAGCTATCTTCGCGCCAAATCCGACGGCTGCGGCGGGCAGGTCATCTACGGCAAATTCAACGGCGGTTTCTCCGCTTGTCAACAGGGCTTTCGCCGCGTAAGCCCCGATCCGGCAGGCCGCCAGTTCGGAAGTTTTTTCTTTTTTTCCCAGTCCTAAACAAATTAAACGCCGCGCCGGAATGTCGTGAGGGATCAATTCCTGCGTTTGTCCTTCTTTTCCGTTGAAAAAGTTGTCTTTTAAAGCTTTTGACAGCTTTCCGTTTAAAAGCGCGTCAATTTTTTTTGCCGTTTTCGTCAGCAGCAGGTTTTCATAAACACCGACAATCAAAGCGGCGTCGTTTGAAATGTCGTTTTTCTTAAACAGAATATCCATAGCTTCAATCCGTTTTTCCTAAATTGTTCAATATGTTTTACAGCATACACGGACTGTTTCGGAAAGCAAGAGGGTGATCAAAATTTTTGTTTGTCATAAATCAAGTGCAAAAAGTTTCAGTCTTTGATATAAGAAAAAACGTTATTCGGAGAAAAATGTGATGTCTGAAAACGAAAAAAAAGCTGATGAAAAAAACGGACTGTTATTCGCTTTGTTGCTGGACGGACAAGGCGGGGCAAAACGTTTAAGCTTTGAGGAAGCGCAAAACTGGACGCCCGATCAAGGCGTGCTGTGGCTTCATATGGATTTGCAGTCGGCTGACACAAAGGAATTTATGGAAACAAAAAGCGGGATTAATCCGTTGGCTTTGGAAAGTTTGACGGAAGAGGAGGAAGATCGCCCGCGCTGCGTTTCTTTCGGGGATAAGTTGATGCTGTTTTTGCGCGCGATCAACCTGAATCCCGGCGAAGAACCCGACGATATGATTTCTTTGCGGATTTGGTGCGAAGACAACAGAATGATTTCTTTGCGCGAAACGCCGATGAATTTTTTAACCGCAATGGAAAGAGAGTTCGCTGCGGGCGGCGGTCCGAAAAATGTCGGCGAATTGCTGGATGAAGTCTGCTATTTCACGTTGGATAAGATCGTTGATGTTGTGTCCGGCGTGGAAGTCGTCATTGACGATGTGGAAGATAAAATCGTCGAAGAAGAGGAAGACAAAGAGGGCGATTTTATGCCGCGCCTGTCCGAAGCTCGACGTAACTTGACGGAAATGCGCCGCTATCTTTATCCGCAAAGGGACGCGATGGACGCCCTGCCGCGCCAGATGATGCCATGGCTGAGTGCCGAAAACCGCTATCAGTTGCGCGAAAACGCCAACCGTATGATGCGTATCATCGAAGATATGGATTCTTTGCGGGAACGCGCGATGATCAATATGGACGAACTGTCCAACCGCGTGCGCGAACAAACGCAGGAAAATATGTATATGTTGTCCGTGTTGGCCGCGATTTTCGTTCCCCTGACCTTTATCACGGGGCTGTTCGGGATGAACGTCGGCGGGATTCCTTTGGCGGAAAGCGAAAACGGGCTGCTGTTTATGTTTCTTGTTTTACTGTTTTTAGGGCTGTTATTGGCGTTTATTTTGAAAAAGTTGAAGTGGTATTGAAATGAGTGTCGAACCGGTTGAGGCGCAAAGCATAGCTTTGGCCGCAAAATTGCTGACGGAAGGGAAACTGGTCGCTTTCCCGACCGAAACGGTTTACGGACTGGGAGCGGACGCGGCGAACGATCTGGCCGTGGCTTCCATTTTCGAAGCCAAGGGCCGTCCGCAGTTCAATCCGTTGATCGCGCATATCGCGGATATTTCGTGGGTGGAAAAGTTCGCCGTGATGACGCCGTCCGCAAAAGTGTTGGCGGAGCAGTTCTGGCCGGGGCCTTTGACGTTGGTGATGAAGCGGACGGAAAACTGCCCGATTTCTCATCTGGTCAGCGCAGGACTGGATACGGTCGGCGTGCGATTTCCCGTTCATCCGGCAGCGCGGCAAATGCTTGAAGCGTTCGGAAAGCCGGTTGCGGCGCCGAGCGCGAACATCTCCGGCACGGTCAGTCCGACGATGGCGCAGCACGTTGCGCAGGGGTTGGCCGACCGCGTGCCGCTGATTTTGGACGGCGGCGCTTGTGCCGTCGGTGTGGAATCGACGATTCTCGACGTGTCGGAAGACAGTCCGGCTTTATTGCGCGCGGGCGGTGTCGGCGTTGAGGAAATCGAAGAGGTGATAAAGAAAAAATTGCGCCGCCCCGAAGTCGATCCGAATGCGCCGCGTTCCCCCGGACAGATGCTGTCGCATTACGCGCCGCGCCTGCCGGTGCGTTTGAATGCGCTTGAACCGGAGGAGGGGGAGGCTTTTCTGGCGTTCGGAAAAGCGGACAACGCGACATTAAATCTCAGTCCGTCCGCCGATTTGAAAGAAGCTGCCGCGCATCTGTTTGCCTATATGCGCCTGTTGGACGACCCGAAGTATAAAGGCATCGCGGTGATGCCGATTCCGACATTCGGGCTTGGTCTGGCGATCAACGATCGGTTAAAAAGAGCCGCCTATCCGCATTAAACATAAAAAGAAAAATAAGAATTATTTTTTCTTTCCTGTTTCGTTTATGTTGATGTTTAAATCGGATTTGTTATTGATATTGTACGTATTTTGTAACTGTATGATTTCCTTTAGATCTTCCAGTTTTTTTGAGCTTCTTCTTCTTTAGCCGAAGGATTTGACAGTTCGCAGAAAACTGCATCCGGATATTTGTAAGCAATGGAATCAATAGCGGAAAGACTTACACGGACAGGATTTAATTTCATAACGGTACCTTGTAACCCTTCTTTTTTACATGTAATCAGTTTCGTTTTATTCGCTCGCTCAATTTCTGTTTCGCACGGGGCCGTGCAGATAAATTTTCCATTTATATAAATATCTGCTCCTTCGTGAGAAGTTTCAAAAAAAATTGTCTGAGTGCAGCCGGATAAAGCAAGAGCAATAAATAAAAAAGCTTTTTTCATTTTTGTGATCTCATTTTGGAAGACAGGATTTAAATATTTGAAGCATTTTATCTTCATTTTCTTTTAATACGGTTTCGTTTTCTGGGAACAGAACGCTTCGTTTCAATTCTTTTGCGGATGTTGAACATATACAGTTGAAATCCATTAGACTGCAAATATAAGAAGGCTGAGCTTGAACGCATTGTTGGAACATTTGCTTGAAACATATAGGGATAAATTCTTTTTGCTCCTCTTCCGTCAGATATTCTTTTTGCTTTTGATGGGATAAAAATAAAGCTTTTCCTAAAACGGCCATCCCTCTGGAAATGTTTGCTGCTTGGGCTGAGCCTGATATGGAGAAAAAAATACAAAGAAATGTGAAGAGAACTTTTTTCATTTTCTGCTCAAAAGTTAAGTGAAACATTAAAATATTTTAAATATACGTATTTTTACTCCGTTCTGTCAAACGGAAAAATAAGTTAAACTGCGTGTTATGATTAAGGACACAAAACAACGCATCGGGTTTTTGTTACAGCAAGCCCGCAAACAAAAAAAGATGACACAGGCTGATATTGCCGAAGCGTGCGGTATGTCCGTTGAAGCCGTTTCCAATATTGAACGCGGTGTTAATTATCCTTCTTTTGATAACTTTTTTCTGATTTGTGAGAAATTAGGCTGTTCATCAGGAGAAGTTTTATCCGATGCTGTTTCTGCGGATAAAAACGAACCGCGATTGTCTATGGAAACAAAAGCAATCTCTGTTATTCGTCATTTGCCGGATCAGGATTTAAAAACCGTTTCCAAAATGCTTTCCGCATTAAAATCGTAATTCGTATATGAAACTTTTGACGCCCCCTCTCTTTTAATGCTATTTTAGCTCGACTTTTGAAAATGAGGGCAAAATGGCGTTTATAAAAAAAAGTAAAGATCTGCCGAAATTAACCAAAGAAAACATGCTGATGTACAAGCGTGTCTGGAATACTTATGTCGCGGACAAGTGGCGATGGTTGGTTTTAGCGGTTTTTCTGATGTTGATCGCGGCCAGTTTTGACGCTCTTCTGGTGCGTCAGCTCAAACCCATTTTCGACGAAGTCTTTATTGATAAAAACAAAGATTCTTTGGGCGTTATCGGTTTAACGATTTTAGGGCTGTATTTCCTTAAAGGCGTGTTTACCTATACTCAGGTTCTGGTGATGACAAAGCTGTCGATCCGTGTGATCGCCGATATGCAGCGTGATATCTTCAAGCGTCTGATCCGTATGGACAATGCCTTTTTTCAGGATCACACCACCGGAGAAATCATCACGCGTTTCACTTCCGACGTGGCAATGGTCAAAGACGCCGTTTTGAACAGTTTGACAACGTTTGTCAAAGATACGGCTTCCGTTGTCTTTTTGGTCGTTTTGATGTTTTTCCAGTCGTTGGAAATGGCATGCGTCGTTTTCTTTGTTTTTCCTTTGGGCGTGTATCCCGTTGTGCTATGCGGGCGTAAAATGCGCAAAAAAACAAAGCGCAATCAGGAAGCGAACGAAGGATTTTTCAATCAGCTGACGCAAAGCTTTAAAGGCATTAAAATTGTTAAATCCTACTGCATGGAAAATCGCGAATTCAACGAATTGAACAACACGATCGTCAAAATGAACAAACTGGCCTTTTCAATGACTTGTCTGCACGCTTTGCAAAGTCCTTTAATGGAATTTTTCGGCGGAATCGCGATGGCGACCACTTTGGGATACGGCGGTTATCAGATTATGCAGGGTAATATGAGCCCCGGAAACTTTATGGTGTTTTTGTTGGCGATTGTTGCCGCGTATAAGCCGATGAAAAACGTCGCCGGTCTGCATATGCGTATGCAGATGGGGGTCGCTTCGATGCAGAGGTTGTTTTCGATGCTGGACATCGAACCGGCGATCAAAGACGCCTCCGATGCCAAAGATTTGATCGTGTCCCAAGGAAAAATCGAAGTCGAAAACGTCAGTTTTTCTTATGACGGGGACCACCCTGTCTTAACGGATGTTTCTTTGAAGGCCGAACCGGGGCAGACGATCGCTCTGGTCGGGCATTCGGGGTCGGGCAAATCGACGCTGATCAATTTTTTGCCGCGCTTTTACGATCCGCAAAAAGGGCGCATTCTGATTGACGGACAGGATATTTCCCAGGTCACTTTGGAAAGCCTGCGCAAGCATACCGCTTATGTGTCGCAGGATGTTATCTTGTTCAACGACACGATCAAGAATAACATTCGTTACGGTTCGCCCGACGCGACGGACGAACAAGTTGTTGAAGCCGCTAAAGCCGCCGCCGCGGACAAATTTATTTCCCAAATGGAAGACGGATACGACACGCTGTTGGGCGAACAGGGCAGCGGGCTTTCCGGCGGGCAAAGGCAGATGATATCGATCGCGCGGGCGATGCTGAAAAACGCGCCGATCTTGTTGCTGGACGAGGCGACTTCCGCTTTGGATTCCCAATCTGAAAAAATTGTTCAGGATTCTTTGGAAATATTGATGAAAGGTCGGACTTCCGTTGTGATTGCGCATCGGTTGTCAACGGTGGTGAATGCGGACAGAATTTATGTTTTCAATGAAGGAAAAATCGTGGATTCCGGAACGCACAAAGAATTGCTGACCCGTGACGGGATATATGCGCAACTCTACAAGATTCAGTTTATGAAAGAAGGCAGATAACCGATTTTTATGTGCTTTTGACCGATTGGGCAGATATCTGTCGATCGGAGTTGTTCTTATAATGATTATTGTCATTTTATAAGGAGAAAAAGCATGAAAAGATTTGTTTTGGGCGCTTTAGCCGCTTTAGGCAGCGTCGGATTATATAAACTGCATAAGGACGGAAAGCTTCAAATCCCTGTTCTGAAAGTCAAAGGAACAGTGGATTCCGTTGATTATGAAACGCGGACTTTCCAATTAAGATCGGCTTTGGATCGAAATATTTTAATGGAAATGGCTGTCGCCCCGACGACTAAATTTATGTGGCTGACGACGGCGGAAGGTGCGGAAAATACGGCTCAATTTGCAGATATTACAGAAGGGGAAAAGCTAAATGTCGCGTTTTCCAAAAATAAAGAAAGCGGTCGTATTATTGCCGAACGTGTCGTCATTGAAAACGTTTAAGATGTCAAGGCGAAAAAGACCGTTCTCTAAAAGAAAAAGCAGCCTGTTTACACAAGTAGTGTTTTGGCTGCTTTTCCTGTCAATGCTTTTTTACAGTTCTGTTTTAATCTGAAACTGTTTTTATTCGGAAAGTTTGGATATATCTTCGTTTTCCGCCAATAAGATGACTCTGTTCTGGACGACGGGCAGGTTATGGCTGTCTGTTTTGGTACCGGTGAAAAAGATTCCGCAGTGTTCTCCCTGACTGACAAGCTTGTTTTTTACCAAAAAACGCAGGCCGGCCAAAGCCGCACTGCCGACAACGGATAATTCAATTCCCGTTTTATTCAGAGCTAATTCCTGAGCCTTTTCCAATTCATTCGGATCAGCAATCAAAGGCAGTCCGCCGGAAATGATCATATGACGCACAATTTCCAAACCATCGTAGGTTCTGTTGTTGACAGGAGCGCCTAAGACGTTTTCTTCCGAAGTCCAAGCTTTGAAAAATTCATTTCTGTTTTTGCCGACTTTTGTAAAAACGGCTTCCATATCATCATGGATTTTGGGATACATTTCCGCGATTAATCCCGCAGTCATTTTGATTTGTCCCAAATTGTTTTCCATCAGGTCTTTCGCGTCAAAAGAACCTTCCAACAACATTGCCAATTCCGGCGGCAAAGTAACAACGCCTTCGCGTCCCAATTCGCGCAGCACCAAAAAGTAACTTTGCGCCAAAGGATAGCAATCCGTCGTTTGGCATGTATACAAGCGCGGCAATTTACGAATAATATCCAAACTTTTAAACAAGGAATTGGCGCTGGCCACGGCATTAGCCAGGCTGCCGCCGCCGACTTGAACGACTTGGACATCCAACGGAGCGTCAATCAAATACTGATTGAATAAAAATTCATATTCCATTGTTTCGGCGCCTTCAACGGCGGACCACAGATCATGACCGTAAGGCGTCAAAGGGAGCCAATCAAACTTTTTCAGCGCTTCTTGGTAACGCCGACGGCAAAGCTCGATATTCGATTCCTGAGATTCGTTGTGGATTTTAACGACTTTTGTTCCCAGATTGGTTAAAACGGACACGACATCCTGCTCCGTTTGTTCGGGGACGAAGGCGTATAATTTATATCCGGCGGCTCCGGCGACAGCGGCGGCTTCCGTCAGTGCGCTGCCTTGTGAATAAATAGCCAGCGTTTTCTTTTCCGCCGAAGGGTCGTCGCCGATTTCGCGCAAGGTTTCCAAATGCATTATGACGCCGGCAAAGTGGCGGGATTTATGCGATCCCATCAGCTGCAGCGTTTCATTTTTAACAAAAAGAGAACCTTTGGGCAGATCTATCGCCTGCGCCAGATCATCAGCCTGAAGTTCGGGGGTCCGGATAAAACCGCGGCCGGTCATTCTTTCGCAGGCGTCTGATAACGCCAAAACGCGTTCCACCCACCAGGACGCTTTGCCATGTTCTGCCGCGAGCTGGTAGCTGGCCATAAATTCGCGAAAAACGCTGAACGGCAATTTTTTGTCGTTCCAGCGTTTGGTCAAAGTTGTCGGAAAAACGCGAGCCAATTCGGAAGGATCTTCCCTTTTAATTAAAGGATGCACACCGTTCTCCGTGCTTTCCGGACAGAAAAGAGCGGTTGTTTCCAGCGGGTACTCTTTATCGCAGACAGGACAGTACAAATGCATTTCAAAAATCCTTCTTTTGTGATCCTTCATTTTCGATTTTACAATATACTGTTTTTTTACGGAATATAAAGCTTTTTTTTATTCTTTTCGGATAAAGGAAAAACCTCTCTTTTCATTAATAAAGAGAGGTTTTCGGACGGATCGACTTGATTATCCCTTGGCGCGGTCCAAAAGTTCGGCTTCTCTTTCGATCAGAGCCATCATGTGTTTTAAAGCCGAATAATAATCGCCGCCGAGAATATCCGCGTTCAATTCATCAATCGCCGGAGCAAAGCTCGGCGCAGCCTGTGTGATTTCCGCAATGCGTGAAAAATATTCGGGATGGAGGACGGTCGGATCTTTAGCCAGATACATTTCCTGCAAAATGTAATAAACTTTTTTGCATGGCGTATCGGCTTCTTTTTCCGTCAGAACGTATTTTTCGCGCAAAATGGGAACATTGCCTTCAATAAACAATTTGACGCGTTCGTTGTCATTTGTAATCAGGGCATTGCCGACAATCAAGCGTTCGCCCGGTTTCAGTTCAATTTTTAACGGCATGGAGATTCCTTAATGTCTAAAATAAAGATAAAACGCTGGCATTCGTATCCATTGTAATGCTTATCACGTTATTTACCAGTTCTTTTTGCGTTTCGGCGGCTAAAATTTGAACGGCCGTTTCATTTAAGTCCGCCGCAGTCAGTTTTTCCGCGCCGGTCAGACAGGTGTCGGCCATCGTATCCAGAAAAGAATCGCGGGACTGAATCATATAAGACGCCCGATCGAATTTGTTTGTCGCCGATCGAACCTGATAAATGGCGTTTTGAATTTCATCCAGCGTTGTTTGAATGTCTTCTTTGTTTTGCCAATCGCCGACGGCTTCGGACAGCCCGAGAGACCGGGAGTCCATTTTAACGCCGTTGACAGAACGTATGTCTTTTCCTTTTTCATCAAAGATCGCGCGAATGGAATCTCCTTCCAGCAGATTGATGCTGTTAAACCGGCTGTCGGCGACGATATTATTAATCTGTTTTAAAATTTCATTATATTGATCGGCATAGGTTTTCATCGTATTTGAACCGCCGTCATCACATCCGGCCAGACCAAAGGAATAAGCCGATTGTCCCGTTAAATCATCAATGATCAGGTTATCTCCGTAAATAGAAGAAACTTCAAGACGTCCTTCGGAATTGACGATTGCCGAAACGCCGTCGATTTCCGAAAAAGCCTGCGTCAATGTTCGAACGGTCCAGTTGCTGCCGATTGAAACGGTATGTGTCGTTGACAAGTCGAATCCCAAAGCCGTGGCAACAACGCCCTGCATTATAATGGGGGAACGATCCGTCGTGGAAACGGTCAGTTTTTGATCCGTCATGTCAAATTGAAAATTGCCGCCGGGGTTGCGCGTATATACTTGTCCCAAAAAGTCGGATACGGTCATGTTTTCATCAATGACTGTCAGCGAAATCCAGTCTTCGTCTCCGATTTTAATTTTAAATTCATCGCCGCGAACGATGTTCAAATCATCCAAGGTCTTATCTTTATTGATAACATATTGAGATTCCATTTTATCGGCATCTCCCGTTCGGAGCACAATTTCATCTCCCGCGTTGACTGACGGCAGGTCGGACAAAATCGTGTCGGGCGTGACTTTATAGTTTGAGCCTGTTAGTTTGGCCAGATAGTTTTGTCCGTCTAAGGCAGAATTGGCCGCCGCATTTGCCTGAGCAAGCAGCCCCATAATCGTATCAATGGAATTGCTGGTTGACGTCAAAGTTGAAACAATGTTTGTCAATCCGTCTAAAACGCTGTTCAGTTCCTGTGCCCGTTCGCTCAAACGCATATCTTTGAAAAAAAGCGTCGAATTGTCATAGGAGGTATTGATCTTTTTCCCCGAAGTCAAAGCGACGGTGCTTTTATCATGAATGTCTGTTAAAGACTTTGATTGCAGCAAAGCCGTTTGAACCGAAGGCGTTGTCGGAATCGTCAGGTTATAAGGCATTGTTTTCATAGCAATTCTCCTTTAACGCGGACAAGGCGTAAGCCCCACCTTATTTTAAAATAGCATAAAATCAGAACGCTGAAAACAAAAAAATATAAATTTTTCAATATATTAGTAGGCAATTTTTGCCTACCCGCCGTTTAAGGGGCAAACGGCAACATCAACACTGATGGTATGTCTGCCGCCGCCGGTCATAATGCCTTTGACGGGGCTCATGTCGTCAAAATCGCGCCCCCAGCCGACGGTTAAGTGTTCCGATTGTATATACATATTGTTTGTCGGGTCCAAATCAACCCAACCAAAGTCGGGCACATAAACGGAAAACCAAGCATGAGAAGCGTCTCCGCCGATCATTTCAATGTCGCTCTGATATTCTTTTTCGGCTTTTTTATGTGTGCGAATATAACCGCTGACATATCTGGCGGCCAAACCGAAACTGCGCAGGCAGGCGATGCCGACATGGGCAAAATCCTGACATACGCCGCGCTTCATCGCTAAAGTTTGATCAATCGGCGTGGCAATGCTGGTCGCTGCGGGATCGTATTTAAAATCCTGATAAATCCGCCGCATAATTTCTTCGGCGGTTTCCAGTACGGGGCGGTCGGGAAAAAAGGAAACGGCGGCATACTCTTTAATTCCCGAAGTTAAAGGAATAAAACAGGACGGACGGGTCATCAGGCTTGCTTCCAGCAATTCGGGAATATCGGGATGTTTAAGCCGCTCTATGGTTTCCGTACAAGAAAGCGTTTTTGTCGGCTCCGGATAAACGGGGGCGGTAATTTCTGCGGTAAAATCCGAAACAATGCTCATTTCATTGTGTGCCGTTTCGACAATGAAAAACGAAGTCGTGTTCCCGAATGCATCCGTTCCCGTTCGTTCAAAGGCCGGAACAGGCATAACGGAAATGTCGGAGGAAACAATGTGTTGATAAGACGTTTCCCGCGGTTTTAACCGGGCGAGATGATGGGACAGCGTGACCGGACAGCTGTATCCGTAAACGGTTTTGTGTCTGACGCGATAAGAGACGCTCATTTTATTTTTCCTTTGCTGTATGTCGGTCCCTGACGTGTCGAGGCGGCGTGGACAAAACAGGACAGGGTCAAAGTGTCGGAAAATTCCTGCAGCTGAGCGCGAAAAGATTTGATCAGCCGGCTGAAAGCGGGATCAACGCAGACGGTTTCATCAAGCGAACGGGTTTGATCCGCTAAAGTCATCACGTTTATATTTTTGATTTGCGGGATCATTTTTTCCAAAAGGCTTAATTCTTTTGAAAATAAACCGGGCATACGGCTTTCTTTTTCCAAAACGGATATGTTCTGTCGTAATTTTAATACCTGATAAATCAAGGCTCGCGGATTGCCGTCATCGCAAATCAACAGATCGAAAACAAGAGGAAGCGTCGGTACGGCCATATAACGCACGCGGTATGTCATACGGCTGTCCAGCGTTTCCAATACCGTTTCCAAAGAAGCGTTGAAACCGTTTCGAGCGCAGTATTCAATGCCGGAAAGCAGGTTTAGAATTTGCATTCCTCTTTCCAAACGGCGGCCGATTTCCATAAACCGCCAGCTGTGATCCCGGGTCATATCTTCGCGGATCAGACCGCTTAAAGCGCTTTGACGCAAAATCAGAGCGTTTAAACGATTTAGAAGCACCTGATAATTCGCGTTTTTTTCCGGCAATAAAGGAAGCAGCTGCGTAAACAATTCCCAGGTATCCATTGATAAACGGTCATGAAGCAAATCCGCCATTTCTTTTAATCGTGAAAACAGGAAATAAAGTCCGAAACCATAGTCGGGCGAAACCATAATTTCCCGCAGGGATTTTAAAGAATCTTTTTGAATAACGGGGTCTTGATAATCTTTGAAAGGCAAATGGCCGATCAAAGCCAGAACGGAAAACAGTGTCGCTGCATCGTTGGGTTCCGGTATTTCAGGCCCCCCCGTCGCTCTTTCGATCGTAATTCTCAGCAAACGCGCCAACTGTTCACTTCTTTCCAGATTTCTTCCGAGCCAAAACATATTATCGGCGATGCGGCTGGTTAATTCAAAAGTGGTTCGAACCGGTTTTGCGGCGGTGCTTGTTTGAATGATATTCGGGTTTTCTTTCGTGTTTTTGATGTCTTCGATCCAAATGTCGCGCAGGCCGGAAGAAGAGGTCGTCTGTGTAAATGCCAATCCGCCTGACAGAACCCGATAGGAGCCGTTTTCGTAAATCAAATGAAAACGCAGGCGTGTGCGGGCAGGGACAAGAATGCCGTTTTGCAAAACGGGGGTGAGGGAGGCGTTAATGCATTCCTGTGCGGTGAATTTTTCAGGGCATTCCTCAATTTCTTCTTTGCTCGGAGTAACTTTATTGCCGTGCAAATCATATATTTTCAGTTCGGATAAATGTTTCAGAACGTATTCTTTTTCGGCAGACTGGCCGCACCACCAGGCCGCGATGCTGGGAAGCAGCAAATCCGTTTTGTTAAAGAAACGGCTGATGCCGTGGATAAAAGCTTTCAACGCGGGAATTTCAGCCAATCCCGACCCTAACGGATTAATCAGAGCGACATGACCTTGTCGGACGACTTCGGTTAAACCGGCTACGCCAAATAAAGTGGATCCGTTTAATTCCAAAGGATCACACAAAGAATCGTCTATGCGGCGCAGGATTACGTCAATCGGTTTTAATCCGTCAACATTTTTCAAATAAACCCGATCTTCGCGTACGCTCAGATCCGCCGGATCAACCGAACTGATCCCCAGACTGCGCGCGAAGAAGGCTTCTTCAAAAGAAAGCTTTTTCTTTACGGAACCGCTCAAAAGAACGATTAAAGGAATTTTGGTTTTGTCTTTTACGGGCGCGCATGCAAACAGCTGCCGACGCATCGCTTCCAAAAAGTCGGATATTCTTGCCGGAGCGGCTTTGGCATAAATGTCCGGCATAACACGGGAAAGCACCTGTCTGTTTTTTATCGCCAGTCCGACGCCTTCGGGAGTTTGCGTTTTGTCGGCTACGACCCAAAATCGTCCGTCCGGCGCGCGTTCCACGTCAACGGCATATTCCTGCAAAAACACACCGTTCGCCGGTTGAATGTTTCTTAGAGCCGGCAGGTAAGCGGAATTTCCGAAAACGGTTTCGGGCGGCAGGATTCCCTGCATTATCAGTTTCTGTTCACTGTACAAATCCGCCAGCATCTTATTAATCAGTTCCGCTCGTTGAATCAATCCGGCGCAAAGCGTTTCAAATTCTTCGTGAGGCAAGATGAAAGGGATGACGCCGTGCAGGTTTTTATGGGGAACATTGGCGGTCAGCACGTCGGCGCTCATCAATCGCGCTGTTTGCTCGGCATAGAAGGCGATCTTTTCTTTTCCTTCCTGTACGGCGGCATCAAAAAAGTTGCGCCAATGCGGACGAATCTCTCCGTTTTCGGCTAAAAGTTCGTTGTATCCTCCGGTTTCGCATTCTGTCGGATAAGAAAAAGGAAATGACATCTGCCGCGCCTTTTATAAAGTTTTTTTAATTTTTAAGACAAAAAAAATAAAAGGTCGTTAAAATTACTTCGGTTTTTGATTTTTTATGAAAGAAAAAAAAGAATGATAAAACAAAAAATTCTTACGTTGTTTTGGTCATTTCTGCCATTCGGAACCGGTATGACTTTTTGGCTCGGTTTCGGAAAAAAAACAACGGGCTTTTTATCCGGAACGATCATAGCGGTACATTTGCTTGCGATTTTGATTTGCGGCTTTTTTCCGAAAATACGCAAAGATATTTTGGAAAAAGCGATCAAATTGCAGCCTTTGGCCGCAGTCGTTTTCACGGCGTCGTTTGTTTTATCTTTTCTTCCGTATTCTATGATGTGGCCTCAGCTGTTTGCCGTTTTAGTGCTTAATACGGTTTGTTTGTGTATGGCCTTTGAAAATTTGGAGACTTTCGGTCTTAAAATGTTTTTCGGATTTTTGGGCGCAGGAGCCCTGATCGGAATGGGAATCGGACTTTCGGGGCGGACCGGTCTGCTGTATCTTTGCTTCGTTATGTTATCGCTGTTGTGCAGACCGAAAGGCGCGGAAAGAACGGCGCAGGATATTTGGAAAGATGTCGCTTTCCCGCTGTTTGTTTTGGTCGGAGCGTTTGTTTTGTTTATAGCCGCTAATCACGGCGGCGCTTTTCCGGAACTGATCGCTCAGTCGGCCGTTATGCTGATGACGGGAGGATTGCTGATGACTTCGGCTTCTTCATTAAGATTGACGTTGATGACAATCGTGATGATGGTTTTCGGCAGTTATGTATTTTCGACACAAAATCCGGATTCCGTTTTTAATCGGTCCGGTAAGCCATTGACTCAAATAGAACGGTTATTTTGAACGGACTTTCGAAAATCTGAAGGCATTTGAAAATCTTCGCATCCCCAAATCCCTTTTTTCTGCCGGATGGCGTTTGATTCTTCCCGCAGCAGAACTGCATTGCTTTTGGACGTTACAACGGCTGCGCCCGCGCGAACCATTAAGGCGTTCAGACTGATTTCGTTTCCGTTTTTCGTGATAAAGCAATCGGCCAACAAACGCCCGTATATATCCCGCTGTGACGACTTGCAGAAAACCCTGTTTAATCCGATTAAATCAGCCAAGACGCTTTTTGATTCAACGCCGCATTTTATCTGTTTTCCTTTGCAGGTGCAGATTTGATTGGTTTCGGGAGCGTCAATGTCGTTGAAACGGACTTTTTCCCGGCCGATGATTAGAGTGTCTCCGTCCACAACGACTTGCCGAATGTTGATTCTGTATGAAATAAAAGCCGCGGCTGTCAAAACGGCAAGATATTTTATAAGTGATTTCGGTCTGGTCATTGCCATTGTTTTTAGCTATTATATTTTCTTGTTTTGATCAGAACACGAGGGGCGGTCAAATGTCAAAAAAATTTTTTCTGTTCGTTTTAATGCTTTTTTCGTTTTCCGTATCGGCGGCCGAATCGGAATTGTCGGTTGTACGGGTAGTCCCTCAGGGAAAAGGGATTAAAAATGCGGATAAAATTGTTTTTGAATTTAATCAACCGGTTGTGCCCTTAGGCGAGATGGAACGCACGGCGGATCAAATTCCCATAAAAATCAAGCCGGCTTTGAACTGTCAGTGGCGTTGGCTGAATCAAACTTCTTTAGCCTGTGTTTTAGGCGAAAAAGACCGCATGAAAACCGCAACGGCTTATAGAATTACGGTTAATCCTGGATTAACGGCTTTATCCGGCGCGACAATGACGCGCAGGCAAAAATATGAAATTGAAACCGTTCGTCCGGAAATCAAACCCGACAGTGCCCGTTTTGTGCAGTTTGTCGCGCCCGAACGCCCGCAGTGGGAGGTGTTTTTTGATACGGACGTAAAAATGAAGTCCGTTAAGTCCAATATCTTTTTTATGACGGGCGGCAAAAGCGTCAGGGCGGAGGTCGAAGAAGCCGAATGTTTTTCGTACGACACGCATAACTGCAAATCGCGTTACCGTGTGGCGCCCGCAAAGGATTTAGGAGTGGATCAGCCCTATGAAATCATTTATACCGCAGGGTTTGAAGCCTTGAACGGCGGGAAGCTGAAATCCGAAAAAGAAGGAGTGTTGATCAAAGACAAAACGTTGCCTGTCTTTGCGGTGGAAGGGTTGTCATGTTATGACGAAAATGGACGCTTTAAAACGTATGCCGCGGAAGAAACCCGTATCCTTCCGCCGGTTTGCCGCTATGATTCGACAATTCGCATCGATTTGTCCGACCGAACGGTTTTGGAAAATGTTTCCGATTTTATTAAAGGCGATCCTGCCATATCGGTGAATAACAGAGAGGACACTTCGCGCATTGTTTATCTTTCCGTCCCGAAGGCCGGACAGCTTTATACGGTGACCGTTTCCGACCAAATGAAGGATGTTTGGGGGGCGGAACTGATCAGACCGGAAACGTTTATGTTCAGGACGTCAGATAAATCGCCTGCTTTAAATCTGCCGTATTCCTCAATCGTATTGGAAGCGGATGAAAAAACAAGCGCTGTCGGATATGCGACGAATCTGAATAAAGCGGAAGTAAACTTTGCCGGCTTCACTGCGGAAGGCGATGTGTCGGGAATGCATCAAATCGCTGATATTCGGCCGTCGGTCAGAAATTTATCTTATCCTTTTGATTACGGCGTTCGGGAAATGTTGGGCGGAAAAACAGGCTTTGTTTTCGGCTTGTTGTCGGCAGAGCCGAATGTTTACGGCGAAAATTCTTTTTCCGCGTCCGTTTCCAAATGGCAGATCGTCGCTAAAATCGGATGGTTTGATTCGTTGATTTGGGTGACGGATTTAAAAACGGGAAGGCCGGTTCAAAGCGCGAAGGTGGAATTGTTCGCTTCTGCGGAATCCGAACCGCGGAAAAATAAAGCTCTTGTTTTCGGAAAAACGGATTCGACGGGCCGCGCCGTATTGGCGGGATATAATCAATTTGATCCGAAGGCGGAAAAAATCAATCAATGGGATTTAAAAAAAGAGGCTTTGTTCGCTTCCGTTTCGGTCGGAAACGATATTGCCGTTCTGCCGCTGCGCGGGGCTTTTTCGATTTCGGCCGGTTCATTAAGCGATTGGAAAATTTCAAGCGTTTATTCTCCGTCCGCGGAAGAATATTTGCGCACGTTCGGCTTTACACCGCAGGGTATTTACCGTCCCGGCGACGAAGTCGAATTTAAAATTTATGTCCGTTCCGTCAGAGAAAATGCTTTGGACAAAGCGCCGAAGCAGGGGTACCGTTTGGAAATAACGGACGCGCGAGGGCAAACCGTATTTAAACGGGAGAATGTTTTCTTGTCCGAATTCGGTGCGTTTGACGGCAAATTTACGTTATCGCCGCAAGCCGTTTCCGGGTGGTATGATGTCGCGCTGCATTACGATAAAAGCATATTGAGGCCCATGCGGTTTCTGGTGTCCGACTTTACACCGCTGCCGTTCAAATCTTCTGCCGAAGTCAACGGCAAGGCATTTAAAGCGGGCGAAGAGGTTCGTTTGACCTCTCAGGCGTCTTTGTTTTCCGGCGGAGCGTACGCCAAAGCAAAAATGAAACAATCGGGCGTGTTGTTCTTTGAACCGTTTAAGCTTGATTTGCCGGAAGATCAAAAACCGTTTCAGTTCGCCGGTGAAATAAGCGAGCAGGATTATGCGCCGGAAACGCTGTTTTCTTTGGAAACAACGACGGATAAAGACGGAACCGCGGAAAATGCCGTCATATTGCCTAAGTCCGGCAAACCGTTCGGCAAAATTCGTTTTGAAACAAAAGTATTTGATGATTCGGGACGTTCCGCCGCGTCTTTCGCGTCTGCGGATTATTTTGCGGCGGAACGCTTTGTCGGACTGCGGAAACAAACGGATACGGCGATTGTCGGCAAACCGGCCGTTTTGGAATATGTTGCTGCGGGAACGGATAAAAAGCTGATCGCCGGCGTGCCGGTGACGATTGCCGTGACGCGTGCGGAAAACAAGTTGGTGCGCGAAAAATCGGCAGGAAAAGCCTATCTGATGAAATATGTGCGACAGGAAGCAAAAGTCGCCGATTGTGCGGGCGTCAGCGCATCGGAACCGCAAAAATGTTCTTTCACTCCCGATAAAAGCGGAATGTATCAGGCAACGGCTTCAATCGACGGACATTCGGCTAAGATTTCATTCTATGTCGAAGGAGCGGATTATGTGCCGTGGGCGTCGGATGAAAACAAACTGAAAATGACGCCGGATAAAAAGCCCTACGCTGTCGGGGACGAAATTGTTTTGACCGTCGAAAATCCCGCGCCGGGGGCACAGGCTCTGGTAACGGTCGAACGTTCCGGCATTTTAAAATCGTTTGTGAAAGTATTGGAAAATTCGGTCGAGCAGATCAAATTGCCCGTAACGGACGAATTTTTCCCCGGTGTGTATGTATCCGTCGCGGTCGTTTCACCGCGTGTTGACAAACCGGTGGAAGGGGAAGTCGATTTGGGAAAACCGACTCAATGGACGGGGTATCTGAAAATCCCCGTGTTGGACAAATCACGTCAGATCGCCGTGACGGTTGAGCCGGAAAAGCAGGATTATCGCCCCGGTCAAACGATGAAAGCAACTTTGTTGGCCGCGCTGCCGAATCAATCAAAAGAGCCCGTGGAAGCGGCGGTTGTCGTTTTGGACGAAGCGGTGTTGTCACTGCTGCCCGACGGAATCAAAAGCTTTGATCCGTACGAGGGGTTAAACAAACTCGGTGATTTGGATGTGCGGACGTACAGTTTGATTCAGCAATTGATCGGACGTCAGAAAATCGAAAAGAAAGGCGCAAACCAAGGCGGAGACGGCGGTTCTGATTTCGCCGTGCGTGATGTCTTTAAATTTGTGGGATATTTCAACCCGTCGATTAAATTGGACGAAAACGGCAAAGGTTCTTTTGAAATGAAGTTGCCGGACAATCTGACGGGATGGCGCATTATCGCGGTGGCTGTGACGCCCGAACGGTTTTCCGGTATGGGACAAAGCCGTTTTAACGTTTCCCGGCCTTTGGAAATTCGCGCGTTGCTGCCCAATCAGTTAAGGGCAAACGATATATTTGCTCCGGCAGCGTCGATCATGAATCGGACGGACAAGGAAAAGACGGTTACGGTTTCCGTTCAGGCAAGCGGGGCAATGAAACAGTCCGTTTCGCTGACAAAGGAAATTACGTTAAAGCCGTTCGAACGTCAGGCGGTCTTCTTTGATGAAATTCAGGCGGTGCTGACGCCGGAACAGGAATCGGGCAAAATCACGCTGACTTTCAGAGCAGTCAGCGGCGAAGAAAAGGACGGCGTCAAACAAAAAATTGACGTGCTGAATCTGACGGTATTTGAAACGGCAGCTCTGTTCGGCAGTGCAGACGGACAGTCAACGGTTGTTCCCGTTGCCGTGCCGCAAGGCGTTAAAACGTATGGCGGGCGGTTTTCTCTGTCTGCCGCGCCGAGTGTTTTAAACGGTTTGCGCGGGGCAATCGAAGCAATGCGCGATTATCCGCATCCGTGTTGGGAACAAAAGCTGAGCCGAGCGGTGACGGCGGCTGTTTATGCTGCGGAAAAGAACGCGGTTTGGACGGATGATTTATGGCCGGACGCGGAAGATTTTGTGAAGAAGACGCTGGCGGAAGCTCCCTCTTATCAGGCGGAAAACGGCGGTATGGCGTACTTTGAACCGCAAAAGATTTTTGTCAGTCCGTATCTGTCGGCTTACACGGCTTATGCGTTTGATTATCTGTTGCGGCAGGGATACGAGATTCCTCAACAAGTGCAGGAGAAATTGGCGCAGTATCTGCTGATGTTTTTTAAGCAGACGGGAAAGAACGCAAATTTGAAAACGGCTTTGACAACCCGTTTGTTGTCCGCCGGATTCTTGAAAGGGAAAAATCAGATCACGGCGGCGGATATTGCCGTTTTTGATCGCGATATTCCTTTGATGACGGCGTTTGACAAAGCGTTGTATCTTCAGTTAAATCCCGAAAACAAAGCGCTTTTAAACGATTTGTATAACAGTTCGTATCAAACGTCGGGCAGTCTGATTTTTAAGGAAAAAGCCGATCAGCCGTACGATTTGCTGCCGTCTTCGGCAAAAACGACCTGCGCCGCTTTGACGGCGTTCGTTCAAACCAAGGACGGCAAGGCGGAAGCGGTGATGCGCGGCGTCTATTCATTACGCTTGAAAGACGGGACTTGGGCAAATACTCAGGCAAACGCTTTTTGTTTAATGGCTGTTACGGAATATGCCGAAAAAGCGGAAGCGCGGACACCGGATCTGATGCTGAAAGGACAATTCGATAATCGGGTTTTGTTTGAAACGGCGTTTACTTCCAAAACCGACGCTCCTGTTTCTGCCGCAGCCGTTTTGACGCCCGAAACGGCCGGAAAAAAAGTTGATGCGGGAATAGAAGTGCAAGGTCAGGGCAAATATTATTATTCGACAATTTTGTCCTATCCGTCCGATTTGAAAAAAGCGGTCAATGCGGGATTGGAGGTGACACGCGGTTTGTTTGTCGAACGCGGGGATAAATTCGTTCCCGTAACCAAGGATACAGTCTTAAAACGCGGCGATCTGGTCAAGGTTGAATTGACGCTGATCAATCCGGTCGAACAGTATTTTGTCGCGTTAAGGGATCCGGTCGCGGGGGCGTTCGAACCGGTGTCGTCTTTGTTGGCAACGTCGTCCAAAACCGATCGGGAAAAAACGGAAACGGATCGGGCTTTTGACTTTGAAGACGCAAGACACGATTCTGTCGGCTTTTATGCTGAAGTCCTGCCTGCCGGAACGCATCGGGCATCCTATACGGCGCAAGTCGTTGCGGACGGAAAATTTACGGCGTTTCCCGCCAAAGCGGAGACTATGTACACACCCGACGTGTTCGGTTTAACGGCTTCGGATACGGTTAACGTTGCGCCGTAGTCGGAAAAAAACGGCAATCGTTTGTGCCGGTATTCTGCTGTTCGCCTGCGCCTTTTTGGGCGCGATGCTGGGGGATTTGCCGTATTCGTTAAACGATTTGACGGCGCGGGCGGACAGGCTTCAATTCATTGACCGCTCGGGCGAACCGCTGAATGCGTCCTATCAAAATTATTGGAATATTTCCGATGTTATGGCGCTGCATGAAATGCCGCCGCTGTTGATCAGACTGTTTGTCGCGGCGGAGGATAAAAACTTTTACGGTCATTCGGGCGTGGATTGGCGGGCAAGATTGACTGCATTATGGCAAAACACCAAAGCGGGGAAAATCGTTCGCGGCGCAAGTTCGCTCAGCGAACAGGTCGTGCGCATGATCGTTCCGCGCAGGCGAACGGTTTTATCCAAAGTTTTGGAAACGGTTGACGCTTGGCGATTGGAGCGGCGGTTTTTAAAAAACAATATTTTGGAATTTTATTTAAACCAGGTTACGTATGCGGCAAACAGACGGGGAATAAAGCAGGCGGCGCGGTTTTATTTTTCCAAAACGCCCGATCGGTTAAGCGTTCGGGAAATGACGGCTTTGATTGTTTTAGTGCGCGCACCGACTTCGTTTGACCTGTATCGGTCGAAAGATAAAATCAACGCACTGATCGACCGTCAGCTGCGACAGTTTTTTGATCAGGGATTGATCGGTGAAACCGAATTAAAACAAGCTTTGGAAGAAAAATTGATTCTTTCTCCGCCGGCATTGGCGATACAGGTTCCTCATTTTTTGGAATATGTCAGATCTTTAACGCCCGAAACGGGAAAAGCGGTTGAAACGACTTTGGACGCTTTTCTGCAGAAAAAAACGGCGGAACTGACCCGTCAAAGACTGAAAGAATTAAGTCATCGCCATGTATCGGACGCGGCCGTTCTGATTGCGGATCGTCGTACGGGGGAAATTTTGGCTTGGGCATCGGAAACATTAAATTCCGGTACGAAAACGATCAATGCCGTTTTAGTGCCGCGACAGCCCGCTTCCGCACAAAAGCCTTTATTGTACGGCTTGGCTTTGACCAAAGGTATGCGGGCTTCGACCAAAATCAAGGACGCTCCCTTTTCCCGCGCCGTCGGGCAGGGCGTGCATCATTTCAAAAATTACAGCCGGACGTATTACGGCAACGTGACTTTGCGGCAGGCTTTGGGCAATTCGCTGAACATTCCCGCGTTAAAAACAATCGAATTTATCGGCGTTCAAACATACTATGATTTTTTAAAAAGCCTTGGTTTCTCGCATTTTAACAAGCCTGCCGATTTTTACCGCGAAGGGTTGGCTTTGGGCAATGCGGAAGTGACTTTGTTTGAATTGACGCAATCGTATTTGATGTTGGCAAACGGCGGAACGGCAAAAACGCTGAGAGCTTATAAAATGCAGCAAACGCCTTCGGAAAAACGTGTTCTGCCCGAAACGGCGGCGACGCTGATCGGGCATATCCTGTCCGATCCGTTGGCAAGGCAGTTGGAATTCGGAACGGACAGCGTGCTGAATTTCCCCGTGCAGACGGCGGTGAAAACGGGAACGTCAACCGGATATAGGGATGCCTGGGCGATGGGGTATAACAATGACTTTGTCGCGGGTGTGTGGATGGGCAATCTGAACTATGAACCGATGAGCGATGTGACCGGTGCGGTCGGTCCCGCTCTGCTGCTTCGGTCGATTTTTACGGAGCTGAATAAAATCAGGACTTCCGGCGCGTTGGAATTGTCGCCCGAGCTGGAAAAAACAATCGTTGACGGCAAAACGGAGTATTTTGACCCGACCGTTGAAGAAACATATCAAACCGAAGCGCCCGACTGTGTTGTGACTTCGCCTGAAAACGGCGTGATGCTGGCGATTGACCCGCGTATTCCTTTGGAATATCAGCAATACCCGTTTTCCGTTTCCTGTGTGCCGGATGAGGCCGTCGTCGTTTGGCGCGTTGACGACAAAGAAACTTTCAAAGGAAAAGAGGATACTTTTCTGTGGCGTATTGAACGCGGAAGTCATACAGTACAAGCGGTGTTTGTCGGACAAAACGGCGAAGAGGAAAGCCTGTCCGGACGAACGGTAATTGTGCGATAAGGAAAATAAGATGAAAAAGCCCGAACTGCTTTTGCCCGCCGGAACATTTGACGCGATGCAAACCGCTTTTCTTTACGGGGCGGATGCCGTTTACTGCGGACTGCCGTCTTTGTCGCTGCGGGCAGGCGGTGGTTTTGATTCGGATACCTTGGCGCAGGCAATCGGGAAAGCGCACGGACAAAACAAAAAAGTCTATTTGACATTGAATCTGTTTTCCCGAAACGGTGACGTTGAACGGCTGGCGGAATTTGCCGAAACGGTCAACGAATTGCGGCCCGACGGATTGATCATTTCCGACCCCGGCGTGTTTATGTTTATGAAAGAACATGCACAGGATGTTCCTTTGCATGTTTCGACTCAAGCCAATGTCGGATCTTGGCTGACGGTTGATTTCTGGCGGTCTTTGGGGGCAAAGGTATGTGTGTTGTCCCGTGAAACGCCGTTTGAGGATATTTGCGAAATCAAGCGAAAAATCCCCGATATGAAAATCGAAATGTTCATTCACGGCGCAATGTGCATGAGCTATTCGGGGCGATGTCTGCTGTCTTCATTTATGACGGGGCGCAGTGCCAATCGCGGCAAATGCGCGCATGCTTGTCGTTGGAAATACAAGCTTTATCTGGAGGAAGAACAGCGTCCGGGCGAATTTCTGCCGATCGAGGAAGATGACCGAGGGACGTATATCCTTAATTCCAAGGACTTATGTCTGATGCCGTGTCTGGATAAAATTTTGGAAGCCGGCATTGATTTGTTAAAAATCGAAGGACGCAACAAAACGCCTTACTATGTCGCGCAGACAGCAAGAGCTTACCGTCACGCGATCGACGATTGGTTTGAAAATCCTGACGAGTGGCGTTTTGAAAAGTATCAGGCGGAGTTGGACACGCTGCAAAACAGGGGATATACTACCGCTTTTTTCAACGGTGTTCCCGATGCGGCGGCCCAAAATTATGAAACGACGCAAAGTTTAGGGAAATGGCGTAACGTCGGCGTTATTTCCTCTTGGACGGAACAAGGAGCGGAACTGATTATTTATCAAAAAATCGAAGCGGGAGATGTGCTTTACTTCCTGCCTCCCGATCGCTTTGAAAGCGTGCCGGTTGCTTTGCCACGAATTATAGACGGTTTTACTAAAAAAGAAGTGTCGGTTCTTTCGCCCGGACGCATAGGACAAAGCATTTTCATTCCGAAAACTTTTTTCAAAAATTTAACCCCCGAAAACCTGCCTGTTTTTACGGTTGCGCGCGCAAAACTGAAAAGTTGAAAGAACCGCTTGATTCAGTATGCGTTTTTGTTAAAATGCAAACAATAAAAAAACAGTTGGGGAAAATCGAATGAAAACGGCTTTGAAAATTTGTGCGGCAACAGTATTGCTGTCGGCATGTGCGGCGGGGGAACAAACGGAAACGCCAACCGTCCAGTCCGACATGGTCAGATTATCTTTGACGGAAAGAGTGCAGGCCGCCGTAACCGAAACGCAGAAAATCGCGACACAGGCGTTGCCGGAGGAAATAGCGGGCTTTAAATCTGCCGAACCGGTGGCCGATCGCGAAAAAAATCAACGCGGGGCAGGCTTCGTGCGCGTTTATGTCAATGATGATATGATGGCAACCGTTTTTGTTTACAATAATCAAAACTTCGGTGTTTCCGAAGAAGTCAGTCCTGCTTTGGAAGTTTTGATGGATAAGCATTTGCAGGAAATTCAGGCGCATCAGGATGCGGGGTTGTATGCGAATGTGAAAATCGGGACAAAAAAACAGCGTGATTTTCGATGGAAAGGCGTCAAATATCAGGTTCTGGAAGCTGACGTGCAGTTTTCTCAAAAAGAAGAAACCAAAAAATCTTTTTTGGTTTTGGGCGCAAATAAAGAGCTGATGTCTTATGTGCGTATCCGTTACACTTATCCTAAGTCAAAACAATCCGAACTGAATAAAAAACAACTTATTTTTACGAGAACGGTAATGACGGCTTTGCAGGATTTTGCCGCAAAACAAAAAACGCCGGAAGCTCAATAAACAGGAAATGACGATGAAGCATTTAGCGCTGTTGTTTTTATTTTTGCTTTCCGGCTGCGCCATTTTCGATCCTTCCGCCGAAGTCGGAAAAACTTTAAGCCGGATGAATCAGGCCTATAAAGATAAAGAACTGAATACGTTTATGAGTTTTATCAGCCCGAGTTATCAAGGCAAACGGGATGATTTTCAGATTGCGGTGGAAAATGATTTTGCCGGTTTTGCCGAAGTGGAATACAGAACATCCGTATTTCAGACGATCATTGATGAAAAAACGGGCGATTATCAAGCTTCCGTTTATTATTTCAGAAGCGCCAGATCACCCCGATACGGCATAGACAATCAAAGCGGAGAAACTACTTTGACTTTTTCCAAAGACAAAGATGGTTTGAAATTGATCAAAATGTCTGATCCGCCTTTGTATGGTTTGATTGTTCCTTAAAAAGAAGACAAATAATGACAGCCGAAGAAATTTTACAAGCATATGAAAAGGCTTATGAAACGCCTTTGCCCTTTGATTCAAAACATCCCGAAGACGGAACTTTATCCCGCAGGCAGGACGGATTGCCGCCGTTGCCGTTAAATGCCGAACAAACGGCGGCATGCGTTGAATTGTTGGAAAAAGGGGAATGGACAGACAAGGTTTTGTCTTTATTGTTAAACCGCGTTCCCGCCGGAACGGGTGACGCCGCGAAAATCAAAGCGGAATTTTTGGGGCGGGTCGCTTTGGAAAAAATCAATATTTCTGGGTTGACGCCCGAACAGGCGATTGAACATCTGGGCTATATGAGGGGCGGACATAATATTTCTGTTTTGATTGATCTGCTGACCAAACAAAAAACGGCAGATCGGGCGGTTGAGGTTTTGTCCCGTCTGGTATTGATTCATCAGGCAATTACGGATATCGCGCGATTGTATCGAACGGGCAGCAAACATGCGTTAAAACTGTTGGAGTCATGGGCAAAGGCGGAATGGTTTTCCAAACGTTCCGAATTTGAATCGGAAACAAAGCTGGTCGTATTTAAAATTCCTGATGAGATTGAGGCTTCTACCGATTTTCTTTCCCATTCCAAAGGCGGACATACGCGCACGGATATCCCTTTCCATGGCAAGCATTATTTTATGAACAAGGAATTGCTGGACGAACTGAACGCATTAAAGGCGGCGCATCCGATGATACCCGTTGCTTTGGCGGCAGATAAGATCGGGACAAGTTCTTCGAGAAAGTCCGGTATGAATAATGTCGAATGGAACATCGGCATCGAAAATGAAGATACTCGTTTTCTGCCGGATAAAAAAACGCGCGTGGTGATTTTTGCCGGACGGGTTTTAGGCCCGATTTTTGCAAAAACGGCCGAAGATATGGGATCTATTATTGTCCGTACAAATACCGATGCGCTGCGGACGGGGCAAATCGTCCGTGTTTTGTGGAAAAAGGGGCAGATCCTTTCCGAAAACGGTGACAAAGTCGCAGAGTTTCCGGCATTGACGCGAAACGACTTCGATATGCTGCGCGTGTGCGGGGCGACAAATTTCCGTATGGGGCGGATTTTGACAATGGCGGCGCAAAAAATTTTGGGAAAAACATATCCTTTGCCATATACCGAAAATACGGTTGAAGTTCGGGAATGCCCGATGACGGCGGCTCAAAAAATCATTGCCGGAGCCGCCGGTGTAAAAAGCGTTTCCGTCGGACAAACGGTTTATGCCAAAGTCGATACGGTCGCTTCTCAGGACACAACGGGCGGTATGACCGTGCAGGAATTGCAGGGGACTTTGGCGGCAATGAAGCTTGCCGTTCCGTTGTTGCTGCAGTCTCAATGCCACAATGCGGCTATGAGATTCAGGACGGAATCGGTTGTCGCGGCAAATAAAAAGCTGACGGATTATATGCATTCAATCGGCGGCATCACGCTGAATATGGGGGATGGAATCATTCATTCCTGGCTGAACGAGTTGGTCGTTCCGAATACGATCGTTGTCGGCGGGGATTCGCATACCAGAACGCCAACCGCATTGAGCTTTCCTTTGGGGTCCGGCGGCATCGCCGAAGCGGCGGCAACGGGCGTAACGGAAATTACCGTTCCGGGCAGTGTTTTGGTGCGCCTGACAGGAGAGTTCAAACAAGGCATTACCGTGCGCGATTTGGTTAACTACATTCCTTATAAGGCGCAAAAGCTTTTTGGCAAAAACGTATTTGAAGGTTCCATTATCGAGTTTCGCCGTATCGGGAAACCTTTTGATATGATCGATGTGTTCAAAATGACGAACGCATCGGCGGAACGTTCGGCTGCGGCGGCTTATTTTGAACAAGAGGCGCAAACGGTCGCGGAATATGTCAAAAATCATTCTTTGCCGATTATCGAACAATTAATCAAAGCCGGGTACGACAATAACGGCGTTCTGGAAAACAGAAAAAAGGCGTTGGAGGAATATATCGAAAATCCGCGGACTGTGACGGCGGACGACAAAGCAAAATACGTTTCTGTTCTGGACATAGATTTATCAGAAATCGATCAGCCGTATATCGCGTGTCCGCATACGCCGGATAACGTGAAGCCGTTGTCGGAACTGGCGGGAATGCCGGCGGAATTTTGCTTTATCGGATCGTGTATGTCCGGCAAAAAGGATTTTGAGGCGTTTGAACGAATCACGCGGGATATGGAAAAACTTGCATGCGAAACATGGGCCGCGCCTCCGACCCGGCTGATCGAAGCGGAATTAAAAGAAGTGCTGGATGTTTTGAAAAAACGCGGCGTTCGTGTCGAGGTTTCGGGCTGTTCTTTATGTATGGGAAATCAGGAGCGTGTTCAGGGCAATCGAAACGTATTGACGACTTCCACGCGGAATTTCAAAGCGCGTATGGGGGATGAGGTTTCGGTTTATCTGGTGTCGGCGGAATTGGAAGCGGCAGCGGCGAAAACGGGGGCGTTTCCGAATGTCGAAACATATTTTAAGGCGGTGGAGAATGGTTAAAGCTTTTATCGATGTGGCCTTGCCCGAAGAAGCGGCGGGCGCGGTGTATGAAATCGTCAAAAAGGAACTGATCACGCCATTTGAAGACTTTATCGGCAAAAAGCGTCTGCGTGAGCATGACTGGAGTTTAAAAGGGCGGATTCAAACAAACGGAGAAGTGATTCGTGAAACCATAGAAATGGCGGGCGGCGATCCGAATGCCGTTTTGGTCAAAGGGCCGGGAATTACACCGACAAAAGAGCAGACGCAAACCGTTTTGACGGAATTGGAGGATGAGCGAAAACCGGAAGATTTGGGAAAACTGGTGACGGGTACGCCGAACGGATATCTGCGCGGCCATTGGTTGGTTAAAGGCAATTTGGAACGTTATGGCAATCCGGGACTTTTGGATTTGCTGGAAACATCTTTGCCAACGTATGACAAGGCGGGAAAACTGGATGTTTTGTATTTGGACGGCGGCCGGGAAAAAGACGGCCTCTTTTTTGTATTGGAAAATGATGCCGAAGTCCGCGTTGATTTTAACCGCCGCACGGTCAGAGAAGCTGAAAGACTGTCTGCCGGTTCTGCCGTGTACGTTAAAATCACGCATCGGCAGGACGTTGTCGATTTATGCGCTCAAGCCATCCAAAAAGGCAATGAAATCGTCTTTATGTCAAAATATACGGTTCGTCCGAATTTGGACGGCGAAAAGAAAAAAATTTACAATAACTGCCGCGAAAAATACGGTTTGGAACGACGCGAAGGCAATCAAGGCGATATTGTGGATGCGGCTTTTGCGCGTTTGTTGGCTAAGCCGAATGCAAAGAATTTAACGGTGTTGGTGCCGGATCCGTCCTATGGGCCGAAAATTGCCGCTGTTTTAAACGCTGTTTATACGGTCGGTGTCAGAAAACCGGCGGGAGAATTTTCCGTTTGTCGTTTTTCCGCCGGAAAAAGCGAATATGGCGGATTGAATCAGGTTGCGACCGAAGACGGTGAATATCGTCTGCATATCGGTTCTAAAGAAATTCGCATTCCAGTTTGCGCCGGCGATATGTTTGAAGAAATGCATTACGATTACAAAGACGCCGAACGTTATGTCAAACAGGTATTTCATCAGGCCGCCGTCAAAAATTATGATCGGGTTGTGTTCGCTTTTGATGAAACGGATTTGTATGACGCTCCCGTTGTCAAAGCCGTGCGGGAAGAAGCTTTGCGCCTGAAAAAAGTCGAAGGGCAGGATTTTATTGTTATGAACTCCGATGCCGCGGCTGTAATAATGTTTACGGCGCCGCTGCCGGGCAGGACATGCTATGCTTATGACAATTTATGGGGAGACATTGTTTCGGACGCTATGGATCTGGGAACCAGCATCGCTTCGATCAATTCCGTGATTTTATTGGCGGACGGGCGGATATGGCCTGAAATGGGCGGTGCGGGAACGGCTCCCGATTTAGTGGATTTATATGAAAAAGAAGGGTTTTGGCGCTATGATCCGATACCGATTATTGAAGGAATGGCTATCGGGTTTCAGCAAGCTTCTTTAAAAGAACCGGACAATATGTCTCTGAAATTGTATGCGCAGTCTTTGCATGAAGCGTATATCCGCGTTTTGAAAAAAGGGATTGCAACGCCCGATTTGATCGAAAAGTTGAAATCCGACAAAAAAACGGGGGTTGATACGTTGTCTTTTATCAAAGCGGTGAGAGTAGAATTGTTAATCCTTTTGGGGTTAAAAGAAGAAGCTGAAAATCAAGCTTCCGAATTAAAATATATAATAAAGGAAATCAGATGACGGCAAAGACGGTTAAATTGCAGTATGACGGCAAAGAATATGAATTTCCCGTGCTTTATTCAACAACGGGGGAAGGCTGCATCGATATTTCCGGTTTGCGTGCCGAAACCGGATTGACGACATTGGATCCCGGATTTGGCAATACGGCATCCTGTATCAGCAAAATCACTTACGTTAACGGGGAAAAAGGCATTTTGCGCTATCGCGGCATTCCGATTGAAACGGTGGCGGAAAAAATGACCTTTGTCGAAACGGCATGGCTGCTGATTTACGGACGTTTGCCGACAATGGCGGAAATGAAAACGTTCAGTACGCGGCTGACGAATAATGAATTGCTGCATGAAGGCTTGCTGCATCATTTTGAAGCTTTTCCTCCGAACGGTCAGCCGATGTCCATCCTGTCGGCGGTTGTTAATTCTTTGATTTGCTATTCTCCGGAAATTATGGACACAACCGATGAAGAGGCTATGCGCAACGCTGTTGCGGCGATTATTTCCAAGGTGCGCACGATTGCCGCGTTTTCTTACCGCAAAGCGATGGGACTGCCGTTTGTGTATCCCGATCCGGCCAGAAGTTATTGCGACAATTTCCTGCATATGATGTTTTCCATTCCGAATAAGCCGCATCAGCCGACACAGGAAGCGGTCAAAGCATTAAATCTGTTTTTGATGCTGCATGCCGATCACGAACAAAATTGCTCGACTTCAACCGTCCGGATCGTCGGATCGGCGGAAACAAACCTGTTTTCTTCGGTTGCTTCAGGTATTTGCGCATTGTGGGGAAAACTGCACGGCGGAGCGAACGTTGCCGTTTTCGAAATGTTGTCCCGATTGGCTCAGGGCGATGAAACGGTCGATCAGTTTATTGAACGTGTTAAACGCAAAGAAGTCCGCCTGATGGGCTTTGGCCACAGAGTGTATAAAACATTTGATCCGCGTGCGAAGATCTTGAAAAAAGCGGTTTTTGATTTATTGGAAACCGAACGGGTCAAAGATTCGTTGATTGATACCGCTTTGAAATTGGAAGAAAGAGCGTTGAATGACAGCTACTTTAAAGAACGCAACCTTTATCCGAACGTTGATTTTTATTCGGGAATGATTTTAAGGGCTTTGCGGATTCCGCTGAATATGTATACCGTTATGTTCGCGATCGGCAGAATGCCCGGCTGGATTGCACATTGGCGGGAAAATAATGAAGATCAGCGCCGCTTGGCCCGTCCCCGGCAGTTATATGCCGGGGCGGTGGAAACGCCGTTTTTGCCGTTGGAATTGCGCTCCGGTGAAGAAGAATTATAAAGGAGGAATATATGATTTATGAAAACCTGAACGCTAAAAAAAGCGAATTGGATCAAAAGCCTCCTTTGTCTGCGGAAATATCGGAAGAATTAAGAAAAAAAATAGAATTGGAAACGGCTTATGTCGGCGGTTATTTTGACGGATCCGGCCTGACGTGCAAGGAAACGGCAAAGATTCTGTATGAAGATGAAACCGTTCCCGGTCATTTTTTAAAAGAACATATTCAGGTGCTGAATGCCGCTAAAGCGTTTGAGATGATTTCTGTTTTAGCTCAAAAAGTCAATCATCAGATCGACGATTCCGATGTGAAGAATATTCATCGGATTGTCGTCCGGAATTTAGATGATAACAATGGCGGAATGTATCGCGGTTTTGTGCTGAATTTTCAAACGGGAACGCATGAATTGCCCGATTCAATCCGTGTGCAGCGAATGATGAATGATTTCGGTATGTGGCTGTTTTCCGCCAGAACTTTGCATCCGGCGGCAATTGCGGCGGAAGCGCATTTAAAATTGATGTCCATTCAGCCGTTCGGTCAGGGAAATGCTTGTGTCGCGCGATTTTTGATGAATTTAATTCTGATGAGACATGGCTATCCGCCCGCTTTGTTTTCCAGGCGTGAAAAAGCGGAATATTGGGATACGCTGGAAAAAGCTGTTTTTAAAAATGATCGGGAAGGCTATGATAAATTGATTTATCGAGCGGTCAACCGGGCACTGGAAATTTATTTAAAAACATCCGAAAAAAGGGAAATAACGGAAATAGAACAGGATCCTTATTTTCTCAGGATAGGGCAGTTGGCGAAAGAATGCGGAGAGCGTGTGTCAACACTGCGCTATTGGACAAGTTTGGGACTGTTGGAAACGGCAGGGAAAACATCTGCGGATTACACTTTGTATTCTTCGGATATTTTGCCCAGAATTAAGCGGTTGAAAGAATTAAAGGATCAGCGTTACACTTTGGAAGAAATACGCCGGAAATTACAGGAAGAATAAAATGACCGAAAATACGAAAAAAGACGATTATAAAGAGCTGGAAAGCCGTTTTGATGAAATGGGACGACTGGGGTATATGTCCGCTTTGATCGGTTGGGATGCAAGAGTTTGCGCGCCGGAAAACGCGGCGGAAGAACAGGGCGAACAAATGGCGTATCTGTCAATGAGACAGCATGAGATTATTTCCCGTCCCGATTGGAAAGAAATGTTTGACCGTTTGGAAAAAAGAACGGATTTAAACGATTGGCAGCAGGCGAATGTCCGCGAAGCCAAACAAGAATGGATCAGGGAAACCGCTCTGCCGGAATCTCTTGTCGAGCAAAGCGCCAAAACTTCGAATGCCGGACAAAACGCGTGGATGAAAGCAAAAGAGGAAAGTGATTTTAAATCCTTTGCGCCGCATTTGCAGAAGCTGGTTGCGATTGCGCGGGAAACGGCGGCGGCAATCAGCGCCAAGACAGGACAAAAGCCTTATGACGCCTTGTTGGATATGTATCAGCCGGGAATGACATCCGATAAACTGGATGTTTTGTTTAATGATCTGAAAGAATTTCTGCCTTCATTCATCAAAGAGGCTCAGGCTCAGCATAAAGAAGAGCCGAAACCATTGAAAGGCGGCTACCCGTTGGAAAAACAGACGGAGTTCGCCAAAAAGCTGATGCGGACAATGGGATTTGATTTCAATCGCGGCCGGATGGATATGTCGACTTCGGCTTTTCAAACAACGTGCGGCAAGGATGATATGCGTGTTGTCGGGCGGTATGACCTGGACAATCCGCTGCGTTCCGTATCAGCGGTAATGCATGAAACGGGACATGGAATGTATGAGCAGGGACTGCCGAAAGAATATATGCTGCAGCCTGTCGGCAAACCGCGCGGTATGGCTCTGCACGAAAGCCAGTCTTTGCTGATGCAGGGACCGGTGATGCAAAGCAGCGAATTTATCCGTTATCTGTCCAAGGAAATGAACGACTTTTATCAAACGGATGAATTTTCTTTTGAAAATTTGGAAAGCCGAATGCATACGGTGAATCCGTCTTTGATTCGCATTAATGCGGATGAAGTGACTTATCCGCTGCATGTGATTATGCGTTACGAGCTTGAAAAAGACCTGATTAACGGTGATCTGGAGGTTAAGGACTTGCCCAAGGCATGGAATGCCAAAATGAAAGAGTATTTGGGCGTCGAACCGAAAAACGATAGGGAAGGCTGTTTGCAGGACATTCATTGGGCAGCCGGTAATTTCGGCTATTTTCCGGATTATACCGTCGGCGCGATTGCGGCGGCTCAGTTCTTTGATGCGGCTAAAAAACAGGTGCCTGAAATTCCTCAGCAGCTGGAAAAAGGCGATTTTTCGGGTTTGAAAAAATGGCTGAACGAGAATGTCCATTCTCAGGCGTCCAAGCTGCCTTTTAATGAGTTGATCAAGCAGGCGACGGGCAAAGAATTATCGACGGAAGCTTTTAAAAACAGTTTGCGCGAACGTTATTTGGGCGGAAAAGAAAAGGCGTTCGGCAAGCCTCTGTTTTAAAAGCGAAGACGGCGAAAGAAAGATAGTCCTTTCGGGCAGGTTAGCCTAAAGACGGATGGGGAAGCCTCTTTATAGAGCTTATTATCTTATTTTGATAAAACTCTAATTTTAAGGAGGTCCTGATGTCTGTTGAAGAAAAGCATGTCGCCAAAAAAATGGCTAAAGCTTTGGCTTTTATGTGCTTGAACGATCATTTCAAATTGCCTTTGCACAGCGGACACAATCCCGTTTCCCATACGGGCGACTATACGGACGTTGTCGTTACGGATGCAAAAGGCCGGCAAATGGCTTGGAATCAAGCTTGTCGGGTGTCTTATCACGAGCGTGAAAAAATGATGGAAGATGTGGCCGACGGTATTTATGATTTTCTTTTGAATATCGAAACGGAAACGTATGCCAAACGGCTGGAGGACGCTTACCGCGCCAGTGTCCATTGGAAAAGTGCGGACGCTTTAACCGGCAGAAAAAAAAGACGCTGATTTTTTTTGTTTTCTTTGGGACGGATTCAGAGTAAAACTAAACATAATTGTTTAATCTGAGGCTTGTTCCTGAAATGAGAAACTCTGCCGGTTGCGGGTTGTTGCCTGTCGGAATGACGGACAGACTGCCGCCTTTTGCTGATTATGAAACCGAGGCTGTCGCCATTATTACAGGCGTGCTTCAAAGCGCAGGCTATCAACGCGTTTCTCCGCCGTTGCTGGAGTATGAGGAAACGCTGCTTTCTGAAAAGTATGGGAATTTATCAAATCAAACGTTTCGTGTAACGGACGTCGTTTCCGGTAAAATTATGGGCGTTCGGGCCGATATGACGCCGCAAATCGGCCGGATCGCCGTAACGCGGTTAAAACAGGACCCGCGTCCGCTTCGTTTGGCGTATGCGGGACAAGTCGTTCGTATGTTCCCGGCACAGCTTGATCCCGCGCGTCAGATTTTACAGGTCGGAGCGGAACTGATCGGCGCCGATTGCGCGAAAGCGGATGCCGAAATTATTCTTTTGGCGGCAGAGGCGTTGGAAAAAGTCGGGCTGCCGCATTTTGTTTTTGACTTGAATTTGCCGACATTGTTTCCGGCTTTGTGCGCTGCGTACGATATCAACAGGGAAGATCGGGAAAAAATAATGCGGCTGCTGAATCAAAAAGATTTTTCAGCGGCGTTGAATCTGCTGGAATCAACGAATAAAAAAGCGCGCGAAAACAAAAAACTTTTTGCTTCTTTGTTTCAGGCTTTCGGGGATTGTGATCGTGTGTTGGATATTTTGCGGCCATTGTCTTTGCCCTCGGAAGCGGCTGCGGAATGTTATCGTCTGACGGAAGTTGTCGCTTTGCTGAAAAAGGAAAAAAGCGCCTTGCCGCTGACGATAGATGTTTTTGAAAATCGCGGTTTTGAATATCATTGCGGAATCGGTTTTTCCGTTTTTTCAAAACAAAGCGGACAGGAATTGGGACGCGGCGGGCGTTATTTTGCGGGCATTGAAGGAGAACAGTCGGAACCGGCCGTCGGGATAACGTTGTTTTTGGAAAATATTTTGCCTGTTTTGAAAAAAACGGACGAAAAGATGCGGATTTTTGTTCCTTTTGATGTTTCTTTTAAAGAAACGGCGGATCTGCGCGCAAAAGGATATGTGACCGTCTGCGGGCTGAAAGAAGGCGGACGGGAAGAGGCGCAGCGGCAAAAATGCGGCTGTATTTATACGGGCGGACAGATCGTTCCGCTTTAGTTTGGTTCATTTATGAAGGAGCTGAATATATGACCAATATCGTAATCATCGGCGCTCAATGGGGCGATGAAGGCAAAGGAAAAATCGTTGATCTGTTGAGCGAGCGCGCGGATGTCGTCGTTCGTTTCCAAGGCGGCAATAATGCCGGACACACTTTGGTTGTGGACGGCGTGACGTATAAACTTTCTCTGTTGCCTTCCGGAATTGTGCGCGGCAAACTGTCCGTTATCGGCAACGGCGTTGTCGTTGATCCGTGGGCTCTGCGCGATGAAATGAAACGCATTACTGATTTGGGAACGAAAATTTCTCCCGATGTATTGAAAATTTCCGATCAAGCGACGTTGATTTTGCCGCTGCACCGTGAGTTGGATCAAATGAGCGAAGCCGCCGCCGGCAAAGGCAAAATCGGAACAACCGGACGCGGAATAGGTCCTGCCTATCAGGATAAAGTCGCGCGCCGCGCCATTCGTGTCGGCGATTTGGCGGAAAAAGAATCATTGGAAGCCAAAGTCGATAATCTGCTTTTATTCCATAACGCTTTGCGCAAAGGATGGGGACAGCCGGAAGTCGATAAAGCAGATCTGATGAAAAAGTTGGATGAAATTGCCGGATTCATTTTGCCATACGCTGTTCCGGCCTGGAAAATTTTATCCGAACAGCTGAAAAACGGTAAAGCTTTGTTGTTTGAAGGGGCTCAGGCCACGATGCTGGACAATGATTTCGGCACTTATCCGTTTGTGACCTCTTCCAACACGATCGCCGGACAAGCGGCTGTCGGCTCCGGTGTCGGCATGAAGGAAATTGACAAAGTGATCGGTGTCGTCAAAGCTTATACGACACGCGTCGGCTCCGGTCCGTTTCCGACGGAATTGTTTGACGCGGACGGCGACCGCATCCGTAAAGTCGGCCGCGAATTCGGAACGGTGACGGGACGCCCGCGCCGCTGCGGTTGGTTTGATGCCGTTTTGGTGCGTCAGGCGATTTTAGTCAACGGTGTTCAGAATCTGGCTGTGATGAAGCTGGACATTTTGGATCAGTTCGACGAAATCAAAGTTTGTGTCGGATATGAATACAAAGGCAAAAAGTTGGATTATTATCCGATGCAGCTGAACGCTCAGGCCGAAGTCAAACCGATTTATGAAACATTGCCCGGATGGAAGAGTTCGACTTTCGGTATTCGGGAATACGATAAGCTGCCCGAAAATGCCAAGAAATATTTGGCGCGTTTGGAAGAATTGCTGAACGTTCAAATCGGTATGATTTCGACCAGTCCGGAACGTGAAGACACGATTATCCGCGTTGATCCGTATGAAAAGAAATAAAAATTCTTTTTATTTGATATAACATCGTGTAAAATAAAGGGAGAAGGCAGAATGCCTTTTCCCTTGTTTTGTAGCCAGAAGGAAAAAATGACGGAAGAAAAGACAGATAAAAAGCAGGACATATCTTCCTCCTCTCTTGATTCTTATGTAACGAAGAAGGAAGTTTATGCGCTTGTCCACGGTAAATATAAAATTTATCCGGGATTGCCGTTGCCGTTATTGGATATGCCGAATGCAAAGGCTTTTCAGGCGGAGGATGTGACAGCGCCGGATCATAAGATTTTTGCTTTGGTATGTAAACCGGAATTGCCGATCAGAAAAGATCACATCAAAGCGTGCAGCGGATTAAAAGTTGAAGGCCTGTTGCCGCTGATGGATGCCGGCCCGGCCTCTTGGCCGCCGATTGGCCGTCGGACGATGATTCTTATCTACGATTTTCCTTTAGGCGGGCGGGTCGTTACTTCGAAAGCGTACGGCAAGATTTTGCCTGAAGAAGAAGCGGAAAAAATTTCAAAGTGGATCAGGCCGCTGTTGACCGGAATCAGTAATTTGGCTGTGCGGGGATTAACACACAGGGCTATTCGTCCGGATAACCTGTTTTATATGGACGCCGAAAAAACAAAAGTTGTATGGGGGGATTGTATTTCCACGCCGCCCGGTTATGATCAGCCTTCAACTTTTGAAACAATAGAAGCTTCCATGTGTGTGCCGGAAGGTAAGGGAAACGGTACGATCGCAGATGATTTATATGCGTTCGGGGCAACGCTGATTTGTTTGGGGGTAGGATACAATCCGTTGGAAAGTCTTTCTGACGAAGAATTGCTGAAATTGAAAATTTACAAGGGATCGTATGCCACTTTGATCGGGGAAGAACGCGTTCCTTTAGCTTTGATTGAGTTGTTTCGCGGATTGCTGGCGGATAACGTCGGTCAGCGCTGGGATATTTCTTCAACAACATTGTGGGCGGACGGGCGCCGTTTAACGCCGGTGCAGTCCAAAGCGGTCAAAACGTCTCAGCGGCCGTTTATGTTCAATAATGTCGAATATTTTTCCTATCGCACGTTGGCGTATGCTTTATCCAAAAACTGGGATATGGCCGCAGATATGATTCGGTCAGAAAAGCTTTCGGCTTGGATAGAACGGGGATTTGACGATAAAGATACGGCAGATGCGATCAAAAAATCAATAGATATGGCTTTGGTACGTTTTTCAACCAAAGAAAAACAGGATGATTTTTTCATTGCCAGAACGTGTATGCTGTTAGACCCGTCTGCGCCGTTGAGAACCCGGGACTGTGCCTTTTTGCCGGAAGCTTTGGGCGTGATGCTGGCAATGAATATTGCAGACAATAAAAAAATAAAAACGTTGATCGGTTTAATTGCTACGGGATATTTGGAAAGCTGGTATGAATGCCATAAAGATATGGTCGCGGAACAAAATGTTAAAAATTTACAGATGATGCTGCAAAAACCGGAGCTGGGTATGGGAATTGAACGGGTGCTGTATGATCTGAATGAAGGTTTGCCGTGCCAAAGCCCGATGATTGTTAAAGAATATGTGGATGAAATCCGTGATCTGTTGCCGGCGATGGAAGAAGTCGCTAAAAAGAATAATCAAAAGGCGGAACCGATAGATCGGCATGTAGCGGCTTTTATCGCATCCAGATTCGGGACAAAAGTATCCGAACAGATTTCCTGGCTGAACTCTCCGAAGGAAAGTGTTTCGATTCAGGGAATGTTAAATATTTTTGCTACTTTGCAGCGAATATTCGGTCCCGATCATCTTTATGCGATGGCCAGTTGGATCGGCGGAATGGTCGGGCCGGTAATTGACAGTTATCATAATCTGGAAAAGCGCCAGCAATTGGAAAAGAATCTTCCTAAAGTGATCAGAAAAGGAAATTTTGGAGAAATTTACAGCTTTTTGGATGACAGACAGGAACGTCTTTATGATATCAATTATTTTGAGCAGGCTAAAAAGGAATATGCCAAACTGTCAGAAGAGATAGAACTTTTGGACGGTAATCGCTCAAAACGGGAAGAAGAGGGCTTGATGCTGGGGAATCAAGTGGCTGCAATCGTTTCTTTCAGCATCGCGCTTTTAACGATGTTTTTGTTGTTGGTAATGCAGCTGCTGAGAGGATAATGCGATGACAGAAAATAAAAAAAAGAAATCAAAAGATTCTATTCTGTCGGCCGGTTTCGCTTTCTTGGTTCTATTGCCGATGATGTATTTAATGCTGCCGACGGTTATTTTTTTGTTTTTAAGCATGTTGCCGACGTTAGTAGCTTTAATCATTGATTCCACTTCAAGGAATAAATTTAAGTATAAATGGTTATGTATCGGCGGATTAAATTTTGCAGGATCGCTGCCGTTTTTGTTTCGTTTATGGTTTGGCAATAATACTTGGGACGGAGCCGTTGAATTATTTTTAAGCAGCTTGTCTTTTCTTGTTATTTATTCGGCCGCTCTTGTCGGATGGTTGTTTTACCGATGCATTCCTTCCATTGTTTTAAGCTTTTTGGAAATGACGGATCAACGCCGCGTTGTTAATTTGCGGGAAGCTCAAGCCAAACTGATCGCGAAATGGGGAGAAGAGGTCGCCGGCACATCTCCGATTATAAAAAAAACAAGCAGTGAAAATAATACTAAAAAGCCGTAGTGCCGGTGTTTTTCTTTTCTTTGCGCCAGGCTAACGGCAGCAGCAAGACAAAAACCGTCATATATTCCAATCGCCCCAGCATCATATTATAAGAAAGCAGCCATTTTGCGCTGACCGGCAAATTCGCAAAACTGCCGCCCGATCCGATGACAGGACCGAAAGCTATTCCCGTATTGCCTAAACTGGATAAAGTCGCGCTGACCGAAGTGATAAAATCCAATCCGATTAAAGCCAGCAATAAAACAGACAGTAGGAACGACAATAAAAATATCGCCATAAACACAAATACGCCGGATGAAATTTCTTCTGTCAGCGGCTTGCCGTTATATTTGGCAATGAATATGCCGTGCGGCAAAATTTTACGCCGCAAATACTGCATTGAAGAAAGATACATAATGTTGAATCGGAAAATCTTAATCCCTCCGGAAGTCGAGCCGCTGCACGCGCCGATCGGCAATAAAAAAGTGAAAAACATGACGGCAAAACCGCCCCACGATTCTATATCGCTGTTCAAAAAACCTGAAGACGTGACAACGGAAATAAAATTAAACGCCGAATACCGGATCGCCGTAAATAAAGGAATGTCCTGCGTCAGAATCAGATAAAGAGTCAATATTCCCGTGCTGTATAAAAAGAAGTAAGCGTATGTTTTGATTTGCGTATCATTTTTAACGGAATTCCAATTCTTTTTGATCAGGAAATAAGAAACAAGCAAAGGCATTCCGCAGACAAACATAAAAAAGGTCATAATCCATTGAGACAAGGCGGACAGCTCCATCGCCGAAGAGTTTCGGGGCGCAAAGCCGCCTGTGGGAATGGTCGTCAAAGTAAAGGTCAGTGCTTCAAACCAGTCCAATTCGGACAGATGCAGAAGGATCATACAAATTATGGTAAAGATCGTATAAATAATCATGATCATACCGATGATTTGTGATGTTTTTGGTAATGTTTTGTCGGATTTATCCGAAGATTCCGTTGCATACAGCTGCATACCGCCAATACGCAGCAAGGGCAGGATTCCCAATGCAATCACAATGATTCCAACGCCTCCGAACCATTGGAGCATTCCCCTCCACAGCAAAATGCCGCGCGGCTGAACGGACAGATCGCGCAGAATCGTCGCGCCCATAGTAGTCAGTCCGGACATGGCTTCAAAAAAAGAGTCCGTATAGCTTAACGCCGAAGTGCCGAGAAAAAACGGCAAAGCGCAGAACGCGCAAACCAGCAGCCAAACTAACGAAGTCGTCAGATACATTTCTCTGACGCTCAGTTTTTCATATTTGTTATAAAAGGTCGTTACAAATAATGCGCCGAAAAAAGCGGTAGCGCCTCCGGCTTGCCAGAAGGCTTTGGCCGAACCGATATTGCCGTCCGAAAAATCCAAAAATCCGGGAATCATCATAATCACGCCGAAAATGATTAAAATACAGCCGGAAACGAAAAAGGTGATACCCGCTCTCATTTCAATTCCTTATAACGGCGCGCAGGATTCCGCCAGCCAATCGGAGGTTTGTTGATCGACAAAGGGAGAAATAATTCTGCGAATGCGGGCATGATAACCGTCCACCCACGCTTTTTCACGCGGGGTCAGCTGCGTTTTATCAATCAGGCGCCGGTCAAACGGAGCAAGACTGAGTGTCGATAAACCTAGAATTTTAATTTCAGAACCTTCCGCCGGCGGCAACGGTTCGACCATGACGACATTTTCCAATCGGATTCCGAAAGCGTCCGCTTTGTAATATCCCGGCTCGTTTGAAATCAGCATACCCGGCATTAAAGCGATGCGGTTATTGCCGCGGGAAATTCTTTGCGGACCTTCGTGAACGCTGAGATAGCTGCCGATGCCATGTCCTGTCCCGTGAGCGTAGTCAACACCGTCCCGCCATAAAAACTGCCGTGCTAAAATGTCAAGCTGAGAACCGGTCGTTCCTTCCGGAAAAGCAATCACGGCAATTGCGATATGGCCTTTTAAAACCTGCGTATAACGCTTTTTTTCCAAAGCGGAAACTTCACCGACGGCAACCGTCCGTGTGATATCTGTCGTTCCGTCCAGATATTGAGCGCCCGTATCAATCAGGAACATAGCGTTTTTCTTGATCGGCGCATTGTTTTTTTCCGAAGTGTGATAATGAATATAGGCCGCGTTTTTACCGCTGGCTGCGATTGTAGCAAAGCTTTCGCCGCGATACAGCGGGTTATCTTCGCGAAATTCGGCGATTTTGCGCACGGCGTCCATTTCCGTCAGTTTTCCTTTCGGAGCTTCTTTATCAAACCAGGCCAGAAAACGGCACATAGCGATGCCGTCTTTGATATGAGCGTTAACGGCGCCGTTGCGTTCAATCGTGTTTTTGCAGGCTTTGCGGATTAGGCACGGATCTTCTTTGGAATGAACAACGGCTCCTGCAGCGGACAGGCGTTCGTAAATCCAAGCCGGAGAAAGCGCCATATCCAACTGAACGCGGGCTTTTTGAATCCCTAAAGCGTCCAAAGTAACAGCCATCAGTTCGGGATCTTTGATTTCAACTAACGGGCTGAGCTGCACGCGCACATGGTCTTTGATTTTTTCCGGATTGACAAACCAGTCGAGCGTTCCGTTCTTGTACAAAACGGCAAAAGACTGAACGACGGGAATGTAAGGAATATCCCGACCGCGCACGTTCAACAGCCAGCAAATCGATTCCGGCGAAGTCAAAACAAGCGCGTCGTCCTGGTCTATGCCCAGCGTTGCCGTGACATCGGCGATTTTGGAAGTGCTGTCCAGTCCCGTATAAATTTCAGGCAAAGAAACGGCCCATTGCGTTTCGTTTTGAGGCTTGTCCGTCCAAAGAATGTCAATCGGATTGTAAGGCAGAGGAACTATTTTAGCGCCGTTTTTCGCACAAGCGGACGCCATTTTTTTGATTTCATCCGGTGTATGCAGCCAAGAGTCGTATCCTATTCTGGCGCCGTTCGGCAAAGCGGCGAACAGCCAATCGCCCGCGCGGGCGTTCGGCGTTTGAATGACTGTGATTTGATCCGCATTCGTTTCTTTTTGCGCTTGAAGGATGTAGCGGCCGTCAACGAACAAAAAGGCGCGGTCCAGCAAAACGACGGCTTCTCCGGCTGAACCCGTAAAACCGGTCAACCATTCCAGACGCCGTGCGGACGGAGCAATATATTCGCCTTGATATTCATCGGTCATCGGAACCAACAGACCGAAAAAACCGTTTGTCAGCATCCATTCTCTAAGAGCAGTCAGTTTATCCATAAAATTCTCCTTTTAACGGCCGACGATCAGGGTGCTCCACCCTTCTAAGCGATAACGTTTCTTTAAATGCAGTCCGACGCGGCGATGTGCGCTTAACACCCATTCTTCCTGCCTGTTCAGAAGGCCGGACAAAACGGCCAAGCCGTCGGGCGCCAAAACGGAAGCCAAATCTTTGGCCATAAGTGTCAGCGGACGCGCCAGAATATTGGAAAAAACAAGGTCATAGGGCGCTTTTGAACGGATAATGATCGGTTTGTATCCGTTTCCGGCGCGCGCCGTGATATAGCGGGCAAGGTGATTGTTTTTAGCGTTTTGTTTTGTGACGCGGACGGATTCGGGGTCTATGTCCGCCGCCATGACTTTTGTTCTGAACGTCAATGCCGCCGCTAATCCCAGAATACCCGAACCGCACCCCATATCCAGAATGTTTCTCGGACGGCGAAAACGGGAGATTTCCTCCATTGCCATTAAGCACCCTTTGGTTGTAAAGTGCTCGCCCGAACCGAAAGCGGTCGCCGCATCGATTTTTAAGGAAAGCTTTGTTTTAGGAGGCGGTTCCTGAATATGCGAACCGTAAATGTAATACCGGCCGACCGAAACGGGAGCAAAGCTGATCAGATTTTCCCGCAGCCAGTCTCTTTGAGCCAATTCGCTGAGCTGATATGAGGGCAGGGAAACACCCGCCGCCTGCGCCGCCAATGTTAAAGACGTGTTCAGCAACGCTTCGTCCGGACGGTCTTGGAAAATCGCGTCCAACTTCCATTTTCCTTTGTCCGCACCGGTTTCGATTTCGGACGCCAGCAAAGCGGTGTCGTCGCCATCTAAGGCGCGTTCAAAGAAAGGAAGGGCGTCAGGAGCCAAAACGAAAGAAATTTGCCAGTTGCTTGCGGGTTGCGTTTCCATTACACACTTTCCAAATAATCTGCTAAAATTTTCTTGGTTGAGCCGTCTTCAAAAACGACTTCGGTTTGATCGCCGTTGGCGGCGATGACTGTTCCGTATCCGTATTTTTCGTGATGAACCTGCGTTCCGACCGTAAAGGCGGAAGAAAAAGTCGCCCCGAAATAACCGGTACTTCTTTTCTTTTTATAAGAATATGACGGATTTGTATAGTCCCTATTGTATCCGTACCCGTAATTATAGCCGGAAGAAACGTTAATCATTTCCACGTTTTCTTCAGGAATTTCCGAAATGAAACGCGACGGCGGATTGTTTTGCCATTGGTGGTTATATATTAGTCGCGATCCGGCAAAACTGATATAAACGTGCTTTTTTGCCCGTGTGATGCCGACATAGGCCAGACGGCGTTCTTCCTCTAACGCTTTGGAACCACCTTCGTCCAGCGATTTTTGATGTGGAAAAATACCTTCTTCCCACCCCGGAAGAAATACAGTTTCGAATTCCAGTCCTTTGGCTGCGTGAAGCGTCATCACGCTGATATAATCTCCCGTCAGCGCAGCATTGTCGTTATCCATAACCAAACTGACGTATTCCAAATAATCTTCAAAGGTGTCGAAAGAGTTTTTAAACTCGCCGATCAATTCTTTTATATTTTCCAATCGTCCTTCCGTTTCGGGCAACTTTTCGCTGCGGCGCATATCCATATAACCGCTGTCTTCCAATATCTTGGGCAACAGATCGGCGGCAGGTGTTTCCTGCATTTCTTTATGCCAGGAATCGTACAGGGCGAAAAAGCGTTCCAATCCGTTTTTCGCTGCGCCTTTGACGGCTTTTTCCTGCAGCAGAAGCTGTGCCGCTTCGTAAAGGGATATATGGTCTTGTGTCGCCCGCTGTCGGATTGTTTGCAAAGCGGCGTCTCCGACGCCTCTGCGCGGTTTGTTGACGATGCGGACGAACGCCATATCGTCTTTCGGCTGGACAAGCAAGCGGATATAAGCCGTTACATCCCTGATTTCTTCGCGTTCATAGAAACGCATACCGGCAATGACTTTATAAGGCAGACCGTGGTTCAGAAAAGCATCTTCAAATGCGCGGGTTTGGAAACTTGCCCGCACTAAAACGGCCATTTCCGACAGGCTTGTACCGTGCCGCTGCTCCCGTTCGATCAGATCGCAGATTGTTTGTGCTTCGTCGTTGCCGTTCCAAACGCCGATGATGTTGATTTTATCGCCGCTTCCGTCACGGCCGGGGGCAGGATGTAAAGTTTTGCCCAGTCTGTTTCTGTTGTGCGCGATCAAGCCGGAAGCGCCGGCCAGAATGGGAGCAGTCGAACGGTAATTGCTTTCCAGACGGATGACGGTCGCGTTCGGAAAATCCTGTTCAAATTTCAGGATATTGCCGATTTCCGCGCCACGCCATGAATAAATGGATTGGTCGTCATCGCCGACACAGCAAATATTGTTGTGTTCCGGATTGGTTAACAGACGCAGCCATAAATACTGAACAATATTCGTGTCTTGATATTCATCGACCAAAATATATTTAAACTGCTTGCGCAGCGCCGTTAGAATTTCCGGGTGTTTTTGGAACAATTCCAAACAGTATAACAACAAGTCGCCAAAATCGGCCATATTTGTTGCGAGCAGCCGTTCCTGATAAGCTTTGTATAATTTCAAAGTTAAAGGATCCGATTCACAGCGTTTTTCAGCTTGTTCCGGCATCAATCCTTTGTCTTTCAAACGCTGAATTTGATCCAGTATATATTGCGGCGGATTATCTTTCAGATCGATATGAAAATCGACCATGATTTGCTTTAATAATCGTTCCTGATCCGAAGCGTCCAATATCCCGAAACCGCTTGACAATCCCACTTTTTCAGGATGGTTGCGCAGAATTTTCAATCCGATTTTGTGAAAAGTTCCCAACCATGAAACGTGATTGTCCGCACCAATCATGCTGTTCAGCCGTTCCTGCATTTCTTTTGCGGCTTTATTTGTGAACGTTACGGCCAGACATTGAAAAGGAAGAGCTTTTCCCGTTTGAATAATATAAGCCAGGCGCGTTGTCAAAACGGTTGTTTTGCCCGTGCCAGCGCCGGACAAGACCAGAACGGGGCCTTCGGTCGTTTCGACTGCCTGTCGTTGCTCGGGGTTTAATCGGTTGAAGTCAAAAAAAGTATCTGTCATTTATCTGCTTTCGTTCTTTATTTTTACTCCGAAAAGCAAAATGATTTCAAGAACCAAAACGGTGTGTTTTAAAAAAGAAAAAAGCCTGCCGCAGCAGACTTTTTTCTTTTGGGTTTATTGGGAAAAGTTTAGTCAAATTCTGTTAACGTCCACCCAGAAGTCCGCGTATAAGGCCAATTCCTTTGGAAATATCTTCTCTTGAAACGTTGACGGATTTCCCGCTTTTTCCTTTGATATGAAGACCGGAACGATCGTACGATACGGACGAGCTTTGACCATTGGCGTCTTCTTTACTGATGCCGATGCCGCCGTTTCTGCTGGCGGATACGGATACGGATTCTCCTTTTTGATATTGTGCTATACGAGCCTGCAGAGAAAGGTCGTTTGTATCATATTTAACACTCTCAACAACAGGTCCTTTTTTAGTGGGATCGACATCATTGACGATTTCTCCTTTAACGGAAACCGACCCGTCTTTTCCGATTCCCACGCTGGTGGACGTATGATCATCACTGTGTGAAAGAACGCCCTCTCTGCCGTTTAGGTTGTAGGTTGTTGCGGAACCGTCCGCATGATCTATCGTGCCGTTTGAATATACGGTCCCGTCAGTCCCTATGCCGGCATTAACGGAACGGACGGTGTTTCCGTTGCCTAACTCAACATTTTTCGCATGTCCGGAAATACCGACGCCCGCATTGTTATGAGTAACCTCAATTCCGTTGTTATTCAGAGAGTCACCGTAAGAAACGGTTTGCCCCATCTGGGAGGAATGGTCAATGACAATCTTGTCTCCGGTCTGATTGTTTGTCAGAACCGTTCCGACGCTTCCCGAATTTGTATCGTAACTTATGTCCGTAGCGGTAAAGCCTTCTTTATTCGGGTCAACTTCGTTTGTAATCCGACCCTTAACGGAAACCGACCCGTCTTTTCCGATCCCCACTCTGGTGGACATATGATCATCACTGTGTGAAATTGTCGTTCCTCCACCATTTGTATTGATTGTTGTTTCGGAACCATCGGCATGTTCTATTGTGCCGTGCGCTTCTTGTACACCATGTGGAGTGAGAGTTATGTTGTTGACAGTTATTTTATCGCCGGAAGCGTTTTCCGCAGCCTGAGGAGCCGGAGCCGCCGCTTCAGCGGAAACATTTTCCGCAGCCTGAGGAGCTGGAGCAGCTGCTTCAACGGAAGCGTTTTCCGCAGCCTGAGGAGCCGGGGCCGCTGTTTCAACGGAAACATTTGCTGATACATCCGATGTCGGGGGAATGTCTGCCATATCGACGGGAGTACTTACCGTTACATCCGGAGACGGAGTGAAATCAGCCATGTTAACGGAAGCGTTGGTTAAATCTGAATTAACGGCAACATCGGCTAAATTGTTGGAAGCCTCTGTTAAATCTGCTGCGGCTGTTAAATCGGATGTAATGCCTGCAGAATGCGGAATAAAAGAGGAAACATGATCAATGGCTTGATCCAACGTATCTTTCAGAGGATCTAAGTTGGAAAAGCATTCATGAACCATATCCGCCACTTCGTCATTCGCATAAGCAGCCGTTACAGATACGGCTAATAATCCGGCGGCTGCGGCACCAAATTTCAGTAAACGTTTTTTATCAGGACCGTTTTCTTTTAAATCCTTAATGGTTTCCTTCAGCATCTCGGAATTTTTAACGGCGCTCAGGACTATGCCGACGGCGCGGGCTCCCGGAATGATGCGGGCGATGTTTTGTCCAGTGGTCAACAGCTGTTTCCGGCCTTCCGGTGTGCGGATAAATTTCCAAAAACTTCCTTTTTCATCGGGATTTTTCTTTTTATATTCGGCAAAATCTTTGCGCATCGCATTGATGCCCGCTGTGGCGCGGTATGCCGAATAAGCCGGGCCGAGCGTCATGGCAGCGGCGCCGCTGGTTAATATTTTGGTCGCGGTATATGTTTTGGGATATTTTTCCTTGAACTGGTTATGCAGAGCGTTGACTTTCTGGACAAAAGGCAATCCCTTGACCTGCTGATCAATCCGATCCGAGAAACTCTTTAATTCGGCCATAGCAAAAGACAAAGTCGCTCCTTTTGCTTCTGCCCGATCTTTTTCTGTGTCGGGCAATCCGAAACGGGCGGCGATTTTATCGGATTGGTTCGTCCGAACCATAGAGGATATTTCTGCAGTAACGTCAATCAGCTGTTTTCTGAAAGCATCCGGATCAGCATTTGCTTCAGGGTGAGCATTAATGTAGCGGCCGACATAATCTTTTATTTCCAGTTCCGTCTTTATTTCCCGGCGAAGCTGCATAAAATGGGCTTCGTCTTTCGGCGTGTCCGCATATTCGTCGGAGCATATTCTTTTGGCGGCCATCAAGGAAGCAACTTTTCCGAAATCGTCCGAATCCGGATCCCGCTCGTCTGCTAAAGAGGCTAACTTTGTTAAAGTTTCCTGATTGGCAATGAAGTTGTTAATCTGTGTCTGGGAAAGGGTGTCGGAATCAATATCCGCCAGAAATTGCTGCTGCGCGACTTTTAAAATTTCTTCTTCCGTTTTAGGCTCCACCTCGCCCTGTTCGTTCGTATTCATAGTCCTTGAGACCAAGTCGCGCACATACGCGGGCATTTGATCAAAAGGCAGGGCCAGATCTTCGTCCGAAAGATAATAATTTGTTTGCAGAAAATCTTTTACATATCCGGGAAGTTCCATAACAGCCTCATCGCAATAAAATAAATATATCTACTTGACAGAATATCAGAAAAATTTGTCAAAACAATAGTTTTTATAAAAGTTTAACATATTAATCCGGAGTGCGATCATAAAAAAAAGTGCGAATTTTTGGGACAAATAGGGGTTTTTTTTTCTTTTTCTCTGTGATACGGTTAGAAAAATTGTTTAACAGGGAGTTCCAATATGAAAGGCATTATTCTGGCAGGCGGATCGGGAACAAGGCTTTATCCGGCGACGATTGCTTTGTCGAAACAGATGATTCCGGTTTATGACAAACCGATGATCTATTATCCGATGTCTTTGTTGATGAGGGCGGGAATTAAAGATGTTCTTGTCATTTCTACGCCGACGGATCTGCCGGGATTTAAGCGGTTGTTTAAAGACGGTTCGCATTTGGGAATGAATATTTCTTATGCCGAACAAGCCGTGCCCAACGGTTTGGCGCAGGCTTTCGTGATCGGCGCGGATTTTGTCGGAAACGAACCTGCCGCTTTAGTATTGGGAGACAATATCTTCCATGGTCACGCTTTGACGCAGCAATTGGAAAGCGCCGCAAAAATTACTGACGGCGCTGTTGTTTTCGGATGCTATGTGCAGGATCCCGAACGCTATGGCGTCGTTGAGTTTGATGAGAATTTTAAAGCAATCAGCATAGAGGAAAAACCCGCTGAACCGAAATCCAATTATGCGGTGCCGGGATTGTATTTTTATGATAACGAAGTTGTAGAAATCGCTAAAAACCTGAAGCCTTCCGCCCGCGGAGAGTACGAAATTACGGATGTGAACAAGGAATATCTGCGCCGCGGAAAGTTGAAAGTCAATGTGTTGAGCCGGGATATCGATTGGTTTGATACCGGAACGCACGACAGTTTGATTCAAGCCAGTTCTTATGTCGAAGCGATTGAAAAACGCAAGGGAATCAAAATAGCCTGTTTGGAAGAGATTGCCTATTTTAAAGGCTTTATTTCCAAAGATCAGCTGCGGGAACAAGGTCAGATTATGGCTAAAACCGGATATGGCCAATATTTGTTGAAACTTGCTGATGGCGAAATTTCTGCGCCGGAGATTTAAAAATGCCGTTTATTGAAACAAAAATTCCGGGAGTCGTCATTTTCGAACCGCGTATTTTTTCAGACGATCGGGGATATTTTTTTGAGACTTATAATGAAAAAACATTTAAAGAGGCGGGAATTGATGCTGACTTTGTTCAGGATAATCAATCGAAATCTTCTTACGGCGTAATCCGCGGGCTGCATTTCCAAAAAGGCGAACATGCTCAGGCCAAGTTGGTGCGCGTGATGCAGGGAGCCGTGTTGGATGTGGCGGTTGATCTTCGTCCCGGTTCCGATACGTTCGGCAAATATGTGGCCGTGGAATTAAATGATGTTAATAATTTGCAGTTGTTTATTCCCCGCGGATTTGCGCATGGATTTTCCGTATTGTCGAAAACGGCGGTCTTTACTTATAAATGCGACAATTTGTATTGCAAAGAATCTGAAGGCGGTATTAACTGCGCCGATCCTGATTTGGGGATTGATTGGTTGATTCCCGTTGAAAATGCCTGTTTGTCGGAAAAAGACAAAATTCTGCCAAGGATGAAGGAATGCTTTTAATTACAGGATGCGGCGGGCAGCTTGGAACCGAATTAAAATTGCTTTTGCCTCGGGCCATCGGAGCGGATGTGGCCGATCTGGATATTACGGATGCGGAAGCCGTTCGGCGATTTGTTCGGGAAAACAAGATTGATACGATTATCAACTGCGCGGCTTACACGGCAGTGGATAAAGCGGAGGATGAACCGGAAAAATGCCGTTTGATCAATGTCGATGGCGTAAGGAATCTGGCGTTGACGGGCGCAAAAATGATTCATATTTCCACGGATTATGTTTTCGACGGCAAAGGGTACAAACCGTATGTCGAAACAGATCAGACCGGCCCTATCAGCGTTTACGGACAAACAAAATTTGAGGGAGAAAAAGCCGTATTGGAAACGGCGGAAACTTGTGCTGTGATCAGAACGGCATGGCTGTACAGCCCTTATGGAACAAATTTTGTCAAAACGATGCGCCGTTTGGGGGCAGAGCGGGAAAAAATTTCCGTTGTTGCCGATCAGATCGGGACTCCGACGTGCGCGGTTGATTTGGCGAAGGCAATAACGGTTCTGTTATCTCAGATGAAAGAAGGTTCAAAAGAGGTTTATCATTACTCAAATGAAGGAACGTGCAGTTGGTATGATTTTGCCCGTGAAATTATGAAATTATCGGGTTTGAATTGCTATGTCGAACCGATCGAATCGGTTCAGTATCCGACAAAGGCAAAACGGCCTTTTTATTCGGTTTTAAATAAATCTAAAATCAAATCTTTGGGAATCGAGGTTCCCCATTGGCAGGAAAGTTTGGAAAAATGTCTGAAAAAATTTTAGTGACCGGCGGCGCCGGATTTATCGGTTCTAACTTCGTTCCGTATTTTTTGGCGGCGCATCCCGATACCGTTTTGGTTAATCTGGACAAAATGACTTATGCGGCCGACGAACGCAATTTGGCGGAAGTGCTGGAAAATCCGAATTATATCTTTATCAAAGGCGATATCACGGACAAGGAACTGGTCGAAAAAATTTTTGCTGAACACGATATCCGCGGTGTAATCCACTTCGCAGCCGAAAGTCATGTCGATAATTCAATCACAGGACCGGAAATTTTTGTTAAAACGAATGTTTTGGGAACATTTACCTTGTTGGAAACGGCTCGCCGTCATTGGATGACGGCTCCGGGACAGGTGAAGGACGGTTATGAAAAATGCCGCTTCCATCACATTTCCACGGACGAGGTATATGGCACTTTGGGGGAAACCGGATTCTTTACGGAAACGACGCCGTATGCGCCGAATTCTCCTTATTCCGCTTCAAAAGCGTCTTCGGATATGTTGGTAAGGGCGTATCATCATACTTACGGAATGAACGTGACGACATCCAATTGTTCCAATAACTATGGCCCTAAACAGCATGGAGAAAAGCTGATTCCGACCATTATCCGCAAGTGCCTGAACGGAGAAAACATCCCGATTTACGGTGACGGAAAAAATATTCGTGACTGGCTGTATGTACTGGATCACTGCAAGGCGATTGATTTGATTTATCATCAGGGACGTTCGGGCGAAACATATAATATCGGCGGACGCAATGAACGCAATAATTTGCAGATTGTTGATTCGATTTGTTCGATTTTGGATCGTGAAGTTCCGCGCAAAGAAGGTAAGTACAAAGACTTGGTTACGTTCGTAAAAGATCGTGCCGGTCACGACCGCCGTTACGCGATTGATGCGACAAAGCTTGAAACCGAATTGGGGTGGAAAGCGGATGAAAACTTTGATACCGGAATTGTCAAAACGGTCGAATGGTATTTGAAAAACAGACGGTAAAAAATGAAAGTCCTGATTTATAGGGATTACGGATGCGCCGCTGTCGATTCTTTATATGAAGAGGTGAACTCTTATTTTGCTTCATCGGATTTGGAAGTGAGCTTTACGGACGCTGCGGAAATCAAGGCAGGTGTTTTAAATAAGGACGTTAAAGCTTTTTTCCTGGGCGGTGGTGCCGGGAATCCGTTTATGCAGAAATTGGAGGGAATCGGAAACGATCGAATCCGTGCTTATGTTGAAAACGGAGGAATTTATTTCGGAATTTGTGCCGGAGCGTATTACGCCTGCCGAGATGTTGTCTTTGAGAAAGATATTCCCGAACTGTGCATAGAAAATCAGTGCGGATTAAACCTTATAGAGGGCAGGGCAGTCGGTACGCTTTATAAGGAATTGGATTTGCTGCCGTATTCTTTAACCGCTTTTTCGGTGCGCGTTGTTCATATACGCTTCAATGACGGGGAAACATATCCGGCTTTGTATCATGGCGGCCCTTGGTTTGATCGGGTTAACGGCACGGTTTTAGCTGTCTATGAAGAAGCCGGACAAAAGCCGGCCGTTATTGAAAAACGGTTCGGATGGGGAAAAGTTATTTTGTCCGGCGTTCATTTTGAAGACGGAGAAAGAATCTTGAAAAAAGGATTGCATTCCCTGCGCTGTGATAAAGAAGCCGCCGAACGTAATTTTGAGGAAATGCGTTTACAGGAAGGCAGACGCAAAGAATTGTCGGAACGGTTGCTGCGGTTGATTTAAAAAAATCGTGCATTCTGACAGAATTTTACTGGCTGAGCAAATATATACCTTCGGTTTATTTAATTATTGACTTTATTACTATTTTTTTTACTTAGAAAGAAAGAGTTTCTCAACTCTTTGTGAAAACTTAAATTAAGGATTTATATTATGAAAAAAGTAGCTTTTTTTGCTTTGATGCTGAGCACATTGGCTTTGTCTGCCTGCACGGGCGTTCGCGGTTATGATGGCAGCGGTAAAGTTTGCGAAAATGATACGTTCTTGGGCATTTCCATTATTGAAATGGTTTCTCCTTGCTCAAAATAAGCTGTTTTTTTTTACGGCAGAAAAAAGTCTCTGTTTGTCAGAGGCTTTTTTTTTGAAAAAAATCAGTGTTGTTTTTATGGCGGTAAGGCGAAAAAAGCCTTGTCAGGTTTATCCGTTTTCGCTAAAATGTGTCTAAAGTTTTTCGCGAGGTTTTGAATCTCTGCGTTTTTTGAAAGGATTCTTCAATGGCTGAAAGCAAAATTCTTCTCGGCAGTACGGAAAAATTAGGGGCAACGTATGACGGCAAAGGCGTCAATTTTGCGTTGTTTTCCGAAAATGCGACAAAAGTGGAGCTTTGTTTGTTTGATGAAAACGACAATGAAACACGCATAGAGCTGCCGAATCGGTCGGAAGACGGTATTTGGTCCGGATATTTGCCGGGACTGAAGCCGGGAATGCGCTACGGTTATCGGGTGGACGGGCCTTTTGACCCCGAAAAGGGAATGCGCTTTAATCCGAACAAGCTGCTGATAGATCCTTATGCGCGTCAGTTGGATCGTGAATTTGAATGGCATGATTCCTTTATGTGTTCCAATATCGGCGATCCGAATTCAATGAATACGGAAGATTCCGGCAAGTATGCGCCTAAAGCCATTATTCAGGATCCGGAGGCTTTGAAAGCGGTCGGAACGGTTGAGTGTCCGAATGTGCCTTGGGAACAAACTGTCGTCTATGAAACGCATACCAAAGGCTTTACGATGAAGCATCCCGATGTTGCCGAAGCGGATAAAGGCAAGTTTTCCGGTATGGCGAATCCGGAAGTTATGAAATATATCGAAGAGCAGGGGGTTTCTTCCGTCGAATTGCTTCCCGTTCAAGCGTTTGCAACGGATAAAAGCTTGGATGACAAGGGATTGTCCAATTTCTGGGGATATGAACCGATCGCTTATTTTGCGCCTCATCCCGATTACGGCGATCCGGTCGAATTTAAAAAAATGGTGAATGCTTACCATGCCGCCGGCAAAGAAGTGATTATGGACGTAGTATATAATCATGTCGGCGAAGGTGATGTTTTCGGTCAGATGATCGGACTGAAGGGGATCGACAGCGCTTATTATTTTGTGCATGATCCTGAAGATAAATCTAAATATCGTAATGAAACCGGATGCGGCAACGCTTTGGATATGACAAAACCGATGGCGCGCCGTTTGGCTCTTGACTCTTTGCGTTATTGGGCGGAGGAAATGGGGGTTGACGGTTTCCGTTTCGATTTGGCGACCGTTATGGGCCGTGGTAAAGAAGGTGAGCCCGCTAACCGTGATTTTGACAAAAATCATCCCTTTTATGAAGCGTTGAAAAATGATCCTGTTTTGTCAAAATGCAAACTGATCGCTGAACCCTGGGACTGCGGCGGCGGCGGATATCAGGTCGGTAACTTCCAGAAAAACTGGATGCAGTGGAACGATCGTTTCCGTGATGATACGCGTCGCTTCTGGTGCGGCAGCGAAGGATACGCGGCCAAGATGGCGCAACGTATGACGGCTTCCGACGATATGCGCAATCAGGATGAGCCGGAAAAATCGCCTTCCATTAACTTTGTGACGGCGCATGACGGCTTTACGGCAAAAGATTTATGGTCGTACAACCAGAAGCATAATGAAGCTAATCCGTGGAATAACACGGACGGATGCGGTGATAACCATGGTACGAACTGGGGGCATGAAGGCTACCGCGATGAAGGGTTGGACGAATTCCGCAATAAGATGGTTCGCAATTTGGAAGCCACTTTATTGATGGCCGCCGGTGTGCCGATGCGTTTGGCCGGTGATGAATTCAATCGTTCTCAGGGCGGCAACAATAATCCTTACTGTCAGGACAACGAAACCAGCTGGGTCAACTGGGACAAAATTTCCGATCGTGACGTACAGTCCGCGGATATGATCGGCTTTATCACCAAACTGCGCCGTGATCATCCCGTGTTGGCCAATGTATCGTATTTTGACGGTCAACCGGTTGACGATAAAGGAACAAAGGACATTACTTGGGTTCGTCCCGACGGTCAGGAAATGACGGGAGCCGATTGGGCGCCGTATGCGAAAACGCTGTCTTATGTTTTGGCCGGTGAAAAAACAAAGAAAGACGGCAAGCCCGCGGATGATGACTTTATGGTGATTATGAACGCGCATAGCGGCGACATTGATTTCAAACTGCCGCCTGCGCCGAACGGCCAGAAATGGGAAGTCGCTTTTGATACCGCTCATTTGGGGGCGGAGAAACTGCCTGTGGAAAAACGCGAAGTAAAAGGCGGTTCTTATCGGGCTCAGGCTCATTCTATGATCGTTTTGCAGGCTGTTCGTGAAGAAAACCGGACAAAAGAGCGGACGACTGTTAATGAAAGCGTTCTTGCCCAGATGAAGAAAAATCATTTTTCAAGGTAAAATGAAATGTTAAAAGAAGCGTTGGCGCAAAAATCGCCTAAAGGAGAAAAAACGGAAGGCGTTATTGCCGGTGTTAATGTGCAATATAGTGATGCTTCGGAAAAACGGAAGCTGACGATCATTCTGAACAAGCTGAAAAAAATTCCAACCGGTCGGAAAACATTAGAAAATCTGGCTGAATACGGAACAATCGTTTCTTTAGAACGGATCGGCGCGTGGGGTGGATTCAGTGCCAAGGACAATAGAATTTATTTAAGCGCCAACGCTAAAAACGATAAGTTGTGTTCGACGCTGGTTCATGAAGCGCGTCATGCCACTCAATCCAGACGCCAAGACAATAAAACTCTTTTACATGACGATTATGATTTGGAAACACAGATTCGTCTGGAACGGGCGAAAGAAGCGGATGCGCAGGTTTTCGCGTATCAGGCTGTCGGTGAATGGGCTCAAACGGGGGATCAGAGACCGTTTCAGGAATTTTGTGCCGCTTATCCCCAGACATGCAATTTTTATCATTACGAGAGGATGAATAAAAAAATAAAAGACGGGACAAATGAATCGCGTTCCGTTCTTTTCCGGGCTTTTTTTGATGATAAAGATCGTGTGGCTCTTTATGAAAATACATATATGAATAATGATGCTTTGTCCAATTTCGCTAAACATATTAAAGGAGAAGCCGGAAGCGAGAAGAGACGTGATGTTCATTTGACGACGGATCAAATCGCAGCTATTACCTGCGGTGAATATATGGCCGATTACGATGCCTTTTTGCGCAGTGATAAAGTAATGGGCGTCAAACTGAAGACAAAAGATATTTTGGCGATAACCTCTGCTGCGCAGGGGAAGGATATCGGCGCAGATAAGTTGCCTGTTTCTTCCGAATATGTCGGACTGATGGAGGTGAATGGTATCGCGACTTCTTCTGTCGGCGATGTTCGCAACTCGGCCGGAAAGATTGTGGAAAGAGCGACCGGATTGAAGACGCGTCAGGAAGTTGAAGCGCTTTATAACGATCCTGTCGAAAAACAAGCGGAAACGGTCAAAGATTTTGATGCGGAAGCGCGTGACGCTTTCCGGCGCGGGAAAATAGCTGAAAGGTTTATCCATTATTTCCGGAATTTGTCTGATATTTCCGATGCCTCTATAACGCGCAAAATTACCTCAAACGAGGAGAAAAAAGCCGCTGCTCAAAAAATTATTGATGAAAAAACGGCGGAAAATGCTGATTTGCGCGATTATGTGACAGTCGCCGCGTTCATTGAAACAAACCGCGAAACAAATCCTGAATTGGTAAATCAGGCAATGGCTTTGCCGGAATTGTCCGAAAGCGTAAAAAAGGAATTGCGTTTCGATAATACGGTTTTGACTCGCCCGTCCGAACAAAAGGCTTTACCGTTGTCCGAAAAGGAGAAGGCTTCGCTGAAAGCGTTGCGCAAAGGATTGTCCCGTTCGGCAAAAGAACCGGCTCAGATAAAAGCCGCGCAAATCTTAGCTGCTCGGGCGACACAGCGCTAAACGTTTTTTTCAAAAACATAGTCATCCATAACAAAGCCGCTTCCGATGTCCGTTTTTTCTTCGCGGGCGATTTGGAATCCGGCTTTTTTGTAAACGGTCAGAGAACCGGTGTTATGCCTGTTGCAGGTTAATCGGATAACCGGCTTGTTGTTTTGTTTTGCGATCTGTTCGGCATAGGCGAGCATCATGCGGGAATATCCGTTTCCCCGATACTCTTTTTGAATATACAGTTTGCTTAAAAAGAGGCAGTCTGCATCCAGCCGAAGCCCGATATATCCGATTTGTTTTTCTTCAAGCATCAAGGCAAAATACAGATATCCCTGTTTGATCTGCGCCCGAATGGCTGTTTCCGATTGAAACTTATCCAACATATAATCGACTTGCGCCTGTCCGATCAGCGGCGTGAAGTATTCGTTCCAAATCGTTTCGTCTAAAACGGCTGTTTTCTTAATGTCCCGATCGGATAAAACGGACGTTAAAGACGGTAATATCATTTGAATTTATTCTCCTTAAACGATACATATCGGATTTAAAAAACGATCCGTCCGATAAAGCAATAAAAAAATGATCGGTTGTTTTTGAATGTTTCAAATGTTTGAATTTTTGAAAAAAATCCTGAAAATCTCTTTATTTTTCCTTGACTCTTAAAGATGTTTTTGCAATTATGCACTTCCTGAAGAGTAGGAAAATAAAGGGGTTAGTCTGTTTTTTTTGCTCTTTAGGGGTTTGGAAAATGGCGGATTTCCGCTGTTTTTCAGTGTTTAGCTTTTCGGTTCGACCGTGGAGGTTGGAATCGAGTAAGTGTGTTGTAACGGTTAGATTAGGAAAGAGGAATTTAATGCCTACAATTAACCAATTAATTCGCAGTCCGCGTAAACCGCGCGTAAAGCGTAATAAAGCTCCTGCTTTGCAGGCCTGTCCGCAAAAACGCGGCGTTTGCACGCGTGTTTATACCACGACTCCGAAAAAGCCGAACTCCGCTTTGCGTAAAGTGGCGCGTGTTCGTTTGACCAACAGTGCTGAAGTGTTAAGCTATATTCCGGGTGAAGGTCACAATCTGCAGGAACACTCTGTTGTTCTGATCCGCGGTGGTCGTGTCAAAGACTTGCCGGGTGTGCGTTACCATATCATTCGCGGTACGCTGGATACACAAGGCGTTTCAACCCGCCGCCAGAGCCGCTCTCTGTATGGCGCAAAGCGTCCTAAGTAATAGAAAAGGGAGAAGATTATGTCTCGTCGTCACGCTGCAGAAAAACGTGAAATTGTGCCCGACGCCAAATACGGCGACGTGGTCGTTGCTAAATTTATGAATTGTGTCATGCTGCATGGTGCTAAAGCCACCGCCGAAAAAATCGTTTACGGCGCTCTGGACCGTGTGGCCGAAAAAACAAAGCAAGAACCGTTAAAGGTTTTTAACGAAGCTTTGGAAAATGTTAAACCTGCTGTTGAAGTCCGCTCCCGCCGCGTCGGTGGTGCGACCTATCAGGTTCCGGTCGAAGTTCGCCCGGACCGCAAGCAGGCTCTGGCTATTCGTTGGATTATCTCTGCCGCCCGCAATCGTTCCGAACAGACAATGGAACAACGCTTGGCCGGTGAATTTTTAGATGCGTTGGCAAATAAAGGCGCTGCCGTTCGTAAACGTGAGGAAACTCACCGTATGGCAGAAGCAAACAAAGCTTTCTCGCATTATCGTTGGTAATCATTAGAAAGAAGGTTTTGTGTAATGGCTCGCACTACTCCCATTGAAAAGTATCGCAACATCGGTATCATGGCTCACATTGATGCCGGTAAAACGACAACAACCGAACGTATTCTGTACTATACCGGTAAGTCCCACAAAATCGGCGAAGTCCACGACGGCGCCGCGACAATGGACTTTATGGTGCAGGAACAGGAACGCGGTATTACGATTACTTCCGCGGCGACGACCTGCTTTTGGCGGGAACATCGCCTGAATATCATTGACACTCCGGGGCACGTTGACTTCACGGTTGAAGTTGAACGTTGCCTGCGCGTTTTGGACGGTGCCGTCGCCGTTTTTGACGGTGTGGCCGGCGTTGAACCGCAGTCCGAAACCGTGTGGCGTCAGGCGGATAAGTATAAGGTTCCCCGTATCTGCTTCGTCAACAAGATGGATCGTATCGGCGCCAACTTTTTGCGCGCTGTCGGTATGATCAAGGAACGTTTGGGGGCCACCCCGATCGTGATGACGCTGCCGATCGGTGCCGAAGCCGATTTTGTCGGTGTCGTTGATGTTTTGCGCAAACGTTCAATCATCTGGAACGGCGAACATCTGGGGGCTGATTTCAGCTACGGAGAAGTTCCGGCCGATTTGAAAGAGCTGACGGACAAGTATCACGCCGAAATGGTCGAAACCGTTGTCGAACAGGACGATCAGGCGATGGAAGATTACTTGGAAGGTAAGGAAATCTCTTTGGAAACGTTGCAGAAATGCATCCGTAAGGGAACAATTTCAATGAGCTTTGTTCCCGTTCTGTGCGGATCTTCTTTTAAAAACAAAGGCGTTCAGCCGATGTTGGATGCCGTTGTGGATTATCTGCCGTCTCCGATTGATATTCCCGCAGTGACCTGCACAGATCTGAAGGGCGCGGAAATCATCCGTCGCGCCGATGACGGCGAACCGATGTCCGCTTTGGCGTTCAAGATTATGAACGACCCGTTTGTCGGTTCTTTGACATTTGCCCGTATTTATTCCGGCACGATGACGTCCGGTTCCTACGTTCTGAACTCCGTTAAGGACAAAAAAGAACGTATCGGCCGTATGTTGTTGATGCATGCGAACCATCGCGAAGAATTGAAAGAAGCGAATGCCGGCGATATTGTTGCTCTGGTCGGTTTGAAAGAAACGACGACGGGTGATACGCTGTGCGCCGAAAACGCTCCGGCTATCTTGGAAAAGATGGACTTCCCGGATCCCGTTATCGAAGTCGCCGTCGAACCGAAAACAAAAGCCGACGTTGAAAAAATGGGCTTGGCTTTGAACCGTTTGGCTATGGAAGACCCGTCTTTCCGCGTGGCTTCCGATGCCGAAAGCGGTCAGACAATCATTAAAGGGATGGGTGAACTCCATCTGGAAATCATTGTTGACCGTTTGAAGCGCGAATTCAAAGTCGACGCGAACGTCGGTGCGCCGCAGGTGGCTTATCGTGAAACGATTTCTCAGGTTTACGAAGAAGACTACACGCATAAGAAACAGTCCGGCGGTTCCGGTCAGTTCGCCCGCGTCAAGATTCGTTTTGAACCGTTGGAACCGGGTTCGGGATTTGTTTTTGAGAACACCGTCGTCGGCGGTAACGTTCCCAAGGAGTACATTCCGGGCGTTGAAAAAGGTTTGCGCGCCGCTCTGGAAACCGGTGTTATTGCCGGATTCCCCTGCACGGACTTCAAAGCAAACCTGTTTGACGGTGCTTACCACGATGTCGACTCCTCGACGATGGCTTTCGAAATTGCGGCCCGCGCGGCTTTCCGCGAAGGGATTGCAAAGGCGAAACCTAAGTTGCTGGAACCGATTATGAAAGTTGAAGTCGTCACCCCCGAAGACTATATGGGTGACATCATTGGCGACCTGAACAGCAGACGCGGTCAGGTGGCCGGTATGGATCAACGCGGAAACGCCCGTGTGATCGATGCGACAGTTCCTCTGTCCTCTATGTTCGGATATGTGAATACGCTTCGTTCCATGAGTCAGGGCCGCGCTCAGTATTCGATGCAGTTCTCTCACTATGCTGAGGTGCCGCAGAACGTTGCTGATGAAATCAAAGCCAAAATGGCTGGTTAAGAAAAGAATTGGAGTTATATAAAAATGGCAAAAGAGAAGTTTGAAAGAACGAAGCCGCATTGTAATATCGGCACGATTGGTCACGTTGACCATGGGAAGACGACGCTGACGGCGGCGA
>CALDOX010000045.1:0-33748 GCA_937912005.1 uncultured Alphaproteobacteria bacterium
CCCAAGTTGGGAAAGACCCTCTCGGGCCGGTTTCTGGAAACGGCAGCTTCGGCCGCTATATAGACTCCATCGTCAAGAATATAACATAATTAATGATGGTCTGCAATAGGGAAGATCAAAAGGAAATATTGCGACAATCCTTATAAATAAAATAAGGTATTTGTTTTTTAGGTTTCTTACGACTGATTCCGGCGAGGAATTATTAAGGAGTTTTCTTTCTTTTTAACCGGGAATACGTTAAAGTATCCGGTGTCTTGATAGGAACAGGGAGTTTTGTATGATCGGCAGTCTGAAAAATAAAAAAGTCGTTCTGATCGACGGATCGGGTTATATCTACCGCGCTTTTTACGCTTTGCCGCCGATGACGCGCAGCGACGGCGTGCCGGTTAATGCCGTTTACGGTTTTTGCGCGATGCTGATGAAGCTGATCAAAGAAATGCCTGCCGACTATCTGGCCGTGATGTTTGATACGTCGCGTCAAACTTTCCGCATGGACATTTTTCCCGATTACAAAGGGACCCGCAAAGAAACGCCGGAAGAACTGATTCCTCAATTTCCTTTATTAAGACTGGCGGTTAACGCATTCGGCATTGCGCAGGCTGAAATGGAAGGCTATGAAGCCGATGATTTATTGGCGACTTATGCCCGCTTGGCGCATCAGGAAGAGGCTGAGGTCACTATTGTTTCCGCCGACAAAGATCTGATGCAGTTGGTCGGGTCGGGCGTGACGATTTACGATCCGATGAAGCAGCGAGTCGTCGAAGCCGAGCAGGTTATGGAAAAATTCGGCGTGACGCCGGACAAGGTTGTCGATGTGCAGGCTTTGGCGGGCGATACTTCCGACAACGTTCCCGGCGTGCGCGGCATCGGCATTAAAACGGCGGCGGCCTTGATCAATGAATACGGGACGTTGGAAAATTTGCTGGATAATGTTTCTTCCATCAAGCAGAACAAACGCCGCGAAGTGTTGACAGCCGATGCCGATTTGGCGCGCATGTCGAAAAAATTAGTCACTTTGAACGCTTTCGCGCCGGTTGAAAAATCGCTTGACGATTTTAAGCTGATACCGCCGGATGTGGCAAAGACGAAAACTTTCTTTGAGCAAATGGGATTTAAAAGTTTAATCGGAAAGTTGGATTCTTTTCATATTGCCTCACCGGAAGAAAAAAATGAAACTTCCCCGGCTGTGTCCGCTTTGCCGGCCGTTCCAAAAGTCGAAAAACGTTACGCTTTGATTCAAGACGCGCGGGAACTGGAAAAACAGCTGAAAATCGCCGAGGAAAAGGGATTCTTAGCCATTGATACAGAAACCGATTCTTTGTCGGTTGCCGATGCGCAAATGGTCGGTTTTTCTTTTTGTTACGAAGAAGGAAAAGCGTTCTATGTGCCGCTGCGTCACAAACCGCTGCATCCCCAAACCGATTTATTCGGAAATGAAAACGACGGTCAGGAGTTAAAGCAAATTCCTTTAAAAGAAGCGCTCGCGTTGTTAAAACCCGTTCTGGAAAATCCCGGTGTGTTGAAAATCGGCCACAATATCAAGTTCGATTGGCATGTTTTTGCCAACGAATATGATGATTTAAATTTGTCGCCGATAGACGATACCATGGTATTGTCTTACGATTTGGACGGCGCGGCGCATCTGCACAATATGGATGATTTGGCCGCTTTGTTTTTGGATTATACGACGATTAAATACAGGGACGTGTGCGGCACTGGACGCGCAAAAATCACTTTTGACAGGATTGATCTGGCCGCCGCGTTGGATTATGCCGCCGAAGACGCCGATATTACTTTGCGCTTGTGGCATTTTTTTAAAAAGCGGCTGGAAAACGAGAAGCTTGTTTCCTTGTATGAGTTGTTCGATCGGCCGTGCGTCTCTGTTTTGTATCATATGGAACGCGAAGGAATTAAAGTTTGCCGTGAAGAATTGAAAAAACTCAGTACCTCTTTCGGCGAAAAACTGAAAGTATTGGAAAAAAAGATTTATAATGAAGCCGCGGAAGAATTTAATTTGAATTCTCCGGCTCAGTTGGGGAAGATTTTGTTTGAAAAGCTTAATCTGCCCAAAGGAGTGAAAAATGAAAAAACAGGTTTCTGGGGAACGGACGCGGCCGTGCTGGAAGAGTTGGCCGACGACGGTTTTCAAATCGCTCGCGACATTTTGGAATATCGTCAATTTTCCAAGTTGAAAAGCACTTATACGGACGCTTTGCAGGAGCAAATCAATCCTAAAACAGGGCGTGTGCATACGACTTTTATGCAAACGGTCGCTTCGACGGGGCGTTTGTCCTCGAACGATCCGAACTTGCAGAATATTCCGATTCGGCAGGAAGAAGGACGCGCTATCCGTCGCGCTTTTATCGCCGAGCCGGGCAAACTGCTTCTGTCCGCCGATTATTCGCAAATCGAATTGCGGCTGATGGCTCATGTCGCTGACGTACATGCTCTGAAAGATGCTTTTGCTTTAGGGGCGGATATTCACGCGGCGACCGCTTCCCAAATCTTTGGCGTGCCTGTCGAAGGTATGGATCCGATGATCAGGCGTCGCGCCAAAGCGATCAATTTTGGCATCATTTACGGCATTTCCGCTTTCGGATTGGCGCGTCAGTTGGGAATCGGGCGCAAAGAAGCGCAGGAATACATTAATGCTTATTTTGCTAAATATTCCGAGATCAGAACGTATATGGAAGAAACGGTTTATTTTGCCCGTGCCAACGGTTTCGTGATGACGCCGTTCGGACGAAAATGTTCGGTCGGCAGCATCAATGATAGAAACGCCGCGCGTCGTCAGTTCGCAGAACGCGCCGCTATCAATGCGCCGATACAGGGCGGAGCCGCCGACATCATTAAAAAGGCGATGCTGCGCGTGCCGTTGGCGTTAAAAGAAGCTGATTTGTCCGCTAAATTATTATTGCAGGTACACGACGAACTGATTCTTGAAATGCCGGAGGAAGAGGCGGAAAAAACGGCGCAAGTTGTTAAAGATGTGATGGAAAACGTTTTTACTCTATCCGTTCCTTTGGTTGCGGAAGTCGGTGTCGCCGGCAACTGGGCGGACGCGCATTAAAAAAACGGGGCTGTTTAAGCCCCGTTTTTATCAAAAAGATTTTAGAAATCGTACTGGAACTGAACGCCGACGACTTCCGCGTTAAAGTCGTACTTGGCGTCGAGAGTTTTTGGATCTGGACCCATTCCCGTGTGACTGTAACCGTTTCTGGCTTTGAACGTCGGCAGGTAAATGTGCGTGTAGCCGACATCCATTTTGACGTGATCCGTCATCTTGTATGTGAAACCCAAAGACATCAGGACTCGGTCGTTGTCAGGAATGCGTACCGTTCTTGTCGAAGCGCCGCGCACCGGAGATTCGTCAAAGCCCAATCCGGCACGGAACGTCCAAGTGTCGTTATAGTACCAGTCAACACCCAAAGCGACCGACCATGTGTTATGCCAATTGTATTTGGACGTGTAATGATCCAGCTGGCTGGAGGAGGTCAACGTAAACTCGTCAAAAAATTCCCAACGCGTATAACGGACGGAAGCCGAATAACCGAAGTCGCCATGTCTGTGATAGCCGGACAGCAACCAGATTTCAGGCAAGCGTGTGACTGTTCCGCCAATGTATTTGTTGCTCAAAGGGCCTAATCCGGTAAGTTTGTGATCGCCTTTCAGCGTGTGTTCCACTTCCGTTGAAACGGTCGAATAAGACAAGCCGATTCGCGTGTCTTTATCGTGTTCGTACATAACGCCGAAGCGTCCGTAAACATTCCAGCCGTCAATATCAAACTCGCTGAACCCCGTCGTTTTGGAGGTGTTCGTCATTTTAACCCGTCCCCAACGCGCGATAACAGAAGCGCCGAAACTCCAATGGTCGTTTAGTTTGTAACCCAGTGTCGGGGCTATATCGATAGCTTCCAGTTCGGAATCAACGCCGAAATCGGAACCGAACCAGTTATGATCATATTTTGTCGCCAATCCCAGCGGGGCATACATACCGATTCCAAAGTAAAAAGAATCGTCTAATTTGTATTGCGCAAACAAATTCGGTACGGCTACAGGAATGCTGATGTTTTCTTTTCCGGAAACAACACGGTCAAAGCCGGCAACGTTTTTTGTCGCCTGTCCGCTGACTTTGCCATGTTCCCAGATCAAAGCAAGCCCGGCTTGAGCGCCGGAGCCTTTTAAGGTGATGCCCGCGGGGTTGAAGCCGATCGCGGAATAGTCGTCGCCGACAACACCGGCACCCGCAAATGCGCGGCCGACGCCGGTCATCGAAATGTCATTGATGGCAAATCCGGCGGCGAATGTTTCGCCGGATAGAAGCATTCCTGTTGTTAAAACGATTGCGGGCAAACCGCGTGAAGCTGAAATTCGAAAGTCCATTTTATCCTACTCAACTTTTTTTATAGAGGTTTAAAAAAGCGCGGGTGTGGCTGATGACCACATCCGTTATTTTTGTCATTTCCTTTTCCCCGTAATCTGCCCAATTCAGCTGCTGCAGAATAAATTGCTTGCGCGATCTGAACACGAACATTTCCGCAAACAGCTGAATTGTGTACAGCGTCGCGCTTTCATGATCGATTGTGTTGCCGGTCGCTTTGACGATCAAAGCGGCGGTCAGCGTATAAACGGGAGCAATCAGTTCCTGATACAAGATGTCAAAAGCTTCGCCCGGAACGAAGTATTCGTGCAGAAATACGGCAACATCTTCACTGGGCAAACGCTGAGAACACACCAAAGAACATAAAATGGAAATACGCTTGTATAACAGCTCTTCCGCTTGTTCCGGCGTTGTGTTTTCATCGGACAACAACGTTTGAACGGACGTTATTTTATCATCCAGTTCCCGCATAACGCGTTCGGCAATATCCTGCAAAACCGCGCGATACAGCCCTAATTTACCGCCAAAATAATAGGTGATGGCGGAAATATTGACTTTTGCGGCGGAAGCAATGTCGCGTGTTGCCGTCGCCTGGTATCCGTTGACGGCAAAAGCGTGTTTTGCTTTTTCCAGTAAACGCTGTTGTGCTCCTTTAACCACTTGTACCCTCTTAACTATGACAGAATGGACTATATACTGGTGAAAACAAAAAGTCAATCAATCGATTGATTTTTTTGTTTTTAAATATTATCCGTTTGAATTTAAAGACTTTTCAAACAAGCGAGCCGCCGTTTCAATACATTTTGGGCAAGGATAAACGGGCAATCCTGTTGTACCTTTCAATTCGCGGCAGACAATGGATCCGGCTTCGGCTTTAAAAGAATCTGCCAATTCGCGGATCTGTTTATAGGTGTCGGGGCGCGTTGCTTTGTCGCCGAGCTTTCCGTCGGAGTTTTTCAATCCGATCAGCATAAAAGCGGCTGTTACGGCACCGCAGGTGTCGCCCATACCGCCCATACCGGAGCCAAAACCCTCCGCGATTTTGTAGGCTTGTTTTTCATCCAATCCGAATAAATCGGCATAAGCGCACAGAACGGCCTGAGCGCAGTTGTATCCGTGAACGTTTCTCAGTTCGACGGCTTTTTGAACGCGTGTTTCCATTTTTTTCCTTTCGATTTTCAGCTTCAAAGCCACTATAACTTTTTTATTTTCTTTGTTCAAATGTTAGGATAAAATTCCAAAACTTTCAGATATGTTACGGGAGAAGTTTAATGAATCTAAAAGGCACTAAAACAGAAAAGAATTTAATGACCGCTTTTGCCGGCGAATCTCAGGCGCGCAACAAATACACTTATTTTGCCAGCGTTGCGAAAAAGGAAGGGTATGAACAGATTTCCGCTTTGTTTGCAAAAACCGCCGAAAATGAAAAAGAACACGCTAAGCTGTGGTTCAAAGCTTTGGGAGAACTCGGCAATACGGTTGAAAACCTGAAGCATGCCGCCGAAGGGGAAAATTACGAATGGACGGATATGTACGCCACGTTCGCCAAAGAAGCCGAAGAAGAAGGTTTCCCCGAACTTGCCGCTCAATTCCGCGGTGTTGCCGCCATTGAAAAAGCGCATGAAGAAAGATACCGCGCTTTGTTGAAAAACATTGAAATGCAGGCCGTGTTTGAAAAAGCCGGTGAAACAATGTGGGAATGCCGCAACTGCGGTCATTTGGTTATCGGCAAAAAAGCGCCCGATGTCTGCCCCGTCTGCAATCATCCGAAAAGCTATTTTGAAGTCCGCGCCGAAAACTACTAGCTACTGGCCGTAGAGGCGAAACGCCCTCCCGGCGGAGGATTATATTCTGCCTAAAAGCCCTCGTATTTTTACGAGGGCTTTTCTGTTTAAAAAAATCAGGCAATGTCTTCTTTTTTCTTTTTAAATTGCATTTCATACAAAGCGGCATATTCTCCGCCAATCTTTAATAATTCTTCATGCGTGCCGCTTTCAACGATAATGCCTTCATTAATAACAAAAATTTTATCGGCATTTTTGACTGTGGATAAGCGGTGCGCGATGACCAACACCGTTCGATCTTTCATCAGGTTGTCAATGGCTTGCTGAACAATGGCTTCCGATTTGTTGTCCAAAGCGGAAGTTGCTTCGTCCAGAATGACGATCGGCGCGTTTTTCATAAACGCGCGGGCAATCGCAACGCGCTGTTTTTGACCGCCGGACAGCAAAACGCCCCGTTCGCCGATTTGGGTGTCCAAACCGTTTTCCAAAGAAGCGATAAATTCATCTAAACAGGCGCTTTTAACGGCGATTTGCAGTTGTTCTTCATTGTAATCGGTTTTTCCCAATAAGATATTGTCGCGAATTGTGCCCGAAAATAAGAAATTGTCTTGAAATACGATCGCAATGTTTTCGCGCAGATCGTGTAAATTGATTTCTTTAACGGGGATGCCGTCTATCAATAATTCTCCGCCCGTAATATCGTAAAACCGAGGCAGCAGGTTGACAAAAGTCGTCTTTCCGCCGCCGGAATTACCGACAAAAGCATACATTTTTCCGATTTCAATATTGGCGGAAACGCCTTTTAACACAGGTTTGCCGGGCAAATATTCGAATACGACGTTTTTATATTCGATTTTGTTGTGCACGCCTTTGAGAGGAACGGGAGTTTCGCTGTTGCGAATATTCGGAATGGAATTTAACTGGTTGAAAACCTGATCCATCATCAAAAAAGACATTTGAACGGAAGTAAAGCTGTTCCCAATGCCTTTGATCGGTGTGTAAAGCATCAGTAAGGCGGCAATGAAAGAAACAAAGTTACCGCTGGTGATTTGATGCGTAACGATCAGCCAGCTGCCCAGCCAGATAGCTCCGGCAATTCCCAAAGAAACGATAAAATGAATCAGAGGCGACAATCCTCCCGTTTTTTGAATCATTTTCATTTGCAGATGGAACAGCCCTTTTAAATCCTTTAAAAAACGTTCTTCCTCATGTTGATGCAGATTATAAGAGGCAATAATGCGGTTGCCGGCAAAAGTTTCGTTGTAATGCGTTGTAATTGCCGATAAACCGCCGATCTGCTTTTTTGTCAGTGCTTTAATTTTCTTTCTGACCATTGTCAGAGGATAAAGGGCTCCGAACATAAAAATCAGCGCGATGATTGCCAGTTGCCAGGAGTTCCAAAACAAAACGCAGACTAAAGAAACAGAAGAAAAAAAACGGGTTGTAAATAACTTTACGTTTGCCAATAAACCGCTGCAGGCCATTTCGGCGCAGGTGCTGAATTGTAAAATTATGTCGCCCGAAGAGGTATGATCAAAATAAGAAGCCTCTTTGTACAATAATTTGCGGTACAGATCCATTTTCAATGACATGGTGATTTTCTGACCGACCCATGTATTCAAATAAGTCGCGGTATAGTTGCAAATGCTTTGCAAAGCGCTTCCGATCAGGATCACTAAAGGCATTAAGGAAACGGCCGCGACTTGTTTTTCGACAAGAACAACGTCCATGTACGGCTTTAAAATCCAAGCGGTCAACGCATCGAAAGAACCGATCGGAATTGTCACTAAAACCGCCAAAGCAGCCCGTAGGCTGTACGGTTTGACATACGGCCACATCTTGCGGTAATTCGCAATCATCTGGGCATTTTTAACTTTATCGAAAAAAGACATTATTTATTCCTTAAAATCTTTGCGCAAAGAGTAGCTAAGAAAATATCGACCGTCAATGCAATTTACAGCACCGTTTCTTTTCGCAGCTTAAAGAAAAGCAGCGTGCATCCGTAAAAATAAAAGATTTGAATATTCTAAGGCTTTTCTTTTGCTTTTGTTGGTTTTTCTTTTCGGGATGCTTTTTGTTTCAAATAAGTTCCGTATGATTTTAAACGTGACGCTTTCATTAAAGCGACGGCGCAATGTTGTGCCGTATCCGGCATAACAATAAAATCATTGGGACGATTGTGAAACAATCCGACGTATTTTCCGGCATAAGGATGCATTGGATTACCGTCCGGCAGCGTAGTCGTCGACAGCTGAAGTTTACGGACGCCCTGCATTTGACGATCAAAACGTTCCAAAGCTTCTTGGCGTATCTTCGGATCGTCCATCACTTCGATCAGATCGGCCAATCCTTCGGAATAAGTGCAGGCATTCATATTGTTTTCGATATATCGAACCGGCATATCCTGCTGTATTTGCGCAAACATATACTTCAAAAAGTCAAGGAATTTAGGATCCTTTGTCGTTTTATAACGCTGTGCCGCCGCTTGAGCTCCCCAATGAAAAAAGCGTTTGATTTCATGGCTTTTTTCACGATAGGAACGCATAATGATGTCGTCAACGATTTTTATCCAATCGCCGTTTTTGCGGTCTTCCGGAAAGAAATCCGTATAAAGCGCCAGTGCGAGCCACGTTTCGCCGTCATAGAAGGGATGTGGTCCGTCTTTGTGGCGAACTTCGCGGAAACCGTAATTTTTATCAAAATAGGTATCTCTTAAACATCTTAAAATAGGTTTTTTTAAATGGGCGTATTCCTGGTCGCCGGAGGCTTTTTCATAAAACATTTCTTCCATCAGCATAACGGCTGCCGCACCGCTTTCGTCTGAATCAAAACACAGTCCTTTGCCGATGTAAGAACTGTTTCCTTCCGCCCAGACAAAATTGTTTGAAGCCAGGGGCAATAAGGTTTTATCTCCGGTCACATATGCGATTTGCGCCATTGTTTTTCCGGGAAGGATCAGGCGGATGGCATAAGCTCCGGCATCAGCATCTTCATCGTTTTCAAGATTGATTTGATAACGGGTGGAACCGCTGGGCAAAAAAGTGTTTTTTAAAGCGGCTACGGCCTTTTCAAGCCGTTTGGCATCTTCGGACTGTTCTTCTTTTCGGCATGCAGAAATAAAGCAGATCGCCGCGATCAAAATAAAAAAAAGTTTTTTCATAAATTCCTCAATATTAAGAAAGATATCTAATTAAAACACGGAAACGGAGAAACACGCAAGTTGTAAAAGCAAAAAAAAGCTTGTCTTCGCTTTGGCGGAGATTAAGATGAAAACGAATATTCAATTTTTAAGGAGGTTTCTATGGCAACGGCAACGCAAGGCGAAGAATATAAAATTTTAAAACAAGCTTCTCCGTTGGTAAAAGCGGCGAATATTTTTTCTTTAATTTGGGTTTTTGCAATAACCTGTCCTGCCGTATATTTGGCCTATTCTCATGCGGATGAAATTCGGAAATTCGCGGTTGTGGCCGCGGTCGGCAAAACGAACCAAATTTTAAACGAACAATATAACGCGTTTGCCGACAGAGTGCTGAAAGAAGTCAAAATCGAAAAATACACTTCCAAAATCAAAATGCCCGAGGTCAAGCTGGATAAACAGCTGGAACAAGTGAATAAAACGGCGGAAAAAACAAAAAAGGTTGCTTCCGCTTTGTCAAAGCTTGGCGTTAAGCAGGCCGCTAAAGTTGAAGATACGACCGAGTTGCTGCAAAAACAGGTGGATAATGTCAATCGACAAATCAAAACAACGGTCGATCAGGTAAAAAGCACTTTGGATAAAGAAGTTCAGGCGGGATTGAAAAAAGAAATCGATACTTTGGCCGGAACGCAGATCAGAAAACAATTAGCGTTAAGCGACGCGTCTTATAATAATTTGGAAAACGGAAAATACGGCTTTATGACCGAGACCGAAACTCTTGTTACCAAGACAATTTATACCGAGTTGGCAAAAAATAAAAAGGGCATTTTCAGCGATCTGATTGCCGGTGTGGAAAAGTACTATAAATGGATTAAAGCCGGAATTCTTTTGTTGGTGTTGGTTATCACTTTAATTCCGCCGTTTTTGGTGAAAAAAATTGCAAAAAAATTATCGGCGACGTTTACACAATGCCCGCATTGCGGAAAAATTTTCGTTTCCAAGGCTAATGCGGCAAATATCTTAAAAGTAATTAAATGGTGGTAAAAGGTAAAAAAAGCCTGCCGATCGGCAGGCTTTTTTATGAAAAGTTTCGCCATTTGATTCTTTATGCTTCGAAAGTTTTTGCCACTTCTTTAAGCCACTTGGGAATTTCGATATGCTGCGGACAATGTTTTTCACACCGTTTGCAGTTAATGCAAGCGGACGCTTTGCCGTGCGTTTTCGTCAAATTCGCGTAGTACACGCGCTGAACGGCGAAGGGCTTTGTTTTGACTTCTTGTTTTTCCGCATTATACAAAGCAAAATAATCGGGAATGGCGATTTTCATCGGACACCATTCGACGCAATATTGACATGCCGTGCATGGAATGGCGATTTCTCCGTGCAGCGTTTTGACTGCCAGCTCTATCGTTTCTTTTTCTTCGGTTGTCAGCGGCTTGAAGTTCTGCATATAGCTTGTATTGTCGTTTAACTGCTCCATGTTCGACATACCGCTCAATACCATCATCACGCCTTCCAAACTGGCGGCATAACGAATCGCCCAAGATGCTACTGACATATCCGGTTCGGCAGTTTTGAAAATCTTTTCAACCGATTCCGGAACCTGCGCCAAGGAACCGCCTTTGACCGGTTCCATTACAACGACCGGTTTGTTGTATTTTTGTGCGATTTCATAGCATTTGCGCGATTGAATACTGGCGTTGTCCCAGTCAATATAGTTGATTTGAAGCTGGACAAATTCGACTTCCGGGTGTTCTTTCAAAACTTCTTCCAGCAATTCGGGTTTGTCATGGAACGAAAAGCCGATGTGTTTGATTTTTCCTTCTTTTTTCTTGTCGGCAATAAATTTGAAGCTGTCGAATTTACGGGCTTTTCCGATCGTGTTTGCGTTCACGTTATGCACCAGATAGTAATCGAAATAATCCAATCCCGTCTTTTCCAACTGCTTGTTGAAAACTATTTCCTGTTCTTCCGCTGATTTCAAAGAACCGACCGGCAATTTGCTGGCAACAGTAAATTTGTCCCTCGGATGACGTTTAACCAGAGATTCCCGCAAAGCGATTTCGCTTTCATGCCCCATGTACATCCACGCGGTATCAAAATAGGTAAATCCTTTTTCCAAAAACGTATCAACCATTTTATTTAACTGAGCGTAATCGATCGCCGTCTGATCCGCCGGATTCGTCAGCGGCAAGCGCATAAAACCAAAGCCGAGCTTGTTTGTCGGATTGATTTTGGATTTGACTTCGTCGGAAACGGCGATCGTTTGAGCGATCGTCAGTTTCGGCAAAGCCGTCAATGCAAACAAAGATAAAGAACTCATCAAAAAGTCGCGTCTGTTCATTATTTTCCCCCTTAAAAGTAAGTTAAACAAAAGAATACACCTTAAAGTTAACTTTAAAGCAAGTATTTTTTTGTTGCCGCTCGTCGTTTTGTTTCTATAAACTTGGGAAGTTTTTTATTCTTTGAAAAGAGGGAACCTGATGAAAGTTTTAATGATTAACGGCAGCGGCAACGAAAACGGCTGCACGTTTACGGCATTAAGCGTTGTTGCGGAAGCTTTGAAAGCGGAAAATATCGAAACGGAAATCGTTCAGCTGGGCAAATCGGCGTATATGGATTGCATCGCATGTATGGGCTGTCGGAAAAGCGGCAAAAACCGCTGCGTTTTTAACGACGACATCGTTAACCGTATTATCGAAAAAGCGGAAGAATCTGACGGTTTTGTTTTTGGTTCCCCCGTTTATTACGGCCATCCCAGCGGCCGCCTGCTGTCTGTTTTGGACAGAGCTTTCTATTCCGGATCCGCCGTCTTTCGTTTCAAACCGGGCGCCGCAGTCGTATCCGCCAGACGCGCCGGAACGACGGCTGCGTTGGATGTCATTAACAAATATTTCGGAATCAATCAAATGCCGATTGTGACGTCCACTTATTGGAATATGGTACACGGTAAAACCCCGGAAGAAGTTTCACAGGATAAAGAAGGCTTGCAGTCAATGCATAATTTGGGAAAAGCCATGGCTTGTATGCTGAAAAAGCAGCAACAAACCGGGAATGCTTTTGTATATGGCGCTATGACAAATTTTATTCGTTAAACGTCTTTGATTTCCGTGACTTCAAAACCCGCTTCGGCCACAGCGGCCGTCAAAGCGTCGTTTGACACGTTCGCATCGGCATTCACTTCAGCCTTTTTTGCCGCCAGGTCAACCTTGACGCTTTCCACGCCATCCACGGACTGCAGAGCTTTTGTGACGAATTTGGCGCAATGTTCGCATTTCATGCCTTCAATCATAATGTTCTTAGTCATTGCAATACTCCTTTGCTGAACAAGAGGTTTATCTGAAAACCGGCGTAAACGCAAAGCATTTGTTACGACGCTGACGGAACTGAAGCTCATCGCGGCGGCGGCAATCACCGGATTAAGCGAAAGTCCCCATAAAGTGAAAAAAATGCCTGCGGCAACCGGGATGCCGATACTGTTATAGAAGAAAGCCCAGAACAGGTTTTCCTTGATGTTGCGCAGAACGGCATGTCCCAAGCGCAATGCGAAAACCGCTGCCGCAAGGTCATTTTTGATCAAGATAACATCCGCCGAAGCGATCGCGATATCCGTTCCCGCACCGATTGCCATACCGATATCCGCTCGAGCCAATGCCGGCGCATCGTTAATCCCGTCGCCGATCATCGCGACTTTTTTGCCCGATTGCTGAAGTTTGCGAATTTCTGCTTCTTTATCCTGCGGCAGCATATTGCTGACGACGGTATCAATGCCTGCCGTTTTTGCGACAGTCTGCGCCGTCGCTGCATTGTCACCGGTCAATAAAACAACATTCAACCCCATGTTTTTAAAGGCTGAAATCGCTGCGGCGCTGTTTTCTTTTACCGGATCGGCAATCCCGATAATGCCGGTTAAAACGGAGTCTTTCAGACAGTAAAGCGGTGTTTTTCCTTGTTCTGCCAATGTCTGCGCCTGACGTTTCAAAATATTCTTAACGCCGGCCCGTTCCAATAAACGGGAGTTGCCGATCTGATATAAAAAGCCATCAATTTCTCCGGCAATACCTTGTCCCGCGATTTGACAAAAACCGGAAACTTCTTTCAAAGAAAGGCCTGTTTCTTTTGCATGGCTGACAATCGCCAATCCCAGCGGGTGCTCTGACAACTTTTCTAAAGAAGCGGCGCATTGAATCAATTCAGTTTCGGAAAAACGCTCTGCCGTTATCACGTCGGTCACCTGCGGACGACCTTCCGTCACTGTTCCCGTCTTATCCAACGCGACCGTATCAATTCGTCCTGCCATTTCCAAAGCAGCGGCGGATTTGAACAAAACGCCTTGCTTTGCACCGCGGCCCATACCGACCATAACGGCGGTCGGCGTTGCCAATCCCAAAGCGCACGGACAGGAAATCACCAAAACGGAAATGCTCATGGATAAAGCAAATTCAACGCTTGCCCCGCATAGTAACCAGATAACGGCTGCTAATGTAGCTATAACGATTACAACAGGAACGAAGATACCGCTGATTTTATCTGCCAGACGGGCGATCGGCGCTTTTGAGGACGTTGCTTCGTCAACCAGTTTGATAATTTGGGCCAGAGCCGTTTCCTGTCCGGTTTTTTCCGCGCGCATTAAAAAATATCCGGATGTATTGACACAAGCCGTCATCACTTGATCCCCGACGTTTTTTTTGACGGGCAGGCTTTCTCCGGTCAATGCGGATTCGTCAATAATGCCGCTTCCCTGTGTCACGATGCCGTCTGCGGGGATTCTGACGCCGGCTTTAATGATAACGATATCCCCGACAGCCAAACTATCGGCAGGAATTGTTTCCTCTTTTCCATTTTGCAAAACGACTGCTGTTTGCGGGGCGAGAGAAATCAAACTTGTTACAGCGTCTGCTGTTTTTCTTTTGGCGCCGGTTTCCAGGAATTTTCCGAATGTTATCAGCGTTAAAATCATTGCTGCGGATTCAAAGTAAAGATTATGCGCAAAGTGAGCGGCTGTTTCCGTATCCCCGGCGTTTAATGCCGCCGTGATTTTGTACAAACCGTAAATACTGAATACAAATGCGGCTCCGGAACCTAAGGCAATCAGGGAATCCATATTCGGCGATTTGCGGAATAAAGCTTTTAATCCGTTTGTAAAATAAGCTCTGTTCAGAAAAACGACACAGCTCGTCAACAAAAATTGTATTAAAGCCAAAACGTCCGATCCGCCGATTGTATGCAAATATACCGGCAGCGGCAGTCCGATCATACCGCCCATTGAAAAATATATCAGAATTGTTGTAATTATTACAGATACAACAAGCCGTGTTTTCAAATCACTTTCCGCATTTTTTTGTTGCGGTAAAGTCTTTTTATCTGAAGGAAATGCACCGTATCCAGCTTTTTCAACTGCAGCGGCGATATCGTTTGCGCTTAATTGCGTTTCGTCATACACAACGATCATATCGTTTTTCAACAGGTTAACGGTTGCGTGCTGAACACCCTCTAAAACAGAAACAGCTTTGTTTACACGAGCCGAACATGCCGTGCAGCTCATTCCTGTTATATTAAACTGCTGTTTTTTCATTTGAATTGCCTTAAATTAATTGCCGATATAATGAAGTATTATCAAATTTTTCGGATTTAACAATGTTTTCATAATTAATCTTTTGATTATAAACCGAAAAACGACGAACGCACGGGAACAGCTCCTGCGGAACATGTTATTTTTTGTGACGAAAGCAACTATATGTTTGCGGAAAACGGGCGAGAGATATTAAATAGTTGATTCCTTTGGCGTCTAATGCTTATCGGGTGTTTAATTTTTCTGACTTTGAAGAAAAAAGGAAAATTATCAATGTGCTGTTTTCGGAAATAGAAATGGACGGGAAAATATAATTATTTCAATAAGAAATCCCCTGTCGAGTATCCTCGACAGGGGATTTCGTCCAGATTGGCTGGGGAACCTGGAGGTGAATTTTTTAGCTCCTCTTTTCAAAAAGACGTGGATTTCTGCGATTTTTTTCATTTCAATTATCCCAAAACATCAAAATTTATTAGCAGCCGTATTAACAGGTTTAAAACCTGTTTTTATCAATATAATCATGTGCTCCAGCGTTTGTAAAGTTTTTTGTAGGCAACTTTAATTGCTTTTTATAGGTAAATATAATTTACAATTTCCTACGGTTTTGCTATCTTATCCTCAAGGATAAAGAGAGGAAACAAATGGCAGATTTTAATGATGAAAACGACTTTATGCGGTTAAAAAAGAGGTCTTCCCGAATATCCGATTGGCGCGATGAAGCCACATCTATCAAAGAATTGTTGGATTGGAACGATTTGGTCAGGCGCATCAACGCATGGCGCGTCGTCTGTCGTTTGTCGGTTCTGGAACTCTCCAAACGAGCCGGATTAAGTCGACCGACCGTTACCGCCCTTTTACACGGAAGTACTAAAATCAGCATCGAAAACGTTCAGAAAGTCCTTGACGCTCTTGATACAGCCGCACAACCCAAGAAACTGTCCATCAAAGAAATCATCAAAGAAAAAGGCTGTTAAACAGGTTTCTATTCCGCGAACACATCATTTCAGTTGCTTCCCTTACCTCCACATTTTTCCCTTAAATTACAAGATAAAATAAGGGAAAGTAAGAAATTAAGCGAATATACTTTTCTGATGATTCGGTCAACTCATCAAGTTTTGCGTTTTGTACAATTAAGTACCCAAACCATCAATAAATATTTAAAAATATTGAAAAGTGAATATCGACATTTTATCATTCTTACTCATAGATGTGAAAGAAATGAAAATGCCAACTTTTGAAGTCCTTATACAAGAATGCTTTAGTAACATTAATACAAACAGCGCGTTATCGCCCGTTGACAATAAACATTTGTTTAGTCTAATTAACGATTTTGAAGACGGAATGTGGCGTTCAAGCAAATTTCATCAATTTATTTGGAATAATGTAGCCTAAACAGCACTATCTGCAGAAGAAAGGTATTGTTTAATTGATAAGAACGAAACCCTTCTAATTAAATCTGCGCAAAATTTAAGATTAACAGATAAAGACAAAGAAGAAATAGATAACATTGGCAAAGGAAGCGAATTAGCTGAAATTTGTTTATATGGTATAATGAAAGAATATTACAACGCTTTACCGGTTGTTCCTAAAATTTTCCACAAACAAAATGTTAACGACAATGCTAAAGGTGCAGATAGTGTTCATATTGTTATCAACGATAATGATTACACTCTTTGGTTCGGAGAAGCAAAATTTTACAACAGTATAGAAGATACTAGATTTGATACAATTATTGAGTCCGTAGAAAAGTCTTTAGACACTGAAAAACTAAAAAAAGAAAATTCAATTATAACCGACTTAAAAGATATTGACAAATTAATAGGAAATAAAGATCTTGTAAATCAAATAAAGGACGATTTAAATTATTCAAACTCTATTGATAAATTAAAATATAAAATAAATATTCCAATATTAATTATATACGAGTGCGATAAAACAAAACAAAAATCATTGTTGACAGAAGAATATAAAAAAGACCTTATTCAATATCATAAAGAGAGAGCACAGTCTTATTTTGAAAAACAAATTTTAAAACTGAAGGAAAATGTCGCTTTCTATGATAAAATTACATTCCATTTAATATTATTTCCTGTTCCTAATAAAGATGGTGTTGTAAGAAGATTCATCGCAAGCGTTGAACGAAGAAAAGAAGAAGGTAAGAATGGATGAAATTTTTGATAAATGCAGAAGCGTGTGTGAATATATAGACTGCAATGATGAGCATAATGCAAGAAACGAACTAATAAAGCTTATCGATTATTGCAATAAAAAAAACATAGCATACACCCCACTAATCAATCATTTAATCAGGACACTGGGGTTATATCCATACATCCAAATAGAAAGCGCATCATGGAGTGATAGATTTGTTTATGAGGCCTTTAAAGTTAATGTTGGAAATAATACAGTAACTCTTCATAAAGAGCAATCAAAATTATTAAAATCTTTGATTGATGGTAAGAATCTTGCTATAAGTGCCCCTACTAGTTTCGGGAAAAGTTTTGTCATTGATGCTTTTATTGCTATAAAAAAACCTAAAAATGTTGTAATAATTGTTCCCACTATTGCCTTGACAGACGAAACAAGGAGAAGGATATACAAGAAATTTTCTTCAAAATATAAAATTATTACAACAAGTGATGTAGAATTAGCAGAACAAAATATTTTTATTTTTCCTCAAGAACGAGCCATATCTTATATCAACAAATTAAAAGAAATTGATATGCTAATTATAGATGAATTTTATAAAGCGAGTAAATCTTTTGATGCGGACAGAGCTCCGGCACTATTAAAAGCTATACTGAAATTAGGGAAAATAGCTAAGCAAAAATATTATCTGTCACCGAATATATCCTCTTTAAAAAACAATATAATAACAAACGATATGGAATTCGTTAAATATGATTTAACAACAGTATATCTAGAAAAACATGATACATACAAAGATATAAAAAATATTCAAGACAAGCAGAACAAGCTTTTAATGTTATTAAAAGAAAAACAAAATAAGACATTGATATATGCAGGTACTTATTCTGAAATTGAAAACTTATGCATTTTATTAAATGAACACATTAAAATATTAGAAAATAAGTTGTTGAATGCTTTTTGCAATTGGCTTTCTGACAACTATACAAATACATGGACGCTAATAAATATGATAAAAAGAGGTATAGGCGTACATAACGGCAGATTACATCGTTCATTGGGACAAATACAAATTAAATTATTTGAAGAAACGCAAGGTATAAAAACCATAATTTCGACATCTTCAATTATAGAAGGGGTAAATACATCCGCAGAAAATATTGTTATATGGAAAAATAAAAATGGTAATAGAAATCTTAATGATTTTACATATAATAATATAATTGGAAGAGGCGGACGTATGTTTAAACATTTCGTTGGGCAGATTTATATATTTGAAAAGCCCCCTGTATCAGAAGATACAGAATTAGATATAGATATACCAGAAGAAATTTATATAGATGTTGATGAGAAAAGCCTTGAACAAGAATTAACAAAAGAGCAAGTAGCAAAGATAATAGAAAAGAAGTCTGAATTACAAGAATTATTACATATTGATAATCTTGATAAATTCATTGAAGAAAATCCTTTTCAATCAGCCAGTTTAAAAACAGTTAGGAATATTTTAACAGACTTTAGAAACGATCCGAATGATTGGAAAAATATTGTTTTTTTAAACTCCTCGATTCCTGATAATTGGGATCGCTTCTTATATAAAATTCTTTCATTTCAATCGGAAGGATGGGAAACAAAACATAGCAACATCGTTAATTTTACAAAAATATTATCAAATAACTGGCAAAAAACGATACCTGAATTATTGAATGATATGGCTGATTTTGATATGGGCATCAATGATTTCTTTAAATTTGAGCGAATAGTAACATTCAAACTAGCAGGACTATTAAAAGATATTAACACATTACAACATACTGTTTTTAATGACAGTAAAATAGATATAACTCCTTTTATAACAAAGATTTCTAATGCTTTTCTACCATCTGTAGTATATCAATTAGAGGAGTATGGACTCCCTCGTATGATTTCTAGAAAAATTGAAAACGCTAATATCGTTAATTTTACAGAAAACCAAATGAATTTACATCAAACAATTAATGAATTAAAGCGTATAGGGTATGATACACTTATAAGTAATATATCTTCTTTAGATGAATTTGATAAATATATTTTGAATTACTTTTATGATGGTATTTAGAATTTATATCTATTATTATCACTCCGCCCTAAAATACAGATGCAAACCAAATAAAGCACCTAACATGTGTATCAAACATTTCGTTGAATTGTTTGGAATAAAAATTTATATTTATTAGGTTGTTACATTTTCTTTTTCTCTATAAACCTTATTTTTATAAGGACAAATTTCTATTTCAACCCGAAACAGCATAATCTTCAAATATTTGAACCTGTTTGTAAAAATTAGCAAAATCAGAATCGCTTCAGGGAAAAGCTAAGACCTTTTTTCGAAAGGAAGCCGATAAGATTATGTGAAAACTTTATGGATTACCAATTTACCGCGTTACCGAAACCGAAGTAATCCTTGTTGCGACGGGATCGCATGACGACCTTTTTTAAAGTGGTTGCTTTCCTGCTTTTTTTGTTTATTTCGTCAGCATTTTGATGACTTCGGCGTTGCCTGCCTTTTCTGCGATCGACAGAGCCGATTTGCCTTTTTTGTTCTCTTTAAGCGGATTGGCTCCTGCGTCAAGCAACGCTTTTATTGCTTTTTTCGTGAATTCGATCGGACGTTTTAAACGCGACAAATCAGCAAGTATCATCAATGCGGTATCGCTGTCATTGTCGGCGGCATCAGCATTTGCTCCGGCTTTTAACAGAACTTGAAGAGTATCCAATTCGCCTTCTGGATCGTCTTTAAAACGGCAGGAAACGCATGTGGTCAACGGCGTATTTCCGTCATCGTCAACAGCATTGACATCCAAGCCTTTATCTATCAGAAATTGAGCGTATTCAGCCGAACACGCATTCATCAACAATGTTTCGTTATTATTGTTTTTCGTGTAAATGTCCGCTCCCGCCTTAATCAACAATCGCGCACAATCAACATCAAAAGCGTATTGCAAAACCGTGTCGCCATCTTCATCTTTTGCTTCAACATCTGCACCTGCATCAAGCAGTAATTTTAACGTTTCTTTATTCCCCGAATTACGCATTACTGCCATTAAAGGTGTTACACCGTTTGAATCTGCAATGTTCACTTCCGCGCCGGCATTAATCAGCACAGAAACGATTTCAGTATCTTCTATATCTTCATTCTTGCAGAAACATTTTAAAGCGGTTTCTCCGTCTTCGTTTTTCAGGTTAATGTTTGCTCCCGCTTTGATTAACAGGGAAACTATTTCCGAATTGCCGTTTTCACATGCAGCGAACAAAGCCGGATTTTTGTAACGATTCTTTGAATTGACGTCCGCTCCTGCCTTAACTAACATTGATACAATATCCTCGTTTCCGCTTTCGCAGGCTTCATAGAAAAGAGAATCTTTATACTTTCCCTTAATATTTATATTTGCACCGGCTTTAAGTAAGAGGGAAACAACCTCTGGTTTTTCCCAGTCACATGCTAAATATAATGCGGTTTCTCCGTCCTCGTTTTCCGCCTCGATATCAACCCCTTGCGCTATCATTTTTTTGATAATCTCCGGTCTGTCATGTTTTGCGGCATCAAACCATTTTGTCATTTCAGCAAAAGAAAAATTTTTTCCGGCTTTTTTTACAGGCTCTTCGTCATCTTCCTCATCAACATCATCGTCTTCGTCCGAATCGTCGTCTTCATATTCGGAATCGTCCTCATCCTCATCTTCGTCATCAAATTCATTGTCATCGTCTGCATCGTCGTCTTCATATTCGGAATCATCCTCAGACTCTTCCTCTTCATCGGAAGTATCGTCGTCATAAGATTTAAAATACTTTTCAAAATCCTCCTCATCTATCTCTTGCACATGTATTCCGATACCTTTAAGCGAATCTTTCCAGCGTTGTTTTCCTTCCTCAATATCTTCATTCAGCACGTTCGGATCAAATTCTTCGGAACATTTTTCGTTAAGCATAACAATTATCGGATTTTTATCTGTAATTTCAGGATAATCGCTTTCAATTAAAGAACGATCCGGATCTTCCAACAGATTATGTTCCATGCAAAGACAATTAACCTGCTTAAACAGCATATTGACGATTTCAGCTTCGGTTGTTGTTACGATAAACAAAAAGCCTTTTTGACGGGCGGCGGTAAAGAACCACGGCAGATCGTCCAACGGAATGATCGTATCTTCCTTAATCGAAATGCCGTCGAGAAGATAAAGAGCCGGTTCAAAACTGATGGCTTCTCCCGCACGCAACTGAAGATACAAGCGATTCAAAAAATAAATGGTTTGTCCTTTGCCATTGACTGCTCCAAATTCTTCTTTCAACGTTCCCGTCATATCACCGCAAGCACATCTTAAACCGGTTCGCAAACAAAGGCGCGCCAATGCGCTCAATTTGGTTTGACTTCCTCCGAAAAAGAACAGTGGCGCAAAATTTTCAATGTTTGAAAGGGCATATTCAAGAAAAGTATAAATAGTAAAAAGATTCTCCGTAACATAGCAACCGGTTTCAGAATTTTTCGTGAATGTCTGTTCGCTTCCAAAGACCAAATTGCAGCAAGAATCACGCAATTTTTGCGAAAGTTTGTTTAAAAATTCTTTTTGTATTTTGATATCTTTCTCTTTTTCTATCTCTTCCCAACGTTTTTCCTTTTCTTCTTTTTCCTTTAATTCCTCAAATATTTCCTTTGCCTCCTTCATCGGGTCGGATTCGCGGTTTTTATTCAAGGCCTTTTGAATATATGTTTTTTGTTCCGGACGAATATCGTTTTTCGGTTTTGCGCCTTTTTTTAGTAGCATGCGCAGAATAAGTTCGCTGGTTTCATACCAGTGTTCGCCCCATCTGGGAAGCCATAAAGCAAAATCCAATGCTGTCTCGAAATCGTCATCATCTTCGTCTTCTTGTTTTACCAGTTTCGTGTTCGGCTTTGCCCCTGCTTTTAAAAGCAAATAAACTATCGCTATATCTTTTTTATCGGGTGAGTCGGTTTCGAGGTTTTCTATCAAAGCGGTTCTGCCTTTTTCATTGATATCGTTGACATAAGCTCCCGCTTCTATCAAAGCCTCCAATGCCGCAGGTTCTCTATACCCGCGCCACGACATTCCGACATTCGGATCCGCACCGGCTTCTAGCAAAATTTTAATCGTATCTGCTCTGTTCTGATCCCATAAACAATTATGTCCGTCTTCATCGATCTGATTAACATCTGCACCGGCTTTGATTAAAAGGCGTGCCGCTTCCGGTGGAATGTCCCATGCACAATGAAACAATGCGTTACCGCCGTCATGACCTTTGGCATTCGCCGGCAAGCTTTTCAGTAAAAGAGCAAGGAAAAACGTGTCCTTATGCAAAGCCGCCGCGCGCAAAATCTCACAAACAGCATTTTCGGAAAAATGCTTCATTCGGGCCATCAGCCAATATGCCGTTGCGAATTGTCCTCTTTCAAAACAGTAAGATAATGCTGTTTTCCCATCATCTTCTACATCGACAACTGCACCGGCATTAATAAGAGCCTGCACAATATCCAGCAGATTTCTTTCTGCCGCCGCCGTTCCTGATTTTGTGGCAAAAAGTAAAGGCGTTTTTTCGGAATTGTCGCGCGCATTAACATTCGCCCCCATACTGATCAACTTTTTAACCCCGGCGACATCCCCCTGCCTTGCGGCGAACATCAAAGCGGTTTCATGACTGCCGTCGTACGAATCGACTGGTATCCGTCCGGCTAAAACATCGCCAAAAGACTGACCATACCAACTCCCATCGATTTCTTTCGGTTTTTTCCGTTCCTCTACTTCACGGAGCCATTTTTGTTCTTCCTCATATTTTTTTTCTTCTTCAATCCGGCGACGGATGTATTCCTGTTCTCTGATTTTCTCCTCGTCACGTCTGCGTATTTCTTCACGGATACGTTCCTGCCGTTCCTCTTCCGCCTTTCGCATTGTAGCTTCTTGTTCAAGCTGCTTTTTAGTTTTCGGCAGTTTTTCTTTTATAAAGTTACAAATATCAAAAAAAAGAAACAGCGTTTTTCTCAACACTCCCGACACTTGAAGCATTTTGAACAACATAAAGAGTATGCTTCCCGGCAAACATATTGTGCAAACAACTGCAGCTATCCATTGATGTGTTGTTGACGCGTTGGAAAACACCCATGCACCGGCTGCACCGGAAGTAAACGCACCAAACGGTGTATCAATCAAAAAATTGGCAAAGGCAAAATACTCGAAAGAACCTATAATTACGGCTCCAAGAGGAATGCCCATAATTTCCCCCATTTCTTCATGATCTTTGTCGCTGTCATAATCTAAAAATGAAGCAGCAACGATAAACGTAATCACATACATAACAGCGAAAAATGGCAGAAACGCGCCTAAAAAGCCCAAGCGATCCAAAACATAGGCCGCTATTTTCATAAAATAACCGTCAATCGGACGATCGGGGGAAAAGACCAATACCATAATATCGTATCCGCCACCGATAACCGACACGAATAAAAATATGCCTAACAATCCAAGTATAATCGCCATTTTTACCTCTTCCGTTTTTTTACAGAGTTGAATTTATTTTTTTCAAAAGTTCCCAATAGGTGGCAGTCCCCAATACAAGAGGATCCCCGCGTAAAAAATCGGTTAATGTTTCGCCCTTTTTATTTACGATAAAAATATCGGCGCCGTTTTTTTCTAAAAAACTAACTGTTGCCAGTCGTTCCGTTGCGCTTCCGGCACGCGCGGCAAACATTATGGCTGATAGCCCATCACTGTTTTTCATATTAACTTTTGCACCACCTTTGATTAAGCGGCTTAAAATATCGGTTGGCAAATGCATTTGAGCCGCCGCCATTAAAGGCGTTTCATCGGCGTATGTTTTTAAAGCGGGATTCGCACCGGAGTTTAACAACAGAGTAACGACAGCCGTATTTCCCTGATTGCAAGCATGCATCAAGGGAGTCCAACCGGAATCGTCCTGCTCATTTACCACCGCACCTTTTTTTAGAAACAAGGCTATCGTTTTTTCGGATTTATTCTGCTTAATCAGAGAAGAAAGAATATTTTTTCCTTTTTTAACTAAAGCCCCATGATTTAAAAGAAATTGTATTGTTTTATCAGGAAGATTGTCACGAATTGCCACAGACAAAGCCGTTCTTCCTTTTGAATCCGGCGTGTTTATATTGGCTCCGTATTTTAAAAGAAGTTCCGCTAAATCCGGCTTTTTTAAATCAAGCAACGCATACATAAACAATGGGGTTCCGTCGCTCATCAAAACATTTGCTTTAGCTTTGTTTTCCAACAGAAACATAATAATGTTCAGAGGCTTATGATTGCGCACAGCTTGAATTAGAATAGATTCATCATAATTATTTTCCGCATCAATTTTTGCTCCGTGCAATAAAAGCAAACGAGCCGTTTTTACGTCTCCTTTTTCCAATAGAATCTCCGTTAAAAACCAAACTCCATTCGTATTTTTAACATTCGGGTTTGCGCCTTTTTCCAGAAGAAGTTTAAGAATATTAAAATTCATTTTTCTCTTTAACGCATATCCTAATGCTCCTAAACCGACTGATGTTTTCTTTTCAAGATTAGCTCCCTTGTCAATCAAAGCCTTGATAATTTGTTCGTTCCCCATATCTAACGCCATTTCCAAAATATCAATGTTATCCTGTTGCGCGTTAGCGGACGCACCTTGTTTCAAACTCTTCTTCACATCGTCTAAATTGTTTTCTTTAACCGCATCAAACAGACACTTCGTTTGTCCCATATTCCAAAAACATGGAGCCGCAAAAGCCGTATTAACCGTCAAAATCCAAAAGAAGAAAGCTAAGCGGATCATAAATGCCCTCCGTTGCTTAAACGTGAAATTTCCATGGCAAACACGACCGGAGTCGAAATGCCGCGAACGGTTGTTCTGATTTTTTCCCGCGGCAAATGAGACAAAGCTGCTAACGCGTTCAAATATTCAATTTTCTCCGCTTTAATTGCGTAAAAGTTTTTTAAGGCGAAGGCTTTGATTTGCAACTCGGAAAGATTTGCTTGTTTGTTCGACGAATACATTTCAACATAGTAGGAGTAAGGCTGATATTCTATCCAACGTCCCTGTGATGAATATGTCATATCCATACCGGAAGGAACAGATAAAGAGGCAATATTATATCCCGTTCCTATCAATAAATCCGGCAGATTTGATGTGGCTATCACATTTCGGTGAACGCCTTTTTTCAGTGGTACTTCCGTCACCTCATATCCATTCGCTTTTAAAACAACCTTTGTATTTAATCCTCGTTCGACAGAGCCACAAAAAGGCGTTTGTCCGATTTTAGCGTTATTAACATAAACAAAAGCCGTGACGTTTGAATCTATACAAACCCGCTGATCGGGAGGAACATCGTTTAAAACCGCACAAGCATTGATTAACAAAACCAACGTTCCCAGTAAAAACAGTTTCATTGCGCTTTCACTCCTATCGCTATATAAATCCGGTCGATTTTATCGGCAGAAATATCCTCCCATTTCTGATAAAACAAAAGTTCCTCCGCACCGCAGGAAAACGTCTCTTTTCCCCGCAAAAGTTTTTTACGAACACATATTCTGGCGCTTTCCTCTGTCAAAAACGGAGAAAAGACAATGTTTCGGCCGTTCTTCTGCCACACTTGCAAATCGAAATTAAATTTAAAAGAACCAAGGCTTTTACTGTTTTTATCAAAAATAGAGCCATAGACCTCAAAAGTTTTGCGTTGTTGAATACCGCGCAATGATACATTATACAAAACAGGAAAACGCATAAAAGCGGCTTTATCCGACCAAAATGAATGAACAACCGAACCGGTGCGCAGATAAACATCCGAATCCGTTTTAATTTCCTGCAACGCACAAAAACTTCTGTCAAAGCATGTCATGGGCAATTCTGATTCTGATGCGGTTCCCGCACTTATAGCATTTAATTCTGCCATTAACGGTTCGATATACGTTTCCTGATACGTTTTCTTATCAATATAGACGGTAATTAAAGACAAAACGGATTTCTTATCCGACGACGGAGCATAAGAAATCTTCGCTTTTAAAAAAGGAAAGACGGCATTCCATTCCATCAGAGCTTTTAATTTTTCATCCGTATTTAATCCCTTTAAATGCGGAATTTTTGGGATATAAGAGGGAAAATATGTATATGTGTGCGCTTTATCAAAGAACAGTTTACGGTTTGCACTTTTCTTCATTTTTTTCAAAGAAACCGAAATCGATTTCTTTTCACCGCCTTTAACATCAAAAGCTTCTGATTGATCTTCAAATCCTTCTTTATAAAGCGTGATTTTATGCTTTCCCGCTGGTACTGAAAAATTTTCCAACGGAGTGCGTTTTCCTGTTTTTTGACCGTCCAAAATAATGGAAGCCCCTTGCTCTGGAAAAGAAAAAACGGATAATTTTGCTCTCTTTTCTTGAAGATTCAACATAAGTTCCCGTTCTTCATTTTTATCTAATGTCAAATTTTGTGATAATACTTCTGCTTCAGCATGTTTAACTTCAAAAATTAACTCTTTCCCCGCGGGAACCTTATAGTTTACCAACGGTGTTTTCCCAATGCTTTTGCCGTTTAAAGAAACTTCTGCTTTCGGCATGTTTGTCTTTAACGTAACGTAAGCAAACGCAGGAATAAGCTTGACAGGTAAAGAAACGGTTTTATTTGGAACGATCACAACGGTATGTTCAAACGTTTCATACGCAAGATCATCAATACGGATTTTATGATCCCCTACACTTAATTGACCAATCAGTTCGACTGGCGTGTATCCGAAAGAACGCCCGTCAATATACAGAGGCGCGCGAATTCCTTTTGTATCAATTTTCAAAACACCTTTGGCCCGTTCAGAACCAACGACTGAAAATTCAGCTTTTTTCTGTCCTTTTTTTAAATCATCTAAGCGCTTCTTTTCTTTTTCGATTTCAGTTTTCGGATAAGAATACAAAACATATGCTTCCCATAGAGTCCCTTCCTGATTCACAAAAATATCCTGCCGATCGAAACTGACAAGATTAGCCGCTGATTTTTCAGAAGAAACTGCGGATAAAGACGATTTATTCATTGTCTGATAAACTTCAGACGAACTTTCAATCGACAATCCGAAAATGGCTAAAGCCTGCATTTTAGCGTCTTCAGAAGCGGCTTTAATTGCATCGGATTTTGTCTTTCCCTCTCCAAATCCGCGATAATAACGAACGGTTGCTGTTTCAGAAGGTGTACGTTTTACCCAATACGGTATTTGTTCCGCATATACAGGGAAAATATAAAAAAATTGAAGTAAAAAGATTAGAAAAAATCTCACTTGTCGAACTCCGTTTCACCGGTGGAAAAATTTCCACCGGTGTTTTTGATGAAATTATTCTGCCGCTTTCCATTTCTCTTTGGCATCTTTCCACGTTTCTTCGCTGACGACTTTCATTCCGCGCGCCTTGGATTTAGCCGCCTTTATTGCGTCGTCAAATTCTTTCTTAGGCATTGTTGCATATGCCCAAGCTCTGATTCTGATTGTTCCTGTCGGATCGGAAAACTTTTGCCAGTATGTTTTTTCGACACGGATACCGCTCGCTTTCAGGCTTACGGTTTCTTGAGCGACCTGTTCAGCACGGGTATCTCTCATTCCCATTTCATCTTTGGCAAAACTTTGAATATCTGCTTGAACAGACGCTGCAAAAGCACGGCGAGCTTCTCGGCCTGCCAATTTTTCAACAGCAGAAGTCATCGCATCGCCATCAGCTTCAGCCATCTCCACCTGAAAGCGAACATCCTTAACATCGCCAGATTTTATGGTTATCCATTCCGGCGCGGAAGAATATCCCGGCGTTTGAGATATAATAACTTCTTGCGGTATCATTTCTTTTGCCATTTGTTGCGGTGTCGAACAAGCGGATAAACTTAAAACGACCCCCATAACTGTAAATATTTTCCTCATTTTCTTTCCTTTCATATTAGCAATATTTGTCTGACAAGACGGATTTTGGCCGTGTATTTTTACTTTACACAGAAGAACGACAAAACCTGACGTTACCCTTGGAAAAGTTTTTCGGCTTCGTTTAAATCTTTGACCAATTTACCGGTCACTTTAAATAGTTCGGCTATATTGCTTGTTACAATATAGGTTTCTGTATGTGATAATTGACCGTTCAAAAACTTTTTCAGCTTTTTTTGCATGGCTGTATCGTCTTTTTTGCAGCCATATATCAATTTCAACGAATAGCCTTTCTTCTCTTTGGCAATTTGCCCATATACAGCCCAACGCATTTTATCCGCTTCATTGCAAAAGCATTCCCGCGAAAACGTTAATACGCCGTAATCCGTATAATCCGTTTCTGAAAAATCCAAGTTGTTTTTCTTCAAAAAGTCGCTGAATTTTTCGTCATATCGAACATCGAAAACTTTGCTCTGGTGTTTTTTGAAATTCAATATATCGCCGATAACGCCTTCATATTCGGCATAGCGCAATACTTCATTATCGCCGGTTTTAAAATAATCGTCCAAAACGCCTTTTTTTGAAGAACGGTATAATCCTTTAGAAACGTATCTCTCTAATTCTTCGCCATAGTCTTCACATAATTCTTTTAGAAGCCGGTCATTTTCTTCTATCCCGTTTACATCTTTCTCCAAGCTTTCAAGCAAACGCCACGCCATTGTGCTTTTATCTAATTTAGGTTTAAAACTTAAAACTTCGTCATAAGACAAATTATAAAATTCTTTTTGAGAAGCTTCGTTTCCATAAAGGTCTAAATAAACAAAAACGAATTTCATTTCAGGACGATTTTTGCATAGTTGCATCAGGGCTTTTTTATACGTTCGGCATTGATCGTCATGTTCTTGCGAGCCATATTTGTTTTCTATTACCATTGCCAGATCGTTCTCGACATCAACAAGCAAAATATCGATTCTGCCGTTTATTTTACCGTTTCGCCCACCCAGATAGTCTGTTACCGGATATTCCGTCCAAACAACGGCATTTTTAAAATATTCCTTGTTTCCGACATCAAGGTTTCTGTTCCTTTCGCCTGCTGTATAGGCATAAACTTTTCCATTTTCCGCACAGGCTTTTAATAAATGCATGGCGAATTTATTGCCTTGTCCGTGACTTTCTTTCGGATCAAGTAACCACGCTAAAAGATTGCTACTGTTTTCCTCTTTTAAGGACAGGATTTCAAAAACCGTTTCGGATCTCATCAAATCCAAAGTTCTGGAGTCTTCAAAGAATTTTTCTAACATTTTACCTCCGCAAACGACAGGTTTTGTCGTTGTTTTGTGTTACACCAAAAAACGATCGGTCGCCGGAGGATTTTTCCCCTTGGCGACCGGGAGTTCACAAACCGCACAAACACGGCATGATGCTTTTGGCAATATGCCTGAACATAACATCATCTCCCGGTCGTAGGATCGGGAGATTTTGTTTTTGGTTACGATGCGGCATCTCTGAACCGCACCGGTTTGTGCAAGGGATTGTGAAGTCCCTGTCCGACAAAGAAATCAGACAGGCATAGTATAGAGGACTGACCGACTGTTTACAAACGAAAATTTATTTCCAGCGTTGCTGTTCGGCTTTTCTGACACGTCGCCGGAAATCGGCGGGCTTGATAACTTCGACCTGCTTTCCCCAAGTCGCCAAATGCCACGCCATTTCCAGCGTGCCGCCCGCGCGAAATTTCACAGTCAGCGTGCCGTCTTCGTTTTTGATCGTTTCCTGTCCGGGGTGGAAGATGAAGTTTTCCGCTTCAGGCGCGGCCTTCGCAGTGAACTTCCATTCGACATCGTACGGTTCTTCGCGGTACACTCCGAAAGAGTCTTTCGTATATTCGTTCATATCGAAATCGACGCCTTCAAATTCCGCATCCGTCATTATGGCAGACCGAATGTTTGATAAGAGGAATTGATGAATCTCATCACCGAAATAATCATCCCAGTGGCGTGCCAGCAGATATTGCGCTCGATCGCTGTATAAAATGCCATATGGTTCAACTGCGCCTTCGCTGATTTTTCCGCTCTTCTTACTAAGGTATTCGATATTGATGACTTTCTTTTCCCTGATCGCCTGACGAATCGTTTTGACGATTTCAGGGTCGATTTTTGTTCTTATTCCCGGACGGAAGACATTTCCTTCCGAAAAATCAAAATTGTTTAATTCTTGCTCTTTATTTCCGATAGCCCGAACAATCTGAGCGCGGAGTTTCATCAGGCGGTCGCTGTCCGTATCCCTGTTTTGTTGCTTCATCAGATCGGCAAGATTGTTCAGAAGCAACAAATCCTCGTCATCTATTTCCAAAGATTTAGGAAGCGTTTGTCCGCCGAGAATTGACCATTTTTTCTTTCCGCCATCTGATACTTCTTTCAAACCGTTGGCATACACTTCCTGAAAACATCCGATTAAGCGATCCGCCGTCCGTTTTGAACATTTCATAATTTGGCAGATTTCGTCTTTTGTCAAAGCCCGTCCGAACATTCTGACGGCCAAATCCAACACTCTGGTAAAACGGGCATAAGATCCTTGTTCCGCTTTATCTTCTTTTTTTCTCATCGTCGGCTCCTTTGATTTTCGGCTGTATGAACGGTTATTGAAATATATCATACCCGATACCTTTTCTGTCCGCAATCACGCTCTATTCATCAGAAAATGCAACGTGTTGATGTGATGGTCTATCCGGTTGTCAATCATTTTTGACGACGGTTGTTTTTGCAATTCCTTAATCTGGTCGATGATGAAGCCGAACAGAGCTTCGCGCTTGTCCGTCATTTTTGCTCCCTTGTCAAGCAGATACAGAAAAACGTTTCTCTTTTCCCGCCGGCAAGCGTAATCCAAAGCGGAAAAACCGTCTTCACCGGTTTGGTTTACATCGCCGTGAAGGTCTCCTATCAGCCACCCAAAAATATCCCACGCATCATTTCCGGCCGCTGAGGAAACCAAAGCGTCAACCGGATCGGTCACATCAAACACGACACCGTATTTTTGCGCCATTTGCACAAAGGACAAATCCCGTGATTCAACACACGCCCGCGCCAAAGTATATCCGTCTTCGTCGGAAACGGACAAATCCGCTCCGCCGTCATTGACCAAGGTCAGGAAAGACCGCTTGCAATGATTACGGCACGCCGTCATCAGCGGAGGAAGCCCGCAAAAATCCGTTACAAAGTCGGTATTGATGTCCGTTCCCAAAGTATTTGAAGCGCGAAGGACGGCTTTGCAAATGTCGCTGCGGTTGATCAGAACGGCGTGATGAAAGGCGATCGCCCGCAATTCCTGCGGCAAAGCAATAAACCCGCTTTCAAGCCCCCACACTTCACGACAGCAAAGCTTTGCGAAAAAGTCGCTTTCCATATAAACGTTTATCACTTCGTCAAAGAAAAGCGGTTCAAGTTTGCGATCAACTCTTTCCTGTTCCCTTTCAAATCTTCTCGGCAGTCCGGTCATTTTCAAAGCGTCCTTCCAACGGTTAAATCTTGCCTGCGAAATCTTTCAGCTTTTGGATTTCGCGGTCGATTTCAAAGTTGATAACGTCGGACGGTCTTTGCGCCCGCAGTTCTTTGATCCTGTTAACAATCGTTTTGAATGCGTTTCCCGCCAATTCTGTCGGATACGCGCCTTTGTCGATCAGGTACAGAATGTTTTCCCGCGCCTCGAACATACAGGCGTAATACATCGCCGTATGCCCTTCCGCATCGGCGACATTCACATTACCGCCCAAAACCTCGATCAGCCATTTCAGAACGGCTTTCGAGCCTTCCGCCCCCGCCAGAGGCAAAACCGCGTCAACCGGATTGTTCAGATCGAATTCGACACCGTGCTTTTTTGCCCACTTCATAAACGCTAAATTATGCGAAAACAGGCATGCATACGCCAAACCGCGCCCGAGATTGTCTTTGACGGACAGGGAGGCACCGCCTTTTTCGACCAAAGTTAAAAACGAATTTTTGCACTTGTTAAGGCACGCCCGCATCAACGGCGAAACGCCGTATTCGGGATCGCAAAAGTCGGTATTGATGTCCGCCTTCGCACTTTTTGCCTCCGCGATAAAGGCTTCGACAATATCGGCATCATCGGTCAGAACGGCGTGATGAAAAGCGGCCGCGCGGAACTTTTCGGGTAATTCGGCAAAGCCCTTCGGAATGTCCCATACCATACGGCGTGCCACCCGTTCGCAAAAATCCGTTTCCGGATAATCCTCCAATTCGTTCGGAAAAAACGCCTCCAGTTCGTCTAACAACATTTCGATTTCCTCGATCGCTTCCATCGGCGTGTTCATGTAATCCGCCTGTTCGTCGGTAACGGTGTTCATATCGATCATGGCTTATTCTCCTCTTTGATGTTCAATAAAGGTATTATAGTCTGTTGGTGCGTCAAAACCTGACGCTTGTTAAAGCAGTTTCAGAATTTCCTGCCAATTAAAGATGTCTTTGTTTTTCAGAACGATGTCCCGCGCCGTTTCGCCGTTCGCGTTCGTCGCCGACGTGTCCGCCCCGTGTGCGACAAGCCAGCGGATCGCTTTGACGTTAAAGGCTTCCGCCGCAACAACGATCGGCGGTTCGCCGTCATCGTTCTTTTCGTTGATGTCCGCGCCGATGGCAAACAACAAATCAAGCCGCTTTTCGACATTGTCTTTAACCTCGCACGCCGAAGCGATGGGAGAAACGGAAAAATCCGTTTTGCCGTGCTTGAACAGGAATTGCAAAACGCGCAGGTGCTTCGCCGCAAAGTTCACGGGTGTCAGTTCCTCTTTCGTCTTGGCGTCGAACTGTTCGCGGGAATGTTTCCACACCAACCGTATTGCGCCCATATCCCCCGCCTGACAATACCGCATCAACGCGTTGACACCGTTTTTATCGGGGTTCGGATCGATGATTCCTTGCAGAATATCCACCGTTTCCTGTTGCTGTTGTTTTTCTTGACGTTCAATGATGAAATCTGTGTAAAAATCGATCAGTTGTTCGGATAAAAACAGCAGTTCGCCTGTAACTTTTTCAATATTCAGACTGAATTTCGGATTTTTCCGTTTTACTTCATTCAACGGGATAAACGCATGGGAAAAACTTTCTATCTCTCCACTTACGATTTTTTGTTCCGTAATACTCCAAAACGAACACGAATTTCTGCCGGACAAGGGCGAACCCGCCATATGAATCAAATATCTGGTATCTTCGCCCTGATTGAATTTCCACGCGTCCTGATATAAAAGCATCAAATCGCCTAAACAAACGGGGCATTCTCCTAAAAATAAACCGCAAATTCCCATTCCGGCGATCGGTATGCGATACAGATCCTCACATTGCAGAATTTGTTCCTTATGGTTCAGGAAATTCTCTAAATGTTTGAAGAAAAACTCGATACCCGCGTAATCCTTTTCCGGCGAGATCGCATAAATTTTTATAGCTTTAGACATGATGTCCTCCCTTTAGTTGATGTTTAACGTGCGCAACAAGCAGAGCCAAATCCGCACGATTTATGTTTAATATAGCGCACCGATGCGTCAGAACCTGACGTTTCATTTTGACGGTATGCTGAAAATCCCGTCAAATGCGGGAACGGCATTTCCCTGCCAGAAAACGCGGACGATGCCGTCTTCTTCCCGCAAATCCAAACCTTTCGCTTTAGCGGCTTCAAGATTTTCCGCCGAAGAAAAAGCATGATCGACCTTGCCGCTTTTCGGGAAAGTTTTTTCAAAATCCGGCGCGTATTTTTTTTCAATCATTCGCACCCAAACAGCATATTTTCC
>CALDOX010000046.1:0-3847 GCA_937912005.1 uncultured Alphaproteobacteria bacterium
GGGGAGATATTATAATGGAAAAAGCTGTTGATCTGATGGAATGTTCTAATTTTACGGTTTCTCTTGACGGGAGATAAGAACAAATCTATGCAGTTGAATTCAGGCGAGAGAAGCCGTAAAAAAATAAAAAATCTCCCAGCAAATTAGAGGTGTCTTTCAATTAAGGCACCTTTTTTGTTTTTCGATTGTTCCTCCTACATGCCATTTAATAAAAGAAGAACAATTTCTCCTAAAATTAGATATAGGCACAAAGATTTGAAAAAGAATAAAATCGTTTTTCGAAAAATTGGGGCGGAGAAACCCCTCGCCCAATATTCGTCTAATTGCATCATAACGTAGTTGTGTTCAAACGGATTTCATCGATAAAGAATGTTCTATAATTTCTTTTATTCTTTCTGATGATATAAAAACTAGTTTTTTTTCTGCTGTATATGATACAATGCCTATTACAAGATTATCTTTTGTAAGAACTGGTGCTCCGCTAAAACCGTCAAAATTATTGTTTTGTTTTTTTATGGCTAAAGAATAAGAATCTCCCATTGCTCCATAGATAGCAGCGTCTGTTCCTTCTAAACATTCTGCCTTTCTATCAATGCTATTTTCGCTCCACGACCCAAGAGCAAGAGGAAAGCCATAGATTGTATAAATATTGTTAAATTGTATCGGTTTGTCGGAAAGAGAAAGGGCGGCTACTTCGATTAAGGAATTATTTGCATTATTTACCAAAGATTTAATTTCTTTATTAGATTCATCCAGTACCTTTTTTGAATACTCTATGCTTCTTAAATCCGAAGTATATTTGCAAAGAGTTCTCATTATGGGATTGTTGGTCTCATTTTTAATAACCTCGTTTATTTTTCCTCCTCCTATAGATTTCGTGACAGATCTTGAGACCGCTTTTTTGTCAATTACAAAAACAGCTATATCTAAATTGACCTCGGGTTTTGTTTTGGTTTTTCCATATAACATTGAAGAAATAGGCAAGGATATTTTTTCTTTTTTACTACGGAAATTTGTTATCGCTATCATATTAAGATCGTGCCCTTCTATACAATGATACGCCGTAACAAGGAAAAAACTGTTAGAAAAATTCAAAACAAAACAGGTACCTGACTGAGCTGGATAATCAGAATACTCAAAAAAAATAGGAAATATTGAATCCTTAATATTCATTTTATAAAATCCTTTTAAATATAAAGCTTCTAATGATTTAATATTTTTTCTAAAAACGCTCGAACGAGGTTTTGTTCTAAACCATCATAATACTTATTAATGATGGGTCAAACGCCATACTTTTGTCAATTTATTTTTTGTCATTATTTTGTAATATTTTAAGGCGTTGAATTTTAAAAGACTATTTCTTATAAAAAATCGTTTTCTCCGGCTTTATTTCCGATGAAGTACATCGAAAGGTTTTCAAACGCCATCGTCAGTCACTTGAAAAACTTTTCGGACGAATAGGGAAACATTCTGATTTTTTAACGTTTCCGCCTCCATTCACGGTTTCGCATCTACTGCTTGAGCTACATATCGCCAATGGAAAGATAATTGTCATCAGGTTAAAAACGGCTCAAAGGCGACGACAATCGTTTTTTCTATAAATGCGACATCGAAATCAGACTAGGCCTTGGAATAAGCTACTGTTCGGGCGTTCCCTTTTCGTATGATTAAACCGTTCTGTTCCAGTTTCTTTAACGATTTGATGACGGTGGATTGAGAAAATCGGGTTTTGTCCTGTATTTCTTTTCTGGTATGGAATTTTCCGGTTTCAAAACAGTTAAGAATGGTCGCGTCCGTTGAGCTTAAAGTCTGATCCATATCATTTTTCACGCGCGCGTTTATGTTCGGCAGAACAATTTTGAAAGCGTTGTCCGTTATTTCAAAGACGGGTTTTTGAACAGTCTTTGAATAGGCTTCTTTGATTTTCAAAATTCCCGTTCCATACGCCTCTATCAATCGCAACCGATAAAAAACATTTGCCAATTTAGGATTCCGAGGTTGAGAAATTCCGAGGAATATATCTTCTTTTTTCAGCCCTTTTACCAATCCTCCGATAGAAACAAATTCGATCCTATCGTCAAAAATGCTGATTAAAATAGGACCGCTAAAAGCATAATCCCGATGAACGACACAATTTAACAAGGCTTCTCTGAGGGCTTCTTTCGGATAATCAAATCTGTCCGTTCTTTCCAATCCTGAAAATTCCGAGCGTACCCTGTTGGATTTATCAATAAACTCATACGCCTCTTCAACCTGTTTCAAGACGGAGCAGTTTATTTCCCTTCTGTCTCGGAAATCGTTTTTACTTTCTCCGTCAAAAACAGCCAGTTTGATCGAATAAGGATTTTGGTCGGACAACAACAAAGCCAAAACCGTGTATGTTCCGTCTTCATCAATCAATCCGAGGGATTTCTTCTGAGAGTTTCCGAATCCCACATTTTTTCGTTTGAAGTATTTGGTTGCCTGTTCAAAGCTGAGGTCTTGGTTTAAAGATCGTTCCGCTTCAAAGGACTGAGCGTTTTCTCTGATCGTTTCAACGATAAAGGCTTCTGATGCGGGTATGCTGGAAGATCCGTGTCGAATATAGACCCCTTCGGGACGAAGACCTTTCGCGGCTAAATAATAAGGCCTTGCCGTTCCTCTTTGAACACGAACGACAATAATGTTTTTTCCATCGCGGTTTTCTGTGGAAATCTTTGTTAAGGAAATGACGTCGGGACGAATGGTGTCGCGCAGGGAACTGGTGATCTGCAAAACCGTTTTGTCCGTATCGGTTATTCCGGAAACGGAACCATCATCATTGATGCCGATATATAAAGTACCGCCTTCGGTATTGGCAAAAGCAATAATTGTCTTTTTGATTTCGTCTGTGTATTCGCGTTTAAATTCGGTCTTTATATCTTCTTTCATGGCTTTCTCCCACATCTGATATATCAGATAATATCAGATAAATATCAGATTATCAAGAGATCAAAGAGAAAATGAAGCAAGCACGCTTTACAAGATATATATACATTGATAATATATAAAAAGTTGCTAATAAAGCTGCTAATGATTCTGCTAATGAAATTGCTAATAAAACCGGAGTGGCGGGGAGTTTTTCAGATGTATCTGTTTGATTTTAAACAAAAAGATGGAGTGCTAACATATTATCTCCCCCTCTCCGCCATTTTACAAAAGAACCCTTTGTTTTCAACGGGTTCTTTTTGTTTTTACGGACAATTCAAAAACTTATACTCTTTTAAAAGCTCCCTCCCTTCTGTGCTGAGATGCCGCATTGAATGATTTACACATTGCAAATTCGTCTGAAATTGTTCAAAAAGTCTTTAAGGGGTTTTTATATGTTCAAAGGACGGTCGCTTTAAAATGAAAAAAATTTTGAAATGGTTGTTTATCGTTTTATCGGCTGTTTTTTTGATCGGTATAATTGCCGGTTCCGTTTTTGTTTATCGGTTTGATTTAAATACATATAAACCCCGGATAGAAAAAATAGTCTTTGATCACACCGGTCGGAAATTATCCTTGGGCGATATACGCTTGAAAATGTCTTGGGTGCCGACACTAAGAATAAAACAGATTTCATTCGCCGATGCCGATTGGGGGGAAAGGCAATCCATGGCAGAGGCGAAGGAAGCCGAAATATCCGTCGCAATCATGCCTTTGTTTGATAAAGTCATTGTCATTGACGATATAAAATTAATTCAGCCGGAAATCTACTTATCCGTCAATGAAAAGGGCAGGAAAAACTGGCTTTTTGAAAGCTCCGCTTCCGAAACGGAAAAGAAAACGCCTGAAACGAACGACGGTTTTATGTCCGATGTGAAAGTGACCGTTGAAAAAATATCGG